>JBFWRR010000030.1:4245-37916 GCA_050248815.1 Pseudonocardia sp. | reverse complement strand
GCGCACCCAACCCCTGCGGGGCATGCCGCCAACCCCCGCGAACCGCGACAGAGCGCCGCGCCGCCTGGGTCGATCTCGCCGAGCTGCGCCTGCGCGGCGTCGAACGCGGCCCGCACCGACGCGCGGTCGCGGACGCGACCGGCCTGCGCTTCGACCTACCGCGCCTCGACCTACCGCGCTTCGACCTACCGCGCCACGAGCCGCGGGTCGTCGCGCTGCCCGTGACGCACCCGCTCGCCGGGCGGCCCTCGGTGGCGATCGGCGAGCAGGACGGCGAGCCGCACGTCACCGACGACGAGGCCGACCTCGTCCGGGTGCGCTGGTGGGCCCGCGACCCGCGGCCCAGCGGCGTCCCGGTCCGCGACGGCCCGTCCGTGCGGACGATGGACGAGCTGGTGCTGGTGCTGGTGCTGGTGGTGGTGGTGGCGTCCGGGCAGGCCGTCGTGATCACCGGCGGGTTCGTGGCGGACAACCGCCGCGAGGTCGTGTTCGTCCCGGTCACGGGCGTGCAACCGGGCCCGCTGTCCCTGTGCACCCGCACCCTCGACACGTCGCCGCCGGTGGCGGCGCTGCGCCACGCGGTGCGCCGGATCGGCGACCGCCCGGGATGAGCCCTTACCCGGCCGTGCGCACCGCCCGCTGCCGCATGACCGTGCTCGTGTAGATCCCCGCCGCCGCGGCGGTGAGCGCGAGCAGCAGGTAGCCGAAGGTGTAGTCGCCGACCGCGCCGTAGACCGCGCCCATCACCAGCGGCGGGAAGAACCCGCCGAGCCCGCCCGCGGCGCCGACGACCCCGGTGACGGCCCCGACCCGTTCCGGCGGGACGAGCAGGGCGACGAACGCGAACACCGCCCCGGTCCCCGCGCCGAGGGCCGCGGCCATGCCGAGGAACGCGATCGTGTCCACGGGGATCAGGGGCGGTTCGAACGCGGCCACCACGGCGAGCAGGGTCAGCGCGCCGTAGGCGACCACGAGGACCCGCACCGGCCCCACCCGATCGGAGAGCCACCCGCCGATCGGGCGCATCGCCACCGCGAGCAGGACGAAACCCGCCGTCCGCAGCGCGGCGTCGGACCGGTCGAGGCCGTAGGCGGTGACCAGGTAGGTGGGCAGGTAGACGCTGAACGCGACGAACCCGCCGAAGGCGACCGCGTAGAGCAGCGACAGCTCCCAGGTCTCCCGCAGCCGCAGCGTCCTCGCGAGCCTGCCGAGCATCGTCCCGGACGGGATCGGCCGGTCCGCCCGGTCGCGCAGCACGAGGTAGGCGACCACGGCGTAGACCACGAGCACGATCGCGACGAGATCGAACGGGAACGACCGCCCGAACGCGGTGGCCAGCTGGACGGTCGAGAACGCCGAGATCGCGGTACCGCCCATGCCGGCCCCGAAGATCCCGAGCGCGAGGCCGCGGCGTGCCGGCGGGTACCACGCGTTGACGAACGGGATCCCGATCGCGAACGTCGTGCCGCCGAGGCCGAGGAAGAAACCGCCCACCAGGTAGCCGGCGAGCGAGTCCGCGAGATGGCCGAGATAGAGCACCGGGAGCACGGTCAGCAGCGCAAGCGCGGGGAACATCCGCCGCGCGCCGAGCCGGTCGGTGAGCGCGCCGACCGGGATCCGGCCCAGTGAGCCGACGATCACCGGGACGGCCACCACCAGCGACTGCTGGAACGAGGTCAGCGAGAGCTGCTCGCGCAGGCTCGCCCCCAACGGCGACAGCAACGCCCACGCCCAGAACGTCACGGCGAAGCCGACCGTGGCCAGCGCCAGCATCACCCCCGGCGAGCCCTGCTGCGTGACCGCGGCGACCTCGCGTTCCGACCGCGTCCCCATGCCGATCCTCCCGTGTCCCGACGAGTGTGGGCAGGCCGGGGGCGGCGCCGATAGGGCCCTCTCACCTCCAGCGGCGGGACCTTCGGTCGTTGGCGCGGCCCCGGACGGAGGAGCAGTATGGCCGCCGTCACAAGGTCGCGGAAGGGGCAGGCGATGACGCGTGGCGGGACCGCAAGCCGGCCGCAGGCCGGGACGGACGGCCCGGCCGCGGACGCGCTGCTACGCACCGGGCGCTTCTTCACCCGCCGCGCGACCTCGCCGGACCTGCGCTCGGTGCACCTGCGCGGCGGCCGCGAGGGCGACGTGTTCTACCGGGACCGGTGGAGCCACGACAAGGTCGTCCGCTCCACGCACGGGGTGAACTGCACCGGCTCGTGCTCGTGGAAGGTCTACGTCAAGGACGGGATCATCACCTGGGAGAGCCAGCAGACCGACTACCCGTCGGTGGGCGCGGACTCCCCCGAGTACGAGCCCCGCGGGTGCCCACGCGGCGCGGCGTTCTCCTGGTACACCTACTCGCCCACCCGGGTGCGCTACCCGTACGCACGCGGCGTGCTGCTGGAGATGTACCGCGAGGCGAAGGCCCGCCTCGGCGACCCCGTTCTCGCCTGGGCCGAGATCACCGGCGACCCCGAGCGGCGCCGCCGCTACCAGCAGGCCCGCGGCAAGGGCGGGCACGTCCGGGTCGGCTGGGACGAGGCCGTGGAGATCGTCGCGGCCGCGCACGTGCACACCGCGAAGACCTACGGCCCGGACCGGATCGCGGGGTTCTCCCCGATCCCGGCGATGTCGATGGTGAGCCACGCCGTCGGCTCGCGGTTCATCGAGCTGGTCGGCGGCTGCATGACGTCGTTCTACGACTGGTACGCCGACCTGCCCGTCGCGTCGCCGCAGGTGTTCGGCGACCAGACCGACGTGCCCGAGTCCGGCGACTGGTGGAACGCCACGTACCTCGTCATGTGGGGCTCCAACGTGCCCGTCACCCGCACCCCGGACGCGCACTGGATGGCCGAGGCGCGCTACAAGGGCCAGAAGGTCGTCGTCGTGTCGCCGGACTACGCGGACAACACGAAGTTCGCCGACACGTGGCTGCCCGCCCAGCCGGGCACGGACGGGGCGCTCGCGATGGCGATGGGCCACGTGATCCTCAAGGAGTGCTTCGTCGACCGGCGGGTGCCGTTCTTCGTCGACTACGTACAGCGCTTCACCGACCTGCCGTTCCTCGTGACGCTCGACGAACGCGACGGCGCACACGTCCCGGGGAAGTTCCTCACCGCGGCCGACCTCGGCGATGCCGAGGCGGACGGCGAGGGCGCCGCATGGAAGACGGTGCTCATCGACGGGCGCACCGGTGAGCCGGTGGTGCCGAACGGCTCGCTCGGGTTCCGCTACACCCCGTCGGGGGCCGGGAGGTGGAACCTCGACCTCGGCGAGGTGGCCCCACAGCTCACGCTGTTCGACCCGGAGCACGGCGAGGCGGCCGAGGTGCTGTTCCCCCGGTTCGACGCGCCCGACGGCTCGTCCGCCACGGGTGGCGTGCTGCGCCGCGGGGTGCCGGTGCGCCGCATCGGCGACCGGCTCGTCACCACGGTGTTCGACCTGATGCTCGCCCAGTACGGCGTCTCGCGCCCGGGGCTGCCGGGGCAGTGGCCCACCGGCTACGACGACCCCGCGCAGCCCTACACCCCCGCCTGGCAGGAGCCGATCACCTCGGTGCCCGCCGCGCAGATGATCCGCATCGCCCGCGAGATGGCGCGCAACGCCGAGGAGTCCGGCGGCCGCACCATGATCGTCATGGGCGCGGGGATCTGCCAGTGGTTCCACGGCGACGCCACCTACCGCGCGGTCCTCGCCCTGCTGCTGCTCACCGGCTCGATGGGGCGCAACGGCGGCGGCTGGGCGCACTACGTCGGGCAGGAGAAGTGCCGCCCGATCACCGGCTGGGCGACGATGGCGATGGCCACCGACTGGTCGCGCCCGCCGCGCCAGATGATCGGCACCGCGTACTGGTACACCCACACCGACCAGTGGCGCTACGACGGTTACCGGGCCGACGCGCTGGCCTCCCCGCTGGGCAGCGGGGCGCTGGCCGGCATGCACACGATCGACACGATCGCGCTGTCCGCGCGCCTTGGCTGGATGCCGTCCTACCCGCAGTTCGACCGCAACCCGCTCGACCTCGCCGACGAGATCCCGGAGGGCGCAGACGGCCCTGCCGCAGGCGCGTACGTGGCGGGCGAGCTCGCGGCCGGACGGCTGCGGTTCGCCATCGAGGACCCGGACGCCCCGCAGAACTGGCCGCGCTGCCTCACGCTGTGGCGGGCGAACCTGCTGGGTTCCTCGGCCAAGGGCGACGAGTACTTCCTGCGCCACCTGCTCGGCACCCACCACAACCTGCGCGCCGACCAGACCCCGCCGGACCGCCGCCCGCGAGACGTCGTCTGGCGCGACGGCGAGCCGCCCGAGGGCAAGCTAGATCTGCTGCTGTCGCTGGACTTCCGGATGACCAGTTCGACGCTGCTCTCCGACGTCGTTCTCCCGGCTGCCACCTGGTACGAGAAGCACGACCTCAACAGCACGGACATGCACCCGTTCGTGCACGCCTTCACCCCGGCCATCGACCCGCCGTTCGAGACCCGCACCGACTTCGCCGTGTTCCACGCGATCGCGCGGCGCTTCTCCGAGCTGGCGCGCACCCATCTCGGGGTCCGCCGCGACGTCGTGGCCGTCCCGCTGCAGCACGACACGCCAGGCGAGACGGCCCAGCCCGGCGGGCGGGTGCTGGACTGGCGGGCCGGGGAGACCGAGCCCGTGCCGGGGCGGACGATGCCGTCGTTCGCCGTGGTGGAGCGCGACTTCACCGCGGTCGCGGACAAGATGGCGAGCATCGGGCCGCTGGTCGACCGGCTGGGCCTGACCACCAAGGCCGTCACCGTCCATCCCGAGGAGGAGGTGGCCGACCTGGCCGGGCGCAACGGCGTCATGCTCGGCGGGGCGGGCGACGGGCGCCCGGCGATCGACACCGACGCCAAGATGGCCGAGGCCATCCTCGCGTTCTCCGGCACCACCAACGGCCGGCTCGCGGTGGCGGGCTTCCGCGAGCTGGAGCGGCGCACCGGCGTCCGGCTGGCCGATCTCGCCGAGGGCAGCGAGGAGCGCCGGATCACCTTCGCCGACACCCAGGCCCGCCCGGTGCCGGTGATCACCAGCCCCGAGTGGTCGGGCAGCGAGACGGGCGGGCGCCGATACGCGCCGTTCACCGTCAATCTGGAGCGGGGCAAGCCCTGGCACACGCTCACCGGGCGGATGCACCTGCTGCTCGACCACGACTGGATGCACGAGCTGGGTGAGACGCTGCCCGTCTACCGGGCGCCGCTGGACATGCAGCGCCTGTTCGGCGAGCCGGCCATCGGCACGACCGACGGCGCGTCGGTGACGGTGCGCTACCTGACCCCGCACTCGAAGTGGTCGATCCACTCCGAGTACCAGGACAACCTGCTCATGCTCTCGCTCTCGCGCGGCGGGCCGGTGGTCTGGATGAGCGAGGCCGACGCCGCCGCGATCGAGGTGCGCGACAACGACTGGGTGGAGGCGGTCAACCGCAACGGCGTGCTGGTCGCGCGGGCGATCGTCACCCACCGGATGCCGCCCGGGACGGCGTTCGTCTACCACGCACAGGAACGGGTCGTGAACGTCCCGCGCTCCGAGGCGACGGGGCGCCGCGGGGGCATCCACAACTCGGTCACCCGCATCCTGGTCAAGCCCACCCATCTGATCGGCGGCTACGCCCAGTTGAGCTTCGCGTTCAACTACCTCGGCCCGACGGGCAACCAGCGCGACGAGGTCACGGTGATCCGCCGGCGCAGCCAGGAGGTGCGGTACTAGATGAAGCCGATGGCCCAGCTCGCCATGGTGATGAACCTCGACAAGTGCATCGGCTGCCACACCTGCTCGGTGACCTGCAAGCAGGCGTGGACCAACCGCAGCGGCGTCGAGTACGTCTGGTTCAACAACGTCGAGACCCGCCCCGGCCAGGGCTACCCGCGCCGCTACCAGGACCAGGAGCGCTGGCGCGGCGGCTGGGTGCGCAACCGCCGCGGGCGGCTGCAGCTCAAGGCGGGCGGCCGGTGGCGCAAGCTCGCGACGATCTTCGCGAACCCGGTGCTGCCCAACATCCGCGACTACTACGAACCGTGGACCTACGACTACGAGAACCTCACCGACGCACCGCTGGGCGACGACTTCCCCGTCGCCCAGCCGAAGTCGCTGATCTCCGGCGAGCCGATGGCCGTGGAGTGGAGCGCGAACTGGGACGACGACCTGGGCGGCGCGCCCGAGCACGGGCCGCACGACCCGATCGTCGAGCGCATCCGCCGCGAGGCCGAGGACAAGGTCCGCTTCGACTACGAGCGGGCGTTCATGTTCTTCCTGCCGCGCATCTGCGAGCACTGCCTCAACCCGTCCTGCGTGGCCTCCTGCCCGTCCGGGGCGATGTACAAACGCGCCGAGGACGGCATCGTGCTGGTCGACCAGGACCGCTGCCGCGGCTGGCGGATGTGCGTCACCGGCTGCCCGTACAAGAAGGTCTACTTCAACCACCGCACCGGCAAGGCCGAGAAGTGCACGTTCTGCTACCCGCGGGTGGAGGTGGGCCTCCCGACGGTGTGCAGCGAGACCTGCGTCGGCCGGCTGCGCTACATCGGGCTCGTGCTCTACGACGTCGACCGGGTCGCGCAGGCGGCCGCGGTCGCCGACGAGCACGACCTGTACGAGGCCCAGCTCGACCTGCTGCTCGACCCGAACGACCCGGAGGTGATCGCGGCCGCCCGCCGGGAGGGCATCTCGCAGGACTGGCTCGATGCCGCGCGGCGCTCGCCGACGTACCGGCTGATCAAGGACTACCGGGTGGCCCTGCCGCTGCACCCGGAGTTCCGCACGATGCCGATGGTCTGGTACATCCCGCCGCTCTCGCCGGTGGTCGAACGGCTCACCGAGACCGGCCACGACGGCGAGGACGTGGACAACCTGTTCGGCGCGATCGACGCGCTGCGCATCCCCGTCGAGTACCTCGCGGAGCTGTTCACCGCCGGTGATCCCGTCCCCGTCACCGCCGTGCTGCGCAAGCTCGCCGCCATGCGCAGCTACATGCGCGACGTCACCCTGGACCGCCCGCGCGACGAGGCGATCGCCCAGGCCGCCGGGACGACCGGCGCGGCGCTCGTC
The DNA here is from genome assembly GCA_050248815.1 of Pseudonocardia sp. Taxonomy (GTDB): domain Bacteria; phylum Actinomycetota; class Actinomycetes; order Mycobacteriales; family Pseudonocardiaceae; genus Pseudonocardia. Next base: position 30,860 of record JBFWRR010000030.1, on the reverse strand, counting down.
GAGATGTACCGGCTCCTCGCGGTGGCGAAGTACGAGGAGCGCTACGTCATCCCCACCGCGTACGAGGGGGAGGCGGCAGGCCTCGAGGAGATCGGCTGCAGCCTCGACGACCTCCTCGGCCCCGGCGACGACGCGGGCAGCGGCCCGTTCGGGGAGGCCTCCGGGCGACCCCTACCGGTCTCCGTCGAGACCTTCCACGCCCTGCGCAACCGCCAGACCAGCGACGCCGTGGCCGATCCCGGCGAGCCCGGCGCCCGGGTCAACCTGCTCAACTGGGACGGCAAGGGCCGCCCGCCCGGCCTGTTCCCGCCGGAGCGCACCGAGACGAAGAGCGGGCAGGCATCGCAGGGGGCTCCGGCCGCCGAGGAGGGCGACTCGGCCGGGAGCCGACCGTCCGGAGCCGCGCAGGAGCCACGGTGATCGCCGCCGATACGCGCGTGGTGCTGCAGGCCGCGTCGGTGTGCCTGCAGTACCCCGACGACCACGTCCGCGCGACGCTGCCGCTGGTCCGGGCGGCCGTCGCGGAGCTGCCCGACGGCCGCCCGCGGGAACGGCTCACGGCGTTCCTCGACACCGCATTCAACGACACCGCCTTCAACGACGGTGGCCGGGCCATGGGGGGCCTCGCCGAGCACTACGTGGGGCTCTTCGACCGCAGCCGACGCTGCTGCCTCTACCTGACCTGGTGGACCGACGGGGAGACCCGCCGCCGCGGCGGCGCCCTGGCCGCTCTGAAGGCGCGCTACCGCGCGGGCGGGGCCGAACCGGTCGGGACGGAGCTGCCCGACTTCCTGCCCGCGGTGCTGGAGTACGCCGCCACCGCCGATCTCGCCGACGGGCTGGCCCTGCTCCAGGAGCACCGGGCGGGCCTGGAGCTGCTGCGGCTCGCCCTGCTGGACGCCGGGTCCCCGTACGCGGCGCCGGTCGAGGCGGTGTGCGCGCTGCTGCCGGGGCCCTCCCCCGAGGACACCGCCGCGGCCCGGGCGCTGGCCCGCAGCGGCCCGCCGCGGGAGCAGGTGGGCCTGGACCTGCCGCCGTTCGCGCCCGCCCCGTCCGGAGGTCCGCGATGACCCTGCTCGACGTCCTGCTGTGGGCCGTGCTGCCCTACGTCATGGTCGCGGTGCTGGTCGGCGGCACGATCTGGCGCTACCGCTACGACAAGTTCGGCTGGACGACCCGCTCGTCGGAGCTCTACGAGTCGCGGCTGCTGCGCATCGGGAGCCCCCTGTTCCACTTCGGGCTGCTGGTCGTGATCATCGGCCACGTCATCGGGCTGGTCATCCCGAAGTCCTGGACCGACGCGCTCGGCCTGTCGCAGGAGGCCTACCACGTGCAGGCGCTCGTGCTGGGGGCGATCGCCGGGTTCTGCACGCTCGTCGGTGTCGCGATCCTGGTCTACCGGCGGCGCACCACGGGGCCGGTGTTCATGGCGACCACGCGCAACGACAAGCTGATGTACGTGGTGCTGGTCGCGGCGATCGTCGCGGGTCTGGCCACCACCCTGCTCGGTGCCGCGGGCGGCGAGGAGCACAACTACCGCGAGTCGGTCTCGCCGTGGTTCCGGTCGCTCTTCGTGCTGCAACCGGACGTGGAGGCGATGAGCGGGGCCGGGTTCGCCTTCCAGCTGCACACGCTGATCGGCATGGCCCTGTTCACGATCTGGCCGTTCACCCGGCTCGTGCACGCGTTCACCGCGCCGGTCGGTTACCTGTTCCGGCCCTACGTCGTCTACCGGTCGCGGTCCGCGGGCCTCGCCACGCGAGCGTCGCGGCGGGGCTGGGAACGCGCTACTCCCCCGGCGCACCGACGCCGCTGACGGAAGGATCCCCGTGGAGAAGCTGTCCCTGGACGCGCTCGCCCGCGAGCAGCTCGAGGCGGCCCGGCGGGCTTCGTCCGGCCGCGCCGCGCACACCCCCGTCGGGGGCCACAACCACGTCCTGCGCCAGGCGGTGATCGCCCTGTGCGCCGGGCGGGAGCTCGCCGAGCACGAGAACCCGGGCGAGGCGACGCTGCAGGTGCTGCGGGGACGGGTGCGGCTCGTCGCCGGGGACACGTCGTGGGAGGGACGTCCGGGCGACCTGCTGGTCGTGCCGCAGCGCTCGCACAAGCTGGAGGCGGTCGAGGACGCGGCCGTGCTGCTCACGGTGGCGAAGCTGCCCTGATCCGGATCCCGTCCGCCCGCGCCGCGGTGCCCGGCCCGCAACGAACGGCACCCTCGTGCCGGGCCGCAGGGCGCCTTTCCACCCGGATCGCCACCCCGATCACCGATGACTTCCGGGCCGGGCGCCCGTCCACAGGGTCATGACGACGCACACCCTCTCCGTGCCCGGGGCCGAGATCGCCTACGACGTGCACGGGCCGCTGCCCACCGCCGACGGCAGGCCGCCGCTGGTCGCGATCGGCCAGCCGATGGCGGCCGACGGCTTCGCCACGCTGGCCTCGCACCTGCCCGACCGCACGGTCGTCGCCTACGACCCGCGCGGGCTCGGGCGCAGCACCCGCTCGGACGGCCGCACCGACAACGACCCGGTGACGCAGGCGGAGGACGTGCACGCCCTGATCGAGGCGCTGGGCGCAGGCCCGGTGGACATGTTCGCGAGCAGCGGCGGCGCGGTCACGGCGCTCGAACTCGTCTCGGCCCATCCCGGCGACGTGCGCACGCTCGTCGCGCACGAGCCGCCGATCGACGGCGTGCTCCCCGACGCCGAGGCCGTCGCGCGGGCCCGCGGGGCGGTGGAGGAGGCGTACCGGGCCAAGGGCCGGGGTGCCGGCATGGCCGCCTTCGTCCACCTGACCAGCTGGCAGGGCGAGTTCACCGACGCCTACTTCGCCCAGCCGCTGCCCGATCCGGCCGCGTTCGGCATGCCCACCGAGGACGACGGCTCCCGCGACGACCCGCTGCTGTCGGACCGCTCGGCGGCCGTCGTCGCCTACCGCCCCGACGTCGCGGCACTGCACGCGGCACCGACCCGGGTCGTGCTCGCCGTCGGGGAGGAGACCGGCGACACCTACACCGGGCGCACCGCACGGGGTGTGGCGGCGCTGCTGGGCCAGGAGGCGGCGGTGTTCCCGAGCCACCACGGCGGCTTCCTCGGCGGCGAGTTCGGCTACCCCGGCAAGCCCGCGGAGTTCGCGGCCCGGCTGCGGGAGGTGCTCGACGGGGCCGCCTGAGCGCCGATGGTGCACGTCGGCTACCGGTTTCCCGGTGCCGTCACGTACGGTTCTCCTCCCGGATCGAGACGAGCCGACCATGAAGCACACGGGCCATGCGGACTACGCGCTGCGCGTCCTGATGTACCTGCGCGTCGCCCCCGGTCGCCGCGGTTCCGTCGCCGGGATGGCCGACGCGCACCGGGTGTCGCGCCACCATCTGGACAAGGTCGTCCAGCACCTGGCGAGCGCCGGGATCGTCGAGACGTCCCGCGGTCGTGGGGGCGGGGTCCGCCTGGTCCGCGACCCGTCGACGATCACGGTCGGCGACGTCATGCGGGCGATGGAGAGCGACCACGCCGTCGTGGAGTGCCTCGGCCCGGCTCGGTACTGTCGCATCGCCGGTGTCTGCGGGGCGCGCAGCGTCTTCGCCCGGGCTCTGGACGCCTACTTCGCGGTGCTCGACGGGGCCACGCTCGAGGAGATCGCCGCCAACGACGAGGGGTTGCGCGGGGCGCTCGGGATGATCCACGGCATCGCGGGGCAGTGACCGACCGCGTGCCGCTGGGGAGGACACGGTGCCCGTCGACTTCGACCTGACGCCCGCGCAGCGGGCCCTCAAGAAGACCGCGCGCGAGTTCGCCCGCGAGGTGCTGCGGCCCGCCGCGGAGGCGGCCGACAGGCTGGCCGATCCGCAGGCCGCGTTCCTGGCGATGAAGCCGGTCTACACGCAGGCCGCGACGCTCGGGTTCACCACCATGTTCCTGCCGCAGCGCTACGGCGGCGGTGGCGCCTCGAGCGTCGAGTTCCTCGTCGCGATCGAGGAGCTGTGCGCGGTCGACCCGGGCTTCCCCACGATCCTGCTGGTCAACGGCCTGGGGCTGATGCCACTGCTGTGGTTCGGCACGGAGGACCAGCGGGAGCGGTGGATCGGCGCGTTCACCGCCGACACCGGCGGCGAGTTCCTCGCCGGCTGGGCGGTCAGCGAGCGCGGCGGCACCGCGAACTTCGACCACCCGAGCCCGAGCGCGGGCATCCAGCTGCTCGCCGAGCACGACCGCGCCCGCGGCGAGTACGTGCTCAACGGCGAGAAGCACTGGCCGTGCAACTCCGGCGGATGGGACCTGCAGGGCGCCGACGTCAGCCTCTGCGTGGTCCGGACGGACCGGCGCCGCGGCGGCAAGGAGGCGCTCGCCGGGCTGCTGGTCGAGCGCGGCACCCCCGGCATCACCTACGAGGTGATCGACAAGCTCGCCCACCGCACCTGCCAGAACGTCACGATGACCTTCCGCGACGCCCGCGTGCCGCAGGAGAACCTCGTCGCCCCCGGCGACGGCGACCTGCTGATCAACCGCACCTTCACGTGGTCCGGTCCGGTCGCCGCGATCGCCGCCGTCGGCGTGGCGCGGGCCGCCTACGACTTCGCCCTCAAGTGGGCACGCACCTACACCGGCGGCGGCGCGCACCCGATCATCCACCACCAGGCCGTCGGGAACCTGCTCACCGAGATCGCCGGACGGATCGAGGCGGGGCGCTACCTGTGCTGGAAGGCCGCGCACTACATGGACGCCCAGCCCGGCGGCGCCCACGCGCTCGGCGCCATGAACAAGACGTTCTGCGCCGACCTCATGCAGTCGGTGGTGTTCGACTGCATGCGCGTCGTCGGCGTGAACGCGCTGGACCGCCGCTTCCCGCTGGCCAAGCTCTACCGCGAGGCGGCGGTGTTCCCGCTCTACGACGCCGGCAACCTCGCGATGCAACGCCGCCGCGCCTGGGGGGTCATGGCGGGCGACCGCGGGTTCACGCCGGACACGTTCGTCGACGGCGAGCCGCTGGAGTTCACCAAGGAGATGGAGGGCTACGGGGTGCTCGGCGAACGGGGCTGAACATCTGGCCGGCGCCCGACGAGCCCCATCCGTCATCCTCCGCCGGTGAGCGCGGCCAGTTCCGCCCGGAACGCCGCCAGCGCGGGCGCGGGCTCGTCCCAGAACACCATGTGCCCCGCCCCCGGCACCGTGACGATCCGCGCGGCCGGGTTCGCCGCCGCCGCCTCCGCGGCGCCGTCCTCGGTGACGACGGGGCTCGCGCCGCCGCGGATCAGCACCGCAGGCGCGGGCACCGACGGCCAGGCGTCGAAGAAGTCCTCGGTCTCGAAACCCTCGTGGGTTGCGCGGATCGCGGTCTCGTCGCAGCTGGAGAGCCAGCGGGCCCGCAGCTCCTGCTCGCGGCGCGGCCAGCGCGGCCAGGAGCGGGCGACCTCGTCGGCGTCGGTGCCGCGGTCGGCCTGCGCGAGCTGGCCCAGGAACGCCGCCAGCGTCGTCGGGTACGGGCCGCGGCCCGGCCCGCTCATCGGCGGGTCCACCAGCAGCGACCCGCGCGCGGGGAGCCCGGCCGCGACGGCGGCGGCGACGACCCGGGCACCCATCGAGTGCCCGGCGAGCACAGGGCGCTCCAGGCCGAGCCCGGCCACGACGGCACCGAGATCGGCGGCGTAGTCGTCGAGCGTGTAGGCGGGTCCGGCGTCCGACAGGCCGCGGCCGCGGACGTCCAGGACGACCGGGCGGGCGAGGTCGCAGAGCTCCCGGGCGACGAAGTCCATCGTCACGGCGGGGCTGGTGATCCCGGGGACGATCACGAGGGGCACGCGGGCGTCGCCGGGGCCGCCGCCGTAGTCGAGCACGTGCAGCCGCAGGCCCCCGGAGCGCACCCAGCGCGAGGTGGCGGGGACGTCGGCGAGGTCGGCGAGCGCGTCCTGGCGGACTGCGCGTAGGTCCGTGCGCAGGTCCGTGCGCTGGTCCGTGTGCTGGTCCGTGCGCTGGTCGGCTGGTGCGGCGGTCACGAGCATCCCTTCACGTAGGCGAGCGCGTCGTCGAGGGTGATCACGTCGCCGTACTTCGCGTCGATGTCGAACAGGTTGGCCTCGTGCGCGGCCGGGGCGCGGTCGCCGACGCACTCGCGCGGGACGAGCACCCCGAACCCGGACTGCACGGCGTCCACGGCCGTGGCGCGCACGCAGCCGCTGGTGGTGGCCCCGCAGACCAGGACGGTGTCCACCCGCAGCCCGGTGAGCAGGGCGGCGAGGCCGGTGCCGAAGAACGCCGAGGCGCCCTTCTTGACGATCAGGTGGTCTCCGGGGGCGTAGGGCAGCCGGGCATCGATCTCGACGGCCGGGGTGCCCTCGCGCAGCGCCGCCATCCCGGTGGCCTTGCGCAGCCACACGACCGAGTCGACCTCGGCCTCGGTGTAGGCGATCGTCGTGCAGACGACGGGGATCCCCGGCGCCGCGGCGACCAGGCGCGCCGTCGCGTCGACGACGTCGGTGAGGTCCGTGCCCGACGGGTAGGCGGGGTCGGTGAACCCGGTGGTGAGGTCCACGACGACGATCGCCGGGCGCTCCCCGCGGGGGGTGCGGACCCCGAACCCGGCCCGGTCGTTGGCGGCGCGGTCCTCGGTAGCACGGTCGTTGATGCTCATGCGGAACTCCCCACGGTGCCTGCGTCGGTGTGCGCGTCGAGCCGGGCCTGGAACGCCGCGCGACGCCGCGTGGCGCAGTCGTCGATCGCGTCGACGATGGTCTGGTACCCGGTGCAGCGGCAGAGGTTGGACGCCACGACGTCGCGGATCTCCTCCCGGGTCGCGTCGGGCTGTTCGGCCAGATAGCCCTCGGCGAGCATGAGGAACCCCGGGGTGCAGAAGCCGCACTGCAGGCCGTGGTGCTCCCCGAAGCACTGCTGGAGGTCGCCCAGCTCCCCGTCGGGCCCGCCGAGCGACTCGACGGTGCGGATCTCGCTGTTCTCCACCTGCGCGGGGAACAGCAGGCAGGCCCGCGCCGGAGCGCCGTCGACGAGGACGGTGCAGGCGCCGCAGACCCCGTGCTCGCACCCGACGTGGGTGCCGGTCAGGCCGAGGTCGTGGCGGAGCACGTCGGCCAGCGTGCGGCGCGGCTCGATCGCGAGGTCGTGGCGCTCGCCGTTCACGTGCAGCTCGATCAGCTGGATCATCGGGCCACCTCCAGGGCGCCGTTGAGTGCGTCGAAGATCGCCTCACGGGCGATCGGGGTGTCGTCGAGCTCCACGCCGGTGTGGCGCAGGGCGTCGTTGACGGCGTTCAGCACGGCGGCGGGGGCGCCGATGGTGCCGCCCTCCCCCGCGCCCTTGGCGCCGTCGGCGGTGAAGGCGCACGGCGTCTCCAGGTGCTCGATCCGCACGTCCGGGATCTCGACGGCGGTGGGCACCTTGTACTCCATGAAGCTCGGGGCGAGCGGCTGGCCGGTGGCGTCGTAGCGGACCTGCTCGAACAGCGCCCCGGCGATGCCCTGCGCGATGCCGCCGCGGGCCTGACCCTCGACGACCTGCGGATGGATCGCGACGCCGCAGTCCTCCACGCACACGTAGCGCAGGATCTCCACACCGCCGGTGCCCGGGTCGAGCTCGACGACGACGCCGTGGGTGGCGTTGGAGAACGTCCCGTCCCCGCCGACGTCGAAGCTCGCGGTGGCGCGCAGGCCGGGCTCGGTCCCCTTGGGCAGCAGGTGCGAGCGCAGGTAGGCGACGTCGGCGAGCTCGGCGAACGACATCCGTCCGTCCCCGCCGCGCACGCCGCCCTCGCCGTCCAGCTCGGTGGACTCGACGTCGACCTCCAGCACGTGCGCCGCGATCTCGCGCAGCCGCTCCCCCAGCTTGACCGACGCGGCGGAGACGGCGCTGCCGCCGATCGTGATCGACCGGGAGGCGAACGAGCCCCAGCCGTAGGTGATGCGGTCCGTGTCGCCCTGGACGATCTTGACGCGCTCGTAGGGCAGGCCGAGCCGGTCCGCCACGATCTGGGCCATCGTCGTCTCGTGGCTCTGGCCGTGCGAGAGCGTCCCGGTGGTGACGACGACGCCGCCCGCGGTGTCCATGGTGATCTCGGCGATGTCGAAGCCCGGCACCACCCGCATCTTGCGCTGGGCGAACGCGCCCGACCCGTAGCCGGTGCGCTCGGAGAAGCACGCGTACCCGATCCCGCGCACCCGGCCGTCCGCCGCGGGGCGGTCGTACCAGCCCTCGTCGCGCAGCGTCTGCTCGCAGAGGTCGAGCGACTCGCGGTAGGAGCCCGGGTCGTAGGTGATGGCGTTGACGCCCGTGTAGGGGAAGACCGTGATGAGGTTGCGGCGGCGCACGTCCAGGGCGTCGAGCCCCAGCTCGCGGGCGGCCCGCTCCATCAGCCGCTCGACCACCATCACGTACTGCGGGCGGCTCACCCCCCGGTACGGGGCGGTGGGCGCCTTGTTCGTGCAGACGGCGCGCCCGCGCACCCGGTAGGCCGGGACCCGGTACACGCTCGGCATCTCCGCCGAGGCCATCAGCGGCTCGATGCCCGCGGTGAACGGGTAGCAGGAGTAGGCGCCCATGTCGCAGACGATGTCGGCGTCCAGGGCGAGGATCTCGCCGTCCTCGGCGAACGCCGCCCGCGCCGTGTAGTGCTGCTCGCGGGCGAGGAAGGACGCGGTGAGCGCGTCGCGGCGGTCCTCGATCCACTTCACCGGGCGGCGCAGGCGCAGCGCCGCGGCCGCCGCGGCGATCTCCTCACGGCCGACGACGCACTTCTGACCGAACCCGCCGCCCATGTCCGGGACGGCGACGCGGACCTGCTTCTCGTCCAGCCCGACGCACCCGGCGAGCACCGTGCGCACCTGGTGGGGCACCTGCGAGCAGGTGGTGACGTGCAGCTGCTCGTCGCGGTCCACCCACTCGGCGACGGCTCCGCGCGTCTCCAGCGGCAGTGCGTTCTGCCTGCCCGTGCGGGTGCGGACCTCGACGACGGTGTGCGCGCCGGCGAACACGTCGTCGATGCCCTCGGTGGCGAACAGCGACACGTCGACGAGGGTGTTACGGGGTGCCTGCGCGTGCACGAGCGCGGCGCCGTCGGCGAGCGCGTCGGTGTCGGAGAGCACGGGTGGCAGCGGCTCGTACTCGACGACCGCCGCCTCCAGCCCGTCCTCGGCGGCGTACGGGTCGGTGGCCACGACGATCGCGACGGGCTCGCCGACGTAGCGCACCCGGTCGCGGGCGAGCACCGGCATCGCGGTGGGCACGAACTCGCGGCGCGGGCGGTCCAGCAGGGCCGTGACGTCGCCGAGGTCGAGGTCGGCCGCGTCGAAGGCGGCGACGACGCCGGGCACGGCCCGCACCTCTTCGAGGTCGACGGAGACGACGCGGGCGTGCGCCTCCGTCGAGCGGACGAACTGGGCGTGCAGCATCCGCGGCAGCGTGACGTCGTCGACGAACCGGCCCCGGCCCGCGAGCAGGCGCGGGTCCTCGCGGCGGGGGACGGATGCGCCGATCCAGCGTCCGTCGCGGCGCAGGGCGGGTGTGCGGGTGGGCTTGCTCATCGGGTTCGTGCCTCCTCCCGGGCGCGGTTCACGAGCGTGCGGACCAGCCCGCGCCGGTAGTGCGCGGAGACGCCCGGTTCGTCGCGCAGGTCCAGGCCGTCCGCGGCCTGGTCGGGTGTGGTGGCGTCCAGCCGGACGGGGACGGGGCCGACCCCGCCGAGCACGACGCGGTCGGTGTCGAGGTCGACGGCGGCCGCGGCGATCGCGAAGTCCCCGCGGCGGTCCGCGTACTCGACCAGCGCGGTGCGCGGGGCGGGCCGCGGGAACACGACCTCGACGATCACCTCGTCCGGTTCGAGGTCGGTCCAGAACGGGCCGTGGAAGAAGTCCGCGGCGGCGATCCGGCGACGCCCGGCGGGGCCCTGCGCCACGATCTGTGCGTCGAGCAGGACCGCGAGCAGGCACCACTCCGCCGTGGCGTCCGCGTGGGCGATGCTGCCCCCGACGGTGCCGCGGGTGCGGATCGGCAGGTGCCCGACGTGGGCCATCGCGTCGGAGAGGATCCGGTACTCCCGCCCGAGGTCGGCGCGCTCCACCGCGTGGTGGGTGGTGAGCGCGCCGACGTGCAGTGCGTCGCCCCGCCGCTCGGTCCCGGCCAGACCGTCCTCGTCGCGCAGGTGCGTGATGTCGACGAGGTGCTCGGGACGGGCGAGCCGGAAGTTCATCATCGCGACGAGGCTCTGGCCGCCCGCGAGCACCTTCGCGTCGTCCCCGAGCTCGGTGAGGAGCTCCACCGCGCCCGCAACCGAACGGGCGCGGTGGTACTCGAAGGCGGCGGGCTTCACGACCGGGCCACCGGCGACGCCGTAGCGGTCTCGACGCTCTGCTGCTCCTCGGCACCCGTGATCCGGTCGAGCTCGCGCCCGCGGGTCTCGGGGGCGCAGACGGCCATGAACGCGACCGCGGCCAGCACGAACAGCCCCATCAGCGCGAACGTGAGCGGCAGGCCCAGGACCGGCCACAGCAGCGTACCGAAGATCACCGGCACGAACCCGGTGACGGCCCGGGAGCTCGACGACGCCCAGCCGAAGCCGCTCGCGCGCAGCTCGGTCGGGTAGAGCTCGGAGACGTAGGCGTACATCACGGGGATGACCACGAGGGCGAAGAAGCCGAACACCGCGATCATCACGATGGCCGCCGACGGGATGCTCAGGACCAGCGAGAACACCACCAGCGACAGCGCCGCCGCGGGCGCCGCGACCCCGATGACCCACTTGCGGCCGACCACCTCGACCATCACGACGGCGGTGATCACGCCCAGGATGCCGACGGCGTTCATCACGGTGGTGGAGCCGAACGCGGCGATCTCACCCATGCCCTGCGCACGCAGGATGGACGGCATCCAGGCCAGGGCGGCGTAGTAGACGACCATGACGGAGATGAACAGCGACCACGCGACACCGGTGATGCGCGGGCTGTAGGCCCACACCAGGCGCAGTTGCTCGAACGCGGCGGCGACGCCTCGGCGCCTGCCGGTGGTGGCCACGGGCGCGGGGATGACATACGGCTCGGGGGTGGCGCCGGTGGCCGCGACCAGGTCGTCGATGACCGTGCGGGCCTCGGCCTCCCGGCCGGTGCGTGCCAGGTACAGCGGGGACTCCGGCACGCCGCGGCGCACCCAGAACAGCAGCAGGGCGGGCAGCACCATCAGCGCGAGCATCCAGCGCCAGTTGCCGGAGACCGGCAGCAGGAGCGTGGCCGAGATCCCGGCGAGCGTGGTGCCGACCGGCCACCAGCCGTCCATCGCGGCGAGTACCCGGCCGCGTTGCTTCTTCGGCGAGAACTCGCTCACGATCGCGTAGTCCACCGGGATGCAGCCCCCGAGGCCCACACCCGCGAGGAAGCGCAGCAGCAGGAAGACCTCCCAGCTCGGCGAGAGCGCGCCGAGCACGGAGAACAGGGCGAAGATCATCAGGGTGATGCTGAAGGCCCGCTTGCGGCCCACGCGGTCGGCGATCGTGCCCCAGGCCACCGCGCCGACGGCCATGCCGACGAGGTTGGCGGTGGCGACGAGGCCGCGCTGGCCGGTGGTCAGCGCGAACTCGTCGGCGAGCAGCGGGGTGAGGAAGCCGTTGAGGGCGACGTCCCAGGCATCGAACATGTAGCCGAGACCGCCGATGACGAAGATCTTTCCTTGGACCCCCCATTTCCACGGGAGGTCCTGGACGACCTGGTCGCCTGTACGCATGAGTGTGCTCCGGTCGGTGGTGGTTGGGGCGCTGGCCGGGGCAGGCTCAGCGGGCGAACGGGTAGGAGTGGGACTCGGCCTCGAGCTGGGCCAGCGGGGTGCCGTTCCAGAGCCAGTCGTAGGAGACGTCGGACTCGCCGCGGAAGTCGCGCAGGAGCCGGTCGCGCTCCTCCTGTTCCGGGCCGTCGGGCAGGTGGTAGAGCCGCATGTTCTGCAGCGAGGCGTCCTGCACCATGCCGGCGTGGGTGGCGCGGCGGTTGACGTAGCGCACGAGCGCGTCGTCGATGCGGTCGAGGGTCACGGCGCCGAGCTCCTCGGCGAGGACGGCGGCGTCCTCCATCGCCTGCGAGGCACCCTGCGCCTGGTAGGGCAGCATCGCGTGGCAGGCGTCGCCGAGCAGGGCCACCCGGCCGTCCACCCAGACGGGGTCGCGGCGGCGGCGGAACAGCGCCCACTTCGAGGCGTCGCCCTCGGCCTTGGACAGCATCGCGGCCACCCGGTCGTCCCAGCCGGGGAAGGACTCGACGAGCTCGGTGGCGGTGGCGGGCAGCACCCAGGACATGTCCGTGTCGAGGGTGCTCGGGACGACGGCGACCACGTTGAGGTACTCCCCGCCGCGGATGCAGTAGTGCACGAGATGCCGGTCCGGTCCGTACCAGATCGTCGAGTGGTAGCGGTCCAGCAGGAAGCGCGTGGCCGGGTCGGCGGCGAGCTTGTCGCCGGGGATGAGCGCGCGGAAGCACATCTCGCCCGAGAAGACGAGGGTGTCGTCGAAGCCCGCGGCGTCGCGGACGGCGGAACGGATCCCGTCGGCGCCGATGAGCACGTCGCCCGGGAAGCGCCTGCCGTCGCGGGTGACGGCGACAGGCCGCAGCGGGTCCGTGCGGTCGATGTCGACGACGCCGGCGGAGGTGTGCAGCTCGGTCACCGGGCCGGGCCCCTCCGGGTCGGCGCACGCGTCGAGCAGCACGCGGTGCAGGTCGGCACGGTGGTAGTGCCAGTACGGGGCGCCGAACTCGCGGACGACCCGGTCGGCCAGCGGGAGCTGGGCGATGATCTTGCCGTTCTCCCAGCGGCGGCGCACCTGGTCGGTCGGCTCGGTGCGGATGGCCTCGAGCTGGCGGCGCAGGCCGAAGCCGAACAGAATCCGGCTGGCGTTGGGCGCGGTCTGGATCCCCGCCCCCACCTCGCCGAGCGCATCGGCCTGCTCCAGCACGACCGTGCGCAGGCCGCGCCGGCGCATGGCAAGCGCGGTGGTGAGGCCTCCGAGGCCGCCACCGGCGATGACGACCGTGAACGACTGGCTGGCCACGACTGCCTCCTCGCATCGGATCCGATCGCTCGCTCCCCGGATGCGGGGGCTCTCACGGATCGACGTCCGCGGCGCGACGGAGATAATCCGAACACTGACTATCTTGTGATCGCAAGCCCTGGCGGCATCTTTAACGAATCAGAAGCCCGCGGCCTTCAGTCCGCGGCGAGCGCTTCCCAGTGCTCGGAGAGGGCCGAGAGCTTGTCCAGCAACTCCCGCACCTCCCCGGGGTCGTGGCCCGCCATGAGGTCGCGATCGAGCTCCCGCGCCTGGCGGTCCGTCTCCACGAGAAGCGCCCGCCCCTCGGCGGTGAGCTGCAGCAACCGCTTGCGGCCGTCCTCGGCGGGCCGCTCCCGCGTGATGAGCCCGCGCTCCTCGAGGCGCCGCACGATGCTCGCCATCGTGGAGCGGTCCAGCGCCACCGACGAGGCGAGCGAGCCCTGCTCGGCGCCCGGATAGGCATTGACGGCGGTGAGCACCGCGAACTGCGGCCCGGTGAGGCCGACGCCCACGCGCCGCACCCAGGTGGCGGCGTAGGCCTGGTAGAGGCGGCGGGCGACGTAGCCCGGCGCGGCCAGCAGCTCGGGCGGCGCAGGCAGACCCTTCGCCGGATCGACACCCGCCCGCACCGCCGCTCCCCAACTTCCCACGGACCCAGCTTGACACGCGCGCCGCCGGGGCCGCTCAGTGGTCGAACAGGGGCCGCTCAGTGGTCGCACAGGGGTCGCACAGGGGTCGCGCATGCCACTCCCCCTTGACGAACGGCCTCGCCCAAGGGATCGTCAGTGTTCGGACTATTTGAACGCTGCCCGTCCGGAGCGGAGAGGACCCATGGACCAGAGCCTGTTCAACGACATCTGCCGCCGCCAGCTGGAGCTGTCCGGCGTGCACGAGGGCGAGACCGTCGCCGTGCTGACCCGCGGCGACGAGCGCGCCGCGTACGCCTCGGCGTTCATGTGGGCGGCCCAGCAGCTGGGCGCCCAGACCTTCCACCTGCGCCTTCCCCCGCCCGCCAGCGCATCGGGGGCGTGGGCCGTCGGCGACTCCGGCCTGGCCGGCAACCGCCACGCCGTCGAGACGCTCAAGAGCGTCGACATGCTCGTCGACTGCACGTTCCTGCTGTTCAGCCCCGAGCAGTTCGAGATCCAGGCCGCCGGCACCCGCATCCTCACCGCCGTCGAGCCCGCCCCGCTGCTCGCGCGGCTGATGCCGACCAGGCAGCTGCGCGAGCGCGTCGAGATCGGCGCCGAGCTGCTCGCCAAGGCGCAGACCATGCGGATCACCAGCCCGCACGGCACCGACGTCACCTACCGGCTCGGCGTCTACCCCACGATGAGCGAGTACGGCTACACCGACCAGCCCGGCCGCTGGGACCACTGGCCCGCCGCGTTCGTCTTCACCGGCGGCGCCGACGACGGCGTCGACGGCAAGATCGTCCTCGCCCCCGGCGACGTCCTGCTGCCGTTCAACACCTACGTCCAGACCCCCGTCGAGATCACGATCGAAGCGGGGTTCATCCGCGACATCCGCGGCGGCGCCGGCTCCTCCGGCCTGGACGCCGACCTGCTCGCCTCCTACATCGAGAGCTTCGACGACCCCCGCGGCTACGGCATGAGCCACGTCGGCTGGGGCCTCGACGAGCGCGCCCACTGGCACGGGCTGACCCAGTTCGGCGGCGGCATGGGCATGGAGCTGCGCAGCTTCCACGGCAACGTCATGTTCTCCATCGGGCCCAACAACGAGCTCGGTGGACCCAACGACACCCCCTGCCACTTTGACATCCCCATGCGCGGCAACTCCCTCTACCTCGACGACGAGCTGATCGTCGACGCCGGCGAGCTCACCGTGCCCGAGATGCGCCCGGCGGCCGCCCGATGAGCCCGCGCGAGCACCATGTGGGGCTGATCGTCCCCAGCTCGAACCTCACCATGGAGACCGAGCTGCCGCGGATGCTCGCGGCCCGCGAGCAGGCGCTGCCGGAGGACCGGTTCGTCTTCCACTCCGCGCGTGCCCGCATGCAGCACGTCACGCCCGAGCAGCTGCGCGCCATGAACGCGCAGGCCGAGCGCGCGGCCACCGAGCTGGCCGACGCCCGCCCGGACGTCGTCGCCACCGCGTGCCTCGTCGCGATCATGGCGCAGGGCCCCGGGTACCACTGCACCGCCGAGGACTCGATCACCGCGGCGCTGCGCGCGGAGGGCTCGAGCGCACCGGTCGTCTCGTCCGCCGGCGCCCTGCTCTCCGGACTCGAGGCCCTGGGCGCCAGGCGGATCGCGATCGTCACCCCCTACATGCGCCCGCTCACCGACGCGGTCGTCGCCTATCTGGAGTCCGCGGGGTTCGACGTCGTCGACGCGCTGTCGCTCGAAGTGGCCGACAATCTCGCGGTCGCCCGCCTCGACCCCGCGGGTCTGCACGAGCACTGGCGGCGCCTGGACCTCACCCGCGCCGACGCGCTCGTGCTGTCCTGCTGCGTGCAGATGCCGTCGCTGCCGGTGCTCCAGCAGGTGCAGGAGGATGCCGGGATCCCGGTGCTGTCCGCGGCCAGCGCCACCGCGTTCCGGATCCTCACCGAGCTGGGCCTGCCACCCGTCGTGCCCGGTGCGGGGTACCTGCTCAGCGGGAACGTCGGGGCGCCTGTCGGTTCGTGATCGGCGGGCTCACTCGACGACCGGGCCGTGCAGCGCCTCGTCGAGCTCGACGTAGGTCGCCCACTCCTCGAGGAGTGCCACGAACTCGGGGGCCGTGCCCGCCGCCCGGTACTCCTCGATGTCGGTCACCTCGATCACCTCGAGGTAGCCGATCGACGGCTCCCCCTTCCCGTCGAGGGTGCCGTCGATCCGGGTCACGTCGTAGCGCAGGATGGCGGGGCACCCGCGTGCCACCGGGTAGTCGGTCCGGCGGATCCAGTCCTCGTAGTCGGCGGGATCCACGCCGGGACGCAGCCTGTTCAGGAAGTAGACACGGTGGGTCATCGGGATGCGGAGCCTCTCCGTAGTCGCGGGTCGGGGTGGGCGGGTCAGAGGCGGGTGAGTACCTCGCGGGCGGTCAGGGTGGCGATCCGCCGCGCATCCGGTGCGGGGAACAGCCACAGCCCGACGGAGTCGGACCCGGCATCGAGGAGCGCGCGCAGTTTCTCCGCGCACTCGTCCGGCTCGCCTGCGACGGCGAGGTCCTCGACCCAGGAGTCGGGCATGTGAGCCGCGAGGTGGTCCGACCCGCCCTCGGCCAGCAGCCCGGCGAGCTCGTCGTGGATGCCGTACGTGCCGGAGAGCGCGTTGTCGGGCATGGCGGCGAGGTAGAACGCCACGGAGTCGCGCACGGCCTTCTTGGCCACGGCGCCGTCGGTGTCGACGGAGAACAGCGCGTAGGTCACGAGGCGGTGCGGGTCGGTCCGTCCGCCGGCGCGGGCTCCGGCGTCGACGTGCTCGCGGGCCCACCGGACGTAGGACGGGCTGGCGAGGGTGGACAGGACGGTCCCGTCCGCGATCTCCCCCGACAGCCGTAGACCTCGCTCGTTCACCACGCCCGTGTAGAGGGGTACGCGCGTCGCCGGGGGATGGGTGAGCGCGATCCGGTCGAAGTGGAAGTGCCCAGACTCGGTGAGTTCCTCGCCGTCGAGCAGGCGGCGCACCGCGCTGACGCACTGGCGCAACGCCGAGAGCGGCTTCGGCGGCATCAGGCCCATCTGGTCCAGCCAGGCCGGAACACCGTGCCCGATCCCACCGAAGATGCGTCCGGGGAACAGCACGTCGAGCGTCGCGAGCTCCATCGCCAGCACGGCCGGGTGCCGGGTGGCGGCGGAGACGATGCCCAGCCCGAGCGGCAGCCGGCTGGTCGCCGCGAGTGCGGCCGCCGAGCCCGCGATGCCACCGGAGAAGAAGCAGTCCTCGGAGAACCAGAGCTCACCGAATCCCAGGTCCTCGGCCAACTGGGCCATCGCCACGATGTCCCCGGGCGGCATGTGACTGCCCAGGACGAGCCCGACGGGACAGTCCGGCACGCCCGCGGGCGGCGTCACGAGGACACCGCCGCGCGACGGCGGCTGCTCGGGGGTGCGGACATGGGTCCTCCTTCACGGTCCGGGCCGGCGCGCGTACGGGCCCCGGCGGGTGAGGCGTGGAGGCCGAACCTAGGGAGCCGGCGCCCCTCCTGTCTCTGGCGGATCTGCCGAGATCCGCCGCTGCGTTGTGCAGAACGCCGATCACACCGCGGCGTCATGGGCTCGGGCAAGGTTCCGCGATCTGCGTCGCATCGGCTGGATGATTCGCACAGAACCGATCGATTCTTCGGTGATCGCGCACAAGTACCGGACCGTCACGCGCCTCTACTCTCCCGATCGAGGCGCCCCGGTCCGTGCGTCTCCACTGACTGTGAGACCTGACTTCGACCCTCGGCGACGGAGAGGCCATGCGCATCGGTATCGACGTGGGCGGGACGAACACCGACGCAGTACTCATCGATGGTTCCACCGTCCTCGCCGAATGCAAGGTGGCGACCACCGAGGACGTCACCTCGGGCATCTCGGCCGCGCTCGCGGCCCTGCAGGCCTCCGCCGTGCACGACCCCGCATCCGTACATGCCGTCATGATCGGCACGACCCACTTCATCAACGCCATCGTCCAGGGACGCGACCTGGCCCCCACCGCGGCGATCCGGCTCGGCCTGCCCGCGACCGAGGCCCTCCCGCCCCTGTCGGGTTGGCCCGCGCGGCTCGTCACCGCGATCAGGGGCCGCCGCTACCTCTGCCACGGGGGCCACGAGATCGACGGCCGTGCGATCTCGCCGCTGCGCCGCGACGAGTTGGAGCGCGCCGCCGAGGACATCGGCGCCCACGGCGTGCACTGCGTCGCCGTCTCCTCGGTGTACTCCCCGGTGAACGCCCAGTACGAGCTCGAGGCGGCCGACATCCTGCGCGACCTGCTGCCGGGCGCGTCGATCAGCCTCTCGCACCTCATCGGCAGGATGGGCCTGCTCGAGCGGGAGAACGCCACCATCATCAACGCCTCCCTCAGCGACCTCGCCACCCGCATCTGCCGTGGCCTCGCCCGGGCCGTGAGCGCCGCCGGGATCGACGCGCCGTTGTACCTCAGCCAGAACGACGGCACCCTGATGGACGTCGACCACGCGCGCCGCTTCCCCGTGGCCACCTTCGCCTCGGGCCCGACCAACTCGATGCGCGGCGCCGCGTTCCTCTCCGGCCTGCGCGACTGTGCCGTCGTCGACGTCGGCGGGACGACCTCGGATGTCGGGATGCTGCGACACGGCTTCCCTCACGAGGCCGGAACGGAGATCAGCGTCAGTGGCATCCGGACCAACTTCCGGATGCCCGATGTCCTGTCCGTCGGCCTCGGTGGCGGTAGCCGCGTGCGCCGGGACCCGCTCGCGATCGGACCCGACAGCGTCGGCTACCGGCTCACGCAGGAGGCGCTGGTGTTCGGTGGCAGCACGCTCACCTGCACCGACATCGCCGTCGCCGCCGGCATCGCGGACATCGGCGACCGCAGCCTGGTCCGGGGGCTCGACTCCGCGCTGGTGGCGGCGGTGCGCGCCCGGATCGCCGACGAGATCAGCGCCGCCGTCGACCGGGTGCGCCCCAGCGCGCAGGACCTGCCGGTGGTCGCAGTCGGCGGGGGCAGCATCCTCGTCCCGGACGAGCTGCCGGGGGTCGGCACGGTGCACCGGCCGGCCCACCATGCCACCGCCAACGCGATCGGCGCGGCGATCGCCCAGGTGGGGGGCGAGGTGGACCGGATGTACTCGGTGGCACCCGGCGAGCGCGAGCGGCTGCTCGACGAGGCCAAGCAGGAAGCGGTGAACAAGGCGGTCGCCGCGGGCGCGAAGCCCGACTCGGTGCAGATCGTCGACGTCGACGAGGTTCCGCTGGCCTACCTGCCCGGCAACGCGACCCGGATCCGGATCAAGGCCGTCGGCGACCTCGAGCTGTCGAGCTGAGCCCGCCCCCGATCCCGTCCACCCACCGGCCTTCCAGCCCCGACACGGAGACACCGATGGCCCAGACCCTGCAGCTCGCCGACCTCCCCGACCTGGCCCGCGGCGCGGCGCTGCTCGGAACCGGAGGAGGTGGCGATCCCTACATCGGGCTCCTCCTCGTCTCCGCCGAGCTGGAGCGCGGCCGCACGATCACGCTGATCGACCCGCAGGAGGTCGACGACGACGAGCTCGTCGTCGCGAGCGCCTTCATGGGAGCGCCCACCGTGGTGATCGAGAAGATCCCCGGCGGCGACGAGCCCGTGGTCGCGCTGCGCAGGCTCGAACAGCATCTCGGCCGCCGCGCCGACGCGATCATCCCCATGGAGTGCGGCGGCCTGAACTCGATGGTGCCGCTGCTCGTCGCGGCCCGTACCGGCCTGCCCATCGTCGACGGGGACGGGATGGGGCGCGCGTTCCCCGAGCTGCAGATGGAGACCTTCGGGGTCTACGGAGTCTCGGGATCCCCGATCGCGATCTGCAACGAGCGCGGGCACGTCACCCTGATCGACACGGGACCGGACAACCACAGCATGGAGTGGTACGCACGCGGCGTCACCATCCGCATGGGCGGCGTGTCCTACATCGCCGAGTACCCGATGACCGGCGCCCAGGTCAAGCGGACCGCGATCCCGCGGACGATGACCCTCGCGCTGCGGCTGGGCAGGGTGATCCGGGAGGCGCGCGAGCAGCACCGCGACCCGTTCCGGGCGCTGACCGAGTGCCTCGCCGACACGATCTACCGGTACGGGACCGTCCTGCTGGAGGGCAAGGTGGTCGACGTGGAACGACGCAGCGCCGACGGGTTCGTCCGCGGCGTCGCGCGCATCTCGACCTTCGACGGGTCCTCCACGGTGGTGCTGACGTTCCAGAACGAGCACCTGATGGCCCGCGACGGCGACCGGCTCCTGGCCGTCGTCCCCGACCTGATCTCGGTGCTGGAGGCCGAGTCCGCCACACCGATCACCACCGAGGCGCTGCGCTACGGCCAGCGCGTGCGGATCTTCGCGATCTCGACGCCGCCGATCATGCGCACACCCGAGGCGCTCGGGGTGTTCGGGCCACGGGCGTTCGGCCTCGACGTCGACTGGGTTCCCGTCGAGGAGCTCTCCACCCGGTGAGCCGACCCTCGCCGTCAGGCGAGGGCCCGGGCCCGGCAGGCCAGCTGGAGCAGGAGCCAGTCGTCCGGGTTGTCCGGGTCGACGTCCAGCTCGGCGAAGATCCGTTCGACCCGGTACGCCACCGAGTTGCGGTGCAGGTGGAGCTCCGTCGCGGCGCGGGAGAGGGAACCGTGGTTGTCGAGATAGGCCTGCAGGGTCCGGATGGCCTCGGCGGACTTGTTGCGGCCCATCCTGTCCAGCGGCGCGAGCACCGTGTCGACGGCCGTGCGCGCGGCCTGCGACGAGTACCACTCGACGAGGGTCTGGCGCAGCCCCAGGCCGTCGAAGGCCGTCGCCAGGTTGGCGCGCCCGCGCGCCCGGACGGCGGCGACAGCCGCCCTGGCCTCGGCGGCCGAGTTGATCAGGCCGGTCGGGCCGCTGTGTGCCGATCCGACGCCGCAGTAGGTCGTGACATCGGGGAACTCGTCGATGGCGGCCTCCAGAGCCCGTTGCACCACCCGCACGGCGTTGGCCGCCGCGGTCGACCCGGGGTCGTTGCGCGACATCTGGATCAGCAGCAGCGCGCGCTCCGCGCGGGCGAGATGCCAGGTGCCGCTGCGGCGCACGGCGTCCAGCGCGAGCCGGCCGAGCTCCTCGCGCCGTGCGAACGCCGCCACCTCGTCGAGGTCGGAGGGCCCGTCCTCGCTGTACTCGATGCGCGCCACGAGATGCCACCCGTCGATGGGCAACCCCAGCGACCGGGCACGGCGCAGCAGCTCCGAACGGCCGCGGGCGGAGCTGTCGAGCAGCTCGGTGAGCAGCTCTGCCCTCGACCGCATCGGCAGCTCCCGTGCGCGGCGCCGGGCCAGGGTCGCCAGCCCGAGGAAATCGGCCAAGAGCCGGCCGATCAGCATCAGCTCGGGCCGCGCGTGCGTCCCCTCGCTGCGCACCAGCACCCACCGCTCGGCGTCGCCGCCGAGGCCCACCGGGAACGCGAGCTCACCTTCCGGCTGGTCGGCCAGCACGAGCTCGGCACCGGCGATCTCGGCGATCTCGGCCACCAGCTCCTCCGACAGGGCGTCCCGGTGGGAGGCCAGGTGCTGAACCGCGACGACCGCGCGCTGCAGGGCGAGCTCGGCGGAGCCGCGCAGGGCGATGTCGAGCGCGCACACGAGCCCGGCGACGTTGTTCGGCTCGGCGTTGCGCAGGATCGCGAGCCCGAACCGCTGCGCCGTCGCCACGGACGTCGAGATCGGGTGCGGGGCCGCCGGGTCGGCGAGCACGAGCGCCACCGCTCCCCGGGTGGCGGCCAGCCGCAACGCGACGTCGAAACGGTAGGAGTCCACGGCACCGTTGGTCTGGCGGCTGAGCACCACGATGGCTCCCGCCGGGCACTCCTGGAGCTCGAGCAGGTCCTCGGCGAGGAAGACGCAGGACGCGGGCCTGGTACCCACCGACCCTCCGAGGCACTCCAGGTGCAACCCCGGTGTCTGCAGGACCTCATCGAGCTGTGGCACGCTCACCGTCTCTTTCGGCGTCGATGACAATATCCTGGCTATTCCTGTGCAGAATGTACAGATGCCAGGGCGAACTGGATGTTACGTTTCGCCGGTGCGGCTGGATGCGGAGAACATCGAGGCCTTCGCGCTCGGCTGCGCCGTCCTCAGCGCGGGCGGCGGCGGCGACACCGCGATCGGGCTCGCCATGGCCCGGCACGCGATCGGGTGCCACGGCCCGGTCGAGATCGTCGCCGCGGCGGACCTCGCGCCGGATGCGCTGGTGATGCCCTGTGGGCTCATCGGCTCCCCCACGGTCGCCCAGGAACGGATCTGGAGCGGCGGCGAGGGCGGCCGGCTCGCGAGCGCGGTCGCCCGGCTGCACGGCGCCCCGGTGGACGTCCTGATGTGCTACGAGATCGCGGGCGCCAACGGGCTCCTGCCGGTGCTCTGGGCGGCCCGGTTGGGCACGCCGCTGCTCGACGCCGACGGCATGGGCCGCGCGTTCCCGGAGATGCAGCAGCAGGCCATGCACGTGGCCGGGGTCGCGGCGAGCCCCGTCGTGCTCAACGACGGCCGGGACAACGACATCGTCCTGCACTGCGCGGACAATCTGGCCGCCGAGCGGTTGGCGCGCAGCTGCACCGCGGCGCTGGGCGGCACGTGCGCCGGGGCCCTGTACGTGATGTCGGCCCGGGTCGCGCGGTCCGCCGCGATCCCCGGTTCGGTGTCGAGGGCCGTCGCGGTGGGTCGCGCGATGCACCTGCGGCGGAGCGGATGGCCTGCGGCACTGGCCGACGAGACCGGCGGGCGGGTGCTCATCGAGGGCCGCATCGTCGAGGTCGAGCGCAGTGGCGGCGCCGGCTTCGCCCGCGGGCACGCGGTGGTGGACGGCACGGACGCGCAGGGCCTGCGGCGGCTGCGCCTGGAGCTGCAGAACGAGGTGCTCGTCGCGCTCGAGGACGGACAGGTCGTCGCCACCGTCCCCGACGTCATCGCCGTGCTCGGGCTGGTCGACGGCCTTCCGGTCGGCACCGAGCGCCTGCAGTACGGCCAACGGGTGGGCGTCGTGGCCCTCCCGGCGCCCGAGGTCTGGCGCTCGGCGGCGGGCCTCGCCGTCGTCGGCCCGCGATCGTTCGGCTACGACCTCGACTACGCCGGCCCGGGAGTGACCCGTGCCGGCACCTGACACCCTGCGCATGGGCATCGACGTGGGCCACACCAACACCGACGCCGTGCTGATCGGCGGCGCCGGGGACGTCGTCGGCCAGGTCAAGGTGCCGGCGGCCGCCGACCTCGGCGAGTGCGTGGGGACGGCGATCGCCGCCCTGCTCGCCGGCTCCCCCGTCGACCCCGGCCGGATCGGCGCCGTCACCCTCGGCGCGGCCCGCACGACCGATGCGATCAGCACCCGGACCGGCCTACGCCGCGTCGCGGTCCTGCGCATCGGGGCCCCGCTGACCTCGGCCGTGCCCCCGCTGGTCACCTGGCCCTCCGCGCTGCGCGCGGCGGTGGCGGCCGGCACCGCGGTGGTCGCGGGCGGCTGCGAGTTCGACGGGGTGCGGATCGCCCCGCTCGACGAGCGTGCGATCGCGCGGTTCGCCGCCCAGGTCGCCGTCCGGGCGGACGCCGTCGCGATCACCGCGGTCTTCTCCCCCGTCGACCCCGCGGACGAGGAGCGGGCAGCTGCCATCCTGCGCGCCGAGCTGGGCGAGATCCCCATCTCGACCAGCCACGAGATCGGCTCGATGGGGTTGCTCGAACGCGAGAACGCGACCGTCCTCAACGCGGCGCTCTCCGGGAGCGTCGCGGCCGGGGCGGCCGTGCTGCGCGAGGCCGCACACCGCCACGGGGTGGGTGGGGAGTGCTACCTCGCGCAGAACGACGGCACCCAGATGGCCCTGGACTACGCGACACGGTTCCCGGTCCTGCAGATCGGCAGCGGCCCCGCCACCAGCATGCGCGGCGGGGCGTTCAGCAGCGGGGTCACCGACGCCGTGGTGGCCGACATCGGCGGCTCCGGGACCGCCGTCGGCCGGCTCGTCAACGGCTTCCCGGGGGAGGCACTCACCCCGTACGGCGTGAACGGGGTCGTCACCAACTTCCGGTTGCCCGACGTGATCGAGGTGCCGATCGGTGGTGGGCCGGTCCGCGACGCCCTCTGCTCCGGCGGCTCGGTGCCGACCCTGACCGACGCCGCGGTCGTGGCCGGGCGCACGACGTTCGGCTCCGTTCCCGTGCCCCCGCGGTGGCACGCGACCCTCGCCGACCGGCTGGCCGAGGCAGACCGGCTGATCGCCGAGGCCGTCGACCGGGTCTCGCTCGGCGCCCGTGATCTGCCCCTGGTCGTCGTGGGAGGTGCCGGTGGGATCGCCCCCGAGAAGATGGCGGGGATCAGCGAGCTCATCCGGCCCCCGCACTTCGAGGTGGCCAACGCTCTGGGTGCCGCGATCGCGCCGGTCGGCGGCGTCGCCGAGCGGATCTGCGCGGGCCGTCCCGACCTGCTCCGCACGGCCGTCGACGACCTCACGACCGAGGCGTTCCACCGGGCGATCCTGGCCGGGGCCGACCCGGACCGGCTGCAGGTGACCGGGATCGAGGAGGTTCCGCTGGCCTACCTGCGGGACCCCGCCGTACGGATCAGGGTCCGCGCGGCAGGGCCCCCGATGACTCCCCCGATGACTCCCCCGATGACCTCACCCCCGCACACCCCCTTCCGAACGGAGGCCCCGCGATGACGAGCACCGGTTCGGTGCTGGGCAGGCGGTTCGTCCGTCACGACGGTCCGGCGAAGGTGACCGGAGAGGCCCGCTACACCGCCGACCTCACCTTCACCGGTCTGCTGCACGCCCGGTTCGTCTATGCCGGGCGGGCCCACGCACGCATCGTCTCGATCGACACCTCGCACGCCGACCGGATGCCCGGTGTCCACGCGGTGATCACCCAGGCCGACGCCCCGACGGTCCGCTACGGGATGTTCGTCAAGGACCGCACGCTGTTCGCCTGCGACGTCGTCCGGTTCGAGGCCGAGATCGTGGCGGCGGTCGCCGCCGACACCCCCGAGCGGGCGGCCGCCGCGGCGGCCGCCGTGCGGGTCGAGTACGCGGACCTGCCGCCCGTCCTGGACGTGGAGGCCGCACTCCGGCCGTCCGCGCCGCTCGTGCATCCGGGGTGGGAGGACTACCGGACCGCACCCGGGGTGGAGCGCGGGCCGAACGACTGCGGGTACATGACCTCGGTGAAGGGCGATGTCGACGCCGGATTCGCCGAGGCGGACCTGCGGCTGACCGAGACCTACGAGAGCGACATGGTGCACGCCGTCCCGATCGAGCCGCACGCCGTCGTCGCGCAGTGGCAGGGCGACAAGGTCACGATCTGGAGCACCAGCCAGGTGCCCTTCCCCGCCCGCGCCGGCGTCGCGGAGACCTTGCAGATCCCGCAGAACGACGTGCGGATCGTCGTGCCGCACCTGGGCGGCGGCTTCGGCGGGAAGTGCGACTTCCACTTCGAGGCACACGTCGCCCTGCTCGCGCGGATCACGCGGCGGCCGGTGCGGCTCGTGTTCACCCGTCGCGAGGAGTTCCTGGCCACCGACAAGGTGCGCCACGCCGCGCGGATCGAGCTCACCACCGGGCTGAAACGGGACGGCACGATCACCGCGCGCCGGGCGCGGCTCGTCCTCGACTCGGGCGCCTACTGCGGCGACGCGCTCTTCGCCACCGAGATCGGGCTGATGATGATCGCGGGGCCCTACCGCATCCCGCACCTGCACGCCGAGGTCCACACCGTCTACACCAACCGGACGCCCGCGGGCAGCGTCCGGGCCCCGGGGGGACCGCAGACCTGCTGGGCGGTGGAGCAGCACACCGACGAGCTGGCCCGGCTCGTCGGCCTGGACCCGCTGGAGTTCCGACGCCGCAACCTGGTCCGGGCGGGCGACACCGGCCAGACCGGTCAGCGGTTCGTCAGCTCCAGCGCGCACGCGTGCCTCGAACGTGCCGTGGACCTGGCCGGTCGGCCGGGCGGGGTCACGGACCCCGACGAGGCGATCGGCGTCGGCGTCGGCTGGTGGTTCAGCCTGTCGGTGCCGTCCGGGGCGTACCTCAAGCTCAACCCGGACGGCACCGGCACCATCATCACCGGCGCCCAGGAAAACGGCAGCGGCTCGGTCATGGGCCTGCCGCTGCTCGCGGCGGAGGAGCTGGGGATGGACCCGGACTCCATCTCCGTGCTCTACCAGGACACCGACGCCGGACCGTTCGACATCGGCAGCGCCGGGAGCCAGACGACGTTCAACAACGGTCGCGCCGTGATCGAGGCGGCGCGGGAGGTCCGCGACAAGCTGCTCGACCTGGCCGCGGACCGGTTGGAGATCGACCGGAGCGACCTCGAGCTCGTCGAGGGTCACGTGCGCGCGAAGGGGGCACCGACCCGCTCGGTACCGTTCGCCGAGCTCGCCGCGGGTGCCCAGCTGATCGGCAGCGGGTCGGGCGACCCGCCGCCCCTGCCCGAGCACGACCTGGGCGGGTGCCGCGGGCGGCTGGGCTACTCCGCGTTCGCCGCACCCTCGTTCTTCTGCCACGCCGCCCGGGTGCGCGTCGACCGGGAGACCGGCGTCGTCACGGTCCCGCGGGTCGTCGCGGTGCACGAGTTCGGTCGGGTGCTCAACCCGCTCGGTGCGCAGGGCCAGGTGGAGGGCGGGGTGATCCAGGCCGTCGGGATGGCGCTGCTGGAGGGCAGCCGGTACGCGGACGGGCACCAGCTCAATCCCGGGCTCCTGGGCTACAAGCTCGTCACCGCGCCGGACGCGCCCGCCGTGACCGTCGAGTTCCTCGACGACCCGGTCGACCAGGGCGGTCCACACGGGGGCAAGGCCGTCGGCGAGCCCCCGGTCGTCGGCACCGCAGCCGCGATCGGCAACGCGATCGCCGCCGCCACGGGTCACCGGCTCCGGGCGCTTCCGATGAGCCCCGAGCGGGTCTGGACGGCGCTGCAGACCACCGAG
>JBFWRR010000030.1:0-4145 GCA_050248815.1 Pseudonocardia sp. | reverse complement strand
CACCGAGGCCGGCACCGTCGGGGGCCGTCCGTGAGCCGCTACACCGCCGCCCGCACGACGGCCGAAGCCGTCGACGCGCTCGGCGCCGACCCGCACGCCCGGGTGATCGCGGGCGGGACGGACCTCGTCGTCGCGGCCCGCAACGGCACGCACCCGCTGCCCGGATCGCTGGTCGCGGTGCACCGGATCGCCGAGCTCGCGTGGCAGCGCGAGGGGGATGCCGGGCTGGAGCTCGGTGCGCTCACCACGCACGCGTGGCTCGAACGCTCGCCGCGGGTCCGCACCGGGTGGTCCGCACTCGCCGATGCAGCGGCGATGATCGGTTCGCCGGCCACGCGGGCCACCGGCACCGTCGGCGGGAACCTGATGAACGCCTCGCCCGCCATGGATCTGGGCTCCCCGCTGCTCGTGCTCGGCGCGGAGGTCGAGCTGCGCGGCGGGCGCGGCACGCGGACGCTTCCGGTGGGCGACCTGCTGGCCGGGCCGGGCCGGACCACCGCCGAGCCGGACGAGCTCCTCACCCTCGTCCGGGTGCCCGGCCCGCCCGCGCGCACCGGCAGCGCCTACGTCCGGCTGGAGCACCGCAAGGCCATGGAGATCGCGATCGTCGGGGCCGCCGCCGCGGTCCGCCTGCGTCCCGGCGGCCTGATCGGCTCGGTGTCGCTCGCGCTCACCGCGGTCGCCCCGACCTGCCTGCGGGTCCCGGACGCCGAGGCCCTCCTGATCGGCCGCCTGCCCGATCAGGAGACCTTCACCGGGGCCGCCACGGCCGCCGCCGCCGCGGCGCAGCCGATCACCGACGTGCGCGCCGGCGCCGCCTACCGGCGGGCGATGACGTCGGTCGTCGTGGCGCGCGCACTGACGAGCGCGACCAGGCGCGCCGTCCGGGCCGAACCCGCAGGGCGGCCACCCACCGATACGCGGAGGAACCCGTGAGCCATCCCCTCGACCTGACCGTGAACGGGATGCGGACGGACCTGCAGGTGGCGATGCACCGCTCGCTGCTCTCCGTGCTGCGCGAGGACATCGGGGTGACCGGTCCGAAGGAGGGCTGCGACGACTCCGAGTGCGGCGCGTGCATGGTGCTGCTCGACGGCCGGCCCGTGAACTCCTGCTCCTACCTCGCGGTGCAGGCCGACGGCTGCGAGGTCGTCACCGTGGAGGGTGTGGGCTCCGGCGGCGAGCTCCACCCGGTCCAGCGCGAGCTGCTCGCCGCGGGCGGGGTGCAGTGCGGCTTCTGCACCCCCGGCATCGTCGTCTCCGCCACCGCGCTGCTGGCGGAGACGCCCCACCCCGACGAGGACGAGGTCCGGCGGGCGCTGGCCGGCAACCTGTGCCGCTGCACCGGCTACCAGAAGATCGTCGAAGCGGTGCTGCGCGCCGCCGCGTCACCCCGGTGACAGCCCGGGTGACAGCGCCGGTGAGAGCGGCGACGACCCATGGGCGACACAGCGGCGTCACTCGCTCGTGACATGGTCGGCGCCCCTTGTGCGCTTCCGCCAAGTTCAGCCCTCCCTTCGGAAAGAGTGCCGAAGATGCCCCACCGGGTGGCCCATACCCTCGCCGTGACCCAGCTACCGGAGTCGGGGCAGCACCCCTTCCCGCACCCCTTCCCGCACGGTCGCCCGTCCACCACAGCCCGATCTCCTCCAGGGGGTACATCGCATGAAGCCACCGGTCTTCACCCACCACGCATGCCGGACGGTCGAGGAGGCCGCCGAGCTGCTCGACTCGCACGAGGACGCCAAGGTCATCTCGGGCGGGCAGAGCCTGGTGCCGATGATGAACCTGCGCCTGGCGAACCCGGCCCACCTCGTCGACCTCAACTCCGTCGGCGGTCTCGGCGGCATCGACACCGGCTCCGGCACGCTGACCCTCGGGGCCACGGCTCGTCAGCACGAGGTCGAGCGGTCGCCGGTGGTCGCCTCCGCCGCTCCGCTCATCGGCGCGGCACTCGCCCACGTCGGGCATCCCCAGATCCGCAACCGCGGGACGGTGGTGGGCAGCATCTGCCACGCCGATCCAGCCGCGGAGATGCCGGCCGTGTTCGCGACGCTCGGCGGGCACGTCACCGCGCAGAGCACCGCGGGGACGCGGACGATCGACGCCGGAAGCTTCTTCGACTCCTACCTCACGACGGCGCTGGCGCCGAACGAGATCGCCACGTCGGTCACCTTCCACACCCCGAACGGGTCCTCCGGCTGGTCGTTCGAGGAGGTCGCCCGGCGGCACGGCGACTTCGCGATCATCGGTGTCGTCGCCCTGCTGACGGTGTCCGACGGCGTCGTCTCCGACGCCCGGCTGACCGTCTTCGGCGGCGGGGCCACCCCGGTCCGGATCACCGCGGCGGAGCGGTTGCTGGTCGGTACGGCGACGGGCGACATCGACGACGACCTGCTGGCCAGGGCAGCCGGCGCCACCTCGGAGGCGCTGCGGCCCAGCGACGACATCCACGCGAGCGCCGACTACCGCCGCCACGTCGCCGGCGTGCTGGTCACCCGCGGCATCCGCACCTCGCTCGACCGTGCGACCACCTCCGCCTGACGACACCACCACGAAGGAGACCAGCCCGATGACGACGAACCCCAAGCACGCGGTGAGCCTCACGGTCAACGGCGAGTCCCACGAGGTGCTGATCGAGTCCCGGCGCACCCTCGCCGACGTCCTGCGCGAGGACGTCGGCCTGACCGGTACCAAGCTCGGCTGCGAGCACGGCGTCTGCGGCGCATGCACCGTCCTGGTCGACGGCCGCGCCGTACGGTCGTGCCTGATCTTCGCCGTGCAGGCGCAGGAGGCCGAGATCTCGACGGTCGAGGGCCTCGCCGAGGACGGCAGGCTCGACCACGTCCAGCAGGCCTTCACCGACAACCACGGCCTGCAGTGCGGCTTCTGCACCGCCGGGATGCTCATGTCGGTCCACGCGATGCTCGCCGAGAACCCGGACCCGACCGAGGACGAGATCCGCGTCGGGCTCAACGGCAATCTCTGCCGGTGCACCGGCTACCAGAACATCGTCAGGTCGACCGCCGCCGCGGCCGCAGCGGGAAAGGCGGCGAAGTCCGGTGCGCAGGCTTCCTGACGTGTCCACCGTCCCCTCGCAGGTGAAGGGCTCCCACCATGTCTGAGACGCTGCTCGAGAACCACCTCGCGATCCGCAAGGACAAGTGGATCGGCAAGCGCGCCAAGCGGGTCGAGGACCCGCGCTACCTCACGGGCACGGCCCGCTACGTGGCCGACCTGGTGCTGCCGCGCATGGTGCACGCCGTCTACGTCCGCTCGCCGCACCCGCACGCCCGCATCGTGTCGATCGACACCTCCGTCCTGCCCGGGCTCGGGAAGTCGGTGTGGGTGTTCACCGGAGCGGACCTGCGCGACGTGCCGCCGCTCATCGACCACGTCGTGCTCGACAACCTGCTGCGCACCCCGCAGAACGTCATCGCGATCGACAAGGTGCGCTTCGTGGGCGACGCCGTGGCGGTGGTCGTGGCCGCCGACCGCTACGCCGCGGAGGACGCGGCGGAACAGCTGGGCGCCGCCGTCGAGTACGAGGTGCTCGCGCCGGTACCCGACGTCGCCGCCGCGAACGCGCCGGACGCCGCCGTGCTGCACGAGGACCTGGGCACCAACGAGATCTACCGGCAGACCGAGCGGCACGGCGACACCGACGCCGCCTTCGCCGCCGCCGACCGGGTCTTCTCGATCCCGTTCCACCACAACCGCTACGGCGCGGCGCCGATGGAGACGCGGGGCGTGCTGGCGAACTACGAGCGGTCCGAGCAGCAGCTGACCGTGTGGTCGTCGACCCAGATGCCGCACTTCCTGCGGTCGGTCATCTCGGGCCAACTGGGCCTGCCCGAGCACCGGGTGCGGGTGATCGCCCCCGAGGTCGGCGGTGGTTTCGGGCAGAAGATGTGCACGTCGCCGGAGGAGATCGCGATCCCGTTCATCGCGCTGCAGCTGGGCAGGCCGGTGAAGTGGATCGAGGACCGGCACGAGCACCTGCTGGCCGCGACGCAGGCGAAGGAGGAGTACATCACCCTCGAGGTCGCGGTGTCCGCGGAGGGGAAGCTGCTGGGCGTGCGCGGCGAGTTCGTCGGGGACGGCGGTGGCTACTCGTTCAACACCGAGAGCGCGCTGATCGAGCC
>JBFWRR010000029.1:47342-62638 GCA_050248815.1 Pseudonocardia sp. | reverse complement strand
GCACGATCGGGTCCGTGCGGTGGTCACGGACGATCGGGTCCGTGCGGTGGTCGCGCACGATCGGGTCCTGGGTGACGACGACTCCCCCGCCGCCCGCGCCGTCGCCGCGGTGGTCACGCACCACCGGCACCTTCCAGAGCTCTGCCTTCGCGAGGAAGCGGGGCATGCGGCCGTGGCAGATGGTGAACGCCACGTCGAAGATCGGGTCGCAGAACGACACGTGGTTGCACGCGAGCAGCACCCCGCCGGTGCGCGGGACGTGCTCGCCGCCGCGGAAGGTGATGCGGTTGCACAGCATCGTGGGCGCCCAGAGCAGGGCGATGGCGAGCCCGAACCAGAACCCGGAACCACGCCACCGCCGCCTGACCATGAGCAGCAGAGTGCGCGGCAGCGAGAGGGGAGCCGGTCGCGGGCCCGTCATGCGCGGCACGCTACCCGGCGGGGGCCCGGCCGGGGCCGGGGCGTGATCGACACGACCTCCGCCGGCCCACCCGGGCCGGGGTCGCCGGCCGACCGGACCGGGGGCGCCCCCGGGACCGGTCGGCCGGGGACCGGTCAGCTGCGGTGGTCGCGCACGATCGGGTCCGTGCGGTGGTCACGGACGATCGGGTCCGTGCGGTGGTCGCGCACGATCGGGTCCTGGGTGACGACGACTCCCCCGCCGCCCGCGCCGTCGCCGCGGTGGTCACGCACCACCGGGTCCGGTGCCGGGTCTCCGGGGGTCTCGCCGGTCGGCACGCCCGGCGGGTCGATCGGCGGCGGGAACGGGCCGGGGTTGGTCGGCCCGGTCGGCGGGTCGATCGGCGGCGGGAACGGTCCCGGGTTCGTGGGCGGGACGTGGCCGGGTCCGGTGGGGGTCCCCGGGTCCTCCGGCGAGCCCGGGTGACCCGACGAGCCCGGGTGACCCGACGGGCCCGACGAGCCGGGCGGCCCGTCCGGCCCGGTCGCCGGGCCTTCGGCGGCACCGCCGGGCGCGCCGGGCCCGCTGACCCCGGTCGCCGGAGTCGACCCCGCGTCCGGCGCCGGGCCGGGCGCCGAGGACACCGTCGAGGGCAGCGGCGCACCGAGCGCTCCCGGCGCGATCCCCTGCTTGTCCCCCACCGGTGCGACCGACGTGACGGGCCGGACACCGGCCGGCGCGGCGTCCGCGGTGAAGGCGGTGAACCCGCCCACGGCCAGCGTCCCGCCCAGCAGGCCGCCGACGGCGGCAAGCATGATCTTGTGCGTGCGAGTGGCGACCATGTCGTCCTCCGATCCCTGTGCGGCCCGGTCGCCGCCTCGCCATCGATGCTGCGTCGGCCCGTGGCCGCCGCGCAGTCGCCCGCCGGTGAGGCTTCGCCCGCGGCGTGATCAGGGTTTCCTGACCGTCCGGCAACCCCCGGGCGCCGACCGGAGGCGGACGGCTAGCCTGGACGTCCGCCCGATCCACGGGCGCGCCCGCGAGCACCAGGAGCATCTCCACCGTGGCCGTCAAGCCGACCTCCGCCAAGATCGACACCATCGTCGCGCTGTGCAAGCGTCGCGGCTTCGTCTTCCCGTGCGGCGAGATCTACGGAGGTACGCGCTCGGCCTGGGACTATGGGCCCCTGGGCGTGGAGCTCAAGGACAACGTCAAGCGGCAGTGGTGGAAGAGCATGGTCACCGGCCGCGAGGACGTCGTGGGCCTGGACAGCTCGGTGATCCTGCCGCGGCAGGTGTGGGTCGCGTCGGGGCACGTGAGCGCGTTCCACGACCCGCTGGTCGAGTGCACGAACTGCCACAAGCGCTACCGGGCCGACCAGCTGGCCGAGGAGTACGCCGAGCGCACGGGCAAGGAGGTCGCGGAGAACGACGTCTCGGACGTCCCGTGCCCGAACTGCGGCGTGCGCGGCCAGTACACCGAGCCGCGCGAGTTCAACATGATGCTCAAGACCTTCCTCGGCCCGGTGGAGTCCGAGGAGGGCATGCACTACCTGCGCCCGGAGACGGCGCAGGGCATCTTCATCAACTTCCTCAACGTGCAGACGACGTCGCGGCGCAAGCCGCCGTTCGGCATCGGCCAGATCGGCAAGAGCTTCCGCAACGAGATCACGCCGGGCAACTTCATCTTCCGCACGCGCGAGTTCGAGCAGATGGAGATGGAGTACTTCGTCGAGCCGGGCACGGACGAGGAGCTGCACCAGTACTGGATCGACGAGCGCACGCGCTGGTACACGGACCTGGGGATCTCGCGGGAGAACCTGCGCCACTACGAGCACCCCAAGGAGAAGCTCTCCCACTACTCGAAGCGCACGGTCGACATCGAGTACCGATTCCAGTTCACCGGCTCGGAATGGGGTGAGCTGGAGGGCATCGCGAACCGCACGGACTTCGACCTGACCACCCACTCGAACCACTCGGGTGTCGACCTGTCGTTCTACGACCAGGCCTCGGGCACCCGGTACCGGCCGTTCGTGATCGAGCCCGCCGCCGGGGTGGCGCGCTCGATGATGGCGTTCCTCATCGAGGCCTACACCGAGGACGAGGCGCCCAACGCCAAGGGTGGGGTGGACAAGCGCGTCGTGCTGAGGCTGGACCGCCGCCTGGCCCCGGTGAAGGCCGCGGTGCTACCGCTGTCGCGCAACGCCGAGCTCTCCCCCAAGGCGCGCGACCTGGCGGCGCAGCTGCGCAGGCACTGGAACGTCGAGTTCGACGACGCGGGCGCGATCGGGCGCCGCTACCGGCGTCAGGACGAGATCGGCACGCCGTTCTGCGTCACGGTCGACTTCGACACGCTCACCGACCAGGCGGTGACGATCCGGGAGCGCGACACGATGGCGCAGGAGCGGGTCTCGCTCGACCAGGTCGAGGGCTACCTCGCCGCGCGGCTGATCGGCTGCTGAGGCAGGCAGCGACCCGGCCCCGATCGGCTACCCTTCCTGCGAGCCACGCCCGTGGCGTGGGAGCCGGAGGGGACGGCATGGGGTCTGACCTGGCATTCGACGCTCTGGCCGATCCGGTCAGGCGCGAGATCCTCACCGTCCTGGCCGAACGCGACGAGTGCAGTGCGGGCGAGCTGTCCGAGCAGATCAGCCGGGTCGGCCGCACCGCCGTGTCGAGCCACCTGCGCGTCCTGCGCACGGCGGGGCTCGTCACCGAGCGCCGGGACGGCAAGTTCCGCTTCTACGCCGTGGACCGCACCGGGGCGGCGCAGGACGTGATCCGCATGCTGCAGGCCCTGTTCCAGAGCTCGCTGGACGATGCGCGCGCGGCCGCCGAGCGCACCACGGGTGCCGGGCCCGCCGCGCCCGATCTTCGAGCCATGTGATGCCACCCCTGGCCGTCACCGCCGAGCAGCACGTCGCGGCTGCCCCGGAGACGGTGTTCGCGCTGTTCGGCGCCGGTGCCGGCGCGGGCTGGGTGTTCGACGCGACGTGCGACCGCGTGGCGGTGGGTGCGGTCGTCACGCTGCGGGTGCCGCTGGGGACCCCGGTCGAGATGCTCGGCCGGATCAGCGGGCTCGATCCGTCGCACCGCATCGAGATCGTGCACGACCTGCCCTGGCGGGGGCGCATCCGGCTGCGCTTCGACCCGGACGGGACGGGTACGCGCGTGCGGCTGGTCGCAGAGCTGGACGCGGCCGGGCTGGAGTGGCTCATGCGCCGCCACGGCCACGCCGTCCCGGAACCGAGCCCGTCCGGCTCGCACGTGCTGGGCCTGCTCACGAGCAAGTCCGGCCCCGGCAGCGTGTTCGCGGCGGCCACCGAGTACGCGGCGGCGCTCGCCGTCGAGGAGGTCAACGCGGACGGCGGGGTGCACCGGCTGCCGCTGCGGCTGGTGGTGGGCGACGACGCCACGCAGCCCTGGATCGGTGCCGCGGAGGCGAAGCGGCTCGTCCGTGCGGGAGCGCGCGCCGTCCTGGTCACCACGACGTCGGCGACGTTCGCGCGGACGGCCGCCGTGCTGCGCGGTTCCGGGGTGCTGCTCGTCCAGCCCCTGATGAACGAGGGCGGGCTGGGCGACGCGCTGCGCTTCCAGCTCGGGGAGCGCCCCCTGGCGCAGCTGCGCGCCGCCTGCGGCCCGGTCATGCGCAGCGCGGGCGGGCGGCGCTGGTTCCTCGCGGGCAACGCCTACGTCTGGCCGCGGATGGTCCACGGCGAGGCCCGCCGGGTGCTTCGCGAGCAATCCGCCACGGTGGTCGGCGAGCAGTTCGCCCCGCTGGGGACGAGCGAGTTCGGCCCGCTGATCGAGCGGATCGAGCACTCGGGTGCGGACGTCGTGCTGTCGAGCTTCGTCGGCGCGGACCTGGTCGCCTTCGAGCGCCAGTGCCACGCGATGGGCTTGCGCCGGTCGGTGCGCACGCTCGCCCTGACCCTCGACGAGCCCACGCGCGAGCGCATCGGGGACGCCGCCGCCGAGGGCATGTGGGGCGTGTCGGGCTACTTCACCGACCTGCCCGGGGCCCGCAACCAGGCGTTCCTGCGCCGCTACCGCGCACGGTACGGGCGGTTCGCGCCGCCGCTGTCGAGCATCGGCGAGTCCGCCTACGAGGCCGTCCACCTGTACGTGGCCGCGGCCCGCCGGGCGTCGGGCACCGACCCCGCGGAGGTGGCCCGGGAGCTGCGGTCGGTCCGGGTGCCGCTGCCGCGCGGCGTCGTCGCCCTGGAGGGCCCGGAGAGCGCGCCCCAACGGCTCCACGTCGCCGAGGCTCGCCCTGGCGGGTTCACCCTGCACCCCGTCGACTGACCGTATGCGTCAACGCGTCGACAAGTATTGACGCGTTGCGCGGGCGGCCCTACGTTCCGACCCGGTACCGCCCGCGCGTCCCGGAGGAGCACCCATGCCCGTGCAGCCACCCGATTCCGAAGCCATGCGGAAGGTCGCCGCGCAGTACGGCCTCGGGCTCACCGACGCCGACGTGGAGGCGTTCGCCCCGTTCGTGGCCGGCCTGCTCGGCTCGTGGGACGTCGTCGAGGAGCTCTACAGGGCGAGCGCGCCCCCGATGCCGCAGCGGGAGTGGACCCGGCCCGAACCGGGCGACAACCCGTACAACGCCTGGTACGTGACCACCTCGATCACCGGCTCCGGCACCGGTCCGCTCGCCGGGAAGCGGGTGGCGATCAAGGACAACATCACCGTCGGCGGCGTACCGATGATGAACGGCTCGGTGACGCTGGAGGGATACGTCCCGCTGCGCGACGCGACCGTCGTCACCCGGCTGCTGGACGCGGGCGCGACGATCGCGGGCAAGGCCGTGTGCGAGGACCTCTGCTTCTCCGGCGGCTCGCACACCTCACGCACCGGGGCCGTGCGAAACCCCTGGGACGAGACCCGCTCGGCGGGTGGCTCCTCCAGCGGCAGCGCGGCGCTGGTCAGGGGCGGTGTCGTCGACTTCGCCATGGGCGGCGACCAGGGCGGCTCGGTGCGTATCCCGTCGGCCTACTGCGGCACGGTCGGGCACAAGCCGACGCACGGGCTCGTCCCCTACACCGGGGCCTTCCCCATCGAGCAGACGATCGACCACCTCGGGCCGATCACGCGCACGGTCGCCGATGCCGCGCTCGCGCTCTCGGTACTCGCCGGGGCCGATGGCCAGGACCCGCGCCAGCCCGACGAGGTCACGGTGCAGGACTACGTGGCCGCCCTGACCCGCGACGCCTCCGGGCTGCGGGTCGGCGTCGTGACGGAGGGCTTCGGGCACCCGAACTCGCAGGCCGCGGTCGACGACACCGTCCGCGAGGCCCTGGAGACGCTGCGCGGCGCCGGGCTCGGCGTCGAGGACGTCTCGATCCCGTGGCACGCGCACGGCGCGCGGATCTGGGACGTCATCGCCACCGAGGGCGCCACGGCCCAGATGGTCGATGCGAACGGCTACGGCCTCAACTGGCAGGGCCTCTACGACCCGGAGGTCATGGCCCACTACGGGGAGAAGTGGCGGGCGGACGGCTCGGAGTTCTCCGAGACCGTGAAGCTCGTGCTGCTCGCCGGCCGCTACGCCCTGGACCGCTACCACGCCCGCCACTACGCGATGGCCCGCAACCTGGTGCCGCAGCTGCGCGCCGCCTACGACGAGGCGCTGTCGCGCTACGACGTGCTGGTGATGCCGACGCTTCCGATGCAGGCGAGCGAGCTGCCCGAGGACGGGGCGGGCCGCGAGGACGTCATCGCACGCGCGTTGGAGATGATCGCGAACACCTGCGTCCAGGACGTCACCGGGAACCCGGCGATCTCGGTGCCCGCGGGGCTCTCGGGCGGCCTCCCGGTCGGGATGATGATCGTCGGGCGGCACTGGGACGACGCCACGGTCCTGCGTGTGGCGCACACCTTCGAGCAGGCCGTCGGGGGCTTCCCGGCGCCGCAGTCCGGAGCAGACCGGCAGACCGTGGGGAGCAGCCGATGAACGGCGTACACGACCTGGGCGGAACCGACGGCCTCGGGCCCGTCCCCGTCGAGACCGACGAACCCGTCTGGCACGCGGAGTGGGAACGCGCCGCGTTCGGGATGTTCTCGATGCCGTTCCGCGCCGGGTTCTTCGGCGTGGACCAGTTCCGCTACGGCATCGAGCAGATGCACCCGGCGATCTACCTGCTCTCGCCGTACTACGAGCACTGGGCGCACACCGCCGAGCACTACGGCGTCGAGAAGGGCGTGCTCGACCCGGACGAGATCGAGAAGCGCACGCAGTACTACCTGGAGAAC
The DNA here is from genome assembly GCA_050248815.1 of Pseudonocardia sp. Lineage (GTDB taxonomy): Bacteria > Actinomycetota > Actinomycetes > Mycobacteriales > Pseudonocardiaceae > Pseudonocardia. The sequence continues at coordinate 55,981 of JBFWRR010000029.1, read as the reverse complement.
CCCGACGCCCCGCTGCCGCAACGCTCGGACCCGGCCCTCCTGGAGTTCGTCGAGGCCGCCGTCAAGCACGGCGCCCCCGCCTCGCGCGAGTCGGACAAGGTGGCGCGCTTCGCGGTGGGCGACCGCGTGACGGTGATCGACTCCAGCCCGCACGGCCACACCCGCAAGGCCCGCTACATCCGCGGCAAGACCGGTGTGATCGAGCTGGCGCACGGCACGTTCATCTACCCGGACAGCGCGGGCAACGGCGGCGGGGACGCCCCCGAGCACGTCTACACCGTGAAGTTCACCAACGAGGAGCTCTGGGGCCCGGAGGCCGCCGAACCGAACGGCGTCGTCTACTTCGACGTCTGGGAGCCCTACATCGTCCCGGCCACCCAGGGAGCAGCAGCATGACCGCCATCCACCCGCCGAAGGTCAAGAGCCCCGAGGAGATCGCGGCCCGGGTCAGGGCGCTGGAGTCGATCCTGATCGAGAAGGGGGTCATGACCACCGAGGCGGTGGACCGGCTCACCGAGATCTACGAGAACGAGGTCGGCCCGCAGCTCGGGGCGAAGGTCGTCGCCAAGGCCTGGTCGGACCCCGAGTTCAAGGCCCGCCTGCTCGAGGACGGCACGAAGGGGTGCGCCGAGCTCGGCATCGGCGGCCTGCAGGGCGAGGACATGGTGGTCGTCGAGAACACCGACACCGTCCACAACGTGATCACCTGCACGCTCTGCTCCTGCTACCCCTGGCCGGTGCTGGGGCTCCCGCCGAACTGGTACAAGGGCCCGCAGTACCGGTCGCGGATCGTGCGCGAGCCGCGCAAGGTGCTGCGCGAGGACTTCGGCGTCGACCTGCCGGACTCCGTCGAGGTCCGGGTGTGGGACTCGTCGTCGGAGATGCGCTACTGGGTGCTGCCGAAGCGCCCGGAGGGCACGGACGGGCTGGACGAGCAGGCCCTGGCCGCCCTCGTCACGCGCGATTCGATGATCGGCACGGGCGTGGCGCGGACGCCGTGACCGGGTTCCGGCAGGACGCGACGGAGCTGGGCGACGCGCGCCGCCGGGTGGAGGCGCTGGTCGGGACCGCCGACCGGCCCTTCACCCAGCCGTGGGAGCTGCGGGCCTTCGCGATGGCGGTGGCCGCGTACCACAACGGGCAGTACGAGTGGTCGGAGTTCCAGCTGTCGCTGATCGAGTCGATCAAGGCCTGGGAGCGTGGCGACACCGGCGAGCCGTGGTCGTACTACGAGCACTGGCTCACCGCCCTGGAGACGGTGCTCGCCGGATCCGGGGTGCTGTCGGAGGCGGCGCTCGACGAGCGGACGCGTGCGGTGCTCACCACCCCGCGCGACGCGAACCACCACACGGCCCGCCGCGAACCCGTGGCCGTCGACCCGGCACGCGGGTAGCCCCGGATCGTCGGACGCCGTCGCTACTCTGGATGCGTGACGACCGGAACCCGCTCCCCGACCCTGCGGATGCTGGGCGAGTCCCTGCAGCGCTGGGCGGGCTCCGCCGACAGCGGACCCGTCGGGGTGGTGCGCGTGCTCGACCGGCACGGCTTCGGCACGGTCGAGTCCGGCCAACTGCTCGCCGGCACCGCGGGCGGCGAGGTCGCGGGCGAGGTGTACCGCGGTGCGCTGGACGGGGTGGCGGTGCCGCTGGTCGCGGAGTCCACCACGGCGTCCGGCACGCGGAAGGCGCACGTCGCGGAGGCACCGGCGGTCGCGGCGGGGCTGGCCTGCTCGGGCGGGGCCACCCTGTTGGGCCATCCGCTCCCGGCGGAGGTCGCGGCCGTGCTGGGCGCCGGGCTGGCGCAGGGCGTGCCCGCCGCGCTGGTCTCCCCCGCGGACGGCACGGCGGCGCTCGCCCTCGCCGGCCCGGAGCTGGAGCAGGTCGCGGGGATGCTGCCGGGCGCCGGGGTCGCCGAGGCCGCCGTCGCGCACGCCCGGGCCAGGCTGCGCCGTGGCGCCACGCTCACCGAGCGGTTCGACGCCCCGGGTGCCGATCTGCTGCTCGACCTGTGGGTGCCGGTGCCCTCGGTGCTCTCCGTCGGCTCGGGCGCGATCGGCGAGGCGCTGCTCGCGCAGGCCCGGTTGATGGGCTGGGGCGCCCGCCACGAGACGGAGGTCGAGGCCGCCCGTGCCGCGGTCGCGGAGTTCTCGGATGCGGACGTACTCGTCCTGCTCGACCACGGGCCCGCATTCGACGAGGTGCTGATCGAGGGCGTGCGCCGCGGCCGCGGCTTCATCGGCGCGCTCGGTTCTCGGCACACCCAGTCCGCCCGCCGCGAACGGCTGCGCGCCGCGGGGCTCGCGGAGGCGGAGCTGGCGCGGCTGCACGGCCCGGTCGGGCTGGATCTCGGCGCACGCACGCCCGCCGAGACGGCCGTGTCGATCGTCGCCCAGGTCGTCGCGTCCCGATCGGGGCGGGCAGGCACGGCGCTCGCGGCCACCGAGGGCCGGATCGGCGGGTGAGTTCGACGGGGGGATCCACCGCCGAGCAGCCGACGGTGCCGATGCGGCCCACCGCCGGGGCGGACCGGGGCGGTGCCGCGGGCGGGCGCGACGGCGGGGCGACCGGCCACCCGTCCCACGCTCCCGGCCGTGCGGAGGCCGCGACGATGCGCGAGCCCGCCCTGCGGGCCGGGACCGGCACCGAGGGGAACGTGCGCACCGCGCCGCGGTCGGGCGGGCGGCACCACACCGAGGGCGGGCAGGCGGCGCACCGGGATGTCGGCGGCGGCCGCGCCGAGGCCCGGCGGCGGGTCACCGCCCGCGAGACCCGTCCCGGCGGCGGGTCCCGCCCGCGCCGGCCGCGCCGTCGCCGGGGGGTGCTCGGCTGGGTGTGGCGCATCGCCGTCGCGATCGTCGTGCTCGCGCTGCTCGTCGTCGGGGGCACGGCGTTCCGGGTGTGGCAGGTCGCCCGCGTGGACGACCGGCGCCCGGTGGACGCCGTCGTCGTCCTCGGGGCGGCCCAGTACGACGGCGACCCGTCGCCGATCTTCGCCGCCCGGCTGCGGCACGCCGAGCAGCTCTACGAGGAGGGTCTGGCGCCGCGGATCGTCACCGCGGGCGGCGGGCGGACCGGGGACGCCTACACCGAGGCGGAGGCCGGGCGGCGCTACCTGATCAAGCGCGGGGTGCCCGCGTCGGCGGTCGAGGCCGTCGGGGTCGGCGGCGACACGCTCACCAGCCTGCGCGCGGTGGCCGAACGCGCCCGGGAGGAGGGCTGGCACTCGGCGCTGATCGTCAGCGACCCGTGGCACTCGCTGCGCGCCCGCACGATGGCGCGCGACAGCGGGCTGGACGCCTGGACCTCCCCCACCCGCAGCGGCCCCGTCGTCCAGACCCGGGAGACGCAGGCGCGCTACATCGTCCGCGAGACCGGGGCGCTGCTCTACTACTCGATCACGCACGACTCGGTGGACACGCCGACGACCGGGGTCGGTTAGCGATGACCTCCGACCCCGTCGTCACCGCCGAGGACGGCGGGTTCCTCCCCGGTGCTCGCTACACCGCCCACGACCGGGAACGGCTGCTGCCCGAGCCGCCGAAGGCCTGCGGCCCGGAGCGGCGCAGCCCGTTCGCGCGAGACCGGGCGCGGGTGCTGCACTCCGCCGCGTTGCGCCGCCTCGCCGGGAAGACGCAGGTGGTCGGGCCGGGCGAGGGTGCGGAGCTCAGCGGGGCGCCGCGCACGCGGCTCACCCACTCCCTGGAGGTGGCGCAGATCGGCCGCGGCATCGCCGAGGACCTCGGCTGCGATCCGGACGTCGTGGACACCGCCGGGCTCGCCCACGACATCGGGCATCCCCCGTTCGGACACAACGGCGAGCGTGCCCTGGCCGAGTTCGGCGCCGCGCGGGGGGCCGGCTCGGTGACCGGCTCGGTGGTCGGATTCGAGGGAAATGCGCAGACGTTGCGGATCCTCACCCGGCTCGAGCCCAAGGTCGGCCGGGAGGGCGTCGCGGCCGGGTTGAACCTCACCCGGGCCACGCTGGACGCGTCGTGCAAGTACCCGTGGGTCGGTGACGGCTCCCGTGTCAAGTACGGGGCGTATCCCGAGGACGCGGCGGTGTTCGCGTGGGTGCGCGAGGACGCACCGGCGGGCCGCTGCTGCCTGGAGGCTCAGGTCATGGACTGGTCCGACGACGTCGCGTATTCGGTGCACGACCTGGAGGACGGCATCGTCGCGGCCCGGATCGACCTCGCCGCGCTCGGCTCGCCGCAGGAACGGGCCGCGCTGGTGGCACTGGCCGCGCACGCGTTCGGCGTGCCCGCGGACGATCTCGCCGAGGCCGGCGAGGGGTTGCTCGCGCTGCCCGTGGTGGCAGCGGTGCGCGCCCACGCGGACGACATCGCGTCGGTCTCGGCGCAGGTGGCGCTCAAACGGCTCACGAGCGAACTCGTGGGCCGGTTCGTGCACGCCGCCACCTCGGCCACCCGTGAGCGGTTCGGCGGCGCACCGCTGCGCCGGTTCGCGGCCGATCTCGTGGTGCCCGCCCGGGCCCGGGCCGAGGTGGCCCTGCTCAAGGCCGTCGCCCTGCGCTACGTGATGAGCGACCCCAAGCGCCTGGCCGCGCAGGCGCGCCAACGCGAGATGCTCACCGAGCTGGCCTCGGCGCTGCTCGCCGGTGCCCCCGGCACGCTGGACACCGCACTCGTCCCGGACTGGACGGCCGCCGACGACGACGCCGCACGGCTGCGGGTGGTGGTCGACCAGGTCGCGCTGCTCACCGACCACCAGGCCGTCGCACGGCACGCGGCACTCGTCCGCTGATCCGTCGCCGTCGCCCTCGCCCTCACCCACGCCCTCGCCCTCGGCCTCGGCCTCGGCCTCGGCCGGGCACGAGCACCGGCAGGCCCGCACACACGCACGACCACTCGCACCCATCTCGCGGCGCTCGCACCCACCGCCCACGGCGTGCGCCACGACCCCCGGATCTGTGCCACTGCCCGCACATATGTTCCAGCGGGGCACCCAGCCGCCCCACCACCCCACGCCCGGCGACACTCGCACACACGCACGACCACTCGCACCCACCTCGCGGCCCTCGCACCCACCGCCCACGGCGTGCGCCACGACCCCCGGATCTGTGCCACCGTCCGCACACATGTGCCAGCGGGGCACCCAGCCGCCCCACCGCCCCAGGCGGGACCGGCACCCGGACCGGAGGCGCGGTACCCGTCGTCCTGACGGCCGGGCCGGACCGCGAGTTGGGGCGGGCGACCGCGACGGCCGGCACGACCGCAGCCCTACGGCAACGGCCGAGCCTCCGGGCCGGGCAGGGGCTGCCCGGGACAGCCGCCGAGCACCCGCAGAATCGCATCGCGCTCGGCCGGAGTGACCCAGAGCCGGTAGCGGGCCTTCACCGCGACCTGGCGGGCCACGAACGCGCAGCGGTACCCGGTGGAGGGCGGCAACCACGTTGCGGCATCCCCGTCGCTCTTGCCCTGGTTGAGCGCACCCGCGGTGGCGACGAGGTTGAGCGGGTCGTTCGCGAGCTGCTCGCGCTCGTGGCGGGTGAGCCGCTGGGCGCCGGTCTGCCAGGCGTTGGACAGCGACACGATGTGGTCGATCTGCACCTTGGCACTGGTCGTCCGGCCGCGGCGGAACGCAATGACCTCACCGGTGTAGGGGTCGACCAGCTGACCGGAGCTGACGACGCAACGGCTGCCACGTACGAACCGCTCGTCGACGAGGTCGCGGGCGAGGATCTGGTTGCGCTGGTCGCAGCCGTCGCGGTCGACGTCGGCCCACGCCTGGCCGAACTCGTCGCGCGCGTACCCGGTGCGCGGGGCACGGCCCTTCACGGGCAGGGTCGCGAGGACGTCGACCGCCGGACCCGAGGCCGCGGGCGGGAGGCCGCCCGGGACGGGCAACCACTCGACGATCTCCTCGACGACGCCGCAGCCGCTGAGCAGCACCGCCAGCGCGAGCAGTACCCCCGCCACACGGATCCGGTGCATCGCCCGCCTCTCGCTCCGCACCGCCGCCGATGCCGCCCGCCCGAGGGCCCACCGTGCCCACCGTGCCCACTGCCGCATCCTCCCCCGGCGTCGCCACTGGCCGATGGACGGCGCGCCGGGCCATGCTGGGACGGTGCGCACACTCGGGAACATCCTGTGGCTCGTCCTCGCGGGCTGGTGGCTCGCCCTCGGATACATCCTCGCGGGGATCGTGGCGTGCATCCTGATCGTGACGATCCCGTTCGGGATCGCCGCGTTCCGGCTGGCCGGCTACACGCTGTGGCCGTTCGGCCGGCACGTGGTGGTCGCCCGCGACGCCGGGATCTTCTCGCTGATCGGCAACGTCATCTGGATCGTGCTGTTCGGCTGGGAGCTCGCGATCGCCCACGTCGTGGCGGGCCTGATCCTCTGCCTGACGATCATCGGTATCCCGTTGGGGATCGCGGCGATGAAGCTGGTGCCGCTGGCCCTGGTGCCGCTCGGGACCCGCGTCGTCGCCTCGGACCGCATGCTGCCAACCTACGAGCGCGAACTGCGCTGACTCGCGGTTGACCTGAAGGCGTCTTCAGCTCGTAGCGTCCTGCGGGTGACCCACACCGACACGGCCACGGGCCCGGACCGCACCCGCTGGGCGCCCGTCGTGGCGCTCGGGATCGGGATGCTCGTCGTCACGTCGGACATCTCGATCATGGCGGTGACGCTGCCGGGCATCGGTGCCGAGTTCGGCGTCGGGCCCGCGACGGTGGCGTGGGCCCTGCTGGCCTACGCGCTGCCGCTGGGGGCGATGGCCGTGCCCGCCGGCCGGTGGGCGGACGGGGCGGGCGTGCGCCCCGCGTTCCTGCTGGCCCTGGCCGGCGTGGCGGTGACGAGCGTGCTCGGCGCGCTCGCACCGACGTTCCCGCTGCTGCTGGTGACGCGGGTCGCCCAGGGGTTCTCCGGTGGGATCGTGATCGCGGTGTTCATGCCGCTGCTGCTACGGACCGTGCACGTCGCACAGCGCGGCCGGGCGATGGGCACGATCGTCACGATCATGACGATCGGCGGCGCGGCGGGCGTCCCCGTCGGCGGGCTCGTCGCCGGTGTTCTGGGCTGGCGGGAGGTGCTGCTGCTCAAGTTGCCGCTCGTCGCCGTCGCGATCGTCACGGTGCTGCGCTCGGTGCCCCCCGGCGGCGGCCTGCCCGTGCCGGGACGGGCGCTCGTCGGCGAGGCGTTGCTGGTCGGTGGCGCGGTGACGGCCCTGCTGCTGGGGCTGGACCGGATCGCCGCCGCCCCCGGTCTCGCGGCGGCGCTGTTCGCGGGCGCGGCGGCGCTGCTCCTGGTGTGGGGGCGCCTGGACGCCGCCCGGCCGCTGCTCGCGCTGGCCCGACGTCCCGAGGTCGCGGCGATGCTCGTCGCGCTGTTCGCCGTCTCGGCGACGATGGGCCTGATGGCCTTCCTCGTGCCGTTCCTGGTCGCGGACGTGCTGGGCCGCTCGCCGGAGTTCACCGGCGTGGTGCTGCTGTTCCTGATCGGGACGATGGCGCCGGTATCGTCGCTCTCGGGGTGGGCGTCGGACCGGCTCGGGACGCGCCGCGTCGCGCTCGCCGGAGCCGTCGTGGCCGTCGTCGGCGTACTGACGATGCTCGGGCTGCCCGCGGACGCGGGCCTCGTCGATCTCGCGTGGCGCCTCGCCGTCCTCGGCGCGGGAATCGGGCTGTTCAACCCGCCGCTCAACGCCGCCATCCTGGCCGCATCCCCACCGGCGATGGCGGGCACCGCGGGCGGGCTCGCGATGACGGTGCGCACGCTGGCCATGACCGGCGGGCCCGCCGTCGCCGCGCTCGCCTGGACGGCCGCGGGGGGCGGGCTCGCCGGATTCCGCGCCGGGGTGCTCGCGCTGAGCTGCATCGCCGCACTGGGGGTCGCCGCGCTCGCGGCACCATGGCGCTCGCCGCGGTGATCCGGCCAGGATGGGGGTCATGGACGAGCTGATCGCGAGATTGCGGCGGATCTCGGTGTCGTCGCTGTGCGACGCGGACAAGAACCTGCGGGCCTGCGATCCGGCGATCCGCGCCCTCGTGCCGGTGACGACGGTCGCAGGGCCCGCCGTCACCGCCGTCGCGGACGGCGACCTGCTCGGCATGCTGGCCGTCGTGACCTCGGCCCCGGCCGGCTCGGTACTGGTCGTCGACACCCGTGGCAGCATCCTCGCCGCCTCGGGGGAGCTGTTCGCCACCGAGGCCCGCCGGCGCGGGGTTGCCGCCATCGTCGTGGACGGCTACTACCGCGACCTGCGCCGCCTGCCCGGCGTCGGGCTGCCCGTCTTCGCCCGCGGCAGCCATCCGGCGGCGGGCCCGATGGGCGGTCCCGCGGAGGTCGGCGGCAAGGTCCGCTGCGGCGGCATCGACGTCTCCCCCGGCGATGTCGTCGTCGGTGACGAGGACGGCGTGCTGATCGCCCCGCCGGAGCGGGTCGCGGCGCTGATCGACCGTGCCGAGGAGATCGAGCGCACGGAGGCGGCGGTTCTCACCGCGATCGAGGCCGGGATCCCGTTCGCGGATCTGTCCAACGCCGTCGAGCATCTCGCCGCCCGCGCGGAGGGCCGGGAGAGCACGTTCACGTTCCACCTGCCCGCCGGCACGTAACCGCGAGTTCCGCATCCCACCACCGCGAGTTCCGCATCCCACCACCGCGAGTTCCGCATCCC
>JBFWRR010000029.1:42649-47242 GCA_050248815.1 Pseudonocardia sp. | reverse complement strand
ACCGCGAGTTCCGCATCCCACCACCGCGAGTTGTGGAGTCCGTCAGAACCGCACCCGCACCCGCCCCAGTGCGCCGAAGTCCGCCACCACGTCGTCGCCGCGGCCGATCGCGGCAGGCGTGGTCGTCGTCCCCGTCGTGACGACGTCGCCCGTCCGCAGGCCGCTGCCGAGCCTGCGCAGCTCGTTGGCCAGCCAGGACAGCGCGGTGCGCGGATCACCGAGCACGTTCCCACCGCGCCCGGTCCGGGCGAGCTCGCCGTTGACGTGCAGCGCGGTGGGCAGCGTCGCGAGGTCCAGCTGCGCCCAGCCCGGGACGGACGGGCCGAGCACGAACCGCCCGGCGACCCCGTCGTCCGCGACGAGCTGGGCGGGCCCCACGGACTCGTAGCCCGCCAGCCGGGTGTCCGGGGCCTCGACGGCGAGGTGCAGCGCCGCGACGGCGGCGAGCACCTCGGCCTCGGCCAGTGGCTCGCGGCCGCCGCCGAGGTCCGCGGCCATCACGAAGGCGAACTCGGCATCCGCGACGCGCAGGAGGTTGTCCCCGACCGGCAACCGCTCGCCCTCCTCGTGGCGGAACCGGTCGAACAGCCGTCCGGCCAGCGGCCCGTCGACACCGATGTGGGCCTGGCCGGCCGCCGACGTCGCCGCGATCTTCCACCCGTAGGACGGCCCGGCGATCGCCGCGAGCACCTCCTGCACCGCGAACCCGTCCTCGACGCTCGCCGGACGCAGGTCGGCGGGCAGCTCCGCCAGCCGCCGACCCGACCGCCACGCGGCCCACAACAGCTCAGCGGCCCGCTGCGCCGTCGCCGAAGTCCACTCCTCCACGCCGACGTTCTACCGCGCCGACGACGACGTCGGGCAGCCGACCGGGGCCCGCGACCTCGTTCCCGACGGGGCGAGAACCACCGGCGACGCGGCCGTGCCGGACCCCGCGCCTACACTCGGGCCCGTGGCAGGCCGGATCCGCGACAGCGACATCGCGGAGGTCCGCGACCGGGCCCGCATCGACGAGATCATCGGCGAGTACGTGGCGCTGCGCCGGGCGGGCGCCGGCTCGCTCAAGGGCCTCTGCCCGTTCCACGACGAGAAGACGCCGTCGATGTCCGTGCGTCCCACGCACGGCACGTTCCACTGCTTCGGCTGCGGCGAGGGCGGCAGCGTCATCGACTTCGTGATGAAGATCGAGCACGTCGGCTTCGTCGAGGCGGTGGAGCGGCTCGCGGACCGGGTCGGCGTCCGGCTGACCTACGAGGGCGGCGGCAGCTCGGTGCAGCGCGACCGGGGCACCCGCTCGCGGCTCTTGGAGGCCAACCGCCGCGCCGCCGAGTTCTACGCCGAGCGGCTGCGCACCCCCGAGGCGGCACCGGCGCTCGCGTTCCTCACCTCGCGGGGCTTCGACGCGGCGGCCGCCACGACGTTCGGCTGCGGATTCGCACCCGCCGGGTGGGACGGTCTCACGAAACACCTGCTCAGCGCCGGTTTCACCCTGGACGAGCTGTACAAGGCGGGGCTGTCCAGGGAGGGCCGCCGCGGCCCTATCGACCGCTTCCACCGCCGCCTGCTGTGGCCGATCCGCGACCTCGGCGGGGACGTCGTCGGCTTCGGCGCACGCCGGATCTTCGAGGACGACCCGATCGAGGCGAAGTACCTCAACACCCCCGAGACGCCCGTCTACCGCAAGACGCACGTGCTGTTCGGGCTGGACCTCGCCAAGCGCGAGATCGCGAAGCGGCGGCAGGTGGTGGTCGTCGAGGGCTACACCGACGTCATGGCGATGCAGCTCGCCGGCGTCCCGACGGCCGTCGCGTCCTGCGGCACCGCGTTCGGCACCGAGCACGTCAGCGTGATCCGGCGATTGATGGGCGACGACTCCTTCGACCGCGGCGAGGTCATCTACACCTTCGACGGTGACGCCGCAGGGCAGGCGGCCGCGCTCAAGGCGTTCGAGAGCGAGCAGACCTTCACCACCCAGACGTTCGTGACGATCGCCCCTGACGGGCTGGACCCGTGTGAGCTTCGCCTGCAGCGCGGCGACACCGCGGTGCGCGACCTGGTGGCCCGCCGCGAGCCGCTCTACGAGTTCGCGATCCGCTCGACGCTGCGCGAGCACGACCTCGACACCGTCGAGGGCCGCACGGCCGCCCTGCGCCGCCTCGTCCCACTCGTCGCCAAGATCAAACGGGAGGAGCTGCGCGACGAGTACGCCCGCCGCCTCGCCGGGTGGACGGGCTGGGACGACATCGCGATGGTGGTGCAGCGGGTACGTGAGGAGGCGGGCGTGCCCGCGCAGCGGGTCCGCGGGCGCCGCGAGGCCCCCGCCCCGCCCCGTAAGGACGATCCCCGGCTCCATCTGCAGCGGGAGGCGCTGAAGTCGGCACTGCAGGTGCCCGCGATCGCCGGGCCCGGCTACGACGAGCTGCCCGAGCAGGCCTTCACCCATCCCGCCTTCCGCGGGGTGCACCGGGCGATCGCCGCCGCGGGCGGCGTCTGCGGCGGGCGGCAGGGCCACGAGTGGGTCGAGGCCGTCCTCGCCGGGTGCGGTGCGGACGAACGCGGGCTCGTCACCGCGCTCGCCGTCGAGCCGCTGGAGCTGCCGCGCAAGAACACCGAGGAGGCGCGCTACGTGGCGAGCGTCGTCGCGGGGGTGCGGCTGGCGCTGGTGGAGGCGCAGGTCGCGGAGCTCAAGTCGCGGCTGCAGCGGACCAATCCGATGGAGGAAGCGGACGCCTACCACCAGCTCTTCGGCGACCTCGTGCCGCTGGAGCAGTACCGCATCGCCCTGCGGGACAAGGCGATGGGTGCGGTGCCGTGAGCCTGCGCTCGGCGCTCGCGCGGCTGCTCGGGCGCGAGGAGCTGCCGGAGGGTTTCGCCGGCCCCCTGGACGCCGAGGAGCGGGTGCTGGCACTGGCCCCGCTGGTCGGCGGCGGGCACGTCGTCGTCACCTCTCTCGGGGTGTGGCTGCCCGAAGGCCGCCGCGTGAGCTGGCACCTCGTGTCGAAGGCGACCTGGGCGAACGGGGCGATGGGGCTGACCGAGGCGGACGAGGTCGAGACCCTCGAGGGCGTCGTCCTGCTCGCGGACCGGGCACCACGCCAGCTGCGGCTCGCCGAACCGGGCCGGGTGCCGCAGGCGGTGCACGAGCGGGTCACCGGCTCGGTGCGCAGCCGCCACCACCGCGACCTCCCCGGCGGCGGCGCGTGGTTCGTCCAACGCAAGGTGCCCGGGCGCGACGGGACGGTGCTGCAGGTGCGGCCCGATCCCGGGACCGATCCGGGCGCGGTCCGGCACGTGGCGGCGGAGGTGGGTCGCACACTGCGGTCGTCGTGACCGCAGGTCCGCCGGGCGGGGCGACCACCCCGCGCCGGTTACCGGACGGTCGGACACAATCCGCGGCCATGAGCGGGTTCGCGGGACGGATCGCGGTGGTGACGGGCGCGGGATCGGGGATCGGCCGGGCACTCGCGCGGGATCTTGCGCGTCGCGGCGCGCGCCTGGCCCTCTCCGACGTCGACGAGGAGGGCCTGGCGACGACGGTCGCGGACCTGGGATCCGCGGACGTCCGTGCGGACGTCCTCGACGTCACCGACCGGGCGGCCGTGCTCGCCTACGCACACGAGGTCGCCGGGCACTTCGGGCGGGTCAACCAGGTCTACAACAACGCCGGCATCGCGTTCGCCGGCAACGTCCTGACCTCCACGTTCGAGCAGATCGAGAAGGTGGTGGACGTCGACTTCTGGGGGGTGGTACACGGCACGAAGGCGTTCCTCCCACACCTGATCGCCTCGGGCGACGGGCACGTGGTCAACATTTCCAGCCTCTTCGGGCTGCTCGCCGTGCCCAGCCAGAGCGCGTACAACGCCGCGAAGTTCGCGGTGCGCGGCTTCACCGAGTCACTGCGCCAGGAGATGCTGCTCGCGAAACACCCGGTGCGTGTGACGTGCGTGCATCCCGGCGGCGTGCGCACAGCCATCGCCCGCAACGCCATGCGGGGCGACGGGTTCACCGACGGCTCGCACGTGGAGCGCTTCGAACGCACGATGCTGCGGATGCGGCCGCAGGACGCCGCGGCGACGATCCTGGCCGGCGTGCGCCGCGACCGGGCGCGGATCCTCGTCGGCACCGACGCCCGCGTGCTGGACGCGCTGGTGCGGCTGCTCGGCTCGGCCTATCAGCGCCCGCTCGCGTTCGTGGCGGGCCGCAGGCTCTCCTAGTGCGCCGGGCTGCGCCGAGGTCCGGTGAGGGTCAGGAGATGGGGCCGAGCGTGAACAACCCGAGGAGGAACAGCGCGATGGTCGCGGCGAAGAGGATGTTGATCAGCCGGCCGCCGGCGGCGCCGGTGGCCAGGCACGGCGGCCCGGGCGGGCCAGGGCGGGTGCGCTCCGGGGTGATGGCGGTCATACCTGCTCATCGCCCGCAGCGCCGCGGTCATTACCACATCGACGGGTGACGGGCCGAGACCGGATGCCGGGGCCTGCCCGAGCCCGCCGCGCACCACGTCCGCGCGGTGCACACCCCGGAGGCGCCGTGCACAGGGTCCACGCTGTGCACGGCCACATCACGGTGTGCACGGCGCGCAGCGGTCTGCACGGC
>JBFWRR010000029.1:9940-42549 GCA_050248815.1 Pseudonocardia sp. | reverse complement strand
TGCACGGCCCCCCGCGCGGCGCTGCCGGCTCAGCCGCCCCCGCGGAGCGCCGCGAGCAGCGCCTCCTCCACCGGTGCCAGCGCGGCGAGACCTCGTGGATGCGGGACGCCGACGTCGATCTCCCGGACCACCCGCGCCGGGCGCGCCGACAGCACGACGACGCGGTCGGCGAGGAACGCGGCCTCCCGCACGTCGTGGGTCACCATCAGCACCGTCCAGCCGAAGCGTTCGCGCATCCCCGCCAGCCAACCCTGCATCTCGGCCCTGGTCAGGGCGTCGAGTGCACCGAAGGGCTCGTCCAGCAGCAGCACCGGGCGCTGCTGGACGACGGTGCGCAGCAGCGCCACCCGCTGACGCATCCCGCCGGAGAGCTGCCGGGGTCGGGCGTCCTCGAAGCCGGCCAGGCCGAAGGGCGCGAAGAGCTCCCGGGCCTGCTGCATCGCCGTCCGGCGCGGCACCCCCGCCACCTCCAGCCCGAGGGCGGCATTGGCGAGCACCGTCCGCCACGGGAACAGCAGGTCCTCCTGCGGCATGTAGGCGAAGGGGCCGACCTCGCCGGTGACATCCACGCCGTCGACGAGCACCCGGCCCGCGTCCGGGCGTTCGAGGCCCGCGATCAGGTTGAACAGCGTCGACTTCCCGCACCCGCTCGGCCCCATCACCGCGACGAACTCCCCCGGCGCCACGTCGAAGCCCACGTCGTCGAGGACGTCGAGCCCGCCGAAGGCCTTGACCAGGCCGTCGAGCTGGAGCTTCACCTGTTCCATGGCACCACCAGCCGTTCGACCAGGTAGGTCAGCGCGAACAGCAGCACCGACACCAGCGCCGTCACGGCGACGGCGGCGAGCACGAGGTCGGTGCGGAAGGAGTTCTTCTGCAGGTTCATGAAGATGCCCAGGCCGGTGACCGCGCCGACGTACTCGGCGAACACCGCCCCCACCACCGCGTAGGTGATCCCGATGCGCAGCGCGGTGAAGAACCGCGGCATCGCCCCGGGCAACCGCACGTACCGGAACTGCCGCCAGCGCGATGCGCCCATGCTGCGCAGCAGCCGCGTGGCCGCCGGGTCGGTGGCGGCGAAGCCCTCGATCAGCCCCACCGTGACCGGGAAGAAGGTCACGAGCGTCACGACCACCACCTTCGGCAGCAGCCCGAACCCGAACCAGATGATCAGCAGCGGGGCGATCGCGATGATCGGCAACGTCTGCGAGGCGACGAGCAGCGGCGTGAGCGCGCGACGCAGCCACGGCGAGAAGTCGACGGCGATCGCGATCGCCCAGCCCAGCACCAGCGAGACGGCGAATCCGACCGCGGTGACCTGCAGCGTCGCGACGGTGTTGACCCAGATCTGCGCACGGAACGCCCAGCCCTGCTCGATCACGCGCAGGGGCGAGGGCAGCACCTGCGGGCGCACGTCGAAGGCGGTGACGTACCACTGCCACACGGCGAGCCCCGCCACGACGAGCAGCACGGCCGGTCCGGCGGTGCGGGCGAGGCTCCTCACGTCCTGTCCTTCACGAGCCGCTCATGGCAGGTAGTCGTTCGTGAACCAGGTCGTGAAGTCCGGGCGGGCCGCGAGCGGCTTCCCGTCCGGGCCCGCGAGCAGGCCGGTGCCGTAGAGGAAACCGGAGAAGCCCGCCCACTTCTCGGCCGTCTGCGGACCCACCCTCCCCGACGGATCGCGCAGGAACGACGCGGCGAGCATGTCCTGGCTCCGGGTCACCAGCTCGGGGTCGGGGAAGGCGCCCGGGTTGGCGGCCATCAGCAGCTGCGCCCCGCGGGCCGGATCGTCGGCCCCGAGCTGGTAGCCCCGCTGCACTGCGCCCACGAACGCGCGGGCCTGCTCCGGGTGCTCGCGCAACCAGGTCGAGTTTCCGATCAGCAGCACGTTGTAGGCGTCGGGAAAGCCGTAGTCGGTGTAGGCGAACGTCTTGAGCGGCTCGCCGCGCATCTGCGCCTCGATGCCCTCCCAGGCGACGAACGGCTCGGTGAAGTCCACCTGCCCGTCGTAGAGCGCCTCGTACGCCGCCGTACCGAGGACGACACTCGTGAAGTCCCCGCGCCCGCCCGCGTCGCGGATCACCGCCTGCATCTTCGGCACCTCGTAGGCCGCGCCGAAGCCGCCGTAGACCTTGCCGTCCAGGTCGGCGGGGGTGACGATGTCGGCTCGGTCGGCACGCACCGCGATCTGCGTGGCCCACGTCTGCAGGATCGCCATGACCGAGGTGATGTCCGCACCCGCGGCCTTCGAGAACGTGAACGAGTCCTGGAAGCTGATCCCGAAGTCCGCCGCTCCGGAGCCCACCAGCGTGTCCGGCGAGGTGTTGTTGTAGGGCAGGAACTCCACGTCGAGCCCCGCGTCGCGGAACCAGCCCTCCTGCTGGGCGACGAAGAGCCCGGTGTGGTTCGTGTTCGGGGTCCAGTCCAGCGCCACCCGGATCCGCTGTGCGCCGGGCTGCGCGGCGGGCCCCGCGCAGCCCGCGACCGCGAGCAGCAGGGCGAGGACCATCAGGACGGTACGGCGCAACACTGCCTCCCTACGCCGGTGTGAACCGGGTCAGGTTCGAACGGTCGACGGCCGGTCCTGCCGCCCTCTCAGCGCCGGTACGTGGCACTCCCGCGGGTCGGCACCGACAATACGGCGCCACACCCGCCCGTCACCAGTCCGTGGCGCGGGGTGATACTCGTCCCATGTCCGGTGCAGCGCTGCGAACCGTCCTGATCACCGGTCTGCTCGTCGCCGTCGCCGGGTGCGGCGGGAACACGGTCTCGGCCGGCTCCTCGTCGAGCACCTCGACGACGACCACCACCTCGTCGGGCTCGGGCGGACGCACGTCCAGCTCGCTGAACTGCCGCAACGACGTCTGCACCCTCAAGGTCTCCGGCGACCCGTCCGGCACCCGGCTGGGCATCCTCGGGCGAGGCGTGCGGATCACCGCGATCGAGCCGGGCGCCGTGACGGTGGTCGTGGACGACGAGACCGTCCGGGTCCCGGCCGGCACCACCTCGACGGTCGGCGGCCTGTCGGTCACCGTCACCTCGACCGACGGCCAGGCGGCTGAACTCGAGCTGCGCCGGCCCTGACCGTTCGGCCGATACCACAGGCGCGGAGCGTGACGAACATTGCACTCCGCGCGGCCGCCCGTGTGGTCACGCAGGGTGAGCGTCCCCGTCACGCGAGCGCAGAGCCACCGCAACGACGACGGCCGCGATCCCTGCCGCCTCCAGCGCACCGGGCACCTGTCGCAACGCGACGAACCCGATCACCGTCGCCGTCGCGGGGAGCAGTGCGAGCATCACGGCGAACCGCGCCTGCCCCACCCGGCGCAGCACGATCTGGTCCAGGACGTAGGGGATCACACTGGAGAGGACTCCCACGCCGACGGCCAGAAGGACTACATCTGAATCTGCCAAAGGGGTGAGCGGGGAGAGCAGTAGGACCGGCGAGAGCAGCACCGCCGCGACGGTGAAACCGACGGCCATGCCGTCCAGCCCCGCACCGGTCACCGCCACGCGCCGGGCCAGCAGGATGTACGCCGCCCACATCGTCGCGGCGGCGAGCGCCCACAGCACCCCCGACGGGCTGCCTGACCAGCGCACATCCGCGATGAGCAGCACGCCGACGGCCGCGAGGACCACCGCCGCCACGTCCCGCGGGCGCCTGCTGGCCACCGCCGCGACCACCACCGGCCCGCAGAACTCGATCGCCACGGCCGTCCCCAGGGGGAGGCGGGCGATCGCCTCGTAGAACGCGAGGTTCATCAGGCCGGTGGCCAGCCCGAAGGCAACGGCTCCCACCAACACCGGTCCGCGCCACGCCGAACGCCCGGGTCGCCGCCATGCGAGGAGCACCGCAGCAGCGCCCAGAAGGCGTAACACCGCGACCGCCGACGGCGACAACCGGTCGAACAGTCCGACGGCGAGGGCCGCTCCGACATACATGGAGATCCCGCCGAGCACGAAGAGGAGTGGCGCCGGGACCCGGCGTCGAACCTCGACAGGCATGACACGCAGCGTAGTCACCCTGACGGGGCCGTTCACCTGCCGCGTCTTGCGTGGTCACACCGAAGCACCGCATCATTCACGCGTAGTCAACTGAATCCGCCGAGCGTTCGATCGTGACGACCGTCGCTCGCCATCGGGAACACCACTGGCGGCGTCGGCGTCTGGGTATGTGTGGGATCTCCCGCATCCGCGGGCTGTCCCCAGCGATGGAGGGAGAGCGCTATGCAGCCGGGAACGTTGAGCCGACCGGCCCTCACGGCCGCAGACCGCTGCGACCGGTGCGGGGCGGCCGCCAAGGTCCGCGCGGTGCTGCAGTCCGGTGGCGAGCTGCTGTTCTGCGGCCACCACGCCCGCGCGCACGCGGACAAGCTGCGCGAGCTGGACGTGGACATCCAGACCGGCGCCTGACCTCCACGTCCCCGACGACGGGGATGAGGCACGGTCGAGCACGACTACACCAGATCAGACCGCGACGGGGCGGGGACCACATCGGTCCTCGCCCCGTCCGCGTGTCCGGGCGGTGTGGCCGTCGTCGGGAGCGGGCTCACCACGACCGCAGGGTCGCGATGCGCTCCTCCAACTGCTCGATCGTGGCCATCGCCGTCGGCGGGCCACCGCAGGCCTTGCGCAGCTCGCTGTGCACGGCCCCGTGCGGCTTGCCCGTCCGGTGGTGGTGCAGCGCCACGAGGGTGTTCAGCTCCTTGCGCAGCGCCGCGATGCGTTCGCGCACCGACGGTGCGACGCGCTCGGCCGCCGGTGCGGGCGGGGTCGCGGGCGCGCCCCCGCGGCCCTTCGAACGGGCGAGCCACTCCTGCTGGCGCCGGTTGAGCAGCGTGCGCACCTGCTCGGGCTCCAGCAGTCCCGGTAGCCCCAGGTAGTCCTCCTCGTCCGCGCTGAACGAGGTGCCCTCGTAGATGAGCTGGTCCAGCTCCGCCTGCGCACCCAGCGCCGTGAACGCCGGCTCGTCGTCACCCGGCTCGTCCTCCTGCCGCTGCGCCGCGGCCAGCAGGTCGTCGTCCCACTTCTCGTCCGCGCGGTGCGGCTTGCCCAGCACGTGGTCGCGCTGGGCCTCCAGCTCGCTCGCCAGGCCCAGCAGCACCGGCACGCTCGGCAGGAACACCGAGGCCGTCTCCCCCGGCCGCCGCGAACGCACGAACCGGCCCACGGCCTGGGCGAAGAACAACGGCGTGGAAGCGCTCGTCGCATAGACCCCGACGGCGAGGCGCGGCACGTCCACGCCCTCGGACACCATCCGCACGGCGACCATCCACCGCTCGTCGGACCCCGCGAACCGCGCGATGCGCGCCGACGCACCCTTCTCGTCGGAGAGCACCACCGCGGGCGCGGTACCCGTCACCTCGGCGAGGATGCGGGCGTACGCCCGCGCGGCCGTCTGGTCCGAGGCGATGACGAGCCCCCCGGCGTCCGGCATGCCGCCCGCCCGATGCCCGCTGAGGCGCCGGTCCGCGGCCTCCAGCACCGCCGGGATCCACTCCCCACCGGCGTCCAGCGCGGTGCGCCACGCCCGCGCGGTCTGCTCGGCCGTCATGGGCTCGCCGAGGCGGGCCGTGAACTCCTCCCCCGCGCTGGTCCGCCAGCTCGACACGCCGGAGTAGGCGAGGAACACGACCGGGCGCACGACGCCGTCCGCCAATGCTGCCGCGTAGCCGTAGCTGTGGTCCGCGCGGCTGCGCATCGCCCCCTCCCCGTCGGGCGCGTACTCGACGAACGGGATCGGGTTGTCGTCGCTGCGAAACGGCGTGCCGGTGAGCGCCACGCGCCGGGTGGCGGGCCCGAACGCCTCCTGCACCGCCTCGCCCCAGGAGCGCGCGTCCCCGGCGTGGTGGATCTCGTCGAGCACCACCAGCGTGCGCCGGTTCTCGGTTCGCGCCCGGTGCAGGAGCGGGTGTGCCGCCACGCCGGCGTAGGTGACGGCGATGCCCGTGTAGTCGGCGGACGTGCCGCCCGCCGAGTTGCGGAACTCCGGGTCCAGCCCGATCCCCACCGCCTCGGCCGCCTGCGCCCACTGGTGCTTCAGGTGCTCGGTGGGGGTGACGACCGTCACGGCCTGCACGACACGGTCGGCCAGGAGCTCGGCCGCGACGCGCAGCGCGAACGCGGTCTTCCCCGCGCCCGGGGTCGCCACCGCGAGGAAATCCTGCGGGCCGGAGGCCAGGTAGCGGGTGAGGGCGGAGCGCTGCCACGCCCGCAACGGGCGCGCGGCGGGCAGGGTGTCGGGAGCGGTCTGGGGAGCGGATCGCACGCATCGGAAGGCTACGGGTCGGCCACGAACCGGCGTGGCGAACCCCGCCCGCGTGCGGTGTCCGCGGCTGAGGTAGGCCATGCTGGAGAGGCCATGACCGACGATCCGGCCCCGCGCCCCCGCCGCCGCGACGACCTGCGGCGCATCGTCGCGCGCACGCTGCGCAACGCGTGGGATCAGGACATCTTCTCCCACTCGGCGCAGGCGGCGTTCTGGCAGGCGCTGTCGTTACCGCCGCTGCTCCTCGGGCTGCTGGGCTCGCTCGGCTTCGTGGGCGACCTGTTCGGGCCCGAGGTCGTGGAGGACGTCGAGCGCGGCATCGTCAACCTCTCCCGGCAGGTGTTCACCCCCGAGGTGGTCGACCAGATCATCGCGCCGACGGCCTCGACGATCCTCACCCAGGCCCGTGCGGACGTGATCTCCGTCGGCTTCCTCATCGCGCTGTTCGCCGGGTCGTCCGCGACGGCGTCGCTCGTGGACTCCATCACCGACGCCCACGGCCAGAAGCTCGTCCGCCACCCGGTCTGGCAGCGGATCTTCTCGCTGATCATGTACCTGTTCGCGCTGGTCATAGCCGTGATCACGCTGCCACTGATCGTGCTGGGCCCGGACATGCTCGTGCGCTTTCTGCCCGCCATCTGGCTACCGATGGCGGCCTCGGCGATCTCGTGGGCCTACTACCCCGGCACCGGTCTGCTCTGCGGACTGGTGATCACGTTCCTCTACAAGCTGGCCCTGCCGCACTCGCTGCCGTGGTGGCGGCTGCTGCCGGGGGCGCTGCTCGCGATGGTGGTGTTCCTCGCCTCCACCACCGGGCTGCGCGTCTACATCGCCCTGCTCACCAGCACCGGCTACACCTACGGCGCCCTCGCCACCCCGATCGCGTTCCTGCTGTTCGCGTTCCTCCTGGGCCTGTCGATCGTGCTCGGCGCGCACCTCAACAACGCCGTCGAGAGCGTGTGGCCCGCCCGGCCGACACGGCGGCAGCGACGCCTCGCGCGGCTGCTGTCCATGCGCCGGATCGCGGCCGCGCGGGACTACGCCGCGGGCGGCAGCCGCGCCACGGCCAGCCGGGACGACGCCGAGCGCGACCCGGCGAGCGTCACCAACTCCACCAGCTCGAGCCCCGCGTCGTCCACCGCGGCACGGAACTCCTCCTCGTAGGTCACCCGGCCGAACTCGACGGTGGTGACCCGGCCCAGCATCGGCTTCACCGCCTCCACGACGCCCGAGCGCCGGTGGTGGAAGGTCTGCGTGAACAGCACCGCACCCTCCGGGTGCAGCTGCTTCGCGACGTGGCGCATCGCCTCGACCGGGTCCGGCAGCAGCATCAGGCTCGCCGAGAAGTACGCGATGTCGTACGGGCCGCCCTCGTGGTCGTACACCGAGCACAGCACCGGTACGACGTGCGCGTCCAGGCCGGCCCGCTGGACCGCCTCGGAACAGAAACCCAGGTAGTCCCGGTCGATGTCCAGCCCGACGATCCGCAGGTCGCGGGCGCGCACCTCCTCGGCACAGCGGACGATGGCGGCGCCGGTGCCGATCCCGACGTCCAGGACCCGCGCACCGTGCGGCATCCGCTGCAGCGCGGCCCGGTACCAGGGGGCCGTCAGACCTGCGATGAACCGGTCGTACAGCCGGCTCCTGACCGCCCCTTTCACGTTGCGGGCCTCAGCCGTCCCCGCCGCCGCCGCCCGGTAGCGACTCGTAGATCTTCTTGCACTCCGGGCACACGGGCGAGCCGGGCTTGGGTGATCGGGTGACGGGGAACGTCTCACCGCACAGCGCCACGACCAGGTTGCCCATGACCGCGCTCTCCGCGATCTTGGACTTCCGCACGTAGTGGAACATCTTCGGGGTGTCGTCACCCGTGGTGTCGGTGCCCTCCGGCCGGGTGTCGACGTCGGGCAGCGTCGTGGTGGTCACCCGGTCCATGATGCCGCACGTGCCCCGCCACGTCGCCTCGTCACCCGCCGCGTCCCGCCCGGCACCGCCCGGTCGTGAGACGGCTCACCCCCCGGTCACCGTCCGCGTCGGGCCGGAGGTCGAGCAGGCCCTCGCGGACGGACGCCCCGTCGTCGCGCTGGAGAGCACCCTGCTGGCCCACGGGCTGCCCGCCCCCGACAACCGCGCGGCGGCGGACGGGCTAGAGGCCGCCGTGCGGGCCCGCGGGGCCGTGCCGGCGACGTGCGCGGTGCTCGGCGGCACCGCGCAGGTCGGCCTCGACGCGGCGGACCTGGACCGGGTCTGCGCAGGAGGGTTGCACAAGCTCTCGGCCCGTGACCTCGGGGTCGCGGCCGGGCTGCGCCTCGACGGGGCGACGACGGTCGCGGCCACGATGGCGCTGGCCCGGGCCGCGGGCGTCGAGGTGTTCGCCACCGGCGGGCTGGGCGGCGTGCACCGCGGCGCGCGTGACAGCTGGGACGTCTCGGCCGATCTCGGTGCGCTCGCCACGATCCCCGTGCTGGTGGTGTGCGCCGGGGTGAAGTCGATCCTCGACGTCGCCGCGACCCTGGAGGTACTGGAGACGTCGTCCGTCCCGGTGCTCGGGTACGGCACCGACACCTTCCCGGGCTTCTACCGGCGCTGCAGCGGCCATCCCGTCCCGTGGCGGGTGGAGTCCGCGGCCGAGGCGGCCGCGGTCTGGCGGGCGCACCGGGCGCTGGGCGGCGGGTCGGGGGCGGTACTGGCCCGGCCCGTCCCCGAGCCCGACGAGCTGGACGCGGCCCTGCACGACCGCCTGCTCGCCGAGGGCCTCGCCCTGGTCGCCGAGCGGGGCGTGCGTGGCAAGGACGTCACTCCCGTGCTGCTGGAGCACTTCCACGCGGCCAGCGCCGGGGCGAGCCTGCGCTGCAACCTCGCCCTCGTGTACGCCAACGCGACGCTCGCTGCGGAGGTGGCCGTGGCACTGGCTCAGGGTGCGTAGGCGGGCCGTCGGACGTCGCCGGGTACATGCGCACGACCGAACTGAGCGGCGACAACGTAGCACTCGGCCATCGCCGAATGGGCGCTGGCCTGCGACGATTGACATCAACTCGAACATCAGTTCGACTAGTATGAGGTCGTGGTCCCCGATCCCCTCGCCCGCGCCCGGCAGCTCGCCGACGAGTTGCTCGCGCAGCTGAGCGTGGTCACCGGGCCCGGCGCGGCGGACGACGCGTTGCTGTCGGCCCTCGCCCGGTGCGAGGGGGTCGCGCGTGGTGTGGAGCGAGCCTCGGTCGGGGCGATCGCCGATCTGGAACGGCGGGGGGTGTCCAGCGAGCGCGGCTATCGCTCAACCGTCACCGCGCCGGCCGACCTGCTCGGGTGGGAACGCCACGACGCCCGCCGACGGCTGGTGGTCGCCGAACAGGCATGCGCGCCACCGCCCTGGTCGAAGCCTTGGATCGGGACGGACCCGAACCTGACGACCGGCCACCCGCGTCGGTGAACGAGCTGTTCCTCACCCGCAGCCCGTCGGGGTCGGGCGGCAAGATCAAGGGCCGCTTCGACGACGCCGCGACGTTCGACGCCATCGCCGGTGTGATCGACGCCGGCGCCCGCCCACCGACGCCACCGATGCCGACGAGCGCCCGTTGGGGCAGCGGCAGGCCGAAGCCCTGGCCGACGCCTGCGGCTACGTGCTCGACCACGCAGACCTGCCGGATTGCGGGGGCGAACGCCCGCACCTGTCGGTGCTGGTCCGGCTGGAGGACCTGGAGAACCGTGTCCGCGCCGCATGCCTCGATCTCGGCGGCACGATCTCCCCGGAGTCGTTGCGGATGCTCGCCTGCGACGCCCGCGTCGTGCCGGTGGTGCTCGGGGGTGCGAGCCGGCCGCTGGACGTCGGCCGCGCTACCCGCGTCGTGCCGGACGGGCTGCGCCGCGCGGTCGCCGCCCGCGACCGCGGTTGCGCCCGCTGCGCACGCCCCCCGTCGTTGTGCGAGTTCCATCACCTCGTCCCGTGGGAACACGGCGGCACCACCGACCTCGCGAACCTGGCGATGTTGTGCCGGTCCTGTCACGTGCGCCACGAGGCGCTGTCTGTTCCGAACGGAGGTGGAAGGGCTCCGTCTGCGACCTGTCGCAGTGGGTCGCTGAAGCTGAGGGCAGCCTGATCCGGGGAGGTGCCGGAGTCGGGTGGGAAGCAGCCCTGACTACGCCGGGACGGTGCGCTACTGCCAGACCTATCGGGTTCGGCAAGCGAGAGGGAAGGTACACGCGAGAAACCAGTTCAAGCCCCTTAATGGGAGCGCCGTGCTCAAACCTGGTGGATAAGGGCCGGTATCGGAGTGCGTAACCCGGGATCGGGCGGATGGCCTGGTCCTGGGGGAACTCCTGGGTCGGTGTGTGGCAGCCGGCAGGGAGGTCTCGGTGAAAGTCTGCGGCGTAGCCGAGGCGATGCTCCAGAGGTTGTGGCTGGGTGCCTCATTCCTCGATCGGAAGACAGTGAACGTGGGAACCCGTACGGATCGTTCCCGGCTGCCGGCCTTCCAGGTTTGGTGACGGGATAGGCGCACCGTCGGCCGAAGGTCTGTGTTGGGGGCGGAGTCCGCGTAGTAGTCCGAGGACGGGAAAGCCGTCCACATGGCGAAGGCGGACAGCGAAGTGATGCAGAAGGGCACTGTCATGCCGGGAGTGTCGCCGGTGAAACTCGACGAGTACATCGCCAAGGCGTGGGAGCCGACGCAGTACGCACGGGCGAAACGGAAACACCGCGGACCGGCCAACTACAAGATCGTCCGCTATGCGGACGATTTCATCGTGATGATCGATGGCCACCGCCAGCACGCCGAGGATCTCCGGGAGGAGACCTCCGGGGTGCTCGCCGGGATCAGGCTCCGCCTTTCGGTGGAGAAGACCTCGATCATCCACATCGACGAGGGCTTTGATTTCCTGGGCTTCCGCATCCAGCGCAGACAGAAACGAGCACCGGTCAGCGCCACGTCTACACGATCCCGTCCCGTAGCGCGCAACAACGCGCCCGGGATCGGGTAAAGGAGCTGACCTCCCGGATCAGACACCCGAGTTTCACCGTCCTGTTGCTCCGCGTGAACAGTTTCCTGCGGGGCTGGAGTGAATATTTCAAGTACGGTGTGTCCAGTCAGGCGTTCAACTCCATCCACAGATACACCTGGCAACGGCTCGGAATCTGGCTCCGTAAGGAACGCCGTATGCGATGGGGCGCTATCCGGAAACGCTACATGACCGGATGGGAATTCCGTGCACCTGGCGGGATCACCCAGTTCCGACCCCACCGCCTGATCCACCACGGCGGCTGGGACGTCCGGCTCCGCCATGGCCACCCCGAATTCATCGCCCCGTGGATCGACCCGGCCCGCCGACCCCGCGCCCGACCACCCCACCTGCGTCGCCCGACCGGGCGGGACGGGCCGGTGCGCCCTGCAGGTCGCAGTACCAGTCCGGCGCGGCTGTAACCAGGCGGAGTGGCGTGCCCATCACAAGCCGCCCCTCGACCCGCCGATGCCTTTCAGGCTTCGCCCGCCCGGCGGCGCCCGGTGGTGAGTGGCTTCGTGGTATCGGGCTGCCGGCGCAGGTGGGCCATCGACGCGGCCGCGAGGCAGCCGGTTCACCGTCGACCCGATCCGCTTCGTGAACCTGATCGTCGATGAGCTCACCCAGAACGGCCTGATGGCGCCGGGCAGGCTGTTCGAGTCCCCGTACACCGACCACGCGCCCACCGGCCCGGACCTCGTCCTCCCGCAGGCCGACGTCGAGGTGATCGTCGACATCCTGCATACATTCAGGGACCGGGCGCTCCCCGCCGACGTCGCGTAGGTCAGACGGTGTAGTGCGCCGTCCCGCCGTCCTCGGTGCATCGCAGGGCCCCGCGTTCGACCAGGACGTCCAGGTGCGCCTGGGTCTCCAGCACCGCGAGCATCGTGTTCATCGGATCCAGCTCGTCCAGGTGGCGCTCGCGGCGGGTCCACGTCAGCACCTGTGCCACCTCGAACGCGGTGCCGCGACCTTCCCGCACGGCCGCGAGCGTGGCGTCCAGCCGGGTGCCGTGGTGCTCCAGGAGCTGGTCCACCCGCTCGTGCACCCGCATCCCGACGACGCCGTGCGCCGGCAGCAGCGCCGCGTCCGGACCGGTGAGCAGCAGCCGCAACGACGTCAGGAAGTCCGCGAGCGGGCTCGGCGGCGGGGCCGCCTCGAAGCCGATGGAGGGTGTGATCGTCGGCAGCACGTGGTCTCCCGCGAAGAGCAACCCGCCTGCCTCGTCGGCGAAGACGAGGTGCCCGCGCGTGTGCCCCGGGGTGTGTATCGCCTGCAGGGTTCGCCCGGCGAGCGCGAGGCGTGCGCCGTCGCCGAGCCACCGGTCCGGGGCCTCCCAGTCCGCGAACTCCTCGGGGGACATCGTCCAGCGCGCCATCACCTCCGCCAGCTGGTGCGCGCCCGCCCGCCGCAGCCGCGGCGCGTGCGGCGACGGACGGTCCGCCGAGTGGATCGTCGCCAGCGAGGGCTCCTCGCCGCGGCCCAGCGCGATCGGCGTGCCGAACTCGCGGCGCAGCGCCACCGCCTGCGTGTAGTGGTCGCGGTGGGCGTGGGTGACGAGGAAGCCGCGCACGTCGCCCAGCCCCGCACCGAGCGCGGCGAGCGCGTCGACCAGCAGGTGGCGGGCGTCGGCGAGGGCCCAGCCGGCGTCGACGAGGGTGACCGCGCCGCGGCCGTCCTCGATCGCGTAGACGTTCACCGCCTTGAGCGCGTCCCCAGGCAGCGGCAGCGGGATCCGGTACACGCCCGGCGCGCAGCGGTAGACGCCCGGCGCCGTCCAGTCGAGATCGGGCCCGTCCTCGGCGACGGCGGTGACCCGGGCCGTCACGCGCGGGACCCGGGGCGGGTGAACTCGTCGGTGTACGGCCCCTTCCCGTTCCCGGCCGTCTCGTGGAACATGCCCGCGCCGTACACCTCGGTGAAGGCGTCGAGGATCTCCTGGAGGGGCAGGTCGGTGAACACCCCGCGGTCCCGGACGTACTCCATGTACGTCCCCCCGTCCGGGGTGTACTGGTGCAGCAGCGCGTCCGCGCGGCCGTCGAACGCGATCGCCTCGACGCCGAACCGGGCGCACAGCTCCGTGTTGAACGCGGGCGTGGCCTTCACCCAGCGGCCGTCCACGTGAAGATCGGTGTAGCCGTGGTAGACGAACAGGTCCGCACCCTTCATCCGCTCCCGCAGCCGCGGGGTCTGGAAGTGGTTGCGGACGTCGGCGAACCCGAGCCGCGCCGGGATCCCCTCGGCTCGCGCCGCCGCAGCCAGCAGCACCGCCTTCGGCACGCACCACGTCGGACCGCCCGTGACGATCGCGCTCGCCCGGTAGCCCGCCGGGTCGTTGCTCACCGAGAACGGGTCGTACCAGAACCCGTCGCGGACCGCGACGAACAGCCGCGCCGCCTTCTGCGCCTGCCCGCTCGCGGAACCCACCGCGTCCCGGGCGAAGGCGCGCACCGCGGCGTCGTCCGAGTCCAGGTAGTGACCGGGTTCCAGGTACTGCGAGTACTCCGGGTGCTCCGGGTACTCCTCAGCCACGCGCGACGTCACCGGCTGCGCTCCCTTCGTCGGGGACGCCCCGACACTACGTCGGGCGGGCGCGTCCGGCCGGTCGGACCGGTGTGACGTGCGCCGGGCTCGGTCGGCTCAGGCCCGCACGAGGCCCTCGGGCGGCAGGAACTCCCGCGACACGTCGTCGAAGGTCTGGCTCGTGGCCCCGAGGCGGCGGATGAGGTCCGCGACCGCGACCCCGCGCACCCCCGCGAGCGTGATCCGCCCGTCGTGCTTGGTGGTGATGCACCGGTGCACCCGGGCCGGGTGGACGGCCGCGCACCGCTGCGCCAGCTCGCGGGCCACCGCGGTGTACGCGGGCGAGCCGGTGAACCGTGCGAACGCCGCCTCGTCGCCGACGACGACCTCGACCATCGCCTGGTACTGCCGCTCCCGCGGCTTCGTCATCTCGACGCCGGGGTGGTCCAGGGTGATGTCGAGCTCCTCGAACAGGTGGCGGCGCAGCTTGAGGACCTCAGGTGCCTGCGCGAGCGCCGGCACCAGCGCGGCGTCCACCCACTCCCGGAAGCCGGCCACGGACTCCGCCGGGCGCATCCGCAGGAACAGCAGATGGCGCACGTACCCGTCGGTGCCGTCGGGCGCCGGGTCGGTGCGGTCGAGCGCCGTGGCGCTGTTCGGGCCGAGCGCGGCGTAGCCGATCTCCTGGGACAGGAAGTTGATCCCGTCCTCCATCTGCACCCGGGAGGTCCCGACGAACGCCTGCAGGTCCTCCATCGTCGCGAACGTCGCCTCCGGCACCCCGTGGAAGGCGTCCTGCTCGTCGGGACGCATCGACACGCCCTCGACCGCCGGCCACAGGGCGTCCTCGAGCGCGACCTTGTGCAGCCACACCGAGCGCAGCCCGGGAACCGCGGCGGGAGGGTGACGTGCGCGTTGAGCCAGTAGTCGTAGAAGTCCGGCAGTGTCATCCCGTCCTTGGCCTTCAGCGGGATGACCAGCGTCATCGCGTCGTGCTGCGGCAAGGCGGGGGCCGCGGTGGTGGGCGTGGAGGGGGCGGCCGGGACCGACGTGTCTGCCGTCATGGCTGGTCTCCTTCGACTGCGACGGCCTGGGGGACGCAGCCGAGCGTCCGGCACGCTCCGGAGGTGGTTCAACGAGCCGTCCCGGTCAGCGGGACCGGTGTCCGAGCCTCCCGGACACCGGTCCCGCGACGTCGTCACCGCTCAGCTGCAACCGCTGGTGGACCCGCAGCCCTCGCAGAGGTAGCAGGAACCCGCCGGGCGCATCTTCGTGCCGCACGTCATGCACAGTGGCGCGTCCGCAGCCTTGCCCAGGTGCAGCTCCAGGAGCTCGGTGGAGCTGCCGACCTCCGCCGGCGCCGGGGAGGCGCCCGCCGGGGTCGCCGGGCCGTGCTCGACCTCGACGCCGGTGCGCAGGCCCTCGATGTCGACGCCCTCGACGTCGCCCGTCCCGTAGGAGTCGGCCACCTGCGCTGCCCGCTCCTCGGCGGAGAAGATGCCCAGCTGGGCACGCTTCTCGTAGGGCAGGTAGTCCAGCGCGAGGCGCCGGAACAGGTAGTCCATGACGCTCGTGGCGATCCGGACGTCCGGGTCGTCGGTCATGCCGGCCGGCTCGAAACGCAGGTTGGAGAACTTCGAGACGTAGAACTCCAGCGGGATGCCGTACTGCAGGCCCACCGAGATCGACATCGAGAAGGCGTCCATCACGCCGGAGAGTGTGGAGCCCTGCTTGCCGAGCTTGACGAAGATCTCGCCGAGACCGTCGTCCGGGTACGACCCGGCCGTGAGGTAGCCCTCCGCACCGCCCACGGTGAACGACACCGTCTGGCTGGGCCGCTTCTTCGGCAGCCTGCGCCGGACGGGCCGCTGCTCCACGGGGGCGTGTGCCTCGGCCACCTTCACCGCACCCTTGCCCGCCGACAGCGGCTGGCCGACCTTGCAGTTGTCGCGGTAGATCGCGAGCGCCTTGAGGCCCAGCTTCCAGCCCTCGAGGTAGATCTGCTCGACGTCCTCGACGGTGGCCGCCTCCGGCATGTTCACCGTCTTGGAGATCGCGCCGGACAGGAACGGCTGCACCGCGGCCATCATCCGCACGTGGCCCATGGGCGCGATCGAGCGCTCCCCCATCGCGCAGTCGAACACCTCGTGGTGCTCGGTGCGCATCCCGGGCGCACCCACGACGTGGCCGTGCTCGCCGACGTACTCGACGATCGCCTCGACCTGCTCGGTGGGGTAGCCCAACCGCTGCAGCGCCTTCGGCACCGTCTGGTTGACGATCTGCATCGAGCCGCCGCCGACGAGCTTCTTGAACTTGACCAGCGCCAGGTCCGGCTCGATGCCGGTGGTGTCGCAGTCCATCATCAGCCCGATGGTGTTGTGGCTGACGAACCCACCGGCGACGTACGTGACGTTGTCCGGGACCGAGAGGTCGTACGTGGGCTGCACCCCACCGTCGGCGTTCTCGTCGACGACCTCGAAGAGGTAGCCCAGCGCGTGCGCCAGCCGGGGGTCAGGGTTGTCCGCGAAGATCTCGCGTGCGAGTTTCCGTGACACCCCACCTGTCCTGCGCAGGCTGTTCAGCACGACGTCGCGGTGCTCGTGACCGGCCGGCACGAGGCGCTGCCACACCGCGGACGGCAGGTGGATCCGGTCGCGGTTGCCGCTTTGCGCAGGCTCCGGCTCGGACAGGAGCTTGTTCTTCCGGTCGCCGATGAACCCGATGAACCCGTCGAAGGCCAGGGCGTGATCGAGGTTCCGCACGCGGAGCTCGAACTGCGGTCCGCGCCGGCCGCAGACCGTCTCGCGGGTCGTGGTCGCGATCCCGAGCACCAACAGCATCGTGCGGATCTCGGCCGCGAACGTCTCCGAGGCGGTCGACAGCGACGGGACGTGCGCGAGCACGGTGCCGTCGGCCTCGAACAGGCCCCGCAGGAAAGCGGAGTAGACGTCGACGTCGTTGGTCTCCAGGACAGCTGAGGGCACGCGCGGTACCCAGCCCTTGCCCTTGTGCTCCGGCGTTGGCAGGAGCTTCGCGAAGCCGGCCGCCTGCCACCAGCGAGCCAGCCGGACCGACCGGAGCACGACCTCGTGGTACCCGGTGGCCGCCGTGACCACGGGCTCCAGGTTGAACAGCTGCTTGCCGAGGATGCGCAACCGTTCGACGACGTCGAGATCCGCCGCGGCCACGCAGAACCGCAAGCCCTTCGCGTGCAGGCTGCCGTCGCCCATGAAGTAGCCGACCAGTTCGGCGAGATCGGCGTCCACGACATCGGGAACGACGATCGACCGGTCGCCCGCGTAGTAGGCCTGATCCAGCACCGGCAGCGGAACCCGGCACGATCTGCCGACCAACGTGCCCATCTGCATCGGCACGACGTCGCCGGGAGCCAGGTCGGCCATCCGGCGCCAGACCCACTCCCCCGTCCCCGCATCCACGATCTTGATCCGGTGCGCGAGGGTGCCCTGGATCGTGTATCCACCGTCGGTGGTGATCCGGCGTGTCGGTTCCTCCCCGTTGACGAAGAACTTCGTCGCGCGCCGTGGGCCCTGGTCGGTGGACACCGTCATGTCCAGGTCCTGCCAGCGATCGCCGTACACATCGCCGATCTCACCGAGTCGGGCCAGGCCACGGCCCGTGGTGACCAGCGTGTCCGCGGTGAGGCAGCCGGTCGGGGCGAGGACCGAGGCCTGCGCGTTGCGCCAGCCGTTGCGCTCGCCCGTCGCGAGTGCTTCCTTCCAGACCGTGGTGGCGAGCTTGTGCGCCGGGGCGCTCGCCGGGAAGGTGCGCACGTCGTCGTTCGCCGCGGCGTGCTTGCGCATCACCCGCTGGTGGGCCTCGGCGTTGCGGGCGTAGCCGTCGTACGGGCCGACCACACCGGCCAGCTCGGCGCTGCGCTTGTACGCCGCGCCCGTCATCAACGAGGTGATCGCCGCGGCGAGCGAGCGGCCGCCCTCGGAGTCGTACGCGTGGCCGGTGGCCATGAGCAGCGCGCCCAGGTTGGCGTAGCCGATGCCGAGCTGGCGGAACGCGCGGGTGGTCTCCGCGATCGGCTCGGTGGGGAAGTCTGCGAAGCAGATGGAGATGTCCATCGCCGTGATGACCAGCTCGACCGCCTTGGCGAAGCGGGGCGCGTCGAAGGCGCCGTCCGGGCCGAGGAACTTGAGCAGGTTCAGCGAGGCGAGGTTGCAGCTGGAGTTGTCCAGGTGCATGTACTCGGAGCAAGGGTTGGACGCCGAGATCCGGCCCGACTCCGGGCAGGTGTGCCAGTCGTTGATCACGCCGTCGTACTGGATACCGGGGTCCGCGCACTCCCAGGCGGCCTGCGCGATCGTGCGGAACAGCTTCTTCGCGTCGACGGTGTCGATGACCTCGCCGGTCATCCGGGCGCGCAGCCCGAACTCACCACCGGACTCGACCGCGCGCATGAACTCGTCGGTGACCCGCACCGAGTTGTTGGCGTTCTGGTACTGCACCGAGGTGATGTCGGCGCCGCCGAGGTCCATGTCGAACCCGGCGTCGCGCAGCACCCGGACCTTGGCCTCCTCCTTGGCCTTGGTGAGCACGAACTCCTCGACGTCCGGGTGGTCGACGTCGAGGACCACCATCTTCGCCGCGCGCCGGGTGGCGCCGCCGGACTTGATGGTGCCCGCGCTCGCGTCCGCGCCGCGCATGAACGACACCGGCCCCGAGGCGGTACCACCGGAGGACAGGAGCTCCTTGGACGACCGGATCCGCGACAGGTTCAGCCCCGCCCCCGAACCGCCCTTGAAGATCAGCCCCTCCTCGCGGTACCAGTTGAGGATCGACTCCATCGTGTCGTCCACCGCGAGGATGAAACACGCGCTGACCTGCTGCGGGCTGGACGTGCCGACGTTGAACCACACCGGTGAGTTGAAGCTGAACACCTGGTGCAACAGCATCCAGGTGAGCTCGTGGGCGAAGATCTCGGCGTCATGCTCGGTGGCGAAGTAGCCGTGCTCGGTCCCGGCCGCGTGGTAGACGCCCACGACCCGGTCGATCAGCTGGCGCAGGCTGGACTCGCGCTGCGGCGAGCCGACGGCGCCGCGGAAGTACTTGCTCGTGACGATGTTCGTGGCGTTGACCGACCAGAACTCGGGGAACTCGACGCCGCGCTGCTCGAAGTTCACCGTGCCGTCGCGCCAGTTCGTCATGACGACGTCCCGGCGTTCCCACCGCACCTCGTCGTAGGGGTGCACCCCGGCGGTGGTGTGCAGTCGCTCGACGGTGAGGCCGGCCTGCCGCTTGCGCTTCGACGCGGCGGACGACGCTCCGGACTTCGCGCTGCGGTCGTTCCCGACGGTCTCGGTCATGCTCTCCCTCTCCCCCGCGTGGGCGCCCTGGGGTGACGCCGCACGCCTCGGAACGTGCTGGTGGTGCCGGTCTGGGGCCGTGCTCGAGTGCTGGGTCGTGCTCGAGTGCTGGGTCGTGCTCCGTGTCGTGCTCCGCCTGCTGGGGTCGTGCTCGGGCCGGGACGCGGTGCACCGCGCCGGGCGCCCGTTCCGGGATGGTCCGGACGGGCGCACCCGGGCCGTGCGGGCGGGCCGCCGTGCCGGGCGTCCTTCGCTCGTCGCCGGGTCGGCCGTGCCGGCGCGACGGTTCGCCGCGCCCTGGTGCCGTGGCCCGGCCCCGCGAGCCGATCAGCCTGGCGGGCCGCCGGTGTTCCCCGCCTGTGCGTCGTCCGTGCCCGCACCCGCCCGCGCGGCGCTCGTGACCTGGGCGGCCCGCAGGCCGGCGATCTCCTTCTCGAAGTCCTCCACAGAGGAGAACGAGCGGTAGACGCTCGCGAAGCGCAGGTACGCCACCTCGTCCAGCTCCCGCAACGGACCGAGGATCGCGAGGCCCACCTCGTGGCTCGGGATCTCGGCGGTGCCCCCGGCGCGGACCGACTCCTCCACCCGGTGGGCGAGCTTCTGCAGCGCGTCCTCGTCGACCGGACGGCCCTGGCAGGCGCGCTGCACCCCCCGGACCACCTTCTCCCGGCTGAACGGCTCCGTGACCCCGCTGCGCTTGACCACGGCGAGGACCGCCTCCTCGACGGTGGTGAACCGGCGGCCGCACTCCGCGCAGGATCGACGGCGGCGGATCGCCTGGCCGTCCTCGACCTCGCGGGAGTCGATCACCCGGCAGTCCGAGTGGCGGCAGAACGGGCAGCGCATCGAACCCTCACCCCCGGTGGCGTACTCGAACCATGCCCGCACCTCGGCGCGCCCGAGGAACGAACAACACCGATGTAACCACAACATCTAGGGGTTTGGAAAGCCGGATGCCCCTACCAGTTGAGCCCATCACGCCCGTGGGGGACCTGTCCACCCGCATCCTGACCGCTCGGCGACGGGACCTGCACGCTCACCGGCACCTCCCCCGTCGCAGGCACGGCCGGACTCCCGGACCGCGCGGCCCCGACGGCGTCCGCGAGCAGCCCCAGCCCGACGACGACGAGCGCGGTGAGGAACACGACCACCACGGCGCGCACGACCCCGAGGACACCGAGGACACCGAGGACACCGAGGACACCGCCGTCCGACCGGCGCCGCACCCGGGCCGCGCCCGCCCCGGGACCGCGCCCCGGACCCGAGCCCACCCGGTACCCCGCGCGGGCGCCCCCGGCCGGCCCTGCGCCCGCGACGGCCGCGGTCCGCAGGCTCGCCCGGGCCCGACGGGCCGCCCGCCCCGCGTCCTCGGCAGCACACCGACCCCGGCACTCGTCGGCCCCGTATCCGGCGCCTTGTCCGGCGCCTTGTCCGGCGCCGTGCGCCGCGAAGGCACCGTCGTCGACCACCCGGGCGCAGCCCCCGGCCGACCGGCCGCCGCCGGTGCCCGCGAACGGGATCGGCACCCCCCGCGCCGGGCCGGACCATCCGCTCGCCACCACGACCGCCGGCCGCACGGGCCGAGGGCCCGGGCCCGCTCCGCGCCGGCCCCCCCGCCGCTGCCCCGATCGCTCCCATCGGCCGTCGTGGTACCTGCCGAACTGCCCGTCGGCCCGCTCGCGCATCTCTCTGCCGCCTCCCGTCGCCCGGCACAGGTCGCCCCAGCGCCTGAACATTCGTTCGAACGAACGCATGTTTGATGTGTACCACCGGGCACCGACAGAATCGGGATCCGACGGCGTGTCGTTCGAACAAGTGTTTGGCATGATCGCGGATCCGGGCTACGGTCGTCGCGCAACGGTGGTCGAGCGGCCCCGGGCACGTTCGCGGGCCCGCCGTGAGGTCGCCGCGTCCACCGGGCCCCGGGCCCGCCCGCACGGCACGCACGCACACGCAGGAGGCACGAGGAGATGGCACGGGACGGATCCGACGAGGGCCCCGCCACGCGGCGGAAGCCCCGAGAGGCCGGGCAGGTCAGCACCTTCCCCGATCCTCCCGCCGAGCCGACGGGGCTCACCCCGCGCCAGCGCAAGGTGCTGGAGGTCATCCGGGACTGGGTGGAGCGTTTCGGCTACCCGCCGAGCGTGCGGGAGATCGGTGACGCCGTGGGGCTCACGTCCACCTCTTCCGTGCACCACCAGCTACGCACGTTGGAGCGCAAGGGCTACCTGCGCCGCGATCCGAACCGCACCCGTGCGGTCGACGTCCGCAGCCCCGAGGAGGCGCCTGCGGCCCAGCCCGACACCTCGGGCCCGGCCGCGGGCACCGGTGAGGTCCCCGACCGTCCGGCCCCGGCGTTCGTGCCGCTGCTCGGCGACATCGCCGCCGGTGGCCCGATCCTCGCCGAGCAGGCCGTGGAAGCGGTGTTCCCGCTGCCGCGCGAGGTCGTCGGCGAGGGCACGCTGTTCCTGCTCAACGTCCGAGGCGACTCGATGGTCGAGGCCGCGATCACGCACGGGGACTGGGTGGTCGTCCGGCAGCAGCCGGTGGCCGAGAACGGGGAGATCGTCGCGGCGATGATCGACGGCGAGGCCACCGTGAAGACGTTCAAGCGCCGGGACGGCCACGTCTGGCTGATGCCGGCCAACCCCGCCTACGACCCGATCCCGGGCGACGACGCGGTGCTGCTCGGCCGGGTGGTCGCGGTGCTGCGACGCCTCTGAGGGGCGCCGACGGGCGCCGACGAGCGCGGACAGGCGCTGGCCGGAGCCGACGGGCACTGGCCGGCGCGCACACATGCTCGATCGCCCGCACACGCCCCGGAGTGCTCGCACACCCCGTCGGCGGCATGTGTGAGCGCCATCGGATGTGTGCGACCGGGCGGGCCGACGGCCCGAACCGCCGCGCCGCCCCCGCGGCCGACCCGGCGCGGCGGACGACCCGGCCCAGCCCGAGATCGGGGCAAACCCCCAGCCGGACCGCCGGAGGCGCGCTCAACCGGACGATGTCGCCGGATCCGGCTGGTCGGGCGGCCGTGACACGATCACCAGGGGATAGCGGGCCGTGCGCACCAGCGCCCCCGCCACCCCGCCGAGCAGCAGCCGCCGCATCCCGTGATAGCCGCGCGAGCCGACGACGAGTACGTCGGTGCGTTCGGGCAGGTCGGCGAGGGTGGCGGCGACCGGCCCCACCAGTACGTCCACGAAGGCGTCGATCTCCACCGGCGTGGACACCAGCCCCTTCTGGGCGATCGCCGTCGCAGCGGCTACACCCTCGGCGTCCTCGGCGACCGTGACGAACCGCAGCGCCGCACCGGTACGCTCGGCGAGGTGCACCGCCACGGCGGCGGCCCGGTCGGCCTCGTCGGTGCCGTCGTAGGCCACCGCCACCACGGTCATGGCGCGGGTCGCGGTGTGCCGGTAGCCGCGCGGCGCCACCGCCACCGGGCAGGGGGCGATCGGGATGAGCCGGGCCACGGTGCCACCTGCCGCGAGCCGACCCAGGAGCCCGTGGCCGGTCGAACCGACGACAAGCACCGCGGCACCGTCCGCGTCGGCCTGCTCGGCGAGCAGCTCGTGGACGGGGCCCGGCCCGACGACCACGAAGTCGGGCTCCGCGGCGGCGGCTTCCGCCGCGAGCGCGGCCGCCGTGCCCGGGTCGGGTTCGGCGTCGAGCTCCGCGCGGAACAGCGCCTCCCGGGCCCGGGCGAACCGGCCCGCGGCCACCTGCGCCGTCTTCTCCCGCCACCGCGGATCGCGCGCAGCGGCCGCGAGACCGCGGGCATCGGCGGGGTGGACCGTGACGACCCGGGAGGTCAGGCCGGTGAGCCGGGCCAGCTGGGCCCCGAGCACCAGCGCGTCGTGACCGCCGGGTGTGTCGACGTATCCGGTGACGATCGGCACCGGATCACGCTAACCCGTGATCACCGTCGGGGGGAGCACCGGAGCGAGCGGTTACACGCCCGTCACAGACCGTCGGCAGGCTCGAACCGCCTCGCCAGCTCGACCCGGGACCGGGCCCCCAGCTTGCGGTACACCCGGGTGAGGTGCCCTTCGACGGTCTTCGCCGACAGGAACAGCGCTGCCGCGACCTCCGCGTTGTTCATCCCGGCGGCGACGGACCGTGCGACATGCAGCTCCTGCGGGGTCAGGACGTCCAGCGCGGGCCGCGGGCCGGGCCGGGTCACCGACCTCGTCCCGATCGCCGACAGCTCCCGCTCGGCGCGCTCGACCCACGGGCGCGCGCCGAGCGCGCGGAAGACCGCCGCCGCATCCGCGAGCGCCGCCCGCGCGGCGGGTAGCCGCCGCGCCCTGCGCAGCGTCTCTCCCTCGCAGAGCCTCGTGCGCGCCAGTTCGAAGGGCATCCGGCTGCGCCGGTGCGCCGTGCGCGCGGCGGCGAAGGCTGCAGCTGCCTCGTCGGGGTCGGCGGCCAGCAGGCCGCGCAGCCGCTCCGCCGTCGCGGTCGGGTAGGTCAGCCCGGACTCGTCGGCGCGGGCCGCGAGCCACGACAGGAGCTCCCGTGCCCGGTCCCGGTCACCCGCGTGGACGTGCGCCTCGACGAGATCCGGCACGAACGGTACGGAGTTGGTGCAGTGCAGCCCGGTGTCGGCCGCCCGCCGCCACACCCGTTCGAGCACCTCGACCGCGTGCTCGTTGTCGCCTTTGCCGAGCGCGGCGACGCCCTCGACGGCGGGCCCGCACACCTCCAGGCAGCCGACCCCGAACGCCCCGGCCTCGGCGTCGACCCGGTCGAGGTGCTCCCGGGTGCGGGCGAGGTCGCCGCGCAGCGCGGCCAACCGCGCCAGCACCGTCCGGCTGTAGGCCGCCACGCCGATCTGGCCGAACTCCTCGGCCCATTGCAGCGCCTCGGTGGCGTCGGCGTAGGCGGGCGCCCATGCGCCGGTCCAGTAGTCGCACTCCGCGCGGGTGATCGCGCTGACCGCGAGTACCGGCGCGACCCCCACCTGGCGCGCGGCACCCAGGATGGCTCCGAGTGCGGCCCGCGCGTCGTCGAACTGCTCCAGGCGCATCCGGGCCTGGGCGAGGACCAGCGCCGCGGCGCCGACGGTCGCGTGCGGCCCGGCGGCCTGCGCCAACCGGTGCGCGATCGCGAGATCCGCACGCGCCCGCGTGGTCCGGCCCGCGAGGACGTGAGCACTTGCCAGGATGGCCCGCGCGTACAGCTCCTCGGCGCCGCCCGCCTCGACGACGAGCCGGGCGCTGCGCTGCGCGGCGTCGAGCATCGCGGTCGGGCGGGCGTCCATCGCACACACGGTCGCGGCCTCGGCGTACAGTGCCGCCGCCCGCGCACCGTCCGCCGGGGCGACCGCCTCCGCCGCGGCGACGAGCCCGCCGTGGGCGAGCTGGAGGTGTCCGAGCCAGGCGAGCGTGCGCCCGCGGACCAGCTGTACGTCGGCGACGTGGCCGGGGTCCGGGACGCCCGCACCGCCCGGATCGTCGAGGGCTGCGTCGCAGCACCGAAGCGCCAGCTCCGACTCCCCGCCGAGGTACGCGTCGGTGGCTGCCAGCAGGTAGCGCCCGGCCCGTTGCCCGGCGCCCGAGGTCAGCTCCGCGGCGCGGCACCACGCGTGCGCGCTGGTGGCGAACCCGCTGCGGCGACGGGCGTCCTCGGCCGCGGCGGCGAGCTCCGCGGCGATGGCGTCGTCCGGCCCGGAGCACGCGGCCGCCTGGTGCCAGGCCCGTTCGGGACCGTCGACGCAACCGGTGAAGGCCTGATGGACGGTGCGGCGCACGGCGAGCGGGGTCCGGTCGACGACGGCGGAGCGCACCAGCGGGTGCCGGAAGCGGAACGAGACGTCCTCGGCCCGCACCAGCCCGGCGTCCTCGGCCGGGATGAGGTTCGCGACGGTCAGCGCGAGCTCCCCGAGCACCCGATCGACCAGCCCGATCCGCGGTTCCCGCGCGGCGGCAACCACGAACAGGGCGCGCCGCGACCGGTCCGGCAGACCGTCGACGATCGCGGACCACCGCGCTTCCAGCGTGCTCGCCGTCCTGCCCGCGACGCTCTCCAGCACGGCGAGGGGGTTGCCACCCCAGCGGGCGACGACCGCCGCGAACGCGGGCGGCACCGCGACGCGGCGCTCGACCATCGCCGTGCACTCGGCAACCGTCAGGCCCCCGAGCCGGACGGTCGCGAGCCCACTCACCGGGCCGGGCCCCGGCCGCGTGGCCATCATCATCGCCACCGATTCGGACTCCAGCCGACGGGCCACGAACGTCAGCACCTGCCGGGACGAGGGATCAAGCCAGTGGAGGTCGTCGACCAGAACCAGCAGCGGCCGGTCCGTCGCCGCCGCGGTGAGCACACCCAGCACGCCGGTGCAGGCGGCGAGCGGGTTCGGCGGCGGACCGTCCTCCAGCGCGAGCGCGGTCCGCAGCGCACGGCGCTGCGGGTCCGGGAGCTCCTGCAGCTGCTCCGGGTAGGCGCGCAGGAGGTCGGCGACTCCGGCGAACGGCAGCACCATCTCCGACTCGACCCCGCCGAGCCACACGGTCGTGACGGCGTCGCCCGCGAGCTCGCGCGCCGCGGCGAGCAGCACGGTCTTGCCGATCCCGGCCTCCCCCTCGACGAGCAGCGCCCCACCGCGGTCGGGCAGGCCCGCGAGCAGCGATCCGATCACGGCCAGCTCCTCGGTCCGGCCCACCAGCGCACGGCCGCCCTCGTCGGCCGCCCGGTCAGTGCTCACCGGGGAAGGCAGCGAAGGGCACGGTGCCGGTGTGGACGCCGAGGGACCGCTCCGTGCGTTCGAGCGCCGCGACGCCGGGGTGCCGGAGCACGTGCTGGAGGCCACCAGGTCGGACGGGAAGGTCGACCCGGTCGAGCATCAGGACCCGGTAACCCCGGCGGGCCGGCAGCAGCGCGACCGACGCACCGGCACGTCGCGCACCCATCACGATCACCTCGTACACGTCGCCCCCTCTGCGGTCGTCGTCTCGTGCCCACGAGGATGACCCGTCGCGCGCCGCCCCGCGTCACGGCAACCTGGATCTCCCGTCACCCGTGCGACGCCTCCCGCAGGCGGCCGCGACCACGTCACCGGCTTCCAGGAGGTCCGCGATCCGCCGGGGCTCCGCCCACCGGAGATCCGCCCGTCCCCGCAGGTCCGCGGTCCCGACGTCGACCCCGTCGTCGACGAGGTGCGTCTTGCCGATCCCCGGCTCACCCACCACGAGGAGCAGGCTTCCGCGACCGCCCGGCGCCCGGTCGATGTGCGCCCCCAGGGCGGCGAGCTCACGCGACCGGCCGACGAGCGGCTCGTGATCGCCCCCGTGTCCGGCCACGTCGCCCCCGGGATAGTGCTCGCCTGCCGCGGCGCGTCCGTTAACCCGGTCCCGGGAATCGAACGGCGCGACCCTCGACGATGTGCGGGGTTTTCCCGCTACCGCGCCGGTCGGCGGGCTGGTGGGCTCATGGCACGGCCATGAGGGGGCACCGATGGCACACGGGGGGACGGTTGCGCCGGGAGGTCCGGCGCAGCCACTGCGGGGGGCGCTACCGGCGGGTGACGGGCACAGCGTGATCGTGTTCGAGGTGCGGCGCGGGGGCTGCGCCGCGGACGCGGTCCGGTTCGCGCCGGAGCCCGCACCCGCCGGCTGGCGCGGATGGGCGGTCGACGTGCCGGTGGTCGCCCCCGTCGAGGGCCACGTGCGCGTGCACGGCGGTGAGGTCCGCGACGTCGCGGCAGCGGCGATCGACCGCACGCGGCCGGTCCGGTTCTGGACCTGCCGGGGGTTCGGCATCCGCGTCCGGCTCCCGCTGGAGTGGGACCACCCGGACGTCCCCGGCGGGGTGCTGGTGTCGTTGCGGTGGACCCGGCCGATCCGCCCGCGATCGCGGATGCCGAGCCCCGCCGGCATCCGCGGGCGGGCCGTTCGACACCGCGTGACCCGCCGGTTCAGCGGCGGCGCCGCGCCAGGCCCGCCGTGACCAGCGCGAGGAGCCCTGCGACGGCGGCGGCACCGAGCGTCGCGGGCAGCCATCCGGGCGGGCCGCCCGCGGTGGCGGGCGTGCCCACGGCACCGGCGGCACCGCCCTCGACCAGCGCCGCCGCCCCGGGAACGGCCCGCAGCTCACCCGCCACCCCGTCGCGGCGCTCCGAGCCCGACAGCAGCGTGCCGTCGGGAAGGAACGCGATCGCCTCGCCCTGCGGCTCCCCCGCCAGCGGCACGCGCGCGGCGGGCGGGCGCAGCAGCGCCGCTACCAGGTCTCCGTCGGGCACGGCGTGCAGCCACGCGTCGGTGTAGCTTCGGACGGCCACCACCGACCGGTCCGCGTTCGATGCCGCTCCCGTGACCAGGCGCGACCCGAGCCCACCGAGGGGTCCGCCCGCCGTGTCCGACACCGGCAGCCGGTACTCGCCGGCCTTCACCAGCGGCGTCGGGCCCTCTCCCGCGGGCGGCGCCGCGGTCCGGTAGATCCCGGCGGATCGTCCCGCCTCCTTGGTGAGGATCACGGGCACGCCGTCGCCGTCGACGAGCAGGGCCTCGGCGTCGTGCGGGCCGTCGGGGTAGGTGAGCCGGTGCAGCCGCGGCTCCCCGACGGGCGGCAGGACGATCACGGCGACCGTGTCGCGTTGGCGCCGGTTGTCACCGGTGTCCGCGACCCAGAGCGCGCCATCCGGGCCGACGGTGAGATCCTCGGCATCGCGGGGATCGATCGGCGCGCTGCGCGACTCGACGATCGCGCAGGTGCGCGGATCGAGACGGTGGACGTCCGTGCGGCGCCCGCTGTCCGCGACCGCCCAGATCCCGTCCGCGTCGACGGCGAGCCCCGAGAGCTCGGCGAGCCTGCGGTCCGACACGGTGCACGACGTCTGCGGCGCCGGTGCACCGGCGGCCAGGGGAACGAGGGCCGCCACGAGCGCGGCGAGCGCCCCGGCAGGGATCACCGCGCCCCGTTCGACCCCGCGTCAGCCTCTGGCGGGCCGTCCGGGACCCCGGCGAGCAGGTACGGCCGCACGGCGGTCGCGAGCTCGGCCCCGACCCGGGCGTGCAGCCGGGTGCCGTCGGCCGTGTGCTCCTCGGCGAGGACGACGCCCTCGGCGTGCACCCGGGCGGCGAGCGAACCGGCCGTGTACGGCAGCAGCACCTCGACGTCCACCTGCGGGCGGGGCAGGAGCTCCGCGATCCGGCGGCGCAGCAGCTCGATGCCGTCCCCGCGGTGCGCCGAGACGAACACGGCGTCCGGCAGCAGGTGGCGCAGGCGGGCGAGCTGGAGGTCACCGGCGACGTCGGCCTTGTTCACGACGAGCAGCTCGCGCGGCATCTTCCCGTCCGCGTGCTCGCCGATCTCGACGAGGACCTCGCGCACCGCCTTGATCTGGTCCTCGGGCAGCGCCTCGGAGCCGTCCACGACGTGCACGAGCAGGTCGGCGTAGGCGGTCTCCTCCAGCGTGGAGCGGAACGCCTCGACGAGCTGGTGGGGCAGGTGGCGGACGAAGCCGACCGTGTCGGTGAGGGTGTAGACGCGGCCGTCCTCGGTCGTGGCGCGCCGC
Source organism: Pseudonocardia sp. (assembly GCA_050248815.1). Classification (GTDB taxonomy): domain Bacteria; phylum Actinomycetota; class Actinomycetes; order Mycobacteriales; family Pseudonocardiaceae; genus Pseudonocardia. The sequence continues at coordinate 13,916 of JBFWRR010000029.1, read as the reverse complement.
GTCGTGGGGTCCAGGGTGGCGAACAGGGCGTCCTCGACGAGCACGCCCGCACCCGTAAGCGCGTTGAGCAGGCTGGACTTGCCCGCGTTCGTGTAGCCGACGATGGCCACGCTCGGCACGTCGTTGCGCCTGCGCCCGCCGCGCTGGGTCTCGCGGACCTGCTTCATGCCGGCGATCTCGCGGCGCAGCTTGGACATCCGCGTGCGGATGCGGCGGCGGTCCAGCTCGATCTTGGTCTCGCCGGGGCCGCGGCCGCCGATGCCGACGCCGCCCGCGGCCCGGCCGCCGACCTGGCGCGACAGCGCCTCGCCCCACCCGCGCAGGCGCGGAAGCAGGTACTGCAGCTGGGCCAGCTCGACCTGCGCCTTGCCGTCGCGGGAGCGGGCGTGCTGGGCGAAGATGTCGAGGATCAGCGCGGTGCGGTCGATGACCTTGACCTTGAGCTTGTCCTCCAGCTGGCGCAGCTGGCCGGGCGAGAGCTCGCCGTCGCAGATCACCGTGTCGGCACCCGCCGCACGCACGGCGTCGCGCAGCTCGGCGACCTTGCCGGAGCCGACGAAGGTGGCCGGATCGGGCCGGTCCCGGCGCTGCACCAGGCCGTCCAGGACCTGGGAGCCCGCCGTCTCGGCGAGGCGGGCCAGCTCCTCGAGGGAGACGCGGGCCTGTTCGGAGGTGCCTTCGGTCCACACACCGACGAGCACGACGCGCTCGAGGCGCAACTGCCGGTACTCGACCTCGGTGACGTCGTGGAGCTCGGTGGACAGGCCCGCGATGCGGCGCAGCGACGAGCGCTCCTCGAGGTCGAGGTCGCCCCCCGTCGGTGCGGACGGCATCAGATCGGGCATCAGGTCGGTCGTCGGGTCGAAACGCTGGGGGGATTCGGTCATCGTGGTGCGCATACTCCCAGACCAACACCGCCCGTGTCGGGTGGATTCCCGGCCGCGGCGCCGAACGGTCGCACCGACCGTCACCTTCCGGCGGCCTCCCACCACCCGCGGTCCAGCACACCGTGCGCCACCAGTACCGCGGGTCCGTGCAGCAGCGTGGTCCCGTCACCCACGGTGACCCGCAGCCTGCCGCCGGGTGAGCGCACGGCCACCTCGCCGTCGGTGCGCCCGGCGGCGCGAAGCACGGCCACGGCCGCCGCGACCGTCCCGGTGCCGCACGCCCGGGTCTCCCCCACCCCGCGCTCGTGCACGCGCATCGTGACCTCGCCCGCGCCGTCGTCGAGCGGCGAGACGAACTCGACGTTCACCCCGTGCGGGAACACCGCCGCGTCGTGGCCGGGTGCGGCGGCCAGATCGAGCGCGGCGACGTCGGCGGTGGTGACACACGCCAGGTGCGGGTTGCCGACGTCGACCGCGATCCCCTCGAACGCCCGGCCCGCGACGGTCGCGGTGGTCGCGGGGCCGATCCGGGCCGGCCCCATGTCGACCGACACGTCCCCGGACGTGCCGTCTGCCCCGGCGAACCGGAAGCGGCGCACACCGGCCCGCGTACCGATCGCGGTCTCGGCCGCCGGCGACACCCAACCCCGAAGGGCCAGGTAGCGCGCGAACACACGCACGCCGTTGCCGCACATCTCCGCGACACCGCCGTCCGCGTTGCGGTAGTCCATGAACCACTCGACACCCGGCTCGGCCTGCCCGAGGGCCGCCCAGCGGACCACGCGCAGGACGCCGTCCGCGCCAAGGCCGCGGCGGCGGTCGCAGAGCGCGGCGACGCGGGCGGCGGTGAGATCGAGCGTGCCGTCGGCGTCCGGGAGCACCACGAAGTCGTTCTCGGTGCCGTGGCCCTTGGCGAACTCGATCGTCACGGGTCCGACCCTACGGCCGCGAGCGCGCGCCCCACCGCGGCCGGGTCACCCGGGCCCCCGCGCAGCCAGCGCACCCGCGGATCGCGGCGGAACCACGAACGCTGCCTGCGGACGAACCGGCGCGTCGCCGTCACGGTCGCCGCCGCGGCCGCAGGCAGGTCACCGCGGGTCCGGTCGCCGTCCAGCGCGGCGAGGACCTGCTGGTAACCCAGCGCCCGCGACGCCGTACGCCCCTCCCGTAGACCCTGCGCGACCAGCCCGCGCGTCTCGGCGACCAGACCCGCGGCGAACATCCGCGCCACCCGGCGCGCCACCCGGGTGTCCAGCTCGTCGACGGGGCGGTCCACCCCCAGCAGCACCGCGCCGTAGCGGGGCGGGCCGCCCGTGGGCAGGCGCGCCGGGAACGGGCGTCCCGTGAGCCGCACGACCTCCAACGCGCGCACGATCCGCCGCCCGTTGCTCGGCAGCACCACCTGGGCCGCGGCCGGGTCCAGCGCCGCCAGCCGCGCGTGCAGCGCGGGCGCGCCGACCGTGGCCAGCTCGGCCTCCAGCTCCGCGCGCAGCACCGGGTCGGTGCCCGGGAACTCCAGCTCGTCGAGCACCGCCTGCACGTACAGCCCCGAGCCCCCGACCAGCACCGGGACGACGCCCTCGGCCCGTAACCGCTCGACCACGGCGCGGGCGGCCCGCTGGTAGGCCGCCACCGAGGCGGTCTCGGTGACGTCGAGGACGTCGACGAGATGGTGCGGGACGCGGGCGCGCTCGGCGGGCGTCGGCTTGGCGGTGCCGACGTCCATCCCGCGGTAGAGCGCCATCGCGTCCGCGTTGACGATCTCGCCGCCGAGCCGCTCGGCGAGCGCGAGGGCGAGGGCGGTCTTGCCCGTCGCCGTCGGACCCACGACCGCCACGAGCCGGGGGGTCACGGCCGCCGCATCCAGTACGCGACGTGGTAGGCGACGCCGTACGGGGCCTGCGAGTACAGCAGCTCGCCGGTCCACCCGGCGCCGGCCGCCGCCGCGAGCACCTGCCACGGCGCGCGGCCCACCGCGTGCAGCTGCCTGGCGAGCACCGGGTCCAGCGCGGCGAGGGCAGCGGTGTCCGCCCCGGCCAGCGCGGTGGCGACGGCGGCGTCGAACGGGCCCGCCCGCTCGTCGAGGTGGCCGGGCGCCTTCTCGGTGTGGGTCGACGCGCCGTCGCCCACGACGAGCAGGCCGACCGGTTCCGCCACGGCCGCCAGCTCCGTCGCGAGGGCGCGCCCCACCTCGGCGCACTCCGCCGCAGGCGCGTCCGGTGCGACCAGCTCGCCGCGGATCGACACGTCCACCGCCGCGGCGGCCGCCACCCAGCCCGCGATCAGCAGGGGCAGCGCCAGCATCGGATCGGGTGCCTCGCCCCGGACGCCACCGGGAGAACCCGTGTCCAGGGCGACGACGACGTCCACGCCGTACCCCGCGAACGTCCCCCTGGCCTGCGGGTCGACACTCTGCCGCCCGCCCTCGTCCGCGCCGACCGCGATCCAGTGCCGCGCCGTCGCGCCCAGCCGGGCCGCCGCCGCGAGGCAGGCGGCGCGCAGCGACGTCGTCTCGGCCGCGGCACCGGTCGCCAGCTCGGGCACCAGCAGCGGCGGCTGCGGCAACACGGCGACGGACGTCAACACCCCGGCGAGGGTAGGGGGACGAGGCGGCGACCGTGCACGCGGCGCCGTGCGGCTCGGCGTGCCGGACCTGCCGCTGGCGGGTGGAGGCCCGGCGCAGGAGTACCGATGTGCCCTCGGAGCTGTTTCAATCGGCCATTGGAACGAGGAAGCACCGGCCCGGAGACGCCGGTGGCACGCACTGCACGGCTCCGCCGTCCGAGGCCGCTCGACGGCCGCTCGGCGGAGCGCTCGCCGGTCGCGGCGGGCTCGAACGAGGAGGACAGGTGTCGGACCAGCACCCCGCGGACGGACGGAACGAGAGCACCGAGGGGGCGGCCGACGCCGCAGCGGGCGCCGCGGTGAGCGACACCGCCGGTCCCGGTGCGCCGGGGGCCACCGCTGCAGCAGCCGGAGAGCCCACGGAGCCCGGCACGGCGGCAGCACCCGGCACGGCGGCAGCACCCGGCACGGCGGCAGCACCCGGCACGGCGGCAGCACCCGGCACGGCGGCAGCACCCGGCACG
>JBFWRR010000029.1:0-9840 GCA_050248815.1 Pseudonocardia sp. | reverse complement strand
CCCGGCACGGCGGCAGCACCCGGCACGGCGGCAGCACCCGGCACGGCGGCAGCACCCGGCACGGCGGCAGCACCCGGCACGGCGGCAGCACCCGGCACGACCGCCGACGACGCGCCGACGGGTCCGATCCCGACGACGGCCACCGCCCACGAGGCACCGACCGCCCGGATCCCGACGACGGCCACCGCCGACGAGGCACCGACCGCCCCGATCCCGACGGCCGACGCTGTCGCCGGCCCGGCCGGCTCTCCCCCGGCACCGGGCCAACCCACCGACAGCCCCGCCGGCTCACCCCCGCCACCCGGCCACTCCACCGACAGCGCCACCGCGAGCCCCGCCGGCGCGCCCCCGGCACCGGCTCAACCCACCGACAGCCCCGCCGGCTCACCCCCGCCACCCGGCCACTCCACCGACAGCGCCACCGCGAGCCCCGCCGGCGCGCCCCCGGCACCGGCCGAACCCGCCGGCGCGCCCCCGGCACCGGCCCAACCCGCCGGCGCGCCCCCATCAGGCCAACCCACCGACAGCCCCGCCGGTGCGCCGCCTGCGGCGGGCCGCCCCGTCCCTGGCGCGCCCCGACGCCCGCACCCGCCCGGTGGCGGCCCCGTCCCGCGCCCGCCGCGGTCCGGGCGACCCCGCCCGAACCGACCGCAGCCCGCCCCCGCGCGCCCCGCCACGCCCACACCTGCGCCGCTCACGCCGGTGGCCCCGCAACCGTCGCCGGTCGCGGCGGCGGGCCCGGAGCCGGGCCGGTGGGGTCGGGTCGACGCCGACGGCACGATCTACCTGCGCACGGCCGACGGCGAGCGTGTCGTCGGCTCGTGGCAGGCCGGGGCCCCCGAGGAGGGGCTGGCCCATTTCGCCCGCCGCTTCGACGACCTCCTCACCGAGGCCGAGCTGCTGGCGGCCCGCATCGAGAGCGGCGGGGGCGATCCGAAGCAGGCGCTCGCGGCGGCGCGCGCCCTCCGGTCGGGCCTGGACGACGCCGCCGTCGTGGGTGACCTGGCGGGCCTGACCGTGCGGGTGGACGCGATCGTGGTGCTCGCGGAGCAGGCCGTCGCGCAGGCCCGGTCCGCGCGGGACGCGCAGCGGGGGGAAGCGATCGCCCGCAAGGAGGCCCTCGCCGCCGAGGCGGAGACGCTGGCCGCGGAGGCGACGCAGTGGAAGCAGGCCGGGGACCGGTTCAAGGCGATCCTCGACGAATGGCGGACGATCCGCGGGATCGACCGGAAGACCGACGAGCAGCTGTGGAAGCGGTTCTCGAAGTCGCGGGAGGCGTTCAACCGCCGCCGCGGGTCGCACTTCGCCGACCTGGACCGCCAGCGCGCGGCGGCGAAGGCCCGCAAGGAGGAGCTCGTCGACGAGGCCGAGAAGATCGCGGACTCCGACGAGTGGGGTTCCACCGCGGCCCGGTTCCGCGAGCTGATGGCGGACTGGAAGGCGACGGGCCGCGCGCAGAAGGACGCCGACGACGCGCTCTGGCGGCGGTTCCGCGCGGCCCAGGACACGTTCTTCTCCCGCCGCTCGCAGACGTTCGCCGAGCGGGACGCGGAGTTCGTCGCGAACGCCGAGGCGAAGCGCGCACTGCTCGCCGAGGCCGAGAAGATCGACGTCTCCGACCCGAACGCCGCCCGTGCGGCCCTGCGGGACGTGCAGACCCGCTGGGAGGCGATCGGGAAGGTCCCGCGGGACGACATCCGGCCGCTGGAGGCGCGGCTGCGCGCCGTCGAGGACAGGGTCCGCGAGGCGGCGGATCGCCAGTGGCGCCGCACGGATCCGGAGGCGGAGGCCCGGGTCGCCCAGTTCCGGGACCGGGTCGCCCAGTTCGAGGCGCAGGCGCAGAAGGCCCGGGCCGCCGGGGATGAGCGCCGCGCGGCGCAGGCGCAGGCGCAGGCGCAGCAGTGGCGGGAGTGGCTGGCGACGGCAGAGCAGGCGCTGCAGCACCGCTGATCACCGTTCGGGTGCAGGACGGGGAGTGGGTACGGGTCGCGGTGTGTACCGCGGCGCGGGCCGCCCCGTCACCGATCGCGGACGTGACGATGGCCGACGGCATCCGGGTCACCGTCGGTCCGCTGACGGTGCTGGAGGTCGCGGCCCTGCTCCCCGACGGTGCGGCGTTCCTGGACCGCGCCCTGCAGCGCCACGTCCGGTGCGCCGCGGTGTATCGCGCCTACTGCCGCAACCTCGGTGCGCGGGGATCGCAGCGGGCGGGTGAGCTGCTCGTCGCGGCCGCGGACCGGGCGGACTCGGCGGCGGAGCGACGCCTGATCGCGCTGCTGCGCGGGGCCGGGACCAGTGGCTTCACCCGCGCGCTGCCGTTCGCCCGTGGAAGATCGATCTCGGCTTCGCGCACGTGAGGATCGCGGTCGACGTGGACGGCTTGGCGTGGCAGGTCGACGTCGACCGGTTCCGCGCTGACCGCCGCAAGCTGAACGCGCTGGTGGCGGCCGGCCGGCTGGTGCTGCGCTTCACCTGGCACGACCTCGCGACCGGCCGCACCACGTGCTCGCGCAGGTCCGCGCAGCACTGCTCCGGGGGGCATGATCAGCGCCGCAGCGCGATCCGCACCCAGCTGTAGGTGAGCACCACCGCCCCGAGGACGGCGAGTACGAGCCCGAACCCGGGGCCCTCGCCGCCGTGCAGCACCGTGACCTGGCGCGACCAGATCGCCCATACCCCGGCGACGATCGAGAACCCGCACCCGACGGCGCACGCCCAGGCGAGTGCCCACCGGTGCGTCAGCAGCGCGAGCACCGAGCCGAGGACGCCGAAACCGACGACGACGCGGGCGAAGAACGGCGGCAGGACACCCAGGTCCGCGAAGCCGAGCAGGATCTCGCCGCCCCGGGTCGTCCCCGTCCAGGGCAGCATCAAGGAGGCGAGCAGCATGAGGATCCCGACGACCACGCCCGCCGCCGCGGCCCCGGGTTCGACGCGGCGCTGCACCGTCCGTTCGACGTCGGCGACCTCCGCCTCGAAGGCGGTGAGGTCGTCCTCGGACCGTCCTGTCATCACGTCCCCCTGCATCCTTCCTGCGCCACGGCCACCGGCGGGCCGAACCCCGGCAGCCCCAACCCGGTGCCCGCCGGCCGCGGGCCCTCGGCGGCGTCCCCGGCCCTCGTGCGCCGGTGGGAGAGCACCGGCCCGTCGGCGACGAGGTGGTGCGGCGCGCCGTACGTCACCGCCACGGACACGACGTCCCCCGGCCGGATCGCGGCCCCACCCGGGGTGAAGTGCACGAGCCGCCCGTCGCGGGCCCGCCCGGACAGCCGCCGGGTGGCCGCGTCCTTGCGCCCCTCCCCCGTCGCCACCAGCACCTCGACGACGCGGCCCTCCTGGGCGCGGTTGCCCGCCCAGGAGATCTCCTCCTGCAGCGCGACCAACCGCTCGTAGCGCTCCTGCACGACGACCTTCGGCACCTGGTCGGGCAGCGTGGCCGCGGGCGTACCCGGCCGGGGCGAGTACTGGAACGTGAACGCCTGCGCGAAGCGGGCCGTCGCGACGACCTCCAGGGTGGCGTCGAAGTCGGCGTCCGTCTCGCCCGGGAAGCCGACGATGATGTCGGTGGAGATGGCGGCGTCCGGGATCGCGGCGCGGACCTCGTCGAGGATCTCCAGGAACCGCCCGGACCGGTAGGAGCGGCGCATCGCGCGCAGCACCGCGTCGGACCCGGACTGCAGCGGCATGTGCAGCTGCGGGCAGACGTTCGGCGTCTCGGCCATCGCGGCGATGACGTCCGAGCGGAACTCCCGCGGGTGCGGCGAGGTGAACCGCACGCGCTCCAGGCCGGGCACCTCGCCGCAGGCGCGCAGGAGCTTCGCGAAGGCGCCGCGGTCGCCGAACTCCACGCCGTAGGAGTTGACGTTCTGCCCGAGCAGCGTGACCTCCAGCACGCCCTCGGCGGCGAGCGCCTCGACCTCGGCGAGGACGTCGCCGGGGCGGCGATCGCGCTCGGTGCCACGCAGCGAGGGGACGATGCAGAAGGTGCAGGTGTTGTTGCAGCCCACCGAGATCGAGACCCAGCCGGCGTAGGCGGACTCGCGCCGCGCGGGCAGCGTGGACGGGAAGACCTCCAGCGCCTCGGCGATCTCCACCTGTGCCGTGGCGTTGTGCCGGGCCCGCTCCAGCAGGACCGGCAGGGACGCCACGTTGTGGGTGCCGAACACGACGTCGACCCAGGGGGCGCGGCGCACGATCTCCGCGCGGTCCTTCTGTGCGAGGCAGCCACCGACGGCGATCTGCATGCCGGGCCGCGCGTTCTTCGCCGGGCGAAGGTGACCGAGATTGCCGTAGAGCTTGTTGTCGGCGTTCTCGCGCACGGCGCAGGTGTTGAACACCACGACATCCGCCTCGGCGGCGTCCTCGGCACGCGCATAGCCTGCCGATTCCAGCAGCCCCGCCATCCGTTCGGAGTCGTGCACGTTCATCTGGCACCCGTAGGTGCGGATGGTGTAACTGCGCGGCACGACATCGAGGGTAGGCGCCGCACGCTGACACGCCGGCCGCGGGGCGGGCAGGATGCGGCACGTGCCGCTGCCGCGTCGAACCTTCCTCGCCGTGATCGGCGCGGGCCTGCTCGCGGGCTGCACCGCCCCGTTCGCGGACAGCCGCCTGCGGATCGCGACGGGCGGCACCCAGGGGGTGTACTTCGCGCTCGGCTCCGCCCTCGCCCAGGCATGGCAGTCGCGGCTGGAACTCGCCGTGCGGCCGGTGGTGCTGCCGACGGCGGGGTCGGTGGAGAACCTCGCGCTGCTCGCCTCGGGGGCGGCGGACGTCGTGTTCAGCCAGGTCGACACCGTCGCGGACCGGTTCACCGACGGCGGGCCGACGGGCCCGACGGCACCGAGGGGCCTCGCGCGGATCTACGACGACGTGGTGCACGTCGTGGTGCCGGCGACCTCTCCGGCGCGGTCGGTGACCGACCTGCGCGGGCTACGGGTGTCGGTGGGCGCGGAGAACTCGGGGGTGCAGATGATCGCGCGGCGGCTGCTCACCGCGGCCGGGCTGCGTCCGGACACCGACATCCGGGCACAGCAGCTGGGCATCAACGAGTCGGTGACGGCGCTGCGCGACGGCGGGATCGACGCGTTCTTCTGGTCCGGGGGCGTGCCGACGGCCGGGGTCTCGGACCTCGCGCAGACCATGCCGATCCGGCTGCTGGACCTGCAGGACCTGCTGCCCGCGGTGCAGGCCCGTTACCCGGAGTACGCCCCGGGGACGGTGGCGGCAGGCACCTACGACATCGCGGACCCGGTGACGACGTTCCTCGTCCGCAACGTGCTCCTGGTGCCGGCAGGAATGCCCGACGCCCTGGCCGAGGCGCTGGTGTCGGTCCTCTTCGGGGAGCAGGTGGCGCTGGCGCGGGCGAGCGCGGCCGCGCTGACGATCGACACCAGGGCCGCGATCGGCACGCAACCGGTGCCGCTGCATCCGGGCGCCGAGCGGTTCTACCGGGCCGCGAAGACGGGCTGACCGGTACGCAGCGCCTCCAGCATGCTCTGCAGGAGGGCGCAGGAGCGCTGCATGGCGCCCTGGAAGAGCAGCTCGGCGTGCTCGCCGAACGGGTACAGATGGCCGAGCAGCTCCAGCATCACGAGGCCGTGCATCTGGGCGCGCAGCTCGATGAACAGGGCCAGCGCCCCCGGTGGCAGCCCGATCTTGCTCTTGTCGAGACCGGCGATGGGCGCGGTCGCGGGCGGCAGCGGGATCGCGGCGAGCTGCTCGTGGGTCCAGCCGTCGAAGGTGGTGTCGAGGAACGGACCCGCGAGGCGGAACGCGGCGGCGCCGACGGCCTCGGCCGGCGGCTCGAAACCGGGCACCGGGGTGCCGTAGAGCAGCAGGAACGCGGCGCGGTTGGTGAGCGCCCAGCGCCGGTAGGCCCCGGTGGTGGCGAGCTGGCGTTCGAGAGCGGGACGCCCGCGGGTGGCGTCGGCGGCGGCCTGGACGGCGTCGGCGAGGGCGTTGTGCGCGTCGACGACGAGCGCGGTGAGCAGGGCGTCACGGCTGTCGAAGTAGTGGTAGAGCGACTGCACCGTCATGCCGACCGCCCGGGCGACGCCGCGCAGCGACAGCCCGCCGGGCCCGGCCTCGGCGAGCTGGTCGAGTGCCGCCGCCTTGATCTCCGCGACGGTCTCGGCTCTCCGGCGGTCGCGCACCGATCCCTCAACTGACACTGTTCTATCTCCTTGACACTGTTAGGCCTGCTCGCAATACTGACGGCGCTCGCCAAGGCTAACACTGTCAGGGAGATTCGATGCGAACCCTCCTCGCGGACGCGCGTCGCGGCCATCCCGGCCTCTACGGCCTCGCCGTCGCCAATGCCGGGCTGGCCGTCGTGCTGCTCGTGCTCGCCGTCGTGGACGACCGGGTCCTGCTCGGCGCCCCGCTCTGGGTCAAGCCCCTCAAGTTCGCGATCTCGTTCACCCTCTACGCGGGCACCCTCGCGTGGCTGCTCGGCCAGTTCCGGGAACGCGTGCTGCAGCGCACCGGCTGGGTGATCGTGGCCGCCTCGGTGATCGAGATGGCGGTCATCGCCGGGCAGGCCGCCCGCGGGCTGCGCAGCCACTACAACATGGACACGGTCCTCGACGGCATGCTGTGGAACGTCATGGGCGCGACGATCGTCGTGCTCTGGTTCGCCACGCTCGCCATCGCGGTGCGGTTCCTGCGCGAACGGGTCGGCGGGGGCCGGCCGCTGGACCTCGCGGTGCGCCTCGGCCTGGTCATCGCCCTCGCCGGCATGGCGGAGGGCTTCCTCATGGCGACGTCGCTGGCCCACGCCGTCGGCGTCCCGGACGGCGGCCCAGGCCTGCCGCTGGTCGGCTGGAGCACCACCGGCGGCGACCTGCGGATCGCCCACTTCGTCGGGATGCACGCGCTGCAGGTGCTGCCGCTGCTCGCCGCCGGGCTCGGGGTGTGGGCGACGCGGCTGGACGAGACCGCGCGTACCCGGATCGTCGGCGTCGCCGGGGCCGCCTACGCCGCCCTCGTCGTGCTCGTCACGTGGCAGGCGCTGCGCGGCCAGCCCCTCGTCGCGCCGGACGCGTGGACGCTGGGCGCCGCCGCGGTGATCCTGCTCGCGACGGGTGCCGGGCTGGTGTGGGCCGTGCGCTCGCACGACCGGGCGACCGCCCTGTCCACCCTCTCCGCTGCGACCGCCGTGTCCACCGGGACCGCTGCCACGACCACCGGGACCGCAGCCACGACCGGCGCCACCGCCGCCGACGCTGCCGGGCGGGCCGACCGGTGAGCCCCGAGCTGTTGTTCGCGCTGGCCTTCCCGCTGGCCGCACCGTTCTGGGCTCTGATGATCCTCGCGCCCACCTGGTCGGTCACCGAGCGGGTGATCGCCTCGCCGCTGATCGCCGTCCCACCCGCGCTCGTCTACGGGCTCGCCGTCCTGCCCGGCTTCGGGACCGTGCTCGCGGCGGTCGCGAACCCGACGGCGGCCGGCGTCGCCGCCCTGCTCGCCACCCCCGCGGGGGTGGCGGCCGGGTGGGCACACTTCATCGCGTTCGACCTGTTCGTCGGTCGCTGGGCCTACCTCGACGCCCGCGAGCGCGGCATCCATCCGCTCGTCATGGCGCCCGTGCTGGTCCTGACGATCCTGCTCGGCCCGCTGGGCTTCCTCGCCCACCTGGTGATCCGGACAGCGCTGCGCCGAACGGCGGTAACGCGGGACAGGTCGGCGACGAGCCCCTGATGCGGCCCCGTGCGGTGGTCGCGACCGAGTGGAGGGAGCGGCTCATGGCCGTCGCCATCGTCATGGATTTCTCGGGCGCCACGCTCGACCAGTACGACCAGGTGATCGAGAAGATGGGCCTGCAGCAGGGCGGCGCGACGCCCGAGGGGGCGCTGTTCCACTGGGTCACCGCCACCGACGACGGGATCAAGGTCGTCGACGTGTGGGAGACCCTGGAGCAGTGGCAGGCCTTCGCCGACACGCAGATCGGCCCGTTCAGCGCCGAGGTCGGCGTTCCCGGACCGCCCGCCGTCACCGTGCACCAGCTGCACAGCTACATGACCAGGGACTGAGTCCCTCCGGTCGGATCGGGCACCCGCGGCAGCCGCGCCCGCACCAGCAGGCCGCCGCCGTCGGGCAGCTCCAGGCGCAGATCGCCGCCCGCCAGCTCGGCCGTGCGGGCGGCGATCGCCAGTCCCAGCCCCGAACCCTCGACGTTGTGCTGGCCCGGGCTGCGCCAGAACCGGTCCGTGGCCCGTTCCAGCTCCTCCGGCGGGAGGCCCGGTCCGGTGTCGCGGATGCTGATCTCCACGAGCCCGTCCGTGGCCGCGGTGGAGACGGTGATCGTGCCGCCCGGTGGGGAGAACTTGACGGCGTTGTCCAGTACGGCGTCCAGCAGCGCCTCGATTCCACCCGCCGCCGCCCCCGCGTGCAGGCCGCGTACCCCGCAGCGGACCAGCCGCAGGCCGGAATGCTCGGCGAGTGGCCGCCAGGCGTCGAGACGGTCCTCCACCCCGGCGTCGACGTCCACCGGTTGCACGGTCTGGGCCCGTTCGGCCCGGGCCAGCGCGAGCAGGCCGTCGAGCAGGGTGGAGAGCCGCTCGGCCTCCTCCAACGCCGCGATCTGGTCCTCGACGGCCATCTCGTCGACGTGTCCTTCCAGGTTCGACAGCCGCAGCCGCAGTGCCGTGAGCGGATTGCGCAGCTGGTGGCTCGCGTCCGCGACGAACGCCCGCTGCGCCGCCAGGGCCTGGGTCACGGTCTCGGCCATGCGGTCGAACGACGCCGACAGACGCCGCAGCTCGGGCGGCCCGGTGCCGTCCGAGACCGGTTCGGCCGTCCCGCCCGCGAGCACGGCGGCCGCGACGCGGCCCATGCCCTCGTCGAGGCGTTCCACGGGCCGCAGGATCCAGCGGGTCACCGGCAGCGCGACCAGCACCCCGAGTCCGAGCGCGAACGCGACGGCCGCCGCGAGCAGCGACCACACGCGCAGCTCCGCGGTGCGCAGCCCCGCCGTGGGAGACACCGTGACGACCGCCCCACGGGCCTCCCCGTCGACGAGCACCGGCTCGGCCAGCACCATCGGGCGGTCGTCCCAGGGCAGGATCAGCGGGTGGGGCTGCGAGCCGCGGGCGGCGAGCGCGAGCCGGACGCGCTCCGCAGCCTGCTCGTCGAGTGCGGGTGGATCCGGCCGGGACGCGGCGAGCACCCGCCCGTCGCGCCCGACGAGGAGCACCGCGATGCCGTACACCTCGTCGTGGCGGGCCAGCTCCGCGGCGAATCGGGTGAACGCGCCCTCGTCGTCCTCGGTCAGCGGGCGCTCCGCGATGGAGGCGAAGTAGACGGTGTCGCTCAGCCGGTCCGCGAAGACGGCCAGCTGTTCGCGCTGCGCCGTGGCGACCGCGAGCGGGATCCCCAGTCCGCCGGCCAGCATGCCCATCAGGAACAGGGTGACGACGAGCAGCCTGCTCCGCACCGCTACCCCAGCCGGTAGCCGACGCCGCGGACGGTCTGCACCAGCTCGGGGCGGCCGAGCTTGGTGCGCAGCGACGCGACGTGGACGTCCAGGCTGCGGTTGGCCCCCGGCCAGCTGCGGCCCCACACCTCGGCGACGATGCGCCCGCGCGTGCAGACGGCCCCGCGGGCCCCGGCGAGCAGTGCGAGCACCTGGAACTCCTTGCGCGTGAGCACCACCGGACGCCCTTCGACGGTGACGGTGTGGCGGCCCAGGTCCACCGAGACGCCGTCGATCTCCACGACCTCGGCCGCGGACGCCGGTGCCGGCCCGGCCGGGCCGCGGCGGCGCAGCACCGTGTGCACCCGCGCGACCAGCTCGCCGATGTCGTAGGGCTTGACCAGGTAGTCGTCGGCGCCGACGTT
>JBFWRR010000028.1:59829-63165 GCA_050248815.1 Pseudonocardia sp. | reverse complement strand
AGAACACCGAGGTGGCGCCCTGGTCCATGCCGACCAGGTAGAGCAGCATCAGCAGCACCACGCCGCCGAACAGGGCCCACGGGGCGATCTCGCGCAGCGGGATCGGGGCGGGGACGGCGAGGGTGCCGGGATGAGCGGCGGCGGCCTGGGACATGGCACGCTCCTGTTCATGTGAGAGAACCTTCAGATGTGAACTAATCACCCGGAGGGCGGAGTGTCAAGGTGCGAGTGACGTTCGTCGGCCCGGCCCCGACCGCCGCCACCGCGGCCGCCGCGTTCCCGGCCGGTGAGGGCCTCGACGAGCGCGGGCGGGCGTGGGCCGCGCAGGCCCGGGTGCCCCGGGCCGACCGGGTGGTCCGCGGGCCGGAGCCGGCCTGCGCGCAGACCTGCGCCGCGCTCCGGATCGAGGCCGCCGCCGATCCGGCTCTCGCCGGCTGGGACCTCGGTGGCTGGGCCGGTGCCCGGCTGGATGACCTGGCCCGGGAGCGGCCCGACGACGTCGCCGCCTGGCTCGCCGACCCGGATGCCGCCCCGCACGGCGGCGAGCCGCTTCGGGCGCTGCTCGCCCGCGCAGGCGCGTGGCTCGCGGCGCTGCCCGACGGGCACACCCTGGCCGTCTGCGACACCGCCCTGGCCCGCGCCGCCGTCGTCGGGCTGCTCGGCGCTCCGCCTGCCGCGTTCTGGCGGATCGACGCGGGCCCGCTCACCGCCACGGACCTGCGCGGTGGGCCGGCCCGCTGGACCGTCCGGGGGATGGGGCTGCCGCTGCGCTGATCACGCGGCGTGCCCCGGCCGCTCTGCTCCCCGGTGCTCCTCGGTGCTCCTCGGTGCTCCCGGTGCTCGACGGGGGTTCATCGTGGCCGCGCGGGCCGCCGTCGTGCGAGGCTCGCAGCCGTGATCCCGGTCCTGCACCTCGACGAGTCCCGCGAACCACGCTTCCTGGAGCAGCTGCGCTCGGCCCTGCACGAGGTGGGGTTCTGCCAGCTGACGCACTTCGGCGCCGCACCCGGCCAGGCCGACGAGCTGATGGAGCTCACGCGGCGGTTCTTCGCGCTCCCCGAACGCGAGCGGCTCGCGCTGGACAACCGGCGCTCGCCGCACTTCCGTGGCTACACCCGCCTCGGTCACGAGATCACCGCGGGGCGCCCGGACGCCCGGGAACAGCTCGACTTCGCACCCGAGCAGCCGCCCGTGCCGCGCGAGCGCTGGGACGCGCCGTACCGCCTCCTGGAGGGGCCCAACCAGTGGCCGGACGCGGCGCTGCCGCAGCTGCGCCCCGCCGTTCTCGGCTGGGCCGAGAGCCTCTCGCGCGCCGCCACCGAGCTGACCCGGGCGATCGCCGCGTCGCTCGGCCTGCCACGGACGCACTTCGACGCGGTCTTCGACCGCCCGCACTGGTTCGGCAAGCTGATCCGCTACGTGGGCCGCGCCTCCGACGGCGCGGACGCCCAGGGCGTGGGCCCGCACGCGGACTGGGGGTTCCTCACGCTGCTGCTGCAGGACGGCACGGGCGGGCTGCAGGCGCTCCCGTCACGCACCGGCGAGTGGGTCGACGTCCCGCCGCATCCCGGGGCGCTCGTGGTGAACGTCGGGGAGATGCTGGAGGTCGCCACCCACGGCTACCTGGTCTCCACCGTCCACCGGGTGCTGCCCTGCGAGCCGGGCAGCACCCGGCAGTCGATCGGGTTCTTCTGGTCCCCCCGCCTGGAGGCGGTGCTCGACCCCGTGCCGCTGACCCCGGAGCTGGCCGCGCACGCGCCCGGGATCACCGAGAGCGAGCACAACGCGCTGCTGCCGCGGTTCGGCGACAACGCCCTGAAGGGCTGGTTCCGCTCGCACCCCGAGGTGGCGGCGCGCCACCACGCCGATCTCGTGGAGCGGATCGTGCCCGCGGCGCGCCGCTGACCGGCGCGGCGGTCGTGATCGGCGGGGTCAGGAGGCCAGCCCCGGCGTGCCGGGCACCGGGACGCCCGCCGCACCGGCGACCGCGTCCGCCAGCACCCGGCCCCACGCGGGGGAGGCGACGGAGCCGACGGCGTCCGTCGTCACGCTCACGACCGGGCCGCACGACTCGACGTGCACCCGCCCGCCGCCCGTGCTGCGCGCCCCCGGCGCGACGGCCTCGTCCGCCCTGCGGCCCGGGAACCAGACCCGCAGGTACTCGCGCAGCCGCGCGGCGTCGGCCCCGGACGCCCCCACGGCGAGGTGCCCGCCCGCGCACGGCGCGATCCGGACCAGGCCCAGCTCGTCGTGCCGGTGCGCGACCAGCGGAGCGCCCGCGCAGCCCGGTGCGACGTGCAGCTCGAGAGTGCCGGGGCCGCCGAGGTCCGGCAGCACGGTGGTGACGACGGCCCGGCGGGCGTGCACGCGGCCGGTGGCGGTGTCGACCTCGACCCGGTCGCCGTCCACCAGCACCGACACCGGCCCGGCCCGGTGGCGCAGCACGGTGCCGTGCCCGGCTGCCGCGGCCGTGAGCGCGGCGATCGCCTGCCCCGCGTGCACCTGCAGGCCCGCGCCGCGGTGCAGCGCGACCGGCCCGGTGAACGAGCCGGGGAACCGGCGGGCGGCCTCCGCGGGGGAGAGCGTGGCGGGGCCCGGACGGCACCGCTCGTCTCGACGCCGCTCGTCACGACGCCGCCCGTGCGCGATCACGTCCGCGCGGCGCAGCAGCATCGCACCCGTCTCGGCCTCGAGTGCCCGCCACAGCCCGACGGCCGCCGTCCGGGTGGACTCGGCCTCGTCGCCCCAGCCGGGGTGGTCCGACCACGCCGTGCCGCGGACGGCCTCGCGCACCTGCCGCACGCCGCCCTCCTCCACCAGGGCCACCGAGGTGCCGCGGCGGGCGAGCACCCACGCGGTGGCCGCGCCGAGTGCGCCCCCGCCGACCACGGCGACGTCGACGATCAGGGGGACGGGCGTGCAGCGCGACATGACTCCTCCATCGATCCCGGCATGAGCACCCGGCGTTCCGGGTTGCTGCGGCGTCGTCGAGCCAGGTCTCTCGGCCGCTCTGGATGGGCGGGAAGAGAGTAGGCAGGTGGGGTGTTCGGTTGTCAAGACGGTGCTGGATCACGCAGGGCCGCGACGCGTGGCGCCGAGCGGAGCACGGGCGTATGACCCCGCCCGCGCGCCTCGTCCGCAGCAGAGTCCTCGCCGTCGAGATCATCTCCGTCGGGGCTGGCAAGCGAGCCCGCCGGCTCGTGGCGCCGGATGATCCCAGGCACCCCGCTGCGGGCCGACCCGCTGCGAGACGACCCACTGCGAGACGACCCACTGCGACACGACCCACTGCGACACGACCCACTGCGACACGACCCACTGCGACACGACCCACTG
>JBFWRR010000028.1:18439-59729 GCA_050248815.1 Pseudonocardia sp. | reverse complement strand
GAGGAGTGACGATGAGCGTCCCCAGGACCCACCCGACGGGCTCGGACCTGCGCGCGGGCTGGCAGGTCTGGCACGACGCCCGCGAGGCCGAGTTGCGGCTGCCGCACGGCTGGCTGAGCCTCAGCGGCCTGCACTGGATCGACGATGTCCCGCGTACCCACGGCGAGCTGCCCGGGCGCTGGTGGGTGCAGGACGGTCGGGTGGCGCTGGCCGACGCGCGCCGCGCCATTGCCTGCGACGGGACCCCGCTGGACGAGGGCCGGTTCGACCCGGTGGACGGCCTGCCGGGCGTGCTCGTCGACGTCGGCGAGCGCAAGGTCGAGATCATCCGCCGCACGGACGCGTTCGCCCTGCGGGTGCGCGACCCGCACGCCCTCACCCGCCGGGCGTTCACCGGGGTGCCGACGTTCCCGGTCGACGAGCGCTGGGTCCTCGACGGGCGGTTCGTGGCCTACCCCCGGCCGCGCGCGCTGGTGGTGGATGCCGTGGTGGACGGGCTGCACCACTACCCCGTCTCGCCGGGGGAGGTCCGCTTCGACATCGACGGCGTCGAACAGGCGCTCCTCGCCGTGCCCTTCCGTGGCGGCGGGCTCACCCTGCACTTCCGCGACGCCACCTCGGGAGCCACAACCTACGGCGGCGGACGGTTGGTCCGCGTCGCGGAGCCGGACCCGGACGGCCACGTGCTCGTCGACCTCAACCGGACGATCAACCTGCCGTGCGCGTTCACCGCCTACGCCACCTGCCCCCTGCCGCCCGCGGAGAACCGGCTGACCGCCGCCGTCACGGCCGGGGAGCGCACCCCGCCGCGGCCCGACCTCGGGTGATCCCGCCCGCCGTCCGGCTGCGGACCCGGGGAGCGTCCGGGCGGAGCAGTTCGGTCAGGGCGGCGGCGCGGGCCGCGACCGGGCCCGGTTGCGGCCGATCATCAGCAACCCGGCGGCCACCGCCGCCGCCGGGACGAACTGCCAGGCGCCGGTGAGTGTGGCGAACACCCCGAGCATGACGACGAGCACGAGAGCAGCGGTGTAGAGCCGGCGCTCCCACCTGCCGGGCGGCCGCACCGGCGTCCCGCCGCGGGCGAACGCCCGCACGAACTCCGGGTCGTCATGCTCCAGCCGTCGCTCGAGCTCGCGGAGGGTCTCGCGGTCCCGTTCACTGAGCACGGCTGCCCCCTTTCCCGGTGGTCAGCGGGGTAGCCGTTCCGCCCACCCACCACACATCGCCCGCGAGTTGCGCATTCCGCCGCCGCGTGTTGCGCGTTCCGTCAGGCCGGGATGCGCACCGCGCCCGCTGAACCCACTGGGGGAGTCGCCCGCGACAGCCGCCCCGCCGCGCCGCGCAGCATCCCGCGCACCGCCCACGGATGGACGTGGCGCACGAGCGCGGAGAACGCCCGGCCCCGCACCGAGGTCAGTGCCACGACGGTGGTGAACACGACCCGCCGCGGCTCGACCCGGATCGAGATCCGCGTGGTGTCGCCCGCGCCGTCCGAGCCGAGCAGCACCTCGTCCGGGGCGGAGGCGATGATCCGGACGTCCGCTCCGGAGCCGAGTCCGCACAGCCGCGCGGCGACCCATCGCCAGGCGAGCAGCGGGACCACCCACGCCAGCGGGCGGCCCAGTGCGGCGTCGGTCCAGGTCCGCGCGTCGTCCGGGGTGCCGGGCCGGCGCTCGATCGCGTACGCGTCGGCCCACGACACCGCCGGCAGGCCGGCTGGCTCCGACGGCTCGGGCGGCGCCGACCCCTCGGGCGACTGCGGCAACCCCGGCAACCCCGGCGGCTCCGCGGCGAGCAGCGGGGTGGACCGCGGCGGCACCTCGCGGGCCCATGGCCACTCCAGCCGCTGCAGCAGCCGCACGTACGGCGTCCACCGGGCGGGCCGCTCCGGGGGCGCCCCGGCGGTCAGGCCCGCCCGGTCCAGCAGCTCCTCGACGACGGCGTCGTGCACCCACCGGACCCCGAGCGGCCAGCCCAGCCGCATGATCCCGCGAAGCCGCCCGTTGGCCTCGTGGGTGAGCAGCGTGCGCCGCGGCCCGAGCGGTTCGGCGACGAACGCATGGGTGCCCTGCATGCCGGAGCCTGGCTCGAAGGTGAACCCGACCCGCCGCCCCGGGACGTGCTCGTGAACCCGGTAGCGGATGCCCCCGTGTCCGCCTGCGACACCGACGGCGAGCGGGCCGTCGAGCCGCATCGGCGCCCAGGCCGGACTGGGCCAGAGCGGGTCGTCGGGCCCGCCGATCCGGTCGAGCAGCGGCCCGACGACCTCGATCGGGGCGTCGACGACGCGCTGATGGATGTTGGCGACCATGTTCCCTCGCTTCCCGAGAAGGCCATACGCATCCGTATGGTTCGACCGTACGCTAGCGTACGGTCATGGCGCAGGGAACCCGGTTGTCGGCCGAGGACTGGACGGCGGCGGCGCTCGTCGCGCTCGGCGAGGGCGGCCTGCGCGCCGTCGCGGTCGAGCCGCTCGCCACCCGCCTCGGCACCACCAAGGGCAGCTTCTACTGGCACTTCCGCAACCGCGACGCGCTGCTCGCCGCTGCCCTGCAGCGGTGGGAGAAGATCGACACCGAGGACGTCATCCGGCTCGCCGAGCGGGCCGAGAGCCCTCATGCGCGGCTGCGGTTCCTGCTGATCGGGGCGTTGCGGGACAACCCGGAGCTGCCCACGGGCAACGCCGTCGAGCTGGCCCTGCAGGCCTCCGCGGCGCACCCGCTGGTCGCGCCGGTGCTGCAGCGCGTCACCCGGCGGCGGCTGGCCTACCTGGCGAGCCTCTTCACCGCCCTCGGCTTCGACGACCCCGAGGCGGCCCGGCGCAGCCTGCTCGCCTATACCGCCTACCTGGGCCACGCCCAGCTCGTCCACGCCACGCCGGAGCTGGCGCCGCAGGGCGCCGAGCTCGAGGCCTACGTCGAAGCCGTTCTGGCCCGGCTCACCGGCACGTAACCTCGACGGCATGACCGCCGCGGCCCCGATGCTCCCGCTGTTCGAGTTCGACGACTCCTACGCCCGCGCGGTGCCGAGCCTGTCCGTGGCCTGGAAGGCGGCTGCGTTCCCGGCACCGGAGCTGCTCGTGCTCAACGAGGAGCTGGCCGCCGAGCTGGGGGTGGACGCCGATGCGTTGCGCCGGCCCGCGGGCGTGGCGTTGCTCGTCGGGCAGGAGGTTCCCGACGGGGTGACGACGGTCGCCCAGGCTTACGCGGGCCACCAGTTCGGCACCTACGTCCCCCGCCTCGGCGACGGGCGGGCGCTGCTGCTCGGCGAGGTCGTCGACGCCACGGGACGCCGCCGCGACCTGCATCTCAAGGGTGCGGGCCGCACCCCGTTCGCCCGCGGCGGGGACGGCAAGGCCGCCGTGGGCCCGATGCTGCGCGAGTACGTCATGGGCGAGGCGATGCACCACCTGGGCATCCCCACCACCCGGGGGCTCGCCGTGCTCGCGACCGGCGAGCAGATCGCGCGCGAGACGCTGCTGCCCGGCGCGCTGCTCGTCCGGGTCGCGGCGAGCCACCTGCGGGTCGGGACCTTCCAGTACGTGGCGGCCACCGGCGACACCGAGGTCCTGCGCGCGCTCGCGGACCACGCGATCGCGCGCCACCACCCGGAGGCCGCCGCGGAGCCGAACCCGTACCTGGCCCTCTACTCCCGCGTCGTCGACGTGCAGGCGGACCTCGTCGCGCGCTGGATGCTCGTCGGCTTCATCCACGGCGTGATGAACACCGACAACATGACGATCTCCGGCGAGACCATCGACTACGGGCCCTGCGCGTTCGTCGACGCGTTCGACCCGGCCACGAAGTTCAGCTCCATCGACCACCGCGGTCGCTACGCCTACGGCAACCAGCCGCGGATCGCGCAGTGGAACCTCGCCCGCCTCGGCGAGACGCTGCTGCCGCTGATCGATCCCGACACCGACGCGGCCGTCGAGGCCGCCACCGCGCAGCTCACCCGCTTCGCCGAGCGGTACGAGGCCGCCTGGCAGGCGGGACTCGCGGCCAAGCTCGGCCTGCCGGGACCCGACCCCGAGCTCACCCGGGGGTTCCTGGAGCTGCTGCTCGCCGAGAAGGCCGACTTCACCCAGGCGTTCCGGTGGCTCTCGGCGCAGCTGCGCGGCGGCACCCCCGCCCGTGACCGGTTCCTGGACCGCGAGGCGTTCGACGCCTGGTCGGCGCGCTGGGAGGCGGCCCTGGGCCCGGACCGGACGGCGGTCGCGGACGGGATGGACCGGGTCAACCCCGTCTACATCCCCCGCAACCACAAGGTGGAGGAGGCGCTGGACGCCGCCACCGCGGGCGACCTCGCACCGCTGCGCCGCCTGCTCGACGTGCTGGCCCGGCCCTTCGTGGAGCGTCCGGGCCTGCAGGAGTACGCCGAGCCGGGTGGCGGCCCGCACGTCACCTACTGCGGGACCTGAACCAGGAGAGCACCCTCGGCGGCACCGCGAGGCGCGCGAGCGTGCGCACCACCTGGGCGTACTGGCGGTGCAGCGGCCCGGTGACGTACGGCAGCCCGAACTCGGCGCACAGCGCCCGCACCTCGGGGGCGATCTCGGCGTACCGGTTGCTCGGCAGGTCCGGGAACAGGTGGTGCTCGATCTGGAAGCTGAGGTTGCCGGTCATCAGGTGGAACAGCGGCCCGCCGTCGAGGTTGGCCGAGCCGAGCATCTGGCGCAGGTACCACTGGCCGCGGGTCTCGCCCTCCAGTTGCTCCTCGGTGAACATCACGGTGCCGTCGGGGAAGTGCCCGCAGAAGATCACCGCGTGCGACCACAGGTTGCGGATCACGTTCGCCGACGCGTTGCCGAGCAGGACCGGCAGGAAGAACGGGCCCGCGAGCAGCGGGAACAGCACGTAGTCCTTGCCCGCCTGACGGCCGATCTTGCGTCCGATCGCCTTCAGCCGGCGCCGGAACTCGGCCTTCGGCGTGCGGCCCGCGAGGACCTCGTCGACCTCCAGGTCGTGCAGGGCAACCCCGTACTCGAAGAAGAACGACAGCAGCAGGTTCCACAGCGGGTTGCCCAGGTAGTAGGGGTTCCACGGCTGCTCGTCGGTCATCCGCAGGATGCCGTAGCCGATGTCGCGGTCCTTGCCGAGCACGTTGGTGAAGGTGTGGTGGCGGTAGTTGTGCGAGACCTTCCACTCCGCCGCGGAGCTGACGAGGTCCCACTCCCACGTCGTCGAATGGATCTTCGGGTCGCGCATCCAGTCCCACTGGCCGTGGAGCACGTTGTGGCCGAGCTCCATGTTCTCCAGGATCTTCGCGGCCGCGAGCATGGCCGTCCCGGCGATCCAGGCGGGCGGCAGGACGCCCGCGAACAGCAGGGCCCGCCCGCCGATCTCCAGGTGGCGCTGCTTGCGGATGATCCCCCGGACGTACGCGGCGTCGCGCTCCCCGCGCTCGTCGATGATCCGTTCGCGGATCGCATCCAGGCGCCGTCCCAGCTCCTCGACCCGCTCAGGGGTGAGTGCGGCCGCGGCCGGGGACGGAGTGGACGGGGCGGTGCGCAGCGGCGGCGCCACCTCGGGGACGAGGTGCAGCGGGCGCTCGGGGGCGATGGTCATCGGTGGTCCTTCCGGGTCGGGACGTCGATCCGGGCGGCGCCGCTGGCCCCGGAGACGCAGGTCTGGACGAGGTCGCCGGGCTCGCCGTGCACCTCGCCGGTGCGCAGGTCGCGCACCTGGCCGTCGCGCAGCGGCAGCACGCAGCCGTGGCAGATGCCCATGCGGCAGCCCGACGGCAGGAGCAGGCCCGCGGCCTCGCCCGCCTCCAGCAGGCTGGCGGCCGGGCCCACCTGCACCTCGGTGCCGCCGAAGCGCACCGAGCCACCGGTTCCGCCGGCGCTGCGGGCGGGCGGGGTGAAGCGTTCGAGGTGCAGGCGGCGGGCGTCCCAGACGGCGGTCGCCGCGTCCAGCAGACCCTCGGGGCCGCAGACGTAGACGTCGCGGTCCCGGTGGTCCGGGACGAGCCGGTGCAGCTCGGCGAGGTCGAGACGGCCCGCGGTGGCGGTGTGGCGGACGTGCACCGTGAGGCCGGCGCGCGCGTACGCGACCAGCTCGTCGCCGAAGATCGTGTCGGCGGGGGTGCGGGCGCTGTGCACGAGCGTGGCACGGGCGAGCGCGCCGCGCGCCGCGAGCGCGCGCACCATCGACATCACGGGGGTGATCCCGGTGCCCGCCGTGACGAACAGCAGACCGCCCGGCGCGGGTGAGAGCACGAAGTCACCGGCGGCCGCTTCGAGCCGCAGGATCGTGCCGGGCGGGGTGCGGTGGGCGAGCTCGCCCGAGACCCTGCCCCCGTCGAGGGCCTGCACGGTGATCCGCAGGTCGCGCTCCCCGGGCAGGCCCGTGAGCGAGTAGGTGCGCCAGTGCCGCACGCCGTCGACGTCCACGCCGACGCGCACGTACTGGCCGGGGCGGTGGCCCGCCCAGCCGCGGCCGGGACGGATGGTGAGGGTGGTGGCCCGGGTGGTCTCGCGCCGGACGGCGACGACGCGGCCCCGCAGCTCCGTGGACCAGAGCGGGTTGGCCAGCGCGAGGTAGTCCTCGGGGAGCAGCGGCGTGGTCAGTGCCGACAACGGGGCCGCGAGCGCTCTGAACATGACATCGACTGTGCACGAAGTGATGTCACATAGCAACACGGTGTTGGTGATAACCTATGTCACATGACTGACGTGGTCGCCGATGAGTCATGGCGGACGATCGACGAGCTGGCACGCGTCAGTGGGGTCACGGTCCGCAACATCCGGGCCTACCAGTCCCGTGGGCTCCTGCCTCCGCCGCAGGTCAGGGCCCGCACCGGCTACTACGGGCCGGACCACGAGGCCCGCCTGGAACTCATCCGCGATCTCCAGGACGAGGGCGTCAAACTCGACACCATCAAGAAGCTGCTCGACACCACCGGCGGCTCCACCGAGCAGGTGGTCCGCTTCATCCGCACGGTCCGGGCGCTCTTCGCGGGCGAGGAGCGCCAGATCGTCACCGTCGGCGAGCTGGCCGAGCGGTTCGCCGGTCTCGACACCGACGCCGCCCTGCTCAAGCGCGTCCAGAAGATCGGCCTGCTGCGCGAGATCAGCGAGGACCAGTACGAGGAGGTCAGCCCGCGTCTCGTGCGCGCGGCGGCGGACCTGCACGGGCTCGGCATCCCACCCGCGCGGTCGCTCGAGGTGGTCGAGCAGTTGCGCAAGCACGCCGACGCCATCGCCAGGATCTACGTGGAGCTGTTCCTGGGCGAGATCTGGCAGCCGTTCGACTCCTCCGGGCGTCCCGAGGAGGGCTGGCCGCGGCTCTACGAGACCCTCGAACGGCTGCGCGGGGTCGCGGGCGAGACCGTGGCGGCCGCGCTGGAGATGGCGGTGTCCGAGCGGCTGGACGTCACGTTCGGGCGCGATCTCGCGCGCACCGTCCGGACGTCGAGCAAGGCGGCCGAGTCGGTCGCGGAGGCGTGAGCAGGACCGCTCGCCCGCGGGGCGACGCGGCGGTCGTCAGGCCGGGGTGGCCTTGTCCCCGGTCGGGGTCACGGCCCACCAGCGGCCGTCCGCGCCGTTCGCGCCGGTGGAGGCGAGGTTGCCGTCGTCGTCCGGGCGGACGTAGAGCGGCCACCCGGCGAGGGTGAGCTGCGTGGTCCCGTCCGGGCGGACGAGCCTGCCGATCTTGTCGCGGCTCACGCCCTCCAGGTCCAGCTGCTGGCCCGGGCCGACCAGGAGCGGGGTCCACGTCGTGGTGCAGTCGCCGGTGCAGGTCGACGTCGGCGGCGCGGCGCTGTCCGCGTCCGACCGGTAGATCAACCGGCCGCCACCGTCCGTCGCGACGATGCCCAGCGGGCCGGTCTGCACCGCCCACAGGCTGACGGGCGAGTCCGGGTCGTTCACCGGCCCGTGGTGGGCGTGCGGGTTGTCCGCCTCGGGAGCGGCGGGCGGAGCGGGAGCGGCCTGCTCGGTGGCCGCGGGGGCGCCGCACGCCGTCGCGAGGACGAGTACGGCGGGGAGCCAGAATCGGGAAGCTCGGGTCACGGGGTTCACCTCTCGTCGCCGCCCGGGGGCACGGCGGCAGCACTTCGACGCTAGATGAGTGACACAGAGCAACCTTCTCGCCCCCCGCGCGTCACCGAAAGTCACGCCCGCGAAGACGTGGCACGGGCCGGTACCCGCATGGTTGGCTCGCGCCCGTGGACGGAGTGGCGGAGTGGACCGCCGCGCAGCAGCGCGTGATCGGGCTGGTGGCAGGGCTGTCGGTGCGGGAGGCGGAGACGAGGGTCCCCGCGTGCCCGGACTGGACGGTGCGCGACCTGTTCTCGCACATGGTGGGCTTGGGCGCGGACGTCGTCGCGGGCGACGAGCCGGACGACCACAACGAGGCCTGGACGGCCGAGCAGGTCGCCGCGCGCCGGGACCGCGACGTCGCCGCGCTGGTCGCGGAGTGGGAGGAGGTGGCCGAGCCGCTGAGGGCGTGGATGCGCGCCCACGGTATCCGCCCGCTGTTCGACGTGATCATCCACGAGCGGGACCTGCGCGGCGCGTTGCGCGAGCCGGGCGCGCAGGACACCGCCGCGACGGCCGCCGTGCGGGAGCGCTTCGCCGGCCGCTTCGCCGCGAAG
The DNA here is from genome assembly GCA_050248815.1 of Pseudonocardia sp. Lineage (GTDB taxonomy): Bacteria > Actinomycetota > Actinomycetes > Mycobacteriales > Pseudonocardiaceae > Pseudonocardia. Next base: position 51,131 of record JBFWRR010000028.1, on the reverse strand, counting down.
GTGACGGGTCTGCCGCCGATCGCGCTGGTCGGCGGGACGTGGCGGTGGGACCCGCCGGACGGTGCCGAGCCGGAGGTGGTCGTCGAGGCACCGGACTTCGAGCTGACCCGTGCACTCCTCGCCCGCCGCTCCGAGGCGCAGCTGCGCCGATGGACGACCCGCGGTGACGTCGGGCCGTACCTGCAGGCGTTCACCTCGCTGGGCCCGCTGGCGGCGACGGACCTCACCGAGTCGTAGGTACGTACCAGGTCTCAACGGACTCGGCACCGAATCTCCACCCAGCCCACGACGGCGTCCGCGCAGCGGATGCCGCAGAGCGCCTGGATCTCCCGCAGCCCTGTCGGGCTCGTCACGTTGATCTCCGTCAGGTGGTCGCCGATGACGTCGATGCCGACGAGATGGAGGCCGTGGGTGGCGAGCACCGGTGCGATCCGCGTGCAGATCTCCACATCCCGGCCCGTCACGGAATCCGCGACGACCCGGGCCCCGGCGGCCATGTTGCAGCGGAACTCGCCGTCACGGGCGATCCGCCGGACGGCACCGACGGGGGCGCCGTCCAGGACGATCACCCGGCGGTCGCCGCCGACGGACTCGGGAAGGAAACGCTGCACGATCACCTGGTCGCGGCCGCGTGCGGTCGCGATCTCGAGCAGGGACCGGAGGTTGGCGTCGTCCGCCCGCAGCATCAGCACCCCGCGGCCCGCCATCCCGTCGGTCGGCTTCACCACGGCCACGCCCCACGTCCGCGTCACGTCGACGATCTCGTCGGCGTCCGCGCTGACGACGGTCGGCGGGCAGAGGTCGGGGAAGCGCAGGGTGCTCAGCTTCTCGTTGGCCTCGCGCAGGCCGCTCGGGGCGTTCACGACGAGCGTCCGCCGGTCGTCCACGCGGTCGAGCAGATAGGTGCCGCGGAGGTAGCGCGCGTCGACCGGTGGGTCGGTACGGACGAAGACCACGTCGACCTCGGTGAGGATGCGGCGCTGCGGCCCGCCCCGCCGGTACCACTGCGCCGGTGCGCGCCATCTGCCACCGTCGAGTGTCGCGGGCTCGACCTCGAGCGGTGTGCAGACCGCGGTCGCCTGCCCGTTCCTGATGCCGAGGTCGGCCATCGTGGTGATCAGCAGCCGGTGGCCGCGGGCCTGCGCGGCCTCCATCAGCGCGACGCTCGAGTCGTGGGCGGCGTCGAGCGACTCGACGGGGTCGACGACGAAGACGATCTCGAGGCTGCGGTGGCCGTTCGAGGCACCCGGCTCCGGCCCGGGGGCGGCCGTGCGTTCCCGTACGGGCCTGGTCATGCCGGCGCGCCGAGGTGCTCCGCGAACCAGTCGCGCGCGGCGGCGCTGCTCGCCTCGAACGCGCCGAGGTACGGGTCGTAGTGATCGCCCCTGACGAGGACCAGCTTCTTCGGCTCCAGCGCCCGGTCGAACGCGCGCAGCGCGATGTCGGTCGGTGTGATCTCGTCGTCGGTCGCCACGATCATCAGCAGCGGCGTCGGGCTGATCCGCTCCATGAACGGCATCGCCTCGTACTCGAGGCGGAGCTCGAGGGAGCGGATGGTGACGCGGTTGTCCCAGTCCACGCCCTTCTCCCTGGCGAGGGTGGTGAAGTAGTGGTGTGTCCTGCGTCCCGGGGCGGTCGCGGGCTCGTCGGGGTCGTCGGTGGCGACGCTGACCCGGCCGGCAGGGCTGCCGAGCGCGCGGGACCGGCGTTCGGCGTCGACCATCCGAGCGAACTCGCGGCGCTCGGCGAGCGGGCGGATCCGCACCATCGACTCGTACCCGCTGATCATCGGGACCTGGCTCACGACACAGGCGACCCGGCGGTCGAGCGCGGCCGCGATCAGCACCAGACCGCCCGTGTAGCTCGTGCCCCATACCCCGAGGCGTGTGTCGTCGATCTCCGGCAGGGACTCGGCGAACGTCAGGGCGTGGCGGTAGTCGCGCATCTGGGCGACGGGGTCGACCTCACCGCGGGGGTGGCCGTCGCTCGCCCCGAGGTTGCGGTTGTCGTACACCACGACGGCCAGCCCGGCCGCCGCGAACACCTCGGCGTAGTCGTCGAGCCCCATCTCCTTCAGCGCCGTGAACCCGTGTGCCATCACCACCGCGGGGTGCGGACCCTCGTGACCCGGCGGCAGGTACAGCCACCCCCGCAACGTCGTTCCGTCGGCGTCGAACTCGATGTCGCTGCGCACCGGCCCTCCTGTTCGTCGATCAGAAGACCACCGCTGTCCGGACCTCGATGCTCTCCCGTGGGGTGAAGCCCGACGGGCAGGTCGGGTTCGTGAACGCGGCGTGCGCCACGAAGCGCGGCCTGCCGTCGGTCGCCGAGTCGAAGGCCGTGAAGAGCATGAGCTCCGTGGACCGCATGTCCGCCAGGTAGAGCCACCGGTGCGCGGCGCTGAACCGCAACGAGTAGATCTGGCCGCTGTGCCGTGGACGCGCGACGTCCTCTCCGAAGTGGTCGATCGCGGTCTCGACGAGATCGTCCGGCGACACGGTCCGTGGATCGCAGACCGCGAGTGGCCGGTCCTGCACGACGGCGCAGATCGGCCGCCACACGTTGACGATCGCGGTGCGTGTCGCGTCCGTGATCCGCACGCCGCGATCGACGAACACCTCGCGGACGCGGCGGTGGCCCGAACCCTCGCTGTAGTCCCCGTGGGCGGCGTCGACGGGCGGCTGGGCGCCCGCCTCCTCCCGGCGGGCCCGGTCGGCACTGCGGACGTTGTGGTCGAAGGCGACGACGGCCCGGGCCCCTGTCACCTCCCGCACCACCGTCTCGGTCTCGGCGTAGTACCGCCCGCGCACGAACTCGTCGTCGAACAGGTCGTCGGTCGCCGCGGCGGTGCGGCGGAAGGCCAGGCCGTCTCGGTCGAGGAGGAGCTCGTCGAGCACCGGACGGCAGTCGTGGAAGACCGCTGCGTGGTACTCGATCGGCGGTCGTTCGGAGGGGCGTCCCGCTGACGGCGGGTAGATCGTGTAGCGCGGGTGCCGGGCCGATGCGGGCAGGTATCCGACGCGGTCGGCGACCGTCGGCAGTGACGTCAGGTCCACGTGCAGGCCTCCTCGGGACGGCGGAGCGGTTCCGAGGAGGCTCAGCCGAACGTGCCCTCGGGGTAGTCCGGGTAGATGGCCATGTCGTCGGGCAGCCGTACCCAGGGTTGGCCCTCGGAGTGCCAGACCGAGAAGGTCGGCTTGACGCGGGACCTGTCGTCGAGGGTCCCGCCCATCATCGACCGGATCGCCGGGTAGCGGTCGAGCGTGATCGAGACCGATGAGCCGCACGTCGGGCAGAAGTAGCGCCAGAGACCGAGGTTGTCGTGGATCCGGGCCTCGAAGACCGAGAGGTCGCCGGTGATCGTGACGGCCTCCTTGGGCCACACGACTCCGATGAGGCCGATCGAGCCGGAGTTGGTCTGGCAGCGGGTGCATTCGCACAGCCCGACCGAGGCGGGGTCTCCCGTGCACTCGTAGCGGACCGCCCCGCAAAGGCAGCCACCCGTCCACTTCGTCGTGGTCTCGGCCATCGCGAATCCTCCTGTCTGAAAGACCCTGAGACGGAGGTCACGGTACGGCGATCATGTGCTGGCGTCAACCGAGCGCCCGGTAGGTATTTATCGATCGGTCGGTAGGCCAGTGCGCCGGGAAGGGTCGACTACACTCGGCGGGCAGCACGGACGTGTGTCGGCGGGCGGAGGATCAGGTGCGTACGCAGGCGACCGCGAACGGCAAGCGGGACGGCGCCGCCACCGCCAAGGAGCTGCGGGACGTCGCGGCCGGTCTCTTCTGGCAGAAGGGGTACGCGGCGACGTCGACCCGGGAACTGGCCGACGCGCTCGGAGTCCAGAAGGCGTCGATCTATTACCACATCCGCAGCAAGGAAGACCTGCTCCACGACATCTGCATCGAGTCCCTGACCAACCTCTCGAGCGCCGTGACGGCCGCCATCGCCTACGAGGGTGACCCCCTCGCGAGGATCAGAGCCCTCATCAGGGCCCACGTCCTCGCGATGCGCCAGGACAAGGCGAAACACGCCACGATGCTGACCGAGCTCAACTCGCTCACTCCTGAGCGGCGCGACGAGGTCCTCGCCCTGCGCCGGGAGTACGAGTGCCTCGTGCGCGGAGTGCTCGCCCACGCCCAGGACGCCGGCGCGCTCTCCCGGGATCTGACGGCGAACGAGCTCCAGCTCGGCCTGCTGAACCTCCTGAACTGGACGATCTTCTGGGACCAGCCCGAGGAGGAGCTCGACCCCGACCGACTCGTGGAGCTGTTCCAGCACCTCTACCTCCGAGGGGCCACCCCGCGCGACGGGCGCGCGCGCACCAGGAGCCGCCGGGAGGCCCCATCCCGGCCCAAGGGCTGCGGCTAGCGAGGCACTCCCGGTCAACTCACCCGGCGCGCGCGGCCAAGACCGGCGGCCGTGGACGGACCATGCTCGGCGGCGACCACCGCACGTCCGAGGAGCCGCCGCCATGCCCGTCGACCTCACCCTGACCCCCGAGCAGCACGAGCTGCGCCTGGCCGCCCGCGAGTTCGCCCGCACCGTCCTCGCCGAGGTCGGTCCGGCGACCCGCCACCTCGCGACCCCGGAGGAGCGCTGGCGCGCCACCCGGCCGATCTACGAGAAGGTGGTCGCCGAGGGCTGGCTGCGCCGGATCCTGCCCGAGCCGGCCGGGGGCGAGGGCCGGGGCATGGTCGATCTCGCGCTCGTCGCGGAGGAGTTCGTCGCCGTCGACTCGAACGTGTCGCTCACGCTCCTCGCCGTGATGCTGGGGCTCACACCGCTGCTCGTCGCGGGGAGCCCCGAGCAGGTGGGCGCGCACCTGCCGCGGTTCCTCGAACCGTCCGGCGCCCCGCTCGCGGCGTTCGCGTTCTCCGAGCCCGGCGGCAGCGCCAACTACGACGCGCCCGCTCCGGCCGAGGGGGTGCGCACCACCGCCGTTCTCGACGGCGACGAGTGGGTGATCAACGGGGCGAAGCGGTGGGTGTCGAGCGCGGGCGGCTGGGACGGCCGCGGCCCGGACCTGCTCGCGGTCGTGTGCCGCACCGGTCCCGGCGAGCTCTCGGTGATCGCCGTTCCGGGCCCGGTCGACGGGCTCACCGTCGAGGCGAACCTCGACCTGCTCGGCCACCGCGCTCACCAGATCCCCGTCGTGACCTTCCGTGACGTACGGGTGCCGCGCGACAACGTCCTTGGCGGCCAGGGTGGCGGGCGCGAGGTCGTCGCCGCGAGCTTCACCCCGACGGCGGCGCTGGTCGGGGTGTTCGGGCTGGCGAAGATGCGGGCGGCCTTCGAGTTCGCGCTGGAGTTCGCGCGCACCCAGTCGCGCGGCGGGGCCGGGCCGATCCTCGGCCACCAGGCGGTCGGCTACGCCCTGGCCGACGCGAAGGGGGCGATGGAGGCCGTCCGCTCACTGTCCTGGCGGGCCTGTCACGCCCTCGACGCCGGCGCGCCCGCCGCGGCCGAGCTGGCCCTGCACGCCAAGATCGTCGGCTCGGAGACGGCCGTGCGGGTGATCACCGACCTGATGCGGGTGGTGGGCATCGAGTCCTACAGCCACGAGGCGCCGCTCGGCGAGATCCTGCAGGATGCGCTGGTCTACCCGTTGTTCGACGGCGGCAACATGGGGGTGCGGCGCCGTCAGCTGCACGCCCTGCTCGCCGATCCGGACTACGACCCGTCGGCGACGGTCCTGGCGGCGGCCCGGTAGTCGCGGGGCGCCACGCCGAAGTGGCGGCGGAACGCCCGGCTGAACGACGCCGGATCGGCGAACCCGTGCCGCGCCCCGATCGCGGTGATCGACGCGGTGCGCGCCGGGTCCGTGATCAGCCGGGCGCAGTGCTCCAGGCGCATCGCCCGCACCGTCGCGGCGAAGGAGCGCTCCTGATCGGCGAACAGGCGGTGCAGCTGGCGTGGGGAGATCGCGAAGCGGCGGCACACCGACACCACCGACAGCTGCGGGTCACCGAGGTGCGCTGCGACGTGGCGCAGCACCGCGGCGCGGGTCGCGGCGCGCGGGGCCGCGTCGCCGGCGGCACCGCCGAGTGCGAGCGCGACGACCGACGCGAGCGAGTCCTCCAGCTCGACCGCCCCGGCGGGCGAGTCCAGCTCCCACAGCGCCGCCATCAGCGACGTCACGACCCCGCCGAGGCCGTCGCCGCGGATCGCGCGCCCGGTGCCGTGCAACGGGTTCGGCAGGCGGGCGGCCAGGGTCGCGTGGGGCACCCGGAACGACAGCATCCGCCAGTCCTGCGGGAAGTCGAACCAGTACGGCTCGGTGGTGTCGACGACGGTGAACCCGCCGGGCTCCACGACCGACTCCGCACGGCCCTGGCGCACCCGGCAGTCGCCCGCGAGCTGCAGGTTCACGAAGTAGTAGGCGCGATCGCCGCGGCGGACCTCCCGCGGGCCGTGCGCGGTGCGCTGGCGCCGCGACCGGATCTCCGCCCGGTTCACCGCGCCGAGCGGGCGCGTCTCCACGCGGCTCGCGAAGTCCGGCGTCTCGGCGTTCGGCGCCGGGTCGAGCGGGACGAACGCCTGGCAGATCACCTCGCGCCAGTAGCCGAACTGCTCGCCCGACGGGCGCCGCGCGATGTCCCAGACCGGCATGCGGACCAGCGTCCCAGGCTCGGCCCTGCTCGGCGAGCACGTCCCGAGCGATCCGTGGTGGCGGCGAGGGCGCGGTCCACGTGGGCGGCGCCCAGGACGGCCGGACGCGCGGTCATGCCCGCGCCGTACGGGTCCCGACCGGGTGCGTCGCCACCAGGCGCGCGACGGTGCGGGGCACCTCGGCGGGCGCGAGGTGGCCGACGTCGTCGAGCACCACCAGCCGGGCCCCGGGCACCCCCTCGGCGATCGCCCGCAGCGAGTCCGGGGGCGTCGAGACGTCGCACGCCCCGGCGACGGCGAGCACCGGCGCGGTGATCCCGGCGAGCCGGTCCCGGACGTCGAACGTGGCGAGGGCCTCGCACACCGCGACGTAGCCGCCGTCGCCGATCGAGGGGAGCGCGTCGAGCAGCCGGGCGGCCCGCGCGGGCTCCCGGTCGGCGAACCCCGGCGCGAACCAGCGCACCGCCGAGCCCTCCACCATGGCCCTCGTGCCGCCCGCCCGCACCGCGGCGATCCGCTCGGTCCAGGACTCGGTGGTGCCGATCCGCGCCCCGGTGCAGAGCAGGGTGGCGGCCTCGACCCGGTCGGGGGCGTCCAGCAGCAGCTGCAGGCCCACCGCGCCGCCGACCGAGTCGCCCGCATAGCGGAACGTGGCGCGCCCCGCCCGGTGCTCCCCGACGGCGGCGAGCACACCCGCGGCCAGTTCGGCCATCGTGAACGAACCCTCCGGCGGCGCGCCGGTGCCGTGGCCGGGCAGGTCCCAGCCGACGACGTCGAACCCCTCGGCCAGCGAGGCCGCAGCGCCTCCCCACAGGCCTTCGACGGAGGTGCCGAGCGACGGGCCGAGCACGAGCAGCGGGCGGTCCGGGCGGGCGGGGCCGAGCGGGACGGTCGAGACGGCCGGGACGGTCACTGTTGCTCCTCCGGGACGATCGCGCGGGCCCGCCGCAGGGACCGGCCACGATCACCACGACAGGTGCGCGGCGTCCGGATCCGAGCGCTCCGCACCTGCAGCGGTGGTCATCGCGCCTAGCCCTGGCGTACCCACGTCACGATCGCGGCGATCGCGAGCAGCTTGACGAGCCAGTCCCCGGCGTGGATGGCGGCGAGCGCCACGGGGACGCGCTCATGGAACACCGCCCCGGCCAGGAGCACCACCGGGAACGCCACCCACAGTGCGAGCGCCGTCAGCATCGCCCCACCGATCCCCGTGCCGGACACCAGCCAGGTCACGACGAGGGCGAGCACGACGTTGCGCGCCAGCTCCACCGCCGCGGTGAGCGCAGCCGGGCGCGGGTGCGCGTAGGCCGGGGCGAGCGCCACGAGCCGCCGGCCCACCAGCAGGTAGTACGCCCCGCTGAGCAGGAACGCGACCACCGCGGCGGCACCGACCGCCACTGCGAGGACGGGCGCGGTCACAGCCGCTGCGCCAGGTGGACGGTGACGGTGTCACCCGGCCGCTTGCCGATCGCGGCGAGCAGCGCCTTCGTCACCGGCAGCTTGTGCCTGCCGTCGCCCAGCGCCATGAACGAGCTGCGGAACGGCTGCCCGTCCACGGTGCCCGCGACCTTCACGAGCCCCCGGGTACCGAAGAAATCCGCGGTCCAGTCCGTGACGACGAAGGTCCAGCCGCCCCGGGCGGGGCTTCGCTGCAGTTCGGCGGTGAAGGTGCGGTCCAGGGCGGTCACGGCGGTCATGATGGGGTCTCCTGTTTCGTCGACGGGCACCCCCGTGTCGAGACCGCGTGCCGGGTCTCGACACCCGGACGGAGACGATGCCCGCCGCCGATCGGGAGGCCGACCGTGAAGTATCTGATCCTCGTCCACTCCAACCCCGAGTTCCTGGCCCGCTGGCAGGGGCTCACCGAGGCCCAGCGCGAGGAGTTCGGCCGCGGGCACATGGCGCTCACCGACGAGCTGGTCGCAACCGGGGAGCTGGTGGTCTCCGACGGCCTCGCCGATCCCGCGACGGCACAGCGCGTGACCGTCCGCGACGGTGTCACGTCGACGACGGACGGCCCGTTCGCCGAGGTCAAGGAGTATCTCGCCGGCTTCTACCTCGTCGACTGCGTCTCCCGGGAGCGGGCCGTCGGGATCGCCGCGAAGGTGCCCGACGCGATCTGGGGGCTCGTCGAGGTGCGACCGGTGCTGAACCTCGGCGGCGAGGAGTGAGCCCGCGGTGATCGAGGCGCTGTTGCGGGAGAGCGCGCCGCGCGTGCTCGGCGTGCTCACCCGCCGCCACGGCCGCTTCGACGAGTGCGAGGACGCCGTCCAGGAGGCGCTGCTCGCGGCGGCGCGGGCGTGGCCGGCCGACGGGCTGCCCGCCAACCCGGTCGGGTGGCTCGTCACGGTCGCGTCCCGGCGGCTGGTCGACGCGCAACGCTCCGACGCGGCCCGGCGTCGTCGGGAGGAGGCCGACGCCGTGCTCCCGGCGCCCGGGCCGGTGCCGGACCGCGACGACACCCTCACCTTGCTGTGGCTGTGCTGCCACCCGGTACTCACCCCGCCGGCGCAGGTGGCGCTCACGCTGCGGGCCGTCGGCGGCCTCACCACGGCCGAGATCGCCCGCGGGCTGCTCGTGCCGGAGGCCACGGTCGCGCAACGGATCAGCCGGGCGAAGGCGCGCATCCGGGCCGGCGGCGCCCGGTTCACCGAGCCGGACGCGGACGAGCGCGCGACCCGGCTCCCCGCCGTTCTCGGCGTCCTCTACCTGATCTTCACCGAGGGTCACACGGCGAGCTCCGGCGCGCGCCTCGCGCGGGTGGAGCTCTGTGGCGAGGCGATCCGGCTCACCCGCGCGTTGCACGCCGCCCTGCCCGGAGAGGGGGAGGTCACCGGCCTGCTCGCGCTGATGCTGCTCACCGACGCCCGGCGCGCCGCGCGTACCCGGGCCGACGGCGCCCTCGTCCCGCTGGACCGCCAGGACCGCACGCTCTGGGACGGCGCCGCCATCGCCGAGGGCACCGCGCTCGTCGAGATCGCCCTCTCCACCGCCGTCCCGGGGCCGCTCCAGTTGCAGGCCGCGATCGCCGCCGTCCATGCCGGGGCGCGCCGCGCCGAGGACACGGACTGGCGCCAGATCCTGGGCCTCTACGAGCTGCTCGCCGCCCTCGCGCCCGGGCCGATGGTGACGCTCAACCGGATCGTCGCCGTCGCGGAGGTGCGCGGGCCCGAGGTCGGCCTGCTCCAGCTCGACGCCGCGGCGGACGACCCGGCGCTCGCCCGCCACCACCGGCTCGACGCCGTCCGCGCGCACCTGCTCGACCGCGCGGGCCGAGCCGACGAGGCCCGCAGGTACTACCGGCGGGCGGCGGAGCGCACGCTCAGCCTGCCGGAGCGCCGCTACCTGCTCGGGCGGGCACTCGGCTGATCAGCCTGCCGAGGCTGCTCCCTCCGTGCCGGACCCCGGCCCGCCCTCGCAGTGCGGGCACCGGCACTGCTCTGCGGCCGGTCCGTTCCGTTCCGCCAGCGTGACGGCCCGGCGCAGGCCCGGCATCCGCCGGATGGCCTCGGCGACGTCGGCGGCGGCGATCGCCGCGACCACCGTCCGTATCCCATCGGTCACGCGAACCCGGTACCCGCGAGCCCGCTCGGCGCAAACGAACCAGGGCCGAACACCGCTCGAACACCACCTGAACGGACGTGCGGCAAGGGCGGCTCAAGGGGGCCGTGCGGGGTAGTCGACATGCGCGTCCGCCTCGCCGTGGGACCGCCGTGGGACCCGCCGGGGGAGTGGTCGGAGGCCGGCCGCCGCGGGCGGTCCGTCCGCCACGTGGAGTGGTATCCCGGGCGCCACGGTGGCGCCCTCGAGGCCTTGGTCACGGACCGTATCGCTGTGACTACCGGTCACCCGTTCATCCATCGCCGGGGCGCCGTCGGGCGCCTCGGAGTCACCATCCGTCGTCAACACTGATCCCGGGCTCGTATGCTCTCCGCCATCACGCGGTCACCGGGCGTTGCTGCCCGGCTGCCGTCCCGTCGAGACTTCGCGGAGTCCTCATGGCCGCCTCACCGGCAGCACCGGGCCACACCTGCCGACGGGGCGGGATCGCGGGTTCGGTCCGGGTGGTCGTCGTCGACCAGCACGCCGTGTGGCGCGAGGGCCTGCGGGTCACCCTCGCCCGCCAGCCCGACCTGCGGATAGTCGGCGAGTGCGCGTCCGCCGCCGAGGCGCCCGCCCTGGTCGAGCGGCTCCGGCCCGCAGTCGTGCTGCTCGACCCGACCATCCGCGTGGGCGGCAGGCCCGCGGGCGTCAACGTCTGCCGCGACGTGCTCGCGCGCAGTCGCGGGAGCCGGGTGCTCGTCCTCGGGCCCGTGGACGACGAACGGTGGGTCCTGGCCGCGCTGGACGCCGGCGCCACCGGCTACCTCGGCCGGGACGCGACGCTGGACCAGGTGGTCAGCGGGGTGCGGTCGGTCGCCGCGGGGCGCCGCACGCTGGACCGCCGCAGCGCTGCAGCGCTGCTGCGCACGTCGACCCCAGCCGTGACCCCAGCCGTGACGCCAGCCGTGACACCCGCTGCGCCGCAGCCCGGGCAGCCACTCACCGGCCGTCAGCTCGAGGTGCTGCGGCTGCTCGCGCGTGGAATGTCCAACCGGGACATCGCGGGCGCCCTCACCGTCTCCGAGGGAACCGTGAAGTTCCACCTCACCAAGATCATGCGCAGGCTGGACGCTCCGGGGCGGGCCGCCGCCGTCTACGCCGCGAGCCGGCTGGGGCTCATCTGAGCCCCCGGCCGAGTCGGCCGGGCGGTGCGCGCCGGCGCTACCGGACCGCGGCGGCCAGCTTGTCCAGGCCGTTCTCCAACTGCTCGGCCGACACCAGTGGCAGCAGTTCGGCGGACCGCTCGTCCTTGACCGACATCCACTCATAGGTCTCGGTGACCTCGGTGCCGCCGTCGACCGGACGCAGGTCGAAGGTGTACGTGTGCCCGGTTGCCGCCATGTCGCCGAGCGTCGCCGCGGCCTCGCACTCCGGGTCCAGCGTCGGCGCCCAGCCGATGCGCGCGCCGGGTACGAACGCCGTCACCGAGTTGACCATCCGGTAGTCGCCGAGCTCCGGCCGGCGCATCCGCATCACGAACACCTGCCCGATGCCGCCAAGGGGCGGCGCGGCCCCTTCGGGACCCTGCACCATGTCGTTGGCGTCGACCTCGGTGTGCCGGTTCGGGTCGGCGAGGAGCGCGAAGATGTCCTCCGCCGGGGCCTCGATGACCTTGCTGACCTGGATCTTCCTGCTCGTGTCCACCCATGCTCCTTCGCCGGTGGTCCGGAGGGTCCAGCCCGAGGTACCCCGACCGGCGGTGTCCGGAAACGCCGGGACGGCGGCGTGGTCAGCGCGCGGTGAACGCCACCTTGTGCCAGCCCGTCGCCCCGTCCGGGGCGGGTGGGGTGTACTCCTCCACCTGCGTGATCCCCAGGCTGTTCGTCGCCCGGACCTGGGCCACGTGGTCCCCGGGCGGCACCGACACGAACGCCCGCCACATCCGCCACGTGTCGCCGCCGACGTCCGTCGCGAGCTCCGCCTCGTGCCACGGGCCGCCGTCCACCCGGACCTCGACCCTGCTGATCCCGTCGGGCTGCGACCACGCGATCCCCGCGATCGGGACGCGCCCCGCGGCCACCGTCCGGAACCGGCGCGGGAAGTCGATCCGCGACTGCGTCTTCACCGGAGCGAGCCGTGCCCAGCCGCGCGGCTGCCAGTACCCCTCCGCCGCCTCGAACGTCGTCAGCTCCAGCTCGGTGACCCACTTCGTCGCCGAGACGAACCCGTACAGCCCCGGGACCACCAGCCGGGCCGGGAACCCGTGCTCGGCGGGCAGCGCCTCCCCGTTCATGCCGATCGCGAGCAGCGCGCCCCGGTCGGGCTCCAGCAGGACGTCGGTGGGGGTGCCGGCGGTCCAGCCGTCCGTGCTGGTCGAGAGCACCTGGTCCGCGCCCGGCTGCACGCCCGCCTCCAGGAGCAGGGCCCGCAGGTCGATGCCGGTGAACACCGCCGTCGAGATGTACTCGTCGCCCACCTCGTTCGAGACGCACACGAGCGTCACGGTCCGCTCGACCAGCGGCCGGGCCAGGACGTCGGCGAAGGTCAGCTCGATCTCGCGGTCCACCATGCCGTGGATGCGCAGCGTCCAGTCGTCGGCCGAGAGGTCGGGAACGCGCAGTGCCGTGTCGATCCGGTAGAAGTCCGCGTTCGACGTCACGAACGGAGGCGTGCCCTCCGCGACGAACGCCGCGCCCGCCGGGATGGGCGGCGCGGGCTGGGTGATCCGCGCGGCCCGCAACGCCTGCGTCACCGTGGCCCGCGACCCCGTCGAGCCGCCGCCGGGCGCGCCGGCGAGGAGCCTGCCGATCCCCGCCGCGCCGACCGCGCCCACGCCGACGAGCACCGACGCCCGCAGGAGAGTGCGCCGGTCCGGGTCCGACGGCCCGCCCGCGGCGCCAGCGAGCCGGTGCAGCCACCGGTACACCGAGGTGCCCGTCGCGATCGCCGCCACCGGGGCCACCAGGTCCAGCGGCCCGAACGTCGGCGCGGTGACCACGGCGACCACCGCGACCGCGCCGAGCGCGACGATCCCGTACACCGCCCGCGTGTCGTCGCGCTGCCCCGCGAGCCCGACGGCCACCGCGACCAGCCCGAGCACCACCGCCAACCCGACCAGCAGCACGAGCTTGTCCGCCGTCCCGAAGGTCGACGTGGCGAACTCCACCAGCCACCGGGGCGAGATCCGCACGACGGCGTCCGCCACCGCCAGGTACGGCGCGGAGGTCGGCGACACGACCGCCGCGACGAGCTGGCCCACACCGACCGCGGCGGCGACGGCCAGGAGCCCCGCCAGCGCCGCGCGCCTGCGCGTCGGGTGGAGCGGCTCCGCCTGATCGAGGCCTGCGGGCGATGCGGTGGTCACCGGGGCATCCTCGCCTGTCGCGGCGTTGCCCGCGGGCCGAAGCCGTGACGAATCGGTGACGTCACCGCGCCGATAGCCTTGCGCTGCCCCCGCCGAACCGGGTCAGTCCCCGGTCTTGGCTGTACGTGACCACGCGGGGTGCACAACACTGGTGTGTCGGCCCCGGCGAAACGAGGTGCGGATGCGCCCCATGAAGGTCTTCAAGGTGATCGTGCACGCGCGCACCCGCGAGCCCGTGCTCGTCCTCGCCGAAGAGGACGGGGACCGCTGCCTGCCGGTGTTCCTTCGCCAACCCCAGGCCGACGTGATCGCGTCGGGTCCGCGCGCCGACGACGACCAGATCCTCACGCAGGACCTCATCCTGCCGGCCGTCGAGGCCCTCGGCCGCCGTCTGGAGGGCATCGAGATCACCGCGCTGGAGGACGGTGTCTTCCAGTCCGTCCTCGTCTTCGACCAGGACACCCGGCTGGCCGCCCGGCCCAGCGATGCGCTCGCCATCGCGGTCCGCGACGGCCTGCCCATCGCGGTCGCCGACGAGATCCTCGACGAGGTGGGCCAGCGCGTGTCGGAGATGTTCCCCAACGGCGTGGACATCCACGAGCCGCCGGACCGGCAGGTGGCGGCCTTCCGGGAGTTCATCGAGGAGGTCTCGCCGGACGACTTCGGGTCGCCCTCGCCCTGACGGGCCCGGGGCCGGAAGGGGTCGGAGGGTCAGAACCGGCCACCTGTGCCGCGGCGGCCGCGGGTGCCCGACCCGCCGAAGCTGCCGGGCGAGAAGCCGCCCCGGCCCCGTCCGCCTCCACCCCGTCCGCCCCCACCCCAGCCGCCCCCACCCCAGCCGCCGGAGCCGCGCCCGAACGCGCCCCCGCGACCGCGGTCGTCGCCGAAGAGGATGCCGCCGAGGACGAGGCTGCCGAGGTCGATGGCGGCTCCTCCGGCACGTCCGGGCCCGGACGGTGCCGAGGGTGCGGACCAGCGCGAGACGTCCGACTCGGCGCGCTGCTGCGCCTCGCGGGCGAGCGCGTCCGCCCGCTGGGCCGCCGCGAGCGCCGAGACGGGGTCGGCGGCGGCCTGGCCGGTGGCGATGTCGAGGTGGCGCTGGGCCTCGGCGAGCCGGGTGCGGGCCTCGCTGCCGACGGCGCCACGCCGCGTGGCGATGAAGTCCGAGGCGGCGGCGACGGCCGAGCGTGCGGCGAGGAGCGCCCCGTCGAGGGCCACCCGGGCCCGCTCGTCGCGCTCGCGTTGCTCCCGGGCGGCGGCGAGGGCGGTGTCGAGATGGCTCGCGGCCTCGGTGAGGCGGCGTAGCGCCGCGAGCGGGTCGGGCAGCGGGGCGGCCAGGTCGCGGTCCGCAGCTGCGATGCCCGCCTCGGCGCGGGCGACCGCGGCACGCAGCTCGCCCGCGCTGCCGACGGCGTCCCCGTCGGCGAGGGCGCGGGCCTCGGCCAGGTCCGCCGCCACCTCGGCGCGGGCATCGGCGATCCGCGCCCCGGCCTCGGCGAGCTCGTCGGCGAGCCTGCCGACGCCGCCGAGCAGAGTGGCCGCCTGCGCGGTGGCCTCCTCGGCGGCGCGCGCCGACACGACCGCCGTCCCGCGCGTGCCCGCGGCGAGCTCGGCCTGCGCCTCGGTCGCCTCGGTGCGGGCGGCGGTGATCAGCTCGCGGGCCCGCTCGACGTCGTCGGGCACCGTGCCGAGCGCGCTCGCCGCGTAGGCCGCGCGCAGGGTCGCGAGCTGCTGCTGAGCCTCGGGAACGCGGCCCGCGACGGCGTCCACGGCGGGCCCGAGCCGGGCGACGACGTCGGGGGCGGTGCGTTCGAGGTCGCGCAACCGGTCGAAGTCCTCGGCCTGCTCGTCGAGGCGGGCGTCGGCGGCGGCGCAGGTGCGCAGGATGTCGGCGAGCATCGCCCGCTTCGTGGGCTCGTCCTCGGGGACCTCGTCGTCGAGCTGCTGGCGCACGCCGAACGCGCGGACGAGATCGGCGCGGGACGCGTCCAGGGCGGTCCGGAAGTCCGTGACCGCCTCCTCGCCGAACTGGGCGCGGACCAGGTCGAGTTCCTGCTCCGACGTGCGCACCGCGTCGTCCAGCTCCAGCAGGGCGCTGCTCGCGCGGTAGCCGAGATCCTCGGTGGAGACCCCGGGGTGCTCGTCGGGTGGGGCCGGTGGCCCTGCGCCCGCCGCGTCCGTGCCCGCCTTGGCGTGCCGGCGCCTGCGCAGCACGTACGCCCCACCGGCCAGGGCGATCGCACCTCCCACGATCCACGGGGTGACGCTCGATCCACCTGCCCCGCTGCCGGCGGCGCCGCCGCGGGCGAGCCCCTCGGACAGGGCGACGACGGCCCCCGCCCAGTCGCCGACGGCGAGGCGCGGTTCGACGTCGCGGCTCATGAGATCGTCGAGGGCGCGCTGGTCCAGGGGGAAGTCCGTGTCGACGGACAGGCCGTACGCGCGGTCCTCGACGGCCACGGCGAACAGCACGTCCCGGGGGCCCAGCTGGGACAGCTGGGCGGAGTCGTCGGCCCAGTCCTGCCCGGTGGCGCCGTCGAAGCTGCCCACGAACACCACGAAGAGCTGCATCCCGGTCTCGGCGCGCAGCGCGTCGAGCGCCTCGCGGACCTGTGCCGTGTCCTCTGCCGTGAGCGCGCCGGCCCGGTCGACGATCTGCGAGTCGAGGCGCCGCGGCGGGTCGGCGAGGGCGATCCCGGGCCACGCCAGCAGGAGCAGCGCCAGCAGCGGGAGCAGCAGTCGACGGATCACCACGGGCCACACTCTGCCACCGGCGGCGGCGCGGGGGTCGGTGCCTGCTGCCCGGACCCGCCACCTGCTCGGAATTGGCCATCGGCGCCGCGGCCCGCCCGCCCGACGATGGCGGCGTGGCCCCCGTCGACCTGCAGCCCCTGCCCGTCTCCCACGACCCGTGGCGGCGCCTGCCGCAACTGCTCGCGGGCCTCGCGCTCTACGGGACGAGCATGGCGACGCAGGTGCGCGCCGGGTTGGGCCTGCAGCCGTGGGACGTGCTGCACGAGGGCGTGACCATGCAGACGCCGCTGAGCTTCGGCGCGGTCACGGCCGTCACCGGTGTGCTCGTGCTGCTGCTGTGGATCCCGCTGCGGCAGCGGCCGGGCGTGGGCACGGTCGCGAACGTCGTCGTGATCGCGGTCGTCGTCGACCTCGCGCTCGCGCTGATCCCGGCCGCGCACGGATGGCTCGCCCGGGGGGCCCTGATGGTGGGCGGGATCGTCCTCAACGGCGTGGCGACCGCGGCGTACGTCGGCGCGCGGCTGGGGCCGGGCCCCCGCGACGGCCTGATGACCGGCCTGGCCGCGCGGACGGGCCGCTCGATCCGCCTGGTCCGCACCGGGATCGAGGTCACCGTGCTCGCGACGGGTTGGCTGCTCGGCGGCACCGTCGGGATCGGGACCGTCCTCTACGCGCTGGCGATCGGGCCGCTCACGCAGGCTTTCCTGCCGTGGCTTGCGGTTGCGGGGAATCGGTCCCCCGGCCCGGATCAGCGTCCAGATCGGCGAGGTGCCACGGCCGGACGACGACGAGAAGGACGGTCAGCGACAGCGCCATGAGCGCGGCCATGACCCCCGCCATCGCGAGGGCGTCGTTGCCGAGTGTCCCGACCAGCGGCGAGACGACCCCGCCGATGCCGAAGTTCGCCGCGCCGAGCAGGGACGCGGCGGTCCCGGCGGCCTCGCCGTGGCGGGTCAGGGCCAGCGCGGGGGCGTTCGGGATGGCCAGGCCGAGGGCGGCGAGCACCGCCCACAGCGGGACGAGCAGCCCGGCGAGGCCCCCGAAGCCGGTGGCGGCGGTGACGACGAGCGCGACCGCGGCGAGCAGCCCCACGCCGAGTGCGACGGGCAGCAGCGTGCGCGGCTCGGTGCGGCGCAGCAGGTAGGCGTTGAGCTGGGTCGCGGCGATGAGCCAGAACGCGCCGACCCCGAACAGCAGCCCGAACGCCTGCTCGGACAGGCCGTAGGTCTCCTGGAGCACGAAGCTCGAACCGGCGATGTAGGCGAAGAGCGCGGAGAAGGCCAGACCCGCGACCAGCACGAGCCCGAGGAACACCCGGTCGCGCAGCAGCGACAGCGACGTGCGGGCCATCGCGGCGAGCCCGGCCGGGCGGCGCCGCTGGGGTGGCAGCGTCTCGCGCAGCTGCCACCACACGAGCGGGATCAGCACCAGGCTGATCGCGGCGAGCGCCGCGAACACCCAGCGCCACGACCCGAACCGCAGGATCTCCCCACCGAGCGCGGGCGCGACGACCGGTGCCACACCCATGACGAGGATCAGCCGGGAGAGCAGGGTGGCGGCGGCGCGGCCTGCGAACAGGTCGCGCACCACCGCCATCGCGACGACGCTGCCCGCCGCCGCCCCGGCGCCCTGCAGGACGCGCAGCAGGCCGAGGACGGCGATGCTCGGGGCGAGCGCGCACAGCAGGGACGCGACGACGTGCACGCCCATGCCGATCAGCAGCGGTCCACGCCTGCCGTAGGTGTCGGAGAGCGGTCCGATGAGCAGTTGGCCCGCAGCGAGCCCGATGAGCGTGCCGGTGAGCGTCAGCTGGACGGCCGCGGCGCTCGCGCCGAGGTCGCTGGTGATGGCGGGGAGCGCGGGGAGGTAGGTGTCGATCGTCAGCGGGCCCAGCGCAATGAGCGAGCCGAGCAGCAGGATGAGCCGGAACCGCTCACCGCGGGTGAGCTCGGTGGGCGGTGACGTCACTCGATGGAGAAGGCTGGTCGCTCCGACGACTGTTCCGGCTGTGACCGGATTGTGATGCGACTCGCACGGCCGGGGGCCCCGGTCCCTCGACGCCCGCCGCGCCGGGGCGCTGGAACACATGGTCCAGCGCTCGCACATACCCCGCGGTGTCCACACACACCGCCGACACCATGTGCCACGACCACACGCCGTGTGTCACCGCGCGAACACATGTGCGAGCGCCGGGCCCCGGCGGCCGAGGCGGCGTGCGACGCCGTCACTGCTGGGCGGGGTGCGGCCAGCGGGTCGGGCCGGTTGGGCGGTTTCCGGCCGGTGGGTCGGGCCCGTGGGGCGGTTGCGGCCGGTGGGGCGGGTGCAGGCCCCGAGCACGGCACCGGCACCGGTCATCGGGCCCGGCCGGCTCCCCGCAGCCCACCCGGCCGCACGTTCGACGCGAACGCCAGCGCGACCGGCACCGCGAGCAGCGGCAGCACGGTCTGCCGCCACGGCCACCCGTCGTCCGCGAGGGCCGCCCGGGAGCCGTCGTCCGGGTCGACGATGAGCGCGACCGGCGTGCCCGCGGCGAGGTCCTTGCGGGGAGTGTGGACCGTGGCCCACCCGCTGCCCGCCACGGCGACCTCGACGCGGTCGGCGCGTGCCCAGGACGTGTGGGTGACGGCGGCGACCGTGCCCGCCTTCAGCTCGCCGCGCACCGCCAGGACGGCGGCGTCCCAGGTCGCGGAGCCGGCGAGCCAGAGCGCGACGAGGATCGTGGCCGCGGCGGCGAGCCGCACCGCGGCCACGATCGGGTGCCGGGTCACGTCAGGCGGCCGCGCCGGTGGCGGCCGCCACGATCGCGTCGAGCTCCGCCTGGCGCGGCCCGAAGATGCGCGGCTGCCCGGCGAGCGCCCGTACCCGGTCGAAGGCGTCGTCGACGGCGGCGCCGGTGAGCACCGGCCCGTGCGCGCTCGCCACGACCTGCGGGCGCAGCGCGGCCACGGAGTCGACGTGGCGGCCGTAGCGCTCGGGGTCCAGGAACTGGTGCCACGGCGAGACGAGGCTGTTGAACAGGGCGAACGTCTCGTCGTAGAGGTCGTCGGGCACGTCGGTGCGCTCGTGGACCGGGCCGGGCAGCAGGGACGCGAACGAGTCCACCGCCCACATGACTCCGCTGCGCTCGTCGTGGAGGCCGCGGGTGGTGGGCCCGTCGAAGATCGGGGGCAGGATCAGCCGCATCCGGCGGTCACCCGCGTCGAAGGCGTCGCCGGGTTCGAGCCAGCGCATCCGGTGCAGCGGGAGTTCGGGCATCTCCAGGCGCAGGCGTTCGACGGTGAAGAAGTTCGTGACCAGCGTGGCCCGCGGGCACCGTTCGAGGACGTCGAGCAGGGCGCCGGTGTGGTCGCCGTCGTCGTGGGACAGGAAGATCCAGCGCACGTCCTGCGGCTCGACGAGGGAGAACACCTGCTCCAGCCACTGCTCGCGGTGCACCGGTGCCCCGGTGTCGACGACGACGGGTTCGGCGCCGCGGACGACCAGCGAGTTCGCCGCGATGTAGCCGGGCCCGGTCGGCGCGACGTTGTGGATCAGCCAGGTCTGCGGGGCGATCGGCCGGGGCGTGGTGCGGGGCACGGTGATCATCGGATGCTCCTTCTCGGTTCAGGCGAGGGGCTGGTCGGCGACGGCGAAGTCGAAGTTGACGGTGTCGCCCTCGACGCTGGTGACGGTGACGTCGACGGGGTAGCGGTCGGCGCCCGCGGTGAGCGAGCAGCGCAGCATCGTGCCGACCGTGCCCTCCAGGTCGCCGGGGCAGTCGACGGCGTCGGGACGCTGCCCGACGAGGTCCACGAGCCGGTCGGAGACGACCTGTTCGACCTGGGCCTGGTCGACGGTGCGGGTGGTCTGCACCGTGCAGCCGGTGAGGCCGACGGCTGCGGCGATGGCGGCGGCTGCGGCGAGTGTGCGGATCATGACGGGTCTCCTTCACGGGTCGGTGCGGGGCGGATGTTCTGGTTCTGCCGGAAGACGTTGTCCGGGTCCCAGACGGCCTTGGCCGCGGCGAGCCGCGCGTACGTGGCGGGCCCGTACGCGGCCCGGACGCGGTCGTCGCCGTCGTCGGTGTCGAGGTGGTTGACGTAGGAGGCGCCGAGCGAGGCGGGCAGGGCGGCGGCCCAGGTGCCGCGCGTCCACGCGACGTGCGGCTGTGCCGGTTCCCCCGGCTGCCAGGCGCCGGCGACGGTGAGCACGAACGGGGCGTCGCGGTGGGCGAAGGCGGTGGCGTCGCGGGGTACGCGGGCCACGGCCCCGCCCATCTGGTGGACGAGGATCTGGCTGAGCGGCGAGGTGCGCGCGAGGTGCTGCGCGACCAGGTCGTCGACGACGCCGTCGGGCAGGTCCGCGAGCCACTCGGACTTCACGTGGTAATGCAGCCCGCGCGGGGTGAACGCGTCGACCATCCGCTGCAGGGCCACGTACGGGATCGGCCCGAGCAGGTCGACGGCCGGTGGCGCGAACTCGCGCACGGGGCGCAGCGCCCGCTGCCCCTCGCCCAGGCCGCCGTGGTAGGCCGCGCCGATCACCACGACCGGCCTGCCGTGCAGCGCGGCGGGGAACTCCGGCGCGGGCGGCGCGACGACGAGCGCGGCCATCAGGCTCACCTCGTCGGGAACGCGCGGGGCGAGGTCGCGCAGGAACCGCAGCGCGTCGGCGGCGCGCTCGGCGGGGTGGACGACCGCGCCGCCGTAGATCATCGGGCCGACCTCGTGCAGGTGGTAGGTGAACGCGGTGACGACGCCGAAGTTGCCCCCGCCGCCGCGCAGCGCCCAGAACAGCTCAGGATGGTCGTCCGCGCTCGCCCGCACGACCCGCCCGTCCGCCGTCACGACGTCGGCCGCGACGAGGTTGTCGCAGGTCAGCCCACAGGTGCGCTTGAGCCAGCCGTAGCCGCCCCCCAGCGTGAGCCCGGCGATGCCGGTGTCGGAGACCTCGCCGCCGGTGACGGCGAGCCCGTGCTCCTGGGTCGCGGCGTCCAGCTCGGCCCACACGACCCCGGCCCCGGCGGTCGCCGTCCGCGCGTCGGGGTCGACGGTGATGGCCTTCATCGGGCCCAGGTCCACGACGAGGCCGTCGTCGCAGACCGAGAGGCCGGGGATGCTGTGGCCGCCGCCGCGGACCGCGATCGGCAGGTTGTGGCGGCGCGCGAACCCGACGGCCGCGACGACATCGGCGACGCCGGTGCAGCGGGCGACGACGGCCGGGCGCCGGTCGATCGCGCCGTTCCAGACCCGGCGCGCCTCGTCGTATCCGGGGGTGGCGGGGGTGAGCACGGGGCCGGCGATCTGCAGGTCGGCCACCGGAAGAGGGGCGGTGCTCGTCATCTCGGGTCCTCCTCGGGCGTCGAGGAGGACGATCCGCGCCGCGGGCGTCCGCGGGATCGGGGAAGACCACGTAACCCGCTACGGCGGGCTACGTACGTGTGTCGCGGGCGAGCCGCCCCAGTTCGCCGCGGGTACGCAGCCCGGTCTTGTGGAGCAGCCGCTCGACGTGCTTCTCGACGGTGCGCGGGGACAGGTAGAGGCGTTCGGCGATCTCCCGGTTCGACAGCCGCTCGCCGAGCAGGCCGAGCACCTCGGCCTCGCGCCCGGTCAGCCCGGCCGGGCGCAGCCGCTCCGGGACCTCCGACGGGCGGCGGACGGCGCGTCCGGAGCGGCGGAGCAGGTCGCGGCAGGCGCCCGCGACGCGGTCGTGGCCGGTGCGGGAGAAGAACTCCATCGCCTCGGTGAGCCACCGGTCCGGCTCGCCCCACCCGTCGTCGAGTGCGGGTTCGGCGACCAGGCGCAGGGTGAGGTGGCGCCAGCCGTCCATCCGGATCCGGCGCAGGACGGTCTCGGCCGCCGCGGCGCGCGCTGCGGCGCCGTCGCGGTCCCCCGCGCGGGCGTCCAGCACGGCCTCGGCGAGCTCGAGCACGGCCTGGTTGATCGTGATGACCTGGGCACCCGTCACGTCGCGCACCTCGTCGGCCGCCTCCCTGCCGGCACCGTCGACGACCCGCAGCAGGGCGGAGAGCGCGGTGAACGACGTCGTGACCGCGGCCGCGCGTTGCGCCCAGTGCAGCGCCACGGCCAGCTCCTCCCGCGCGCGGGCCCGGTCCTCGGTGAGCAGCGACGCGGTGGCCCGGACGTGTCCCCAGGCCCACGCCAGCGGCTCGGCCTGCTCCCCGGCCAGGCGCAGGGCGGCCTCGACGGCGTCCTCCATGTCGGTGCGCCGCCCGGCGATCGCGTGCGCGAAGCCGAGCTGCAGCAGCGCCCCGACGTGCACCTCGGTCAGGCCCAGCGCGCCCGCCACCTCCGCCGCCCGCGTCCCGACCTCCACCGAGGCGTCGATCTCGAACAGGTACGCGTGCAGGCCCACCAGTTGCAGGTCGACCGTCGCCCCGAGGGACAGCGCCCCTGCCCGGTAGGCCTGCTCGCTGGCCTGCACGAGGCGTGTCGGCGAGGAGCTGCGCAGCATGTCGATCGTGCCCAGCTCGTGCAGTGCGCGCATCGACCACAGCACGAGGCCGCGCTCGTCGGCGAGGGTCCTGGCCCGCGCGAAGATCACCTCGGCGCGGCCGAGGTCGCGCAGCCGCTCACGGCGGCCGAGGACCTCAAGGGCCTCGCAGGCGACCTCGGGCAGGTCCATCCGCAGGGCCGCCTCGGCGGCCCGGGCGGCGAGGCGCTCGGCGTCGTCGTGGCGGCGTTCGCCCATCGCGACGTGCGCGGCGAGCGCGTCCACCGCGATGCGCAGGCGCTCGTCGGCCGCGAGCGCGGCCGCCTGCTCCAGGTGCTCGCGGGCCAGCGGCCAGCGGGTCGCGGCGTCGGCCGCGCGGGCCAGGAGGAGGTGCAGGCGGGCCCGCCGGTCCGCCGGTGCGCGGTGGCCGTCGAGCAGTGCGAGGGCCTTGGCGCCCGCGGCGAGTGCGTCGTCCAGCTTCGGCGCCAGGGCCAGCGCCTCGGTGAGCGCCTCGGCGGCCTCGGTGCGGACCCGCTCTTCGCCGGTCGCGAGCGCGAAGGCGCGTTCGAGCAGCCGCTCGGCCGTGACCAGCGCTCCGCGGTCGAGCGCCTGCCTGCCGGCCGCCACCAGCCCGCGGGCGGCGACGTCCGGCTCGCCCGCCGCGCACCACAGCTCAGCCGCGAGCAGGACGCGGGTGTCAGGGTCGCCGGGGTCGCCGGGATCGCCGGGGTCGCCGCCTTCCACGGCCCGCGCCGCCCGGCGCGCCAGCGCGACCCGGGCGGGCGGCAGCAGCGCGGACAGGACGGCGTCGCGGGTGAGGGCGTGGCGGAAGCGGAAGTCGCGTCCCGCGTCCGTGATCAGCAGCTGGACGCGGACGGCCTCGGCCAGCCCGTCGCGCACGCGGTCCTCGGACAGCGCCGTCACGGCGGGCAGCAGCCGCCAGTCGAAGCGGCGCCCCAGCACGGCGGCGCAGTGCACCACCAGCGCGGCCTCGGCGGGCAGCGCCTCGAGCCTGCGCACGACGGCGTCGGCGAACGTGCTCGGTACCGCCTGCGACACTCCGGACGCCGGGACGGCGATCAGCTCCTCGACCAGCAGCGGAAGCCCCTCGGACCGGGCGCTCACGGCGTCGAGGACGTCCTCGGGCAGCTCGGCGCCCTCCGCGCAGGCCGCCGCCATCGCCGCGACCTCGGCGGCGCCGAGCCGGTGCAGGTCGATCACCGACGCGCCGCGCACCTCCAGCCGGGACACCAGGTCCGAGGCGGGCGACGGGTCCGGCCGCAGCGTGGCGAGCAGCACGAGCGGCAGGTCACCGACGTTGTCCGCCAGGTACTCGAGGACCGCGAGCGTGTCCGCGTCCGCCCAGTGCAGGTCCTCGACGACGAGCAGCGTCCCCGACTCCCCGCCGAGCGCCCGGGCCAGGCGCAGCACGCCCTCGGCGATGACGACCGGCGACTGGTCGCCCGCCGCGTCCTCGTCGCGCCAGTCCGGGACGATCGTGCCGAGCGCGTGGCGGAAGGGCCGCAGCCCGGGGGTGTCGGGCAGCGCGCCCGCGCGGGCGGTGGCGAAGAGGGCCTCCGTCAGCGGCCGGTAGGGGGCCTGGCCGTGTTGCACGTTGCGCCCCACCAGCACCCGCATCCCGCGGGCGTGGGCCGCGTCGACGGTCTCGCGCGCCAGCCGGGTCTTGCCGATGCCGGGCTCGCCGCGCAGGATCGTCGCCGCGCCCCGGTCCCGGGCCGCCCCGTCGAGGGCGGCGGTCAGGTGGCGCAGCGGGGCGTCGCGCCCGACGAGGAGCGGGCACAGCACGCGCGTCGTCCGCACGCCCGGCCCGCCGCCCACGAGGCGAGGATAGGGGCGCCCGCCACCCCGGAGGCCGCCTGCGCGCGCGGGCGCGTTCGTCACCCGAACGGACGGTCTGCGATGACCGCCTCCGCGCCCCCTCGTTGGGGGGTCGTCGGATCACCCCAGAGGGAGGCGTCATGGATCTGCGTCGGATCGTTCTCGCAGGTGTCACCGGGGCTCTGATGCTCGCCGGGACGACGACCGCGTACGCGCTCGAGGACGGCCACCGCAAGCACGACGGGCGCGCCGACGCCGTGGGATCGGTCCACCAGGAGCAGAACGGCAACACGCAGAGCGTCGACCTCGTCGACGTCAACGTCTGCGGGAACACGGTCAACTCCGGCTCGACGCAGAACCCCGCGTTCGGCAACACCTGCGTCAACCAGTAGGGCCCGCGCCCGGCCCGATGGGCGCGAACGGCACGGACGGAGGCCTGCGCACCCGTGCCGTTGGCGGGGCCCGGCAGGCACTCACACGAACGGGCCCACCGCCGCTCCCGCGTCGTCCAGCGCCCGCCGCACCGCGCGGGCCATCGCCACCGCCCCCGGCGAGTCCCCGTGCACGCACACCGACTCCGCCGCCACCCGGACCAGCGATCCGTCCACCGCCTCGACGACACCCTCCTGGGCGAGCCGCAGCACCCGGGCCGCCACGGCGTCGGGATCGGTGAGCAGCGCTCCCGCCTCGGAGCGCCGCACGAGGGTGCCCTCGGGGGTGTAGCCGCGGTCGGCGAAGAACTCCCGGACGGTCACGAGCCCCGCCTCCTCGGCCGCCCGCAGCAGCGCCGAGCCGGGCAGCCCGAGGATCGGCAGCGTGCGGTCGTACTCGACCACCGCCGCGACGACGGCGTGGGCCTGCTCCTCGTGGTGCACGACCGCGTTGTAGAGCGCCCCGTGCGGCTTCACGTACCGCACCTGCGTGCCGCTGACGCGGCAGATCCCGGCGAGCGCACCGAGCTGGTAGACGACGTCGTCGGTGAGCCGGCGCGGCTCGACGTCGAGGAAGCGGCGGCCGAACCCGGCCAGGTCGGGGTAGCCCACCTGCGCCCCGACGACGACGCCGCGCTCGACCGCCGCGGTGCATGTGCTCCGCAGCGTCGAGGGGTCGCCCGCGTGGAACCCGCAGGCGACGTTCGCCGAGGTGACGACGCCGAGCACCGCCGCGTCGTCGCCGAGCGTCCAGCGGCCGAAGGATTCCCCGACATCGGAGTTCAGATCGATCCGCACCCCAAACCTCCCCGCGCGCCCGCAGCCTACGGTGTGGCCCCACCGGGTACCCCATCGCGACGGTGCGTCCACCCGGGAGGCGAGATGGCAGGCGAGGCGAGCGATCGGCGACGGCGCAGCCCAGGCCGGGTGCTCGTCGCGAGCGTCGTCGGCACGTCGCTGGAGTGGTACGACTTCTTCCTCTACGGCACCGCGTCGGCGCTCGTGTTCAACACGCTCTTCTTCCCGAACTTCGAGCCGCTCGTCGGGACGCTGCTGGCGTTCGCCACGTACGCGGTCGGGTTCGTGTCGCGGCCGCTGGGCGGGATCGTCTTCGGCCATCTCGGGGACCGCGTCGGCCGCAAGGGCGTGCTGGTCGCGACGTTGCTCGTGATGGGCGGCGCGACGGTGCTCATCGGCCTGCTGCCCACGTACGCGCAGTGGGGCGTCGCCGCGCCGTTGCTGCTGGTGGCGCTGCGGTTCGTGCAGGGTCTCGGCCTCGGTGGCGAGTGGGGCGGGGCGGTGCTCATGGCGATGGAGCACGGCGCGCCGGACCGGCGCGGCCTCAACGCGAGCTGGCCCCAGATCGGGGTGCCGCTGGGCAACCTGATGGCCGCCGCGGTGCTGGGCGCGGGCAGCGTGCTGCTCTCCGAGGAGGCCTTCCTCGCGTGGGGCTGGCGGGTGGCGTTCCTGCTCTCCGGCGTGCTGCTGCTGGTGGGGCTGTGGATCCGGACGTCGATCCCGGAGAGCCCGCTGTTCGCCGAGGCGGCGAAGGCCGGGCGGACGGCGCGGATGCCGCTGCTGGAGGTGATCCGGGAGCATCCGCGTGGCCTGCTCGTCGCGATGGGTTCGCGGATCGGGACGGACGTCGCGTTCTACACCTTCACGCTCTACATCCTCACCTTCCTCACCCAGGACCTCGGCCTGCCGCGCAGCACGGGGCTCACCGCGGTGCTGATCGGCTCGGCGTGCCAGCTGGTGCTGATCCCGCTGTTCGGGGCGCTCTCGGACCGGGTGGGGCGCCGCCCCGTCTACGCGGCGGGCGCGGTGGCCGCCGGCCTGTGGGTGTTCGCGTTCTTCCCGCTGCTCTCCACGCAGTCCGAACCGGTGATCGTGCTCGCCACCGTCGTCGCGCTCGCCACCCACGCCGCCATGTACGGCCCGCAGGCGGCGTTCGTGGCGGAGCTGTTCTCCACGCGGCTGCGCTACAGCGGTGCCTCGATGGGCTACCAGATCGCCGGGGTGCTGGGCGGGGCAGTGGCGCCGATCGTCTCGATCGCGCTGGCCGCGGCCACGGGCACGCCGTTCGCGGTGTCGTTCTACGTGCTCGCGATGCTGCTGCTCACCCTCGTCGCGCTGGCCCTGGCTCCGGAGACCGCGCACGTCGACCTGAGCGACGAGCGCCCGGACGCCGTCCGGGCGGGGGCCGGAACGTAGGCTCCTCACCGTGGCGCGTGTGGTGGTGGACGTGATGCCCAAGCCGGAGATCCTCGATCCGCAGGGCCAGGCCGTGGCGAGGGCACTGGCCCGGCTCGGGGTCGCCGGGGTCGCGGACGTGCGGCAGGGCAAGCACTTCGAGCTCGACGTCGAGGACGGCGTCGACGACGAGACGCTGCACCGGATCGCGGGGAGCCTGCTCGCGAACCCGGTGATCGAGGACTGGACGGTCCGCCGGGCATGAGGGCGCGGCATCTGCTTGTCAGGATGACGCCATGAGGGCGCGGCATCTGCTTGTCAGGATGACGCCATGAGGGCGCGGCATCTGCTTGTCAGGATGACGCCATGAGAATCGGCGTGATCACCTTCCCCGGCACGCTCGACGACGTCGACGCGGCCCGGGCGGTCCGGTACGCCGGTGGCGAGCCGGTGGGGCTGTGGCACGCCGACACCGGCCTGCGCGGGGTGGGGGCCGTCGTCGTCCCGGGTGGCTTCTCCTACGGCGACTACCTGCGCGCAGGGGCGATCGCCGCCCGTGCCCCGATCATGACGTCGGTGGTCGAGGCCGCCGGGCGCGGCCTGCCGGTGCTGGGCATCTGCAACGGCTTCCAGATCCTCTGTGAGGCAGGCCTGCTGCCGGGTGCCCTCGTGCGCAACTCCGGCCTGCACTTCGTGTGCCGGGACCAGCGGCTGCGCGTCGGGTCCGCGGACACGGCGTGGACGCGCGACTACGCGGTGGGCCAGGAGATCCTGGTGCCGCTGAAGTCGGGGGAGGGCCGCTACGTCGCGGACGCCGACACGCTCGCGCGGCTGAAGGACGAGGGCCGCGTGGTGTTCCGCTACGCGGGTGGCAACCCCAACGGCTCGCTCGCCGACATCGCCGGAATCGCCTCGGCGGACGGCCGTGTCGTGGGCCTGATGCCGCATCCCGAACACGCGATCGATCCGCTGTTCGGGCCTTCCGAGGAGGGGCTCGGGCTCTTCACCTCGGTGCTGCGTGCGGTGGCGGCCGCCTGACCGTTTCCGCGGTGGTGCGCGTCGCCCGCGTCGTCGTAGGCTGCCCGGGCTCGGTGCCGAAGCCTCCGCCCGTAACCGGGCCCGACGCTGCCCGGGGAGGGGTCCTGGCCGAGCTTCCGCAGTACCCCACAGGTGTCGCGCCCGCGGTGTCCGCGTGGCGCGTGCTGCTCGTCGAGGACGATCCGGCGGACGCGTTCCTCGTCCAGGAGCATCTGGCCGAGGTCGCTCCCGACCTGAAGATCGTCGTCGCCGGGTCCGTGATCGAGGTGCTGGACCGAGGCATGCTCGGCGGCTGCGCCTGCGTCCTGCTGGACCTCAACGTGCCCGGCAGCAACGGGCTGGACGGGCTGCGCGCGCTGCTGCGCGCCGATCCGGGTGCGGCGGTGTGCGTGCTCACCGGCCTGGACGACGAGCACCTCGGCATCGCCGCGGTGGCCGAGGGCGCGCAGGACTACCTGGTCAAGGGCCGCTCGGACGGCCCCGTCCTGATCCGGGCGATCCGCTACGCCGTCGAGCGCCGCCGGGCCGAGGCGAGCCTCACCCGGCTGCGCGTGGAGCAGCAGGTGGCGGCCGAGTCGCTGCGCCTGGAACGGGGGCTGCTGCCCAAGCCGCTGCTCGACGGCAGCACGGTGGCGGCGGTGCCGTTCTACCGGCCGGGCCGCACCCGCGCGGCGGTCGGCGGGGACTTCTACGACGCCGTTCTCGGCCCGAGCGGCACCGTCCACGCGATCGTCGGCGACGTCGCCGGGCACGGCCCGGACGAGGCGGCCCTCGGTGCGCTGCTGCGGGTGTCGTGGCGTGCGCTCGTGCTCGCCGGGGTGGACGAAGCCGAGGTGCTGCCGAAGCTGCAGCAGGTGCTGGTGAGCGAGCGCCACGAGCGAAGCCTGTTCACCACCGTGTGCACGGTCGCGGTCCGGCCGGGCGACGCCGGCGCGGAGGTCACGGTGCGGTTGGCGGGGCACCCGCCACCGGTCGTGCTGCGCCCGGGGCCCACCCGGCTGGAGGTCCCGGTCGGGCTGCCGCTGGGCATCGTCTCGGCGCGCGCCTGGCGGCCGTGGCGCACCCGGGTCGCTTCCGGCTGGGCCCTGATGCTGCACACGGACGGGCTGATGGAGGGCCGCGGGCGCGTGCCCGGGGAGCTGCTCTGGGAGGAGGGGTTGCACGAGGTCCTGGCCGAGGAGGCCGACGTGCCGCTGCCGGACCTGCCCGCGCGGCTCGTCGAGCGCGCCGAGCAGATCAACGGTGGTCCGCTCGTGGACGACGTGGCGATACTCCTGCTCTCCGACACCGCCTGCGAGACGGTGGTCGCGTGACGGTCGGGCCGGTCGCGGCCGCGGGCCAGGACGAACGGGAGAGCGGGCGGCGCTGGCCGCTGCGGCGCGTCTTCGTCGTCGGCGCGGCCGTCGCCGCGGTCGTCGGGACCCTCGCGGTCGTCGTCGGGACGGTCGCGATGATGCGACTCGACGAGGCGCGCTCGGTGGTGCTGGACGTCGTCAGCCCCGCACAGTCGGCCGGCCAGGCGCTGTCGGTGGCGCTGCTCAACCAGGAGACGGGGGTGCGCGGGTTCGTCATCTCCGGGGGCAACCCCGAGTTCCTCGAGCCCTACCGGGCCGGCCGCGCGGCCGAGGCCGATGCCGTCGCGACGCTGCGCGAGCTCGCCGAGCGTCGTCGCCTCGAGCGGCTCGGCCCGGACCTGGCCGCGGTGGAGTCCGCGATCGCGTCCTGGCACAGCGGGTACGTGGACGGCGTGGTCGCGGGTGCCGCCGCGGACCCCGAGGCGGGCCGCGCGCTTTTCGACCAGGTCCGGTTCGTCGTCAACCGGCTCGAGGCCGATCTCTCCTCGGACCAGGTCACCGCACGCGAACAGGTGGATGCCGCCGCATCGACCCTCGCCTCCGTCGGGATCGCCATCGCCGTCGCGATGGCGCTGCTCCTCACGGCCGTCGGGCTGGGCCTGCGCCGGGGCGTGCTGCGGCCGGTGTCGGAGCTCGCCCGGCAGGTACGTGAGGTCGCGTCCGGGGACTTCGACCGTCCCGTCACCGTGTCGGGGCCCCGCGAGATCGCCGCGCTCGGCGAGGACGTCGAGACCATGCGCCGGCGCATCGTCCACGAGCTGGCGGCCGTCCGGCGCGCCCACGACCGCCTCGACGAGCAGGCGCGCGACCTCGAACGCTCCAACCGCGATCTCGAGCAGTTCGCCTACGTCGCGAGCCACGACCTGCAGGAGCCGCTGCGCAAGGTGGCGAGCTTCTGCCAGCTCCTGCAGCGCCGCTACGCGGGACAGCTCGACGAGCGGGCGGACCAGTACATCGCGTTCGCCGTGGACGGCGCCCAGCGCATGCAGCGGCTCATCAACGACCTGCTCGCCTTCTCCCGCGTCGGCCGGACCACGGAAGCGTTCACGGAGGTGGACCTCGCCACCGTGGCAGGGACGGCCACCGCGCAGCTGGAGAGCGCCCGCGCCGAGGTCGACGGCGAGATCGTCGTCGACCCGCTGCCCACCGTCGTCGGGGACCCGGTGCTGCTGCGCCAGCTGCTGGTCAACCTGATCGGCAACGGTCTCAAGTTCCACCGCGTCGGCGTCGCACCCGTCGTGCGGGTCACAGGCGCGCGGCGGAACGGGGCGGCGGAGATCACGGTGTCGGACAACGGCATCGGCATCGAACCCGAGTACGCCGACAAGGTGTTCGTGATCTTCCAGCGCCTGCACACCCGCGAGCGCTACGCCGGCACCGGTATCGGGCTCGCCCTGGCCAAGAAGATCGTGGAGTTCCACGGCGGCAGGATCGCCGTCGACACCCCCGAGGACGGCCCCGGAACCGTCGTCCGCGTGACCCTCCCCGACCACCCCCAGGAGAACGCATGATCTCGACCGGCGACGGAGTCCGGCACATCAACGTCCTGCTCGTCGAGGACGACCCCGGCGACGTGCTGATGACCCGCGAGGCGTTCGACGAGTACCTGCACAACCGCCTCGACGTCGTCACCGACGGGGCGGCGGCCCTGGCCTACCTGCGCCGCGAGGGCGAGTACGCCGACGCCGTGCGCCCGGACCTCGTCCTGCTCGACCTCAACCTGCCCCGCCGCGACGGCCGCGAGGTGCTCCGGGAGATCAAGGACGACGCGGACCTGCGCACGATCCCCGTCATCGTGCTCACCACCTCGCAGGCCGAGGAGGACGTGCTGCGCAGCTACCAGCTGCACGCGAACGCCTACGTCACCAAACCCGTCGACTTCGAGGGGTTCATCGAGGCGATCAAGCAGATCGACCACTTCTTCGTGAGCGTGGTGCAGCTGCCGCGCGAGCGGGAGTGATCTCGGGGAGATCTCGGGGTCGGGCCCGGAGGTCCGCCCGCGCGCCCGCGGCTGGACTGGGCGCATGGCCACCCCCGCACGCCACTGGCGCTCGCTGCTCGTCTGGCTGCACATCGTCTCGTCGGTGAGCTGGATGAGCCAGGCCGCGGCGCTGGCCGTCCTGCTGGGGACGTCGGCGGCGGTGCCGCAGGTGCGGGCGGCCGCGGCGACGTCGGCGGAGCTGCTCGACACCACGGTCCTCGTCTACTCGGCGAACACCTCGGCGTTCACCGGGTTCGCGCTGGCCGCGCTGACCGGCTGGGGGTTCTTCCACCACTGGTGGGTGGCGGTGAAGTTCACGGTGACGGTCGGGCAGCTCTACCTGGGCATCTTCGTGCTGTCGGACCGGCTGCACCGGGTCGCGGACTCCGGCGGCACCTCGGGGGACCTCGACACGATGTCGATGACGGCCGCGCTGATGGCGGGCGCGATCGCGGCGCAGGCATGGTTGTCGGTGGCGAAGCCCTGGGGACGCACGCCGCTCGCGGCCCGCGTGCCGAAGCCGCGCGCCGCCGGGCCGTGGTGGCTCGCGGCGGCGGTGCTCGCTCCGGTGCTGGACGTCGCTGCGGGCGTGTTCCGGTGGGGCCACCCGCTGCCGGCGCTGTCGATCCTCACGCTCGCGGCGGCGCTGGTGGCGCGTGCCGTCGCGGGGCGGCGCGGCGGCGCTCGCCACGTCCGCCGGGCGCCCGCCGGGGTGGGCGCCGGCCGCTGAGGTGCGGCGTGTCGTGGCGGTGGCGGTCTGCGCCGGTGGCTGCGCGTGTCGTGGTGGTGGCCGCCGGTGTTGCCCGTCCTGCGGCCGTGGCCGTCCCTGCCGGTGACCGCGCGTTTCGTGCCGTGGCTGTCCCGGCTGGTGACTGCGGGTGCCGTGGCCGTGGCCGTGGCCGTGGCCGGTACCTGCCCGTGGCACCCACCCACCCGTCCCGCCGGGTTCCCCGCGCTCGCACATGTGTTCGGGTGGTGGCGCATGGCGGGTGGCTGTGGCACATGGTGTCGGCGGTGTGTGTGGGTACCGCGGGGTGTGTG
Organism: Pseudonocardia sp.; assembly: GCA_050248815.1. Taxonomy (GTDB): domain Bacteria; phylum Actinomycetota; class Actinomycetes; order Mycobacteriales; family Pseudonocardiaceae; genus Pseudonocardia. The sequence continues at coordinate 18,545 of JBFWRR010000028.1, read as the reverse complement.
CTGACGCTGGAGCATGTGTTCGAGCGACCGGGAGCGGTGGCGGGACGGTGACCACGGAGCCTTACGGAGGTGGCGCTGCGACCCCCGGCCCCGTCGGGCCCGGCCC
>JBFWRR010000028.1:0-18339 GCA_050248815.1 Pseudonocardia sp. | reverse complement strand
CCGGCCGACGGGCCCTGCGGCACCATCGGACGCCGAACGTAGGCTTCGCTCGTGACGCCCGCCGCCACCGCGACCGACACCGTCGCCCACGCCGCCGCCACGCCCGACCAGGCGCAGCCGTACCGCGAGCTCGGGCTCAAGGACGACGAGTACGCCCGTATCCGCGAGATCCTCGGCCGCCGCCCCACGGACGCCGAGCTCGCGATGTACAGCGTGATGTGGAGCGAGCACTGCTCGTACAAGTCCTCGAAGGTGCACCTGCGCTACTTCGGCGAGACCACCACCGACGAGATGCGCCGCCACATGCTGGCCGGTATCGGTGAGAACGCCGGTGTCGTGGAGATCGGCGACGGCTGGGCGGTGACGTTCAAGGTCGAGTCGCACAACCACCCGTCCTACGTGGAGCCCTACCAGGGTGCGGCCACGGGCGTCGGGGGGATCGTGCGCGACATCATGGCGATGGGGGCGCGCCCGGTGGCGGTGGCCGATCCGCTGCGCTTCGGCCCGGCGGACGCAGCCGACACGGCGCGCGTGCTGCCCGGGGTCGTCGCGGGGATCGGTGGCTACGGCAACTCGCTCGGCCTGCCCAACGTCGGCGGCGAGGTCGTGTTCGACCCGAGCTATCTGGGCAACCCGCTGGTGAACGCGCTGTGCGTCGGGGCGCTGCGCACCGAGGACCTCCACCTCGCGTTCGCCTCCGGCACCGGCAACAAGATCGTCCTGTTCGGCGCCCGCACCGGTCTGGACGGCATCGGCGGGGTCTCCGTGCTCGCCTCCGAGACCTTCGACGGCGACGAGTCCGGAAGCGGCCGCAAGAAGCTCCCGAGCGTCCAGGTGGGCGACCCCTTCACCGAGAAGGTGCTCATCGAGTGCTGCCTGGAGCTGTTCCGGGCCGGCCTCGTCGTCGGCATCCAGGACCTGGGCGGCGCGGGCCTGTCCTGCGCCACGAGCGAGCTCGCCTCAGCAGGCGACGGGGGCATGCACGTGAACCTGGACACCGTCCCGCTGCGGGCGGCGAACATGACCCCCGCGGAGATCCTGTCCAGCGAGTCGCAGGAACGCATGTGCGCGGTCGTGCGCCCGGCGGACGTGGAGCGGTTCCTCGACGTCTGCCGCCGCTGGGACGTGCTGGCCACCGTGATCGGCGAGGTCACCGAGGGCGACCGCCTGGTGATCGACTGGCACGGCGAGACCGTGGTGGACGTCCCTCCCCGCACGGTCGCCCACGACGGTCCCGTCTACCGCAGGCCCGTCCAGCGCGACGACGCCGCGCAGGAGGCCCTGCGCGCCGACGGCCCGCAGCGGCTCCCGCGCCCGGAGACGCCTTCGGAGCTGCGTGCGGAGATCCTGCGGATGGCGGCGAGCCCCAACCTCTGCAGCCGCGCGTGGGTCACCGACCAGTACGACCGCTACGTCCGCGGGAACACCGCCTCGGCCCAGCCCGCGGACGCGGGCGTCGTGCGCATCGACGAGCGGACGGGCCGCGGCATCGCGGTCGCCACGGACTGCAACGGCCGGTTCACCGCGCTCGACCCGTACGCCGGGGCACAGCTCGCGCTGGCCGAGGCCTACCGCAACGTCGCCACGTCGGGGGCCCGACCAGTGGCGGTGACGAACTGCCTGAACTTCGGCTCGCCGGAGGACCCGCACGTCATGTGGCAGTTCGCGCAGGCCGTGCGGGGTCTGGCGGACGGCTGCGCGGTGCTCGGCATCCCCGTCACCGGCGGGAACGTGAGCTTCTACAACCAGACGGGCGAGCGGCCGATCCTCCCGACCCCGGTCGTGGGCGTCCTCGGCGTGCTGGAGAACGTGGCGCGGCGGATCCCGCCGGGGTTCGCCCGCGACGCGGACGCCGTGCTCCTGCTCGGCGCCACGGCGGACGAGCTGGGCGGATCGGAGTGGGCGCACGTCGCGCACGGCCATCTCGGCGGCCGCCCGCCCGCCGTGGACCTCGCCGCCGAGCAGCGACTCGCGGAGCTGGTGCGCACCGCACCTGTCACCGGTGCCCACGACCTGTCCGACGGCGGGCTCGCGCAGGCGCTCGTCGAGGCCTGCCTGATCGGCGGGCGGGGCGCGCGGGTCGCGCTGCCCGAGGCGCTGGAGCCGTTCGTGGCCCTGTTCGCCGAGTCGGCGGCCCGGATGCTCGTGACGGTCGCCCCGGCGGACGTGGATGCCGTCCTCGCCACGGCCGTCGGGCAGGGTGTCCCCGCCCGCGTGCTCGGGGAGACCGGTGGCGCCGCGCTGGAGATCGGGAGCCTCCCGCCGCTGCCGCTGGACGAGCTGCGTGCGGCCTGGGAGGCCACGCTGCCGGGGCTGTTCGGCCCATGAGGTCGCGCCTCGCGGTCGGGATGCGGGCCGGTGGATGCCGCGATACCGGCGGGCCGCCCGGGTGACGGCGCCGATCCTCGCCTGGCTCGACGGCGGGCCTTCCCCCGATCGGGTGGTGATCAGGGCTGCGGTGAAGGAGAGCCTCGCCGCGCTGGCGGGGGCGCTGCCCGGGCGCAGCGTCGAGGTGCGGGTTCCCCCGTTCGGGGCAGTGCAGTGCGTGGCGGGTCCGCGGCACGGCCGGGGCAACCCGCCGAACGTGGTCGAGACCGATCCGCGCACCTGGCTCGCGCTCACCACCGGCCGAACGACCTGGGCCGATGCCGTGGCGAGCGGCCAGTTGTCGGCGTCGGGGCTCCGGGCGGAGGCGATCGCCGCCGCCCTTCCGCTCGGGCCCCCAGGCCCGATTCACCAATCCGGCTGACCTGAGCGGTTCCTGCTGGCGACCTATCGGTCGACGCGCGACACTTCCTATGACCGTGACGGGTGGCGGAGGAGGCCAACATGGTTGCTCCGCGTAGTCAGAGGGCGGATCCGGAGCCCGAGCCGGATCCCCTCGGCGACCTCGCCCAGGAGTGGGCGGACCGGGCCGGCGAGGGGGATCCTGAGGTCGTCGAGCGACTGGTCGCACTGCTCCACCGGTTCGTGGGGATGCTCGCCGCGGAGCCGTTCCGGCCGAGTGCGGGCCGGGCCCTGGGCTCGGAGCTGTTCGGCACCGGCCTGTGCGGGCGGGACATGCCACCCCGGCCGGGCGTCGAGGAGGTCCTCGCGATCGGGTTGGGGTTGCTGCGCCGCGCGGCGAAGCAGCTGGGTGCGGGCGGGTCGCACGGGCGACGCCGTCTGGACGAGGCCCTGGACGAGCTGGCGCTCGGCTTCGTCCGCGGCCTGCGGGACCGGGTGCTGGTGGGCCATCACGGTGGGGCGCTCGTGAATCTGCCGCATCCCCGGTTGCCCGAATGCAAGGCGCGCGCTGCGCTGCTGGCCGCCCTCGGCCGGGCGCTCACCCAGAACGAGCTGCGGCTGGTCTACCAGCCGCTGGTCCGCCTCGCGGACGGCCGCATGCTCGGTGCGGAGGCGCTGGTGCGCTGGCAGCACCCGGTGGACGGGCTGATCGGGCCCGGCCGGTTCATCCGGGTCGCCGAGACCAGCGGCCTGATCGTCCCGCTGGGTCGGTGGGTGCTCGCCGAGTCGTGCGCGCAGGCGGTCCGCTGGGCTCGCGAGCTGGACGGCGAGGGCCCGTACGTGAGTGTCAACGTCTCCCCGGTGCAGCTGGTGGAGGACGGCTGGGTGCACGAGGTGCAGTCGATCCTGTCCGCCACCGGGCTGCCGCCGCACCGGCTCCAGCTGGAGATCACCGAGCAGGCGGTCCTGGAGGACGAGGCCACGGCGCTGGAGGCGCTGAGCGCCCTGCGCGCCACCGGTGTCCGTCTCGCCCTGGACGACTTCGGCACGGGCTACTCGAGCCTGTCCTGGTTGCGGCGGCTGCCGGTGCAGGCGTTGAAGATCGACGGATCGTTCGTGGACGGCCTGCGCCATCCGCACCCTGACTCCGTCGACCAGTCGATCGTCCGGGCGCTCGTGGATCTGGCCCACGCGCTTGACCTGGAGGTCACCGCCGAGTGGGTCGAGACGGACGCGCAGGCGCGCCGGCTCGTCGAGCTGGGCTGCGACATGGGTCAGGGCCGCTGGTTCGGTGACGCGGGTCCCGGAGAATGGGTTCCGCAGCGCTGGCGGCGTACCCTTCGGAAGGGAGGGTCCTCCTCCTGACCACCGGTCCACCGCGCCAGCCACATGCCGAGGAGCATCCGCGTTGGGTTCCCACCGACACGCGCACCCGACCGATCCGATGAGTCCCGCCGATCCGGACCCCGATCCGAATCCCGAGACCGATACTGCCGCCGATGACGCCGGACCCCGCGAGGAGTGCGGCGTCTTCGGCGTCTGGGCCCCGGGCGAGGAGGTCTCGAAGCTCACCTACTACGGCCTCTACGCACTCCAGCACCGCGGTCAGGAGGCGGCGGGAATGGCCGTGTCCGACGGCAGGCGCACCGTCGTGTTCAAGGACCTGGGCCTCGTCAGCCAGGTCTTCGACGAGCAGGTGCTGTCGTCACTGCGTGGGCACCTCGCGATCGGGCATGTCCGGTACTCCACCACCGGCTCCACGACGTGGGAGAACGCCCAGCCCACCTTCCGCACCACGGCCACGGGCAGCGGCATCGCGCTGGGCCACAACGGCAACCTGGTCAACACCGCCGAGTTGCGCGACGAGGTCGCGGCCCGCACGAACGCCACCAACGGGCAGCGCGGACGCATCCAGGCCAGCACCGACTCGGACCTCGTCTGCGAGCTGCTCGCGGCCGCCTCCGACGACATCGGTGTGGAGGAGGCGGCACTGCGGCTCCTGCCGCGGCTGCGCGGCGCGTTCTCGCTGGTGTTCGGGGACGAGCAGACGCTCTACGCCGCCCGGGACGCGCACGGCGTCCGCCCGCTGGTGCTGGGCAGGCTGGAACGCGGGTGGGTCGTGGCGAGCGAGACGGCGGCGCTGGACATCGTCGGGGCGTCGTTCGTGCGCGAGGTGGAGCCGGGCGAGCTGCTCGCCATCGACGCGGACGGGATGCGCAGCTCGCGGTTCGCCACCCCCGAGCCCAAGGGCTGCGTGTTCGAGTACGTCTATCTGGCCCGGCCGGACACCACGATCTCCGGGCGCTCGGTGCACGCCGCCCGCGTCGAGATCGGGCGCAGGCTGGCGCAGGAGAACCCGGTGGACGCCGATCTGGTCATCCCGGTCCCGGAGTCCGGCACCCCGGCCGCGATCGGCTACGCGCAGGGCTCGGGGATCCCCTACGGGCAGGGCCTGGTCAAGAACGGCTACGTGGGCCGCACGTTCATCCAGCCGTCGCAGACGATCCGCGAGCTGGGCATCCGCCTCAAGCTCAACCCGCTGCGCGAGGTGATCCGCGGCAAGCGCCTGGTCGTCGTGGACGACTCGATCGTGCGCGGCAACACCCAGCGCGCGCTGGTCCGGATGCTGCGCGAGGCCGGCGCGCTGGAGGTGCACGTGCGGATCGCCTCCCCGCCGGTGCGGTGGCCGTGCTTCTACGGCATCGACTTCGCCACCCGCGCCGAGCTCGTCGCTGGCGACCTCGACACCGAGGGCGTGCGCCGCTCGATCGGCGCGGACAGCCTCGGCTACATCTCGCTGGACGGCCTCGTGGCGGCGAGCGAGCAGCCGCGCTCCCGGCTGTGCACGGCCTGCTTCGACGGCGACTACCCGATCCCGCTGCCCGAGGAGGCGCTGCTCGGCAAGCACCTGCTGGAGCTGGCGGACCGGATCGCGCCGGAGGTGGCGGCGTCCGGCGCCCCGGCCGCCAAACGCGAACAGGCGGATCCCGTCTCCGTCGGCTACGGTGCGCCAGGCCCGCACGACCGATCGTGACGGCCGATCCGCCGCCGAGGCCCCGGGCCGGCGTCGGGTCGCGCCGTCCACAGAGCACGTCTGGAGCATCCACATGGTCCTGACCGGCGACGACGCCTCCGGCGCCACCGGCCCGGCCGGTGCCAGCTACGCCGCCGCCGGCGTCGACATCGAGGCGGGTGAGGCCGCCGTCGACGCGCTGCGGCCGTTCGCGGAGAAGGCCACGCGCCCCGAGGTGCTGGGCGGCATCGGCGGCTTCGCGGGGCTGTTCGCGTTGAAGATCGGCCGCTACACCGAACCGGTGCTCGCCGCGTCCACGGACGGCGTCGGCACGAAGGTCGCCGTCGCGCAGGCCATGGACAAGCACGACACCATCGGCGTCGACCTCGTCGCGATGGTCGTGGACGACCTGGTGGTGTGCGGTGCGGAGCCGCTGTTCCTGCAGGACTACATCGCGGTCGGGCGTCTGGTGCCCGAGCGCGTCGCGACGATCGTCAAGGGCATCGCGCACGGCTGCCAGCAGGCGGGCTGCGCGCTGCTCGGCGGCGAGACGGCCGAGCACCCGGGGCTCATGGAGGTCGGCGGTTACGACCTGTCGGCGAGCGGCGTGGGGATCGTCGAGGCGGACGCGATGCTGCGCCCGGACCGGGTACGCCCCGGCGACGTCCTGCTCGCGATGGGGTCCTCCGGGCTGCACTCCAACGGCTACTCGCTGGCCCGCCACGTCCTGCTGGACATCGCGCGCATGCCGCTGGGCGGGCACGTCGAGGAGTTCGGGCACACCCTCGGCGAGGAGCTGCTCGTCCCCACCCGGATCTACGCGAAGGACTGCCTCGCCCTGGCGGCGGAGACAGCCGTGCGCACGTTCGCGCACATCACCGGGGGCGGGCTCGCGCGCAACCTGGAGCGCGTGCTCCCGCCCGGGCTCGAGGCCGTCTGCGAGCGCAACACCTGGACACCCGCCCCGGTGTTCAAGCTGATCGCCGCCCGGGGGCGGGTGGAGCGGGCGGAGATGGAGAAGACGTTCAACATGGGCGTCGGCATGGTGGCGGTGCTGGCGCCGGACGACGTGGACCGCGCCCGGGCGGTGCTCACGGCCCGCCACGTCCCGGCGTGGGTGCTGGGCGAGGTCCGCCGCGCCGGGTCACGGTCCGCCGCGCCGGGGTCCCGGGTCCGGCTCGTGGGGGACCACCCCCGGTTCTGACGGTGGGCGGGCCTACGGTGGCCGCCATGGCTCGCATCGAGAGCGCCACGATCGGCGCCCCCTGCTGGTTCGACCTGTTCACCCGCGACTCCGTCCGCGCCGAGGCGTTCTACGGCGCCGTCCTCGGCTGGACGGCCGATCCGGCGAACGAGGAGTTCGGCGGCTACGTCAACTTCCGCAGCGACGGCACCTGGGTGGCGGGGATGGTCGCCCACGACGGCACCGCGGACCACCCGGACGGATGGACGGTCTACTTCGCCACGGCGGACGCGAAGGCCACCGCGGACGCCGCCGTGGCCGCCGGTGCGACGGTGGTGGCCGAACCGACACAGGTCGCGGACCTGGGGACGCTGGCGGTGCTGGTCGATCCGGCCGGTGCCCCGTTCGGCCTGTGGCAGCCCGGCACGCACCAGGGCTTCGGCGTGGCCGCGCAGGCGGGTGCGCCGCTCTGGTTCGAGTACTTCGCCCGCGACCACGACGCGGCCGTCGCGTTCTACACCGCCGTGCTGGGGATCGAGGCGTCCGTCATGAGCGACACGCCCGAGTTCCGGTACACCCAGCTCGTGGCCGGCGGCGAGCCGCGGGCCGGGATCATGGATGCGGCCGGGTTCCTGCCGGAGGGCGTGCCGTCGAACTGGCAGATCTACCTGGGCGTGCCGGACACCGACGCCGCGGTGGACACGGTCACCCGCCTCGGCGGCCGCGTGATCCACGGCGCGCAGGACACGCCGTTCGGACGGATCGCCGCGGTCGCGGACCCGACGGGCGCGGTGTTCAGGCTGGGGTCGGTGCCGGGCTGATCCCCGGCGCGTCGAGGCCGGCGACCAGCGCGGCCGCGATGTCCTCACCGGTCGGGGTCGCGGCGGGGTCGAGCAGCCACTGCATGAGCAGGCCGTCGCACATCGCGATCTGGAAGGACGCGAGCGCCCGCGCCTGCTCCGGCGGGAGGTCGGCGAGGCTCTGGACGATCATCGCGGCCACCGTGGCGCGCCCGCGTTCATAGGTGGCGGCGAGCAGGTCGCGCAGCTCGGGCCGCCGCTCGGCCTGGGCGAGGGCCTCCACGAACGCGACGGCGAGGCCCCGGTGCTGCTCGAACGTGCGGACCATCGCCGTCCAGGAGGCGGCGAGGCGGCGAGGCGGATCCGGTTCCGGCGCCATCTCGAGGACGATCGCGTGCACGCGGCGCGCCCACTCGTCGAAGGAGGCGGCGATCGCCTCGTGGAGCAGGGCGTCCTTCGAGCCGAAGTGGTAGCCGATCGAGGCGAGGTTGGTGCCGGACTCGGCGACGAGGTCGCGTGCCGTGGTGCGTGCGTAGCCGCGCTCCTCCAGGCAGCGGCGTGCGGCGGCGAGCAGGTCCTCGCGATGTCCCATGGCGGCGAATCTTAATGGACGACCGTCTTATACGTTTGTATGATGTAGATCATGTCCAGCCTCCCACCCGGACCGCGCCTACCCTCCGCCCTGCAGGGAGTCCTCCTGTGGCGGCTGCCCCAGTGGTGGCTGGAACGCCTGCACCGCCGCTACGGCGACACGTTCTCCGTGCACGTCGAACCGGTGGGTGACGCGGTCTATCTGGCGAACCCGACCGACATCCGCGCCGTCTTCGCCGGGGACCCGGACGTCTTCCGCGCCGGCGAGGCCAACACGCCGATCGTGCAGCTGCTGGGCGAGCGCTCGGTGCTGCTGCTGGACGGCGCCGAGCACCGCGCCCGGCGGCGGCTGATGATGCCGCCGTTCCACCGTGACGCCGTCCGCCGCCAGGCCACGATCATGGCCGAGCTCGCGGCCGCCGAGGTCGAGCGCTGGCCGGTGGGCCGGGAGTTCGCGCTCGCTCCCCGGATGTCCGCGCTCACGTTCGAGATCATCCTGCGGACGGTGCTGGGCACGGACGACGAGGCTCGCCTCGCCGCGCTGCGCGCCACCCTGCCCGGGATCGTCGATCTGGACCTGCGCGCCACGCTCGCGCTCATGTATCCGGCGCTGCTGTCGACCCGCCCGTTCCGGGCCGTCGTCCGGCGCCGGGCCGCGGCGCGCGAGGCGCTGCGCGCCGAGATCGCCCACACCCGCGCCGATCCGCGCCTGGGCGAGCGCCCGGACGTGCTGGCGATGCTCGTCCGCGCGGCCGCGGACCCCGCGGGCGGCGGGATGGACGACGGGGAGCTGTGCGACCAGCTCGTCACCCTGCTGCTGGCCGGCCACGAGACCACCGCCACGGGGCTGGCCTGGGCGTTCGAGCGGCTGGTCCGCCATCCCGGGGCCCTCGCGAAGGCGGTGGCCGCCGCCGACACCGGCGACGACGGCCACCTGGACGCGGTGGTCCGCGAGACGCTGCGGGTGCGGCCGGTGGTGTTCGACGTCGCGCGCCGGCTCGCCGAGCCGGTCGAGCTCGCCGGGTACCGGCTGCCGGCGGGCACGGTGGTCCTGCCGACCATCGGGCTCGTGCACCGCAGCGAGCGCCAGTACCCCGACCCCCTGCGTTTCGACCCCGAGCGGATGGTCGGCGCCACGCCCGGTCCGACCGAGTGGCTGCCGTTCGGCGGTGGTGCGCGTCGCTGCCTCGGGGCGACGTTCGCGCTGGTGGAGATGCGGATCGTGCTGCGCGAGGTGCTGCGGCGCGTCGAGCTCGCGACGACGACCTCCCGCGGGGAGCGGGCCCGCGCCAAGCACGTCACGCTCGTGCCGGCGCGGGGTGGGCGGGTGCGGGTACGGGCCCGGCGCCCGGCGCCCGCACCGAGTGGCACCCCCTCGCGTTAGGAGCGTGGGGATCAGGTGGCGAGCGCTGCCTCCAGCGCCGCGCGGAGCACCGTCGGGTCGGTGTCCACGCCCGTCCAGAGCCGGATGCCGATCACGGCCTGGTTCACGAGCATCCCGGTGCCGTCGAGGGTGACGCAGCCGCGCGCCGCGGCCTCCCGCAGCAGGACGGTGCGGGGCGGGTTCGGGATGACGTCGGCGACGACGGTTCCGGGGCGCAGCGTGTCGTGGTCGAGATCCAGCCGCGCGTCGACGTCCGGGTACAGCCCCACCGACGTCGTGTTGACGACGATCCCGGCCCCGTCCGGCACCGCGTACGTCCCGGTCCAGGGTGCGTAGATGCCGCAGGCGGGCGTGCGGGCGTCGACCAACGCGGCCAGCTCCTCGCCGCGGCCGGCGTTGCGGTTCACGACCGTGACGCGCTCCGCTCCGGCCAGTGCCACCTCGACGGCCACCGCTCGCGCGGCGCCGCCCGCCCCGAGCAGGACGACGTGCTGCCCGGCCGGGTCCGTGACCGTCCGCAGGGACGCGAGGAACCCCTGCCCGTCGGTGTTCTCGCCGGTGAGGCGCCCGTCCCGGTGCACGACGCAGTTGACGGCGCCGATGATCTCCGCCGAGTCCGCCAGCCCGTCCAGGTGCTCGACGACGGCGACCTTGTGCGGCAGCGAGCAGTTGAAGCCCGCCCAGCCCATTGCGCGTGCCCCGCGCACGGCGTCGCCGAGGTCCGCGGGTGCGACCTCGCAGTTGAGGTAGCGCGCGTCGATGCCGTGGTGGCGGTACGCGGCCTCGACGACCGCCACCGTCGGGTTCTCCGCCGCCGGTCGCGCGAACGAGCCGGTGAGGATGGACAGGAAGCTCATCTGCTCAGCATGGCGTCGCCGCGGCGGGGCGGCGAGCCGCCGATCGACGGCCCCGACCATGATCGTTCACGTAATCGTGATCTTGCCGAGTCCTTCGGATCCAGCAGGAACGATCACTCGCACGGGTCTGATGATCACCATGCGATGGCCGCCGCTCCGCCCGGGAGGTGGGTTGCATGGTTGTTCAGGTGATCATGTCGAGGGTCGCCACGTCATTGCCCCAGGACGCCACTCACAGACTGTTCTGTTGTCCCCTGATCGGATTTCCGAGTTGTCCACGGATGCAGTCGATCTTTAGGTTCGGAGGCGGTCGGCGCGGGCTCCCCAAGCAGAACGCCGACTCATCGAATGGGATCGACGACAGCGGCCGGAATGGCCGTGCAGGGGGTAGTTCATGCTCAAGAAGGCAGGGATCGTCGCGGTGGCCGTGGTCGCCGGGCTCCTGTCCGTCAGCCCGCTCGCCTTCGCGGGCAGCCGGGAGGTCGACGACACGTCGCAGGTCAACCGGGGCGACGAGGTGACCGGCCTGGTCAACGTGACCGGCAACAACGTGGTCGTGCCGGTCAACGTGTGCAACAACGACGTGCCCGTCAACGGCGCCGGCGGTCAGGTTCCGGCGAACGACAGCGACCCGACGATCCCGCTCCAGGGTGCGCTCGGGCTGCTGAGCAACATCGACCAGGACCAGGACACCAACGTCAACTCCGGCGACACGTGCGATGCCGACGGCGACGCAGGTGACGTCCAGGTGAACGACAACGACTGATCGGTCACCATTTTCCGAGATGCGGGGCAACGGCCGGTGTCCCGCATTTCGGCATGCCCGGGAAATGCTCGGAGTCTGTTTCGTCTCAGGCCCGGGCGGCGACGCGGACCGGCCGGTGCTCCCGCAGCGACGCCGTACAGGCCTCCGCGACCCGGCTCGTCGCCACGGCGTCGGCCACCGTGCACGGCGAGGCGATGCGCCCCGCCGCGAGCTCGACGAACGCTGCCAGCTCGGCGCGGAAGGCATCGGCGAGGCGGTCCATGAAGAACGCGTGCGGCGGCCCGGCCGGGAACGTCGCCCCGGGCTCGACCGAGCGCAGCGGCAGCCGGTCCTCCAGGCCCACGGCGATGCTGTCGGCCGTCCCGTGCAGCTCCAGGCGCACGTCGTAGCCGCGCGGGTTGAACCGGGTGTTCGAGACGAGCGCGAGCGTGCCGTCGTCGAGGGTCAGCGTCGCGGCGGCGGTGTCGACGTCGTCGTACTCGGCGAACAGCGGGTCGTGCACGGAGCCCGTGGCGTAGACCTCGACGACCTCGCGCCCGGTCACCCAGCGCACCGCGTCGATGTCGTGCACCGAGCAGTCCCGGAAGATCCCGCCGGACGCCGCCACGTACGCGGGCGGCGGCGGGGCCGGGTCCAGCGTCGTGGCCCGCACGGTGTGCACGGTGCCGAGCTCACCCGCGGCCACGGCCGCCCGGGCGGCGACGTAGCCCGCGTCGAACCGCCGCGGGAACCCGATCTGCACCCGCTCGTCGCGGCCCGCGACCTCGCGCAGCACGCGCTCCGCGTCGCCGATCGCGGCCGCCACCGGCTTCTCGCAGAACGCCGCCACGCCGGCGTCCACCGCCGCGAGCAGCAATTCCGGATGCGCCGGGGTCGCCGCGGCGATCACGACCCCGTCCACTCGGGCCAGCACCTCGGCGGGATCGGCGGCGGGCCGCGCACCGAGCTCGGCGGCCGTCGCCCCGGTCAGTGCGCCGAGCGCGTCGGTGACCACGAGGTCCACCCCCAGCCCGGCGAGCGTCCGCGCGTGGAACGCGCCGATCCGGCCCAGGCCGATCACCCCGATGCGCATCAGTCCAGCCCACCCAGCACGTTCTGGTCCCAGTCCACGACGGAGCCCGTGACGACCCCGCTGCGGTCCGACAGCAGGAACACCACCATCGCGGCGATCTCGTCCGGATCGCCGAGGCGGCCCATCGGCAGCTCCTCGCCCGCCCGCCGCGCCCAGCCGTCCGTCGCTCCGTGGGCACCGCGCTGGATCGCGTCCTCGCCCTCGGTGGCCGTCCAGCCGATCTGCAGGTCGTTCACCCGGATCCGGTCGAACCGGTGAGCGTGCGCGACGTTGCGGGTCAGGCCCGCGAGCCCCGCCTTCGCCGCCACGTACGGGGCGAGGAAGGGCTGCCCGCCGTGTGCCGACGTCGATCCGATGTTGACGATCGAGCCGGGTGCGCCGCGGCGGCGCATGTCCGCGACCACGGCCTGCATGAGGAAGAACGGGCCCCGCAGGTTGATCGCGACGTGCCGGTCGAACAGCTCCGGCGTCGTGTCGAGCAGGGTGCCGCGGTCGACCAGGCCCGCCGCGTTGACCAGGCCGTCCACCCGGCCGAAGGCCTCGACGACCTCGGCCACGCAGGCGCGCACCGCGTCGAGGTCGGCGACGTCGCAGCGGACGAACCGGGCGTCGGCCCCCGTCGACTCCAGCTCCGCGACGATCGCCTTGCCCGGCTCGGACCGCCGTCCCGTCACGGCGACGGCGGCTCCTTCCCGCGCCGCGGCGCGGGCCACGGCCGCGCCGACGCCCTGGGTGCCACCGCTGACCAGGACGACCTTGCCGGTCAGGAGGCCCATCGCCGGCCGCGCTGCTCGTCGAGGGCTGCGCCGAGGCGCTCCGGGGTCCAGCGCTCGCCGACCGCGCGCAGCAGGAGGTCGGCCTGCGAGGGCGGGGCGAGGCCACCGACCGGCGGGTCGAGGTCGAGGTTCGTGGGAAAGGCGTAGCCCTCGGCCGCGGACGCGACGACGTTGCGGACGGCGGCCGGGTCGCGGTGCAGCAGCTGCGGGAAGAGCGCCCGGCACATCCGGTCGCGGTCGACCGACTCCATCGCCCGGCCGAACGCCGAGGACACCTGCAGCAGGTTCGCCGCACGCCGGACGTCCGAGGTCCGGTTGTGGCCCGCGGCGTGGATCAGCGCCGGGTTGAAGAAGACGGCGTCGCCGGTGCGCAGCGGCAGCTGGACGTGTCGGCGGGCGAACAGGGCGTCGAACTGGGGGTCGCCCGCGACGAGGTAGCCGTGGGCGTACTTCTGCGAGTGCGGCAGCAGCATCGTCGGCCCGGACTCGATCGGCATGTCCGAGTGCGCGACGGCGCCCTGAAGGGTGAGCGCCGGGGAGAGCCGGTGCACGTGCGCGGGATAGCGCTGCGCCTGCGCGACGGTCATGAACCCGAGGTGGTAGTCGCGGTGCGGCTCCTGGTGCGCGCCGCCCGGGTTCACGACGTTGACCTGGGACGTCATCTGGTAGCCGGGGCCCAGCCAGGCCTCGGAGACCAGCGCGAGGGTGTCGGCGGCGTAGTAGTCGGCGAACGCGGCCGGGTCGGCGAGGGCGAGCTTCTCCAGGGCGTTCCAGATGCGGTCGTTGGCGCCCGGCCTGGCGAAGTGGTCGCCCACTCCGGCGCCCGTGCGTCGCTGCTCGGCGATCAGCTCGGTGAAGACGGCCGTCGCGCGCTCGACGGCCGGGACCGGCACGGCACCGGTGATCGCGAGGACCCCCGCGCCGTCGGCGAGGACGGCGGCGAGCTCGGCCTGGAGCCTCGTCCGGTCCGGGCCGTCGAGGGCGGCGAGGGTCGCGGCCTCGTAGACGGGGATGCCGCACTCGACCCGGGCGGCCGTGGGGGCGTCCACGGTGCCGGCATCGAGGAGCGCCTCGAGATCGCCGATGCGGGCGTCGCTCGACCGGAGCCACCCGTTCGTGGGTTGCAGCGTCGTCACAGGTCTCGACATCGAGTCCTCCGAGTCTCTAAAGCGCTTTAAGAGCTACTGTCCGGGAGGCGGATCGTGGTGTCAAGAGGCGGTCCGAGACGCGGGCGGCCGCGACTGACCCGCGCGAACGGCCCGTACGGGAAGTAGGTCTTCCCGTCTGTGCCGTTCGCGCGGGTCAAGGCGCGGGGGATGGGAGGACCGGTGGCGCGCAGGCCCCGCCTGGAGGACGTCGCGGCCGAGGTCGGCCTGTCCATCGCGTCGGTGTCGCTCGTCCTGCGCGGCGCCCCCGGGCCCAGCGCCGCCACCCGCGCGCGTGTCCTCGCCGCCGCGGAGCGTCTCGGCTACCGGGCCGACCGCGCCGCGAGCCTGCTCGCCCGCCGCCGCACCCGCCTGCTCGGCGTCCCCGTCGCGCTGCGTGACGCCTTCCGGGCCGAGCTCGCCGAAGAGCTGCAGCTCGCCGCGGACGCCCGCGGATACACCGTCACCCTGTCGGCGATCACGCCGGTCCACGACGAGGCCCGCGTCGCCGAGACCCTGCTCGACCTGCGCTGCGAGGCCCTCGTGCTGCTCGCCCCGACCCTGCCCGCCGAGGCGCTCGGCGATCTCGGGACCCGCGTCCCGCTCGTCGTCGCGAGTCGCCACGTCGCGCCGGCCGGGTTCGACGTCGTCCGCGTCGCCGACGACCTCGGCGTCGCCCGGGCCGTCGACCACCTGCTCGCCCTCGGCCACCGCGATCTCGTCCACGTCGACGGCGGCGACCACCCGAGTGCCGCCGAGCGGCGGGCCGGCTTCATGCGGGCCGCGGGGGAGCGCGGCCGGGTCGTCCCGGGCGGGCTGGACGAGGAAGCGGGTGCGACGGCCGCGCGGGCGATGCTCGACGCGGGGGAGCTGCCCACGGCCGTGGTCGCCGCGAACGACCGCTGCGCGGTGGGCGTGCTGGACGTCTTCGTCCGCGCCGGGATCCGGGTGCCCGAGGACGTCTCGCTGGTGGGCTACGACGACACCGCCTTCGCCGGGCTCGCCCACGTCGGACTCACGACGGTGAGCCAGGAGGCCGCTGCCCAGGCGCGGGAGGCCGTCGCGGCGGTGGTCGAGCGGCTGGACGGGGACCGGTCCCAGCCGCGCGAGATCGTCCTCACGCCGCACCTCGTGGAGCGGACCAGCACCGCCCCGCCCCGCCCCACCCGCGAGTTGCGCATCCGATAGCCGCGAGTTGCGCATCCGGCGGCGGCGAGTTCCGCATCCGGCGGCGGCGAGTTGCGCATCCTGCGGGGGCGAGTTGCGCATCCTGCGGGGGCGAGTTCCGCATCTCATCAGGCTGTGTGCGCGGATCGGCGGCCCGTGGCCGACCGAATGCGCAACTCGCGGGGGTGGATTGCGCAACTCGCGGGGGTTGATTGCGCAACTCGCGGGGGTGGATTGCGCAACTCGCGGTGGGACGGGTGCGGAGGGGCGCAGGGCCGTCACCTGGTCCGGCCGCTGTCGGCCCTACGCTCGCGCCGTGGTGTTCAAGAAGCTCAAGGCGCGGTTCGGCGGTGGCACGACCGTCCAGACGCACCTGCACACGCCGGTGGCGCAGCCCGGCGGCGTGGTTCACGGGGTCGTCGAGATCGTCGGCGGCGAGCTCGTGCAGGACATCCGCTACCTGGCCCTGGCGGCGGAGGCCCGGGTCGAGGTCGAGCACGGGGACGGCGAGTCGCGCCAGGACATCCGCTTCGCCCACCAGCACGTCGCAGGGCAGTTCGCGCTGCATCCGGGACAGCGCATCGACGTGCCCTTCGCGTTCGCGCTGCCGCTGGAGACGCCGTTCACCGTGATCGGGGGTTCCGAGCTGCGCGGGGTGCGGCTCGGCCTGCGAACCGAGCTGGAGATCGCGAAGTCGTTGGACAAGGGCGACTGGGACCCGATCCGGGTCGAGCCGCTGCCCGCGCAGCGCCGCATCCTGGACGCGGTGGTGAACATCGGCTGCCGGTTCAAGTCGGCGGACCTGGAGCGCGGGCGCATCCCGGGCTCGGCGCTGGACTTCTACCAGGAGGTGGAGTTCTACCCGCCGCCGGAGTTCGCGCACGGGATCTCGGAGCTGGAGGTCACGTTCCTGACCTTCCCGCACGGCATGGACGTCCTGCTGGAGGGCGACCGCCGCGGTGGCTTCCTGGAGGCCGGGGGCGACCGGATCCACCGGCTCTCGATCAGCTACGACGCGATCGCGAACGAGGACTGGGAGTCGATCATGCGCCACCACCTGCACGAGCTGGGCCGGCGGCGGGGCCTGTTCGGCTGATCAGCCCGACCGCGGGCGCAGCGGGAACCCCGCCGCTGTGTAGACGGCGTCCACCAGCTCGGCATTGGCCACCGCGTCGTCGACGTCGAGGGGGTACGGGGCCCCGACGCGCAGGTGGGCCCGGAACGCCTCCAGCTGGTAGAGGTAGGTCGACCGCGTCCCGACGTGCTCGTCGCGCGCGCCGTCCGGGGTGGTGACCGTGATCCGGTCGTCGCGGTGCGGCAGCAGGTAGTTGTGCGCGAGCACCTCGCCGCGCGTGCCGGTGATGCGGCAGGTGAAGCGCCGGTCCGCGGCCGCCATGTCGCAGCGTGCGAAGCCGGTCGCCCCGTCGGGGAAGGCCAGCTCGGCCTCGATCCACTCGTCGACGCCCGGCCGACCGGCCCGCTCGCCGCCCCGCGCCGTCACGACCTCGGGCGGTCCGCCCGCCCACGGGGCGAGCATGCGGTGGGCGTGCAGGCCGTAGCAGCCGAGGTCCATGAGCGAGCCGCCCGCCAGGTCGAACGACCAGCGCGGGTCCGTGTCGGGCGGGGCCGGCATCTCGGTGTGGATCTCGACCGCGCGCAGCGTGCCCAGCTCGCCGGACTCCAGGATCGCATGCAGCCGCGTGGCGATCGGGTGGTGGACGTAGTGGAAGCCCTCGACGACCGTGACCCCGGCGGCGACCGCGGCGTCGCACACCTCCCGGGCCTGCGCGGCGTCCGAGGCGAACGGCTTCTCGGACAGGACGTGCTTGCCCGCGGCGATCGCCGCGAGGTTCCACCGGGCGTGCAGGGCGTTGGCGAGCGGGTTGTAGACGACGTCCACGTCCGGGTCGGCCACCAGCTCCGCGTAGGAGTCCAGCACGCGCTCCACCCCGTGCTCGGCCGCGAACGCCGCGGCCCGCTGTGGGTCGCGCGCGGCGACGGCGACGAGGCGGTCGCCCGTGGTCCGCGCCGGGGTGACGAGGGCGAGGTCGGAGATCCGGGCCGCGCCGAGCAGCCCGATCCGCAGGGGCTCGCTCACGATGCGATCGCCCGGAACGATGTGCCGACCACGACGGCGATCCGGTCACGGTTACGTCGTCGAGGTCGGGACCCGCTCATCCGGCCAGTACCGACCGAAGGTGCCCGGCGCTGCGCTCCACATCCAGCACCGGTCCGGCCCCCTGGGGCTCCTCGGTGAGGATCGTGTCCTGCTCCAGCACGTACCAGCCGTCGTAGCCGGCTCCGGAGAGCGATCCGACGATCGACGCCACGTCCACGTCGCCGTCGCCGAGGGGGCGGTACATGCCCTCGCGCACGGCGTCGGTGTAGGTCAGCTCGCCGCCCTGCACGCGCTTGGCCATCGCCGCGTCCACGTCCTTGAAGTGCACGTGCGCCACCCGGTGCGCGGCCTGGCGGGCCAGCTCCGCGGGGTCGCTGCCGCCGATGAGCAGGTGCCCGGTGTCCAGGCACAACGCCACGGATGAGCCCTCCAGCACGCGACGGACGTCGTCGGGGTTCTCGACCATCGTGCCGACGTGCGGGTGCAGCACGGCCCTGACGCCGTGTTCGGCCGCGTGGACGGCGACGCGGTCCAGGTTGCGCAGCAACCGGGCCCAGCCGTCGGCGTCCAGCTCGGGACGGCTGTCGTAGCCGGCCAGGCCGGTGTCGGCGGACATCACGAGCGTCCCGGAGCCGGTGGCGGCGTACTGCGCGAGCACCGGCGCGACGTCGGCGAGCGGGTCGTGGCCCGCGACGTGCAGCGTCAGCGGGACGAACCCGCCGATGGCGGCCAGCCGGTG
>JBFWRR010000027.1:62306-64498 GCA_050248815.1 Pseudonocardia sp. | reverse complement strand
AGGTGCGGGCGCTGCGCATCCGGACGTGCGACATCGTCGTCCTGGAGCTGCTGCGCAGCGCCCGCAACAGCAGGGTGTTCGGTCGTCAGGCCGAGCTGCGGGCTGCGCTCGACCATTGCCCGTTGGGAGCGTCGGAGGTCGCACGGGCCCGCGGAGTGCAGGTCGCGCTCGCCGCGCGTGGGCAGCATCGAGGAGTTCCCTCGTCGGACCTGCTGATCGCGGCGTCCGCCGAAGCGGGCGGGGTGCCGGTCCCGCACTACGACCACGACTACGACCTCATCGCGGAGGCGACGGGCCAGCCGGTGCGGTGGGTGTCGCCTGCCGGCTCGCTTCCGTGACGGGTCGAGCGGCGATGTGGGCGCCGGTCGATGCGCTGCCGACCCTCAGCGTTCGCCCCGGCGGCCCAGGGCGTCGATGCTCGCCTGCATCGCGTCGAGCCGGGCGTGCAGTACCGCGAGTTCCGCGCTCAGGACGGCGACCGCGCCTGCCTCGTCCGGGGTCACGGTCGCGGTGGGCGGGGTGGTGTCCGGTGGTTCGGTGCTCACGCTGAACCGGCCGCCGCCGAGGCGGGCGAACTCGCCGGGCTCGACGACCGGGCGCGTCCCGGTGCAGGACGGGCAGGCCGGCAGCAGCCGCCGCCAACCGACCGTGCCGGTGCCGGTGTCGGACAGCACCTGCGCGGGCCGTCCGCAGGCGCAGCGCCCGATCCGGACGGCCCGGACCCGTTGGCGGGAGTACCGCAGGCCGCGCTCGTGGCGGCGGTAGCGGCCGGAGACCGCGACCTCCAGCAGCACCGCCCCGGCGTGGTCCGGGTCGCACGCCAGGTCCAGGGCGCAAGAGGCCTCGTGGAAGCAGTAGAACCCGCAGTCGCACCAGCGCGACGGCGGAGCGTGCCGCGATCCCTGCACGCAGACGGCGTCGTCCACCGCGAGGTAGACGTGCCCGCGCCCGACCGTCACCCCGCTGAAACCGGCGCGGCTGCCGTCCGCGGACAGCATCGGGTAGGCGAGCTTGAATCCCTGCAGGGGCCGGTCCGAGTGCTCCCGCGGGACGCGGCGGGGCACGGGTCAGGCCGTGACGGGCTGTGCCGACGGGACGGCGGGCGCGTCGGCCTCCTCCGCGGTGATGCTCGGCACCCCGGTCACCGTGGTCTCGGGGGCCGCGGGCGCCTCGACGCTCTCGGTGTCCACCGCGTAACCCTCGGCGAGCTTCTTCCCCAGGTTCATGGATCTCAGGCTGACCGGCCAGGGCCACCTTTGTCCAGGCGTGTGCACCATCCGGCCCTACGCTGCCACCCGTGGACGGGATCGCGGTGGGAGTGCTGGGTGCGCGGGGTCGGATGGGCGCGCAGGTGTGCAGGGCGGTCGAGGAAGCCGACGGCCTGGAACTGGTGGCGCAGGTGGACGTGGGCGACCCGATCGAGGACCTGGTCGACGCGGGTGTGCAGGTGGCCGTCGACTTCACCCATCCGGGCGCCGTCCTGGGCAACGTGCGGTTCTGCCTGGAGCACGGTATCGCAGCGGTCGTGGGCACGAGCGGCTTCGACCAGGAGCGGCTCGCGACGGTGCGCGAGTGGCTGGGCGAGACTCCGGGCCACGTGCTCGTGGCCCCCAACTTCGGTGTCGGTGCGGTGCTGATGATGGACTTCGCGCGCCGCGCCGCCCCGTTCTTCCAGTCGGTCGAGGTGATCGAGCTGCACCACGCCGGCAAGGTCGACGCCCCGTCGGGGACGGCGACGCGCACGGCGGCCCTGATCGCGCAGGCTCGCGGGCTCGGCCGTGGGGGCGACCCGATGCCGGACGCCACGACCACCGAGGTGGCCGGGGCGCGCGGCGCGACCGTCGAGGGAGTGCGGGTGCACTCGGTGCGGCTGCCGGGTCTCGTGGCGCACCAGGAGGTCTTGCTGGGTACGCAGGGCGAGCTGCTCACGATCCGTCACGACTCGTTCGACCGGGCCTCGTTCATGCCCGGCGTCGTGCTGGCGGTGCGGGCGGTGCGGGGCCGTCCGGGGCTGACGGTGGGCATCGAGCCGCTGCTCGGCCTGTGAGGGAGGCCCCGCTGAGCATCGCAGCGAGCTCCGGCGAGTGAGGAGCGGAGGCGGGGTCGCAGCGAGCCGTTGACACTGTGAGGGAGGCCCCGCTGAGCATCGCAGCGAGCTCCGGCGAGTGAGGAGCGGAGGCGGGGTCGCAGCG
>JBFWRR010000027.1:59299-62206 GCA_050248815.1 Pseudonocardia sp. | reverse complement strand
TCGCAGCGAGCTCCGGCGAGTGAGGAGCGGAGGCGGGGTCGCAGCGAGCCGTTGACACTGTGAGGGAGGCCCCGCTGAGCATCGCAGCGAGCTCCGGCGAGTGAGGAGCGGAGGCGGGGTCGCAGCGAGCCGTTGACACTGTGAGGGAGGCCCCGCTGAGCATCGCAGCGAGCTCCGGCGAGTGAGGAGCGGAGGCGGGGTCGCAGCGGACGGTCGGTGCCGCGATCGATGTGGCGCGGCGGCACCGATGAGTTCCCGCTGCGGGCTTCGTCCGTAGGACATGACTGCCAAGTTCGACCTCGAGCCCGCCGCCACCGCCGTCGCCGCCCTGCTGGACGGCGTCACCGACGAGGACCTGGCCCGGCCGACGCCGTGCGACTACCCCGTCGCGGCGCTGCTGGACCACCTCGTCATGCTCACGGCGGCGTTCACCGACACCGCTCGCAAGGTCGCGGGCCCCGACGGCCCGCCACCCGCGCCGGACGCCGCCCGCCTCGACCCGCAGTGGCGTCTGACCCTGCCCCGTCGGCTGGACGATCTGGTGGCGGCCTGGCGGGAGCCGTCGGCATGGGAGGGGATGGCCTCCGCGGGCGGGGTCACCTGGCCCGCGGAGGTGATGGCCGCCGTCGCCCTGGACGAGCTGGTGATCCACGGCTGGGACCTCGCCCGCGCCACGGGCCAGCGCTACGAGCCGGACCCGGCGAGCGCCGAGGTCGTGCACGAGTTCACGGCCCAGTTCGGGGAGGAAGGCACCGAGGGGATGTTCGGCCCGCGGGTGGCCGTCGCGCCCGACGCCCCGCTGTTCGACCGCGCTCTGGGTAATTCCGGGCGCGATCCCGGCTGGACCGCCTAGCCGAGCCGGCCGACCAGCTCCAGGGCGAGCGACCCGGTGATCCGCAGCTCCCGCAGCTCGCCCTCGCCGGTGTCCAGGACCCGGGCCTGGCCGTCCGGGCCCCAGCCCGCCGAGGCGTAGAAGCGGCGGGTGGCGTCGTCGGCCTCGGCGACCCAGGCGAGGCCGTAGCGGGCGCCGAGCTCGCCGAGCTGGGCGGCCGCTGCGGCGAGCAGGCGCCCGCCGTGCCCGCGGCGCCCCCACCGGGGCTCGACGACGAGCGCGGCGATCTCGGCCCACTCCGGCGCCTCGTCGCTCAGTGCGGCGGCGCAGAATCCGACCGTGAAGTGGCCCTCGGTGGCGATCAGCACTCGTGAGGGACCCTCCGCCGCGACGGCGGCCGTCCAGGCCGCGCGCGCAGCCGGGCCCGCGACCTGCGCCAGCGCGGCCTCGGGCAGCAGGCCTGCGTAGGCGAGCTGCCAGGTGCCTGCCTGCAGCCGCACGATCTCGTCGACGTCCGCAGCAGTGGCGGGACGGACCGCGGCGGTGGCCATGGGCCATGTCTACCCGGCGGCCTTCGCGCCATGGCATCGAGGGCCCGGTCGGTGTGCGGCCGGCGTGCCTGGCCGGGTGTGGGTTTCGCTGCCCGGAAAGTGTCGGGGTGTCCTGGCAGCATCCCGGATGTGACCGTTCTCGGGCCCACCGTTCTCGGGGCCGCCGTTCTCGGGGCCGCCGCCGCCCGCCGCACCGTGCTCGCGGCTCAGGGCTTCGCCGACGCGCGCCCCTCCGGCCCGGTGACGCGGCGCCACCTCACCCGCACCGTCGAGCGGCTGCGGCTGTTGCAGCTGGACTCGGTGAACGTCGCCGTTCGCGCCCACTACATGCCGCTCTACAGCCGCCTCGGGCCCTACGAGCCCGGTCTGGTCGACGACGCCGCCTGGTCGCACTCGGCGCGGCGGCCGCGCCTGCTCGTGGAGTACTGGGCGCACGAGGCGTCGCTGCTACCCGTGGCGGACCGGGCTCTCCTGCTCTCCGGGGCCAAGCGCGCCGGCTGGTGGCACAACTACGGCGAGCTGGCCCGGCGCAGCCCCGCGCTGGTGGACGACGTGCTGGCCGCGGTGAAGGAGTACGGCCCGGTCGGCGCGGGCGAGCTGGAGCGCCTGCTGGGTGGCGACACCGTGCGGCCCCGGCCACCCGGGGTGTCGTGGTGGGAGCGCTCGGACGTCAAGCGGATCTGTGAGTACCTCTTCGGCACGGGGGAGCTCACCACCGGCGCGCGCCGCCACTTCCAGCGTCTCTACGACCTGCCCGAGCGGGTGCTCCCGCCCGACGTGCTCGCCGCGCCACCGGTGGCGGCGGAGGACGCCGCACGCCGCCTCGTCCTCGGCGCCGCCCGCGCCCTGGGTGTCGCGACGGAGCCGGACCTGCGGGACTACTACCGGCTCGCCCCGGGGCGCAGCCGCACCGCGGTTGCGGAGCTGGTCGACGCGGGGCAGTTGGAGGAGGTCGCGGTGTCGGGCTGGCGCCGGTCCGCCTACCGGGTGCCCGGCGTCCGGGTGCCGCGGCGGATCGAGGGCCGGGCGCTCTTGTGCCCGTTCGACCCGCTGATCTGGGAGCGCGAGCGCACCGAGCGGATCTTCGGGTTCCGCTACCGCATCGAGATCTACGTGCCGGAGGCCAAGCGTGAGTACGGCTACTACGTCTTCCCGTTCCTGCTGGACGGGGAGTTGGTGGCCCGGGTCGACCTGAAGGCCGACCGGACGGCGGGCGTCCTGCGCGTCCCGGGCGCGTTCGCCGAGCCCGGCGTGGACGGTTCCCGCGTCGCCTCGGAGCTGGCAGGGGCGTTGCGCGAGATGGCCGGGTGGCTCGGGCTGGAGGCGGTGGTGGTGGGCGAGCGGGGGGATCTGGCCGCCCCGCTCGCCCGCGCCCTGATGGCGCCCTGAAGGCGCCCCGGGGTCCGGCGCCGGCGGCCGGGTGAGCCGTCTCGGCATCGGGGTGTTTCCGGGGTGTCCGGCGGGTGGGGTGCCTCCCGGGCGGGGGTTGGCTCGGCGTCCTCGGCGTCCTCGGCGTCCTCGGCG
>JBFWRR010000027.1:49957-59199 GCA_050248815.1 Pseudonocardia sp. | reverse complement strand
CTCGGCGTCCTCGGCGTCCTCGGCGTCCTCGGCGGCGTCAGCGCCGGGCTTCTGGGGGCTTCTGACGGGTGCCATGTCGGCAGGCGGCGCGGCGGCTGGCGGGGCGGCGGCTGGCACGGCCTGCCTGCGGCTCCGGGTCGATCTGCGCGTGGCTTCGCAGGGGTCTGGGGTCCGCTTCCCAGGGTGCGGTCCGCTTCGCAGGGTGCGGGTTCGCTTCGCGGGGGTCTGGGGTCCGCTTCGCAGGGCGCGGGTCCGCTTCGCGGGGTGCGGGTCCGCTTCGCAGGGCGCCTGGGTTGCTTCGCAGGGGTCTGGGGTCCGCTTCGCAGGTTTCTGGTTCGCTTCGCAGGGGCCGCAGCGTCTGCGAAGCGCGTGCTGGTCCTGCGAGGGCTGCGCGCGGGGGTGGTGGCTCAGGGCCGCGGCCGGGTGCGGCGTCCGGGTGCGGCGGCCGGGTGCTCTGCTGCGGCCGGGTGATCAGGCCGCGGCCCTGAGCGCTGATCAGACCGGGACGGCGGCCCGTGTGATCAGCAGGTCCCCGCTGCCCGTGCGCCCCCGCACCCGCAGCGTCGGCGCATGCTGCGGCGCGACCTTCTCCACGGTCAGATCGCTGCGAGCCCTGCCCGAGCCGGTCGACAGGTCCAGCTCGGCGCCGACTCCTGGATGCACGGCGACCGTGAGCCGCCCCGAACCCGTGGAGACCTCCACCGTGCCCGAGCGTGCGTCGGTGACCTCCACGTCGCCGGACCCGGAACGCACCCGCAGCTCACCTGCGGTCTCGCCGATGCGGACGTCACCGCTGCCCACCTTGATGTCGGCCTGCCCGGAGGCGGCCGCCACGGTGATGCCGCCCGAACCGGTGCGCACCCGCGACCGTCCGCCGATCGGGCCGAGAACGACGTCCCCGGAGCCGGTCTTGATGTCGCTCTCGCCCGCGGTACCCGTCACCGTGACGTCACCGGCGCCCGTGCGGACCGTCAGCCGCGAGCCCACGGGGGCCCGCACCGTGACGGCAAGCGGCACCACCCGTAGCGGCAGCTCCTCCGGGCTGCGCACCGTGAGCCGGCGCGCGACGGCGGACCAGGTGATCTCGGTGGCGGCGACGGCGTCGGCGGCGAGCCGCTCGGGGTCGCGGATCGGCAGGTCGAACGCGCCCTCGAACCGGTCGAACGCCGGGTTCTGCCCGAGCCAGCCGAGGATGCTGCCGATGCCGCGGGACCAGCCGGTGCCCGCCGACGGGTCGTGACGCACCTCGACGTGGACGCCGGGACGCGGAGGCGGCCCGGCCTCGGGCCTGGAGCCGGACGGCGACGTAGCCCCCTCCCCGGGGCCGTCCGTGAACGCGCCCGTGAAGCCGGGCGAGCCGCCCGCCGCACCGCCCAGGGCTTCCGAGGCCCCACCGGCGCCGACGGTGCCCCCCGCACCGGCCCCGGCCGCCGGGGCTTCCCCTGTCGCACCGGCGCCGACGGTGCCCCCCGCACCGGCCGCCATCTCGGGTGCCGGTGTCCCGGCCGGTGGCCCTGCGGCCTGGGCACCGGCGGTGCCCTCGGAACCGGCCGAACCGGCCGCCTCGGTGCCGCGGTCCGCCCCGGCGGTTCCGGCGGCATCAGCAGCCGCCGCCGCGGTGTCCGCGGCCGGAGCCGCCTCCAGCACCACCCGGACGCGGCCGACGTCCACCGAGAGCTCCAGGTCCACCGGGCCGTCCACCGGCCAGAACTCCTCGCGCGCGTAGCCCACGGCCTCCGGCACCTCCCATGTCCTGGTCATCCCTGCACCCACCCGCGCAGGTTGCGGTCCTCGTGCCGGTCGCGGCGGCGGTGGCGCTGGTCGGCGCCCTGCAGCGCACCCTGGACGGCCTGCGCCACCCACGAGTTGAGCGATACGCCCTGCGCGGCGGCAGCCTGCTCCGCCTGGCTCTTGATCTGCTCGACCAGCCGCAGCGTGATGCGGCTGATGTCGTCCCCACCCGGCCGGAACGGCGGGGGCGGGGGAGGCGGCGGCGGGGTGTCGGCCCGCTCGTCGTGCCCGTCACGCTCGGCGTGCTCGGGCTCGCCCGAGACCGACACACGCACGTCGCGCCCGTCGAGGCGAACTTCGACGGTGCGGTCACCGAGTGCCTCGGTGACCTCGGCGGCAAGGTCCGCGAGCGCGTTCATGAGGGTGAGGCGGGCGGCGGGCTCGATGGCGCCCGCGAGCAGGCCCGCCGTGCGCCGGGTCTGCTCGTCGCCCGCCGCGGCGGCGGCGGCGAGATCCTCACGCAGCCGCGCGACGTACTGGCTGAGGTCCATGACATCACGATGGCGTCACATATGACGTCAGTCAAGGACTTCGGTGACATCACCGCGAGCGGTCCGCGGACCTGTCGGTGCCGTTGGCTACCCTGCCGACCATGCCCGAGACCGTGCCGCCGAGGGTCCAGCTCGTCGCGAAGACCGAGTTCCTGCCGCCCGAGGACGTGCCGTGGAGCACCGATGCGGACGGCGGGCAGGCGCTCGCCGAGTTCGCGGGCCGGGCCTGCTACCAGTCCTGGGGCAAGCCGAACCCCGCCACGGCGACGAACGAGGGCTACCTGCGCCACATCCTCGAGGTGGGCCACCTCTCGGTGCTGGAGCACGGCTCGGTGAGCTTCTACCTCACCGGGATGTCGCGCTCGCTCACCCACGAACTGATCCGCCACCGCCACTTCTCCTACTCGCAGCTGTCCCAGCGCTACGTCCCGGAGCGCAACGCCGCGATGGTCGAGCCGGACGTCATCGCCGCCGATCCCGACCTGCACGCGCTCTTCGCCGAGGCCACTGCGGCGTCGGTGAAGGCCTACGAGGAGCTCCTCGCGGGCCTGGAGAAGCGGTTCGCGGACGTCCCGAACGCCACGCTGCGCCGCAAGCAGGCCCGCCAGGCCGCCCGGTCCGTGCTGCCCAACGCCACCGAGACCCGCATCGTCGTCACCGGGAACTACCGGGCGTGGCGCCACTTCATCGCCATGCGCGCCACCGAGCACGCGGACGTCGAGATCCGCGGGCTCGCGGTGGAGTGCCTGCGCCAGCTCCAGGCGGCGGTACCCAACGTATTCGGCGACTTCGAGATCGCCACGCTGGACGACGGCACCGAGATCGCGTCCAGCCCCTTCGTCACGGAGGGCTGAGACGAGGAGCTGAGGCCCCGCAGCACAGTGGCGGATGCCCGACCCGCTGCGGGGACGACCTGGCCCGTGCGTGCACCGGGCCCGGGAGCTGGGCCTCATGTGACCAGCGGAGCGGGGCGGGCGCGCCGCCTCGACGGGCCGGGCGCGCCGATCGCGGCTAGCGTGGGCCGCGTGAGCCTCGCCGTGACGGAGCGCGCCGCCCTCGCCGACACGCTGGACGTGCTGGGGCCGCACCGGCCGACCCTGTGTGCCGGCTGGACCACCCGCGACCTGCTCGCCCACCTGCTCGTGCGCGAACGGCAACCGTGGGCGTCGGCCGGGATCGTCCTCGAACCGCTCGCCTGGGTGACCGAGAAGGCGATGGCGTCGTGGGCGGACACACCCTGGGACGAAGCGGTGCAGCAGTTCCGAGAGGGGCCGCCGCTCTGGTCGCCCTACCGCGTCCCGGCCGTCGACACGATGTTCAACGGCGCGGAGCACTTCGTCCACCACGAGGACGCCCGCCGCGGCGAACCGGGGTGGCAGGCGCGCCCGCCGGACCCCACACGCGACGCCGAGCTGTGGGCGATCCTGGAGCGCACCGCGCGGATGCTCTACCGGCGTAGCCCCGTCGGGGTGGTGCTGCACCGCCCCGCGGGCACCCCGATCGTCGCGCGCCCGGGGGAGCGGGTGGTGACGATTTCCGGTGAGCCGGGGGAGCTGCTCCTGCACGGCTTCGGGCGCGGCGCCGTCCACGTCGAGACGGAGGGCGCGGACGCCGACGTCGCCGCGCTCGGCAGCGCTCCCCGCGGTTTCTAGGCGCCCGGCCGCAGGGCCTCCAACGTCGCGTCCAGCTCCTCGACGGGCCGCAGCGGTGGCAGCGCGAGCACCACCTGCTCGGCGCCCGTGGCGCGCCACCGGTCCAGGTGGAGGCCCGCGGCGTCCGGCTCGCCCCACACCACCAGCTCGTCCAGCAGCACCTGCGGCACGACCTGCCGCTTCCCGGCTGCGCCCGTCACGACCTCGGCGACGGCGTCCGCGTAGCCGATCCGCTCCAGCGTGCGCCGGTACAACGGCCCCATCGAGGTCAGGTAGAAGCTCACCCACCAGGACGCCAGCTCGCGCGCCCGGTCCGGGGTCGGCGCGACCGCGACGGGCGGGCAGAGCACGACGTCGGGTCGCGGCCGTCCCGCGCGCGCCGCCCCCTTCTCCAGCCGCGCCGTGTGGTCGGCGAGCCCGGACACCGGCAGCAGGAACGGGCACCACCCGTCGGCCACCTCGCCGGCGAGCTCGACGGCGGCCGGTCCGAGGCCGGCGAGGTGGATCGGTACGTCCGGGCGCGCAGGGGTGGCCAGGCGCAGCGGGCGCCCGCTGTGCTCCCCGGCGGGGACGAGCCGCTCCCCGGCGAGCAGGCGGCGCACCTGGCGGGTGGTGTCACCCAGTCGCCGCACCGGGGCGTCGAAGGGTGTGTCGTGCAGCCCCTCGGCGAGCGGCGCGCTGCCCGAGCCGAGGCCGAGCGTGAACCGCCCCTCGGAGATGTCGTCGAGGGTGGTGGCGAGCATGGCGATGGTGGCGGGGCTGCGACCCCACACGTTCAGCACGCCGGTCGCGATCCGGATCCGCTCGGTGCGGACCGCGATCTCGGCCAGCAGCGCGCCGGCGTCGAGCCCCCAGCCCTCGGCGACGTGCATGCTCGCGTAGCCGAGCTCCTCCGCGCGCCGCGCCACGTGCACGACGACGTCGCGGCGGGTCTCCAGCGGTGTGACGGCGACTCCGGTCATGACGGCCCCCTCCGGGCGAGGATCACCCCGGTGATCTCCGGGATCAGGATGTCGAGGGTCACCGGCTCGAAGCCGTGGCCTGCGAGGCGTTCCGCGAGCTCGGTACCGGTGAACGAGACGGCGTCGGGGCGGTAGGCGAGGTACTGCAGGAACCACAGCGCCGCGGGTGCGGGCCCGCGGCGGTCGTCGTCGAGCAGGAAGTCGTGCACGATCAGCGTCCCGCCGGGGTGCAGTGCCGCGCGGGCGCGGGCGAGGACGACGTCGATCTCCGCGTCGGCCAGGGCGCTGAGCAGGTAGGACATCAGCACGACGTCCTGGTCGCCGGGCCACGGGTCGCGCGCGGCATCGGCTGCGAGCAGCGTGACCGGCTCGCGGACGAACCCGGCGGCGGCCTCGACGACGCGCGGCAGGTCGAGCACCGTCGCCCGCAGACCCGGGTTGGCCGCGCAGAACGCGGTCGCGAACGCCCCGCTGCCGCCGCCGACGTCGAGCAGCCGCGCAGCGCCCGGCAGCGGGACGCGGGCGGCGAGCGCCCGGGCGGGCCCGAGCGAGCCGGCGTGCTGGGCGGCGGTGAACATCTGCGCCTGACCGCTGTCGGCGAGCAGGCCCGCGAGCGTGTCGAACGCGGTACCGGTGCCGGTGATCCCCGCGGCGAGGTGGGTCATCGCGGGGTAGATCTGCTGCGCGATCTGCAGGCGGAAGTACTCGCCGAGCCCGTCCGCGCCGACCAGGTGCCGCGCGCTCGCAGGTGCGTTCACGAACCCGTCCCCGTCCGCGACGACCAGGCCGACGGCGGCGAGCGCGGCGAGGAGCGTCCGCATCCGGTGCGGCGGCACCCCGGTGGCGCCTGCCAGCTCCGCGACCGTGCGCGGACCACCGGCGAGGTGGCCGAACAGGTCGACTCCGAGGGCCGCGAACAGTGCCTGCGAGGCCATGAAGCCGTAGGCCAGCCGGGAGAGCTCCCGCCGGTCGGTGACCGGCGGAGTCGGGGCCGCGAGCGTCATCGTTCCTCCCTCGTGAGTTCTGGTGACCACCATGGGCCCCCAGGTCTCGATAGGGTTGTGCGGAACCTGAAATCCGCAGGTCAGGAGGGATTATCGGGGACGGCGTGGAACTGCGGGTGCTTGGAGAGATCGACGTCCGGGTCTCCGGTGCCCCGGTCGAGCTCGGCCACACCCGCCAGCGCACGGTCTTCGCGGTGCTGGTGGTGGAGCTCAACCGGGTCGTCACCGCCGAGGCGCTGATCCACCGCGTGTGGGCGGACCGGCCGCCCTACCGGGCCCGCAACGCGCTCTCGGCGTACGTCTCGCGGCTGCGGCAGCGCCTGGAGGGTGTCGCGGGCGTCCGGCTCTCCCGCGGGCCGGGCGGATACGCGCTCGCCACCGACCCGGACCGCGTCGACCTGCACCGGTTCCGCGCGCTGAGCACCCGCGCCCGCGCCGCCGAGCGCCCGGACGTGGCCGCAGATCTGTTCGCCGAGGCCCTCGCGCTGTGGCGCGGTACGCCGTTCGGGGCGGTCGAGACGCCCTGGTTCGACGACGTCCGCACCACGCTCCTCGCCGAACGCTTCGCCGCCGAGCTGGACCGCAACGACGCCGTCCTCGCCGCGGGGCGGCACGCCGAGCTGCTCGTCGGCCTGCTCGACGCCGCGCGGGCGAACCCGCTCGACGAGCGGCTCGCCGGCCAGCTAATGCTCTGCCAGGCCCGCGGCGGGCGGCAGGCCGACGCGCTGGCCACCTACGCCCACCTGCGCGAACGGCTGCGTGACGAGCTCGGCGCCGACCCGGGGGCGGCGCTGCGGGCGGTCCAGCAGCGGGTGCTCGCGGGCGAGCTCGGCGAGCCGCTGCCGGGGAGGCCGACGGTTGCGCCGATACTCCCGCCCGTTCCCCACGCGGGGGACCGCTCCGCACCTCAACGCGAAGCGCACCCCGCATCTGTGCCCGAGTCCGTGCCCGCACGGCAGCCGCGGACCCGGTCCGGACCGCCATCCGGGTCTCCGCCCGTTCCCGAGCCCGCACGCCCCCCGGTGCTCCCGCCGCCGTCCCGTGTCAACGGCCCGGACGGGAAGGCGGGCCCCCCGGACGGGCCCGTCGCGGCGGCTGCGCGAGCCGGTGCCGGGGCGGGGGCGGTGGGGCCGGGCACAGCCGGCCTCCCTCGGCGCCCCACGTCATTCGTCGGGCGGCGAGACGAGCTGCACGTCGTCCTCGGTGCGCTGGGGCGGGGCCCGCTCGTGACGCTGCTCGGAGTCGGTGGGGTGGGCAAGTCGCGGCTGGCCCTGGAGGTCGCGGCGCGGGTCGAGTCGTCGTTCGCCGACGGAGCCCGGCTGTGCGAGCTTGCGGCGGTCGGCGACGGTGCTGCCGTCGGGCACGCGGTGGCGACGGTCCTTCGGGTGCAGCAGCGGTCGGGGCTGACCATCGACGAGTCGGTGGTCGAGTACCTGCGTGGCCGCGAGCTCCTGCTGATCGTCGACAACTGCGAGCACGTCCTGGACCCCGTGGCCCGCCTCGTCGACGCGGTGGTGCGGGAGTGCCGCGCGGTGACGGTGCTGGCCACGAGCCGGGAGGCGCTCGGTGTCGAGGGGGAGCGGCTCGTCCCCGTGCAGCCGCTGTCCGACGGGGACGCCCAGCGGCTCTTCGCGGACCGCGCCGCCGCGCAGCGGCCCGGCTTCGCCGGCGACGACACCGTTGCCGAGCTCTGCCGCAGGCTCGACGGCCTGCCGCTCGCGATCGAGCTCGCCGCCGCCCGGATGCGGGTCATGAACGCCGCGGAGGTCGTCCGCAGGCTCGACGCCGGCCGGTTCGTCGGGCTCGCCACCCGCGGCGCGCCGCCGCGCCACCAGAGCCTCGCGGCCGCCGTCGACTGGTCCTACCGCCTGCTGTCCGAGGCCGAGCAGCGGCTCTTCGCGCGGTTGTCGGTGTTCGCGGGCGGCTTCGACGCCGATGCGGCCCACGGGGTGTGTGGCACCGGATCCATCGACGACACGCTGGACCTGCTGATCGGCCTCGTCGACAAGTCGATGGTCACCGTCCTCGGTACGGAGGGCCGCACCCGCTACCGCGTGCTCGAGACCCTGCGGGCGTACGGCCGGGAACGGCTGGTCGCCGCGGGCGAGGAGACGGCGGGGGCGCGGCGGCACGCCGCATGGTTCGCGGAGCTCGCCGGGGAGATCGGGGCCGGGCTGCACGGGCCCCACGAGCGGGCCTGGGTGGAGCGCGGCATGCCCGACCACGACAACCTGCGCACCGCCGTCGAGCGGGCTCTCGTCGACGCCGACGCCGACCTGGCGCTGCGGCTGGTCACGTCGGCGTCGGAGCTCGTGCACCTCCGGGTCGGTTACGAGTCCGCGGGCTGGGCCGAAGACGCGCTCGAGATCGCCGATCCCGGCCATCCGCTGCAGCCGGCCGCCGTCGGCGCGGCCGCCCGGGGTGCGTGGAACCGCGGCGACTTCGTCGCGGCCCGTACGCTCGCCGCTCGCGCGGGCGGCCGGGTCCCCGGCCGGGGTACGGATCGCGTCGCGTACCCCGCGGACGTGCTCGCCGACGTGGCCCTCTACGAAGGCGACGCTGCTGCGGCCCTGCGTCACTACACGGCCGAGGTGGAGCGCGCCCGCCGCGAGGACGACCCGATCCGGCTGGTCTGGACCCTGTACTACGAGGCGGTCTGCCGGGCCGTCCTGCGTGAGCCCGAGCGTGGGCTCGCCGCGGCCGCCGAGTCGGTGGAGGTCTCCGACACCACCGGCAACCCCACCGCACTCGCGATGGCCCGCTACGCCCTGGGCCTCGTGCTGAAGAAGGCGGAGCCTGCGCGGGCGCTGGAGCTGCTCGACGAGTCCGCCGCACTCGCCGCCTCCGTGCGCAATTTCTGGTGGCACGGCATCGCGATCATGGAGGCGGCGGCCACCCGGGCCGTGCACGGTGATCCCCGCGCCGCCGCGCGCGCGTTCCTCGCCGTGCTGGACCACTGGGACCGCGCGGGTGACCGGACCCAGCAGTGGCTCAACCTGCGCTATGTCGCCCGGCTGCTCGTGCGGCTGGGCGCGGACACCGACGCCCTCGCCCTGCACCGCGCGCTCATCGCGGCGGGGCGGCCGTCACCGCTGCACCGGGAGTGGATCGCCGGGCACGCCGGATCCGGCGATGGGTCGGGCGCGGTGCTCGCGGAGCCGGGTGCGCCGCTCGCGGGGTCGGGTGCGCCGCTCGCGGGGTCGGGCGGGGTGCTCGCGGGGTCGCGCGCGGACCCGGTGGCGCTTGCCCGGCAGGCTCTGCGCCGGCACGGGTGATGGACGAGCGGCGCGTTCGTCCAAACCCGTTGTAGGAACGCGCCCCTCGCTGAAGGAGGGGGGCCCG
>JBFWRR010000027.1:43665-49947 GCA_050248815.1 Pseudonocardia sp. | reverse complement strand
CGTCGTCGGGGGGGGGGGGCCGGCCCCGGTGCCCGGGGAGCGGAGGGCGGGGCACGCCGGTGCGGGCGTGGGGACGGGCGGGGTGCTCGCGGGGGCGGGGGCGCCGCACGCGGGGTCGGGTGCGCCGCTCGTTGCAGGAGGGGCCCCTGCCGCCGCTACAGCACCGGGACCACCGACAGGGCGGCCACCGTGGCCAGCCCGGCCACGACGGGCAGGACGAGCCCGCGCCAGCGCCAGGCCACCGCCGCGGCGACCGCAGCCCCGGCCAGTACGGGCAGCCGTGCGGCCAGCTCGGGCAGGGCCGCTCCCGCTGCGACGCCCGCCCCCACCATGGCGGCGATCGCGGCCGGGCCCGCGTGCCCCAGGGCGCGGCGGACCGCCGCGGGGAGCCGGGAAGCGGGGAGCAGCGTGATCGCGGTGACACGCATGAGGTAGGACGCCCCGCCGACCGCGAGCAGCGCGACGAGGATCGCGGTCGCACTCATCGCGGACCGCCGCAGCACAGGCTGGGACGGCAGGCGTCGGGCTCGGCGGCCCCGGGCCCCCCGCCGGGCGGTGTCCGGTGGTCGCCCGACGCCGGGCCCGGGGCGTCGTCGGGAAGGGGGCCGTCGGGAAGGGGGCCGTCGGGCGGGGCGTCGTCGGGTAGGGCGTCGTCGGGTAGGGGGCCGTCGGGAAAGGGGCCGTCGGGAAGGGGGCCGTCGGGTAGGGCGTCGTCGGGTAGGGCGTCGTCGGGAAGGGGGCCGTCGGGCGGGGCGTCGTCGGGATCGGGGCCGGCGGGCCGGGCACCCCTCGTCGCCCGGCCCGCCGGCGCCCCGCCGCTCGCCGTGTCCGTGCCGTCGCGGCGGTCCGTGCCGCCGGCCGTGTCCGTGCCTGCGGTGTCCGTGCCGTCGCGGCGGTCCATCAGCAGCCCCACCGCCGTCCCCGCCCCGATCCCGGCCGCGAGCCCGACCCCGCCGGGCAGGGGTGCGCCCAGGACCGACACCGTGAGCGCCGTCGCCGCGACCGCCGCAGGCCGCGGGGCGGCCAGCCGCGGCCCGAGCAGCCCCGCGAGCACGACGACGGCCGCGGCGTCCAGCGGGGATCCCACCGGCAGCATCGGGCCCACCGCCGCACCGACCCCGATGGCGCCGGCCCAACCCGCCGCCAGCAGGCCGCCCGCCGTCAGCCAGTACCGCCGGAATGCGGCGGGGTCGGCGAGGTCATCGCGGTCGAGGACCATGACGTAGGTCTGGTCGATGATGAAGGCGGGCGCCACCCAGCGGAACCAGGACGGCTGGCCGCGGAACCGTGGCTCCAGCGCGGCCGAGTAGAGCAGCAGCCTGGCGTTGATCAGTGTCGCGATACCCACGGCCGCGGCGAGGCCCGCCCCGGCGGCGCCGAGGCTCAGCACGGCCAGGTGGGCCGCTCCGCCGAAGGTGGTGATCGCGGCGAGGGCATGCGGCAGCGCGGGGAGCCCGCCCCGGGTCGCGACGGCCCCGATGACCAGCCCGAACGGGGCGATGCTCAGCGCAACCGGGACGACCTCCCGGGCCGCGCGGCGCACGGTCGCCCCGGGTGCCGGCTGGCCGGTCGCCTCCTGTTCCGGCACGGCGGCGGGCGCTCCCGAGAACGCCATCGGGGTCGTCGGCACGGCCGCGCGTGTCGACGTCACGGCGGGTGTCGGCACCGCGACGGGCGCCTGCCCCGCCGACCCGGGCGCTTCCGAGGCTGTGGTGGGTGCCTGGCGCACCGATCCGGGCGCTTCCGAGGCTGTGGTGGGT
This sequence comes from Pseudonocardia sp., assembly GCA_050248815.1. GTDB lineage: Bacteria > Actinomycetota > Actinomycetes > Mycobacteriales > Pseudonocardiaceae > Pseudonocardia. Next base: position 48,187 of record JBFWRR010000027.1, on the reverse strand, counting down.
GCCTGGCGCACCGATCCGGGCGCTTCCGAGGCTGTGGTGGGTGCCTGGCGCACCGATCCGGGCGCTTCCGAGGCTGTGGTGGGTGCCTGGCGCACCGATCCGGGCGCGTCCGACGCCGTGGTGGATGCGTCCGGCACCGCGCTGTGTGCCTCCGGCACCGCCGCACCTCCCGACACCCCCGCGGGTCCCCCGGACGGCCGCTGCGACCCGGGCCGGTACCCCGTGGGCCCGGCCTCCTCCCGCCCCGCCTCGACAGCGGGTGCGGTCCGCGCCACCGCGCAGACGGCCGCCGCCTCGTCCCCGACCATGCCCGTCACCCTGTCCACCTCCTCGCGCCGCTCGACGCGGCGACGGCTCCGAGGATGGGCACCCGCGCCTGCGCCGAGTCGTCACCGACGTGAAACGCCCCGGCGGGCAGCGGTGCCTGCGGAGCGGGTGAGCTGCGCGTTTCACACCGGTGGCACGCCCGCCGAGGCCGGGAGCGGGACGGTCTGCCCGTCAAGGACGACTGGGAGGAACGCACATGACCAGCACCGCCGCCATCCCGACCGATGCCGCCGACCGCGCCCTCAAGGCCCGCCACCGCGCCCTGTGGGCCTCGGGGGACTACCCCGCCGTCGCGGTCGATCTGATCCCGACCCTCGGCGCCACCCTCGTCGAGGCACTCGATCTGCGACCGGGTGAGCGGGTGCTCGACGTCGCGGCCGGGTCGGGCAACGCCTCCGTACCCGCCGCGGCCACCGGCGCCACCGTCGTCGCCTCGGACCTCACCCCGGAGCTGTTCGTCGCGGGCCGGGCTGCTGCGGCCGAGCGTGGCGTGGAGATCGACTGGGTGGAGGCCGACGCGGAGAACCTGCCGTTCGACGACGCGTCGTTCGACGTCGTGCTGTCCTGCGTCGGTGCGATGTTCGCCCCGCGCCATCAGGCGGTGGCCGACGAGCTGGTGCGCGTCACCCGCCCCGGCGGCCGCATCGGGATGATCAACTGGACGCCCCAGGGCTTCGTCGGGCAGCTGTTCGCCGCGATGAAGCCGTACTCGCCACCACCGCCGCCGGGTGCCTCGCCCCCGCCCCTCTGGGGCGACGAGCAGCACGTCCGGGAGGTGTTCGGGGACCGCGTGGACCTCACCGTCCGGCGGGGCACGGTCGTCTTCGACCACAGCCCGAGCCCGCTCGAGTTCCGCGAGTACTGGAAGCGCAACTACGGCCCGACCATCGCCGTGTACGCCGCGAACGCGGGCGACGCGCAGCGATCCGCCGACCTGGACCGTGACTTCCTCGACCTGCTCACCCGCGCGAACATCTCCGCGACCCCGGGCGCCAGCGCCTATCCGGCGGAGTACCTGCTGGTGACGGCGACGAAGCGCGCAGGGTAGGCCGCCTCCCGCGGCGCGCCGCCCGGCGACCCGGGCGGCGCTGCGCGGGCGGGGTACCGTCATCCCATGAGCTCGCGCGAACGAGAGCCCGCACCGACGCGCCAGCCGGGCCGACCCTTCGGCCGGGTGCTGACGGCGATGGTCACACCCTTCGACGGCGAGGGGCGCCTGGACCTCGCCCGCGCCGAGCGGCTCGCCACCCGTCTGGTCGAGCTCGGCAACGACGGGCTGGTCGTCAACGGCACCACCGGTGAGTCGCCCACCACCACCGACGCGGAGAAGGTCGAGCTGGTCCGCGCCGTCGTCGGGGCGGTGGGGGACCGGGCGACCGTGGTGGCGGGCGCGAGCACGTACGACACCGCGCACAGCGTCCACCTCGCGCAGGAGTGCGAGAAGGCGGGGGCGCACGGGCTGCTGCTCGTCACGCCGTACTACTCGCGGCCCCCGCAGGCCGGGCTGGTCGCGCACTTCACGGCGATCGCGGACGCCGTCGGGCTGCCGGTGATGCTCTACGACATCCCGCCGCGCAGCGTCGTCGCGATCGAGGCGGACACGCTGCGCCGCCTGGCCGAGCACCCGCGCATCGTCGCGGTGAAGGACGCCCGGGGAGACCTGCGCCACGGCGTCGAGATCATGACGACCACCGGCCTCGCCTACTATTCCGGCGACGACCCGGTGAACCTGCCCTGGCTCTCGGTCGGGGCGGTGGGCCACGTTAGCGTGATCGGCCATGTCGTCGCGGACCGCATCCGCGCGATGACGGACGCCTTCGAGGCGGGTGAAGTCGTGCGGGCGCGCGAGATCAACGCGTCGATGCTGCCGGTGATGCGGGCGATGTCCCGCGTGGGCGGCGCGATCTTCGTCAAGGCGGCGCTGCGGCTGCACGGGTTCGACGTGGGCCATCCCCGGCTACCGCTCGTGCCCCCCACCCCGGAACAGCTGGCGGCGATCGACGCGGACCTCGCCGAGGCAGGCGTCGACCTGCGCGCCCGGACGGAGGTCCCCGTCCCGTGACCCCGTGCCCGGTTGCCCTGCGAGGGGCGGGGAACTGACATGACCCGTCCTCCCGCGCGGTCGGACCGTCCCCGGTCCGACCGCCGTTCCCGCCCGCCCCGGCGCGATCCCGCTCCCCGCCCCGTGCCTCCCGAGCCTGTACAGCCCGAGCTCCCCACCGCCCCGCCGTCCGCGCTCGCGCCGGGTGGCCTGCGGGTCGTCGCGCTCGGCGGCATCGGCGAGATCGGCCGCAACATGACGGTCTTCGAGCACGACGGGCGGCTGCTCGTCGTGGACTGCGGGGTGCTCTTCCCCGCCGAGGACTCCCCGGGCGTGGACCTGATCCTGCCGGACTTCCGCGCGATCGAGGACCGCCTCGACGACATCGATGCCCTCGTGCTCACCCACGGCCACGAGGACCACATCGGGGCGGTGCCGTTCCTGCTGCGCCAGCGCCCCGAGATCCCCGTCGTCGGGTCGCGGTTCACGCTCGCGCTGGTGGCGGCCAAGTGCCGTGAGCACCGGCTCACCCCGCACCTGCAGGAGGTCAAGGAGGGCGACCGCGTCCGCCACGGCGGGTGGGACTGCGAGTACTTCGCGGTCAACCACTCCATCCCGGACGCGCTGGCGGTCGCGATCCGCACCGCCGCGGGCCTCGTCCTGCACACCGGCGACATCAAGCTGGACCAGCTGCCGCTGGACGGGCGCCTCACCGACCTCGCCGGCTTCTCCCGCATGGGCGACGAGGGCGTGGACCTGTTCCTCGTGGACTCCACGAACGCCGAGGTCCCGGGCTTCGTCATCGCCGAGCGCGAGATCGGGCCCGTCCTGGACGGGGTGTTCCACCGCTCGCCCGCGCGGATCATCGTCGCCTGCTTCGCGAGCCACGTGCACCGGGTGCAGCAGGTCCTCGACGCGGCGGTGGCGCACGGGCGTCGGGTGTGTTTCGTCGGCCGGTCGATGGTGCGCAACATGGGGCTCGCTGCCGAGATGGGGTTCCTGAGCGTCCCGGACGGGCTGGTGGTCGAGCTGGACGACGCCATGCACCTGCCCGACGACGAACTCGTGATCGTCTCCACAGGGTCGCAGGGCGAGCCGCTCTCGGCACTCTCGCGGATGGCGCGGGGCGACCACCGTTCGGTCGTGATCCGGCCCGAGGACACGGTGATCCTCGCCTCGTCGCTGATCCCGGGCAACGAGACGGCCGTGTTCGGCGTGATCAACGGGCTCACACGGCTGGGCGCCACCGTGGTGCATCAGGGGATGGCGAAGGTGCACGTCTCCGGGCACGCGCCGGCCGGTGAGCTGCTCTTCCTCTACAACGCCGTGCGGCCGTCGAACGTCATGCCGGTGCACGGCGAGTGGCGCCACCTGCGGGCGAACGCCGCGCTCGCGGTCGCCACCGGCGTGCCGGAGGACCGGATCGTGCTCGCCGAGGACGGCGTCGTCGTGGACCTGGTGGACGGCAAGGCTTCCATCGCGGGGCGGGTCGAGGTCGGGCGGGTGTACGTGGACGGCCTCGCGGTCGGCGACATCGGCGAGTCCACGCTGGGCGACCGGCTCGTGCTCGGCGAGGGCGGGTTCATCCAGATCACCGTGGCCGTGGACTCCACCACGGGCCGCGCCGTCGCCGCGCCGACGATCTCCGGGCGCGGCTTCTCCGACGACCCGAAGGCCCTCGACGCCGTGCTGCCGCTGGTGGAGGACGAGCTCTCGCGCACCGAGGCCGAGGGGATCACCGACACGCACCGGATCGCGCAGTCCGTCCGCCGCGTCGTCGGCCGCTGGGTGGGGGAGACCTACCGGCGGCGCCCGATGATCGTCCCGACGGTGATCGCGGTCTGACTGCCCCGGATCGGCCCGTGGTGATCGGCCCGTAATGGCCGAGTGACGTGTGGGGCGGCCGAAGCGGCCGGGGCGGCCGGGGGCGTCGCGGGTGCCCTCTCGAGGGCGTCGCCGTGTGCACCGTGGGCCGGCGGTGCACAGCGCGTGGCGCCGTACACGTCGTGGGGTGGCCGTGCATACGGTCGGGCGTGTGCACGGCGACGTGGGAGTGTGCCCGGCGCGGCGCCGTGTGCACCGTGGGCCGGCGGTGCACCGGGCGCCGTGCGGGACTGCCCTGCCCCGCTGTGCACAGCGCGTGGCGCCGTGCAC
>JBFWRR010000027.1:31232-43565 GCA_050248815.1 Pseudonocardia sp. | reverse complement strand
GTGCACAGCGCGTGGCGCCGTGCACGGCGTGGGGTGGCCGTGCACATGGTCGGGCGTGTGCACGGCGACGTGGGAGTGTGCCCGGCGCGGCGCCATGTGCACCGTGGGCCGGCGGTGCACCGGGCGCCGTGCGGGACTGCCCTGCCCCGCCGTGCACTGCGCGTGGCGCCGTGCACCGCGCGTGGCGCCGTGCACATGGTCGGGCGTGTGCACGGCGACGTGGGAGTGTGCCCGGCGCGGCGCCGTGCACCGTGGGCCGGCGGTGCACCGGGCGCCGTGCGGGACTGCCCTGCCCCGCTGTGCACTGCGCGTGGCGCCGTGCACTGCGCGTGGCGCCGTGCACTGCGCGTGGCGCCGTGCACTGCGCGTGGCGCCGTGCACAGCGTGTGGCGCCGTGCACAGCGTGTGGCGCCGTGCACAGCGCGTGGCGCCGTGCACGGCGTGGGATGGCCGTGCACATGGTCGGGCGTGTGCACGGCGACGTGGGAGTGTGCCCGGCGCGGCGCCGTGTGCCCGGCTCAGGGGAGGTGCCGGAGCCCGGTGCCGGCGCCCGGACAGCACGCGCCTCGACGGGTGGGCACGCGCCTCGACGGGTTGGGGACGCCCGCCTCGACGGGTGGGGACGGCCGCCGCGGGCACGCCCGACACCGCCGCGGGCAGGTCCGACACACGGCACGCAGGCACCGCCGCGGGCACGCCCGACACCCGCGGGCCGCAACCCACCACGTTGCGAAACCGTGACGTCGCCACCTTCCTGAATCGGTACTGAGACCTGGCCGACACCCTTTCGCCCGCGTACGTTGCGAGCCACAACATATCCGGTCGGCGACGGCGCCGCGCCGGGGTGGAAGGGGTGCACATGCGCAGGACGAGCGCGATGGTGGTGGCGATCGGAGCAGGGCTTGCCATCGGCCTCACCGGATGCGGGGCCAACCAGGCCTCGAGCCCGAGCGGCGGCGGCGGCGAGACCACCGCCGCGGCGGGCGGGGTGAAGGTCGGCGTGATCCTGCCGGAGACCGCCACCTCGGCCCGGTACGAGAGCTTCGACAAGCCCTTGCTCGACAAGGCCATGCGCGAGGCGGGCCTCGACCCGGACATCCAGAACGCCCAGGGCGACGTCCAGAAGTTCTCCACCCTCGCCGACGGGATGATCAACGCCGGCGTCAAGGTCCTGGTCATCGACGCCCCGAACAGCGAGGTCGGCGCCGCGGTCGCGAAGAAGGCGCAGGCCGCGGGCATCCCGACCATCGACTACGACCGCCTCAACCTCGGCGGCAGCTCCGACTACTACGTCTCCTTCGACAACGTCGCGGTCGGCAAGCTCCAGGGCGACGGGCTGGTCCAGGGCGTCGGTGCCAAGCCGGGTGCCAACATCATCGAGATCAACGGCGCCCCCACGGACAACAACGCCACGCTGTTCTACGAGGGCGCCGAGAGCGTGCTCAAGCCCAAGTACGACTCCGGGGAGTACAAGCTCGTCGGCAGCCAGCGCATCCCGGACTGGAACAACCAGCAAGGCGGCGTGACCTTCGAGCAGTTCCTCACCGCCAACGGCGGCAAGGTGGACGGCGTGCTCGCCGCCAACGACGGCATGGCGGGCGCGGTCATCACCGTGCTCAAGAAGAACGGCCTGAACGGGAAGGTCCCGGTCACCGGCCAGGACGCGAGCCCCGAGGCGCTGCAGGCGATCCTGCGCGGCGACCAGTACATGACGGTGTTCAAGCCGATCGCCCAGGAGGCCGAAGCCACCGCCGAGCTCGCCGCCGCCCTCGCCAAGGGCGACACCGCCGCCGCCGACGCGCTCGCGACCGGCTCCGTGCAGGACCCGCAGGGCAACCGCGCCGTCAAGTCGGTGCTGCTCACCCCCGTCCTCGTCACCAAGGACAACGTCAAGGTCGTCGTCGACGCCGGTCAGGTGTCGGCCGCCGAGATCTGCACGGGCGACGTCGCCGCCGCCTGCAGCGAGCTCGGCATCAAGTAGGGGATGACCGTGACGGCTCCGATCCTCGAGCTCCGCGGGGTCAACAAGAGCTTCGGCCCCGTGCACGTGCTGCACGACGTCGACTTCGCCGTGCGCCCCGGCGAGGTCACCGCTCTCGTCGGTGACAACGGTGCGGGCAAGTCGACCTTGGTCAAGTGCATCGCCGGGATCCACCCGGCGGACTCCGGCGAGGTGTTCTTCGGCGGGAAGCCCGTACACATCACGGGCCCGCGCGACGCCGCAGCGCTCGGGATCGAGGTCGTCTACCAGGACCTCGCGCTCGCCGACAACCTCGACATCGTCGAGAACATGTTCCTCGGCCGCGAGCGCGGCAAGCCGTGGGCGCTCGACGAGTCCGGCATGGAGCAGGCCGCCCGGGAGACGCTCGCGACGCTGTCGGTGCGCACGGTCAAGTCGGTGCGCACCCTCGTCTCGTCGCTGTCCGGCGGTCAGCGCCAGACGGTCGCGATCGCGAAGGCCGTCCTCTGGGAGTCCAAGGTCGTGCTGCTCGACGAGCCGACGGCCGCGCTGGGCGTCGCCCAGACCCGCCAGGTCCTCGACCTGGTCCGCCGGCTCGCCGAGCAGGGCCTGGGCGTGGTGCTGATCAGCCACAACATGAGCGACGTCTTCGAGGTCTCCGACCGCATCGCGACGCTCTACCTCGGCAGGCTCGTCGCGGACCTCCCTGCGGCCGAGCTCACCCACAGCCAGGTCGTCGAGCTCATCACCGCCGGACGCTCCGGGGATCTCGGCCTGGCCCGACCGGACGCGGTGACGATCTGATGGACGAGCTGGATCTGACGGGAGCGACGATCTGATGGCGGCACCCACCAGCCCGACCGGTCCCGCTCCGTCGCAGGGCGCGATCGCCGACTTCGGCATCGACACGACCTCTCGCTCCACGGGCGAGGCGCTGCGCGACTACGTCGCCCGCGTGCGCGGGGGCGAGCTGGGGTCGCTGCCCGCGCTGCTCGGCCTCGTCGTGCTGACGATCTTCTTCTCGATCGCCTCGGACACGTTCCTCACGCTGGGCAACCTCGCGAACCTGCTCGCGCAGGGCGCCGGCGTGACGATCATCGCGATGGGCCTGGTGTTCGTCCTGCTGCTCGGGGAGATCGACCTGGCAGCCGGTACGGCGTCCGGGGTGTGCGCGGCGGTGCTCGCCCTGCACCTCACGTCCCAGGGCAACCTGCTGGGCGCCATGGGGACGTTCGTGTTCGGCACGTTCTGCCTGCTCCTGTTCCTGGCGGGGGCGCTGGCCGCGCAGCTGCGGCTGTGGGCGGCGGTCGTCGGGCCGGTGATCGCACTCGCGATCGTGCTGCTCGGCGCCGGGCCCAACCCGTGGCTGGAGATGCTGCTCGCGGTATGTGTCGGCACCTCGATCGGCATCCTGACGGGGTTCCTGGTCGCCCGGGTCGGCATCCCGTCGTTCGTCGTCACGCTGGCGCTGTTCCTCACCTGGCAGGGCGTGATCCTGCAGCTCATCGGCGAGGGCGGAACGCTGGGCCTGCGCAACGACACCCTGTTCGCCGTCGCCAACGGCAACCTCGGCGTCGTCGGCAGCTGGGTGCTGTTCGTGGTCTCCGTCGGCGGCTACGCCGCGGTCGTGCTCGGACGGCACTGGGCGCGGCTGCGCAAGGGGCTCGTCACGCAACCGACCCCGCTGGTGCTCGTCAAGGTCGGCGTCACCGCGGTGCTCGCGGCGCTCGCCACGTACCTGCTCACGCAGAACCGTTCGCAGAGCCCCACGATCGAGATCCTCGGCGTGCCCTATGTCGTCCCGATCGTGCTGGTGCTGCTGGTCATGGGCACCTACGCGCTGGACCGGACGGCGTTCGGCCGCCACATCTACGCGGTCGGCGGCAACGCGGAGGCGGCCCGGCGCGCGGGCATCAACGTCCCGCGTATCCGGGCGAGCGTCTTCGTGATCTCCGGTTCGGTGGCCGCGATAGGCGCGATCGTGTACTCGTCGAAGGTCGGTTCGGTCGACCCGACCGCCGGTGGGGGTACGACGCTGCTCTTCGCGGTCGGCGCGGCCGTCATCGGCGGCACGTCGCTGTTCGGCGGTAAGGGACGCGTCTCCACCGCCGTCATCGGTGGCGCCGTGCTCGCCATGGTCGGCAACGGGCTTGGCCTGCTGCGCCAGCCCGCCGCCGTCGTCCTCGTGGTCACCGGGCTCGTCCTCCTGCTCGCGGCGAGCGTCGACGCGCTCTCGCGGCGGCGGTCCGCGGCAACGGGCCGCTGACCGGCGATCCGGGACCGTCGGGGACCCTTCAGGGCGTGTCGATCGTGAGCGCGTCCGGTGTCGAGGGTGCACGGCCCGACGACGCGCGCCGGCACAACCGCACCGCGGTGCTGCGCCGGCTGCACGTCGCCGGGCCGTGCACCCGGGCCACGCTCGCCGCGGAGCTGGGCCTCAACCGCAGCACCATCAAGGCCGTCGTGGACGGGCTCGCCGCATCCGGGCTGGTCGCAGAGCGGCTCCCGGCGCGGCGCAGCGGGGCGGGACGGCCGTCGCTGCTGGTGCTGCCACGGCCGCTCGCGGCCGTCGTGGCATCGGTCGACATCCGCACGGACGCCGTCGCGGTCGCCCTGGTCGGCCTCGGCGGGGAGACGCTCGCGCGGCTGGGCTGGCGGCTGCGGCGCGGCCCGGGGACCGACACCGGGACTCCGCCCGAGGTGCTCACCCGGATCGTCGAGTCGGCCCGGCTGCTGGCCGAGGAGGCGGGCGTGGTGCCGGCCGCCGTCGGGGTGTCCGTGCCGGGCGTGGTCCGGCGCGCGGACGGTCTCCTGCGGGTGGCGCCCAACCTCGGCTGGTCTGAGGTGGCTCTGGGGGAGCGTCTCACGAAGGCGCTCGACACGCCTGTGCACGTCGCGAACGACGCCGATCTCGGCGCGCTCGCCGAGCACACCCGGGGTGTCGCCCGGGGTGTGGGGGACGTCGTGTTCGTCGCCGGGGACGTCGGCGTCGGCGGGGGCGTGATCAGCGGCGGCGTGGCCCAGCGGGGGGCCGCCGAGATGGGGCACATGGTCGTCCGGCCGGACGGGCGGCCGTGCCACTGCGGGGAGCGCGGTTGCTGGGAGACCGAGATCGGCGCGGCCGCGCTGCGCCGTGCCCTGGACCTCGCGCCCACCGCCGGGCGCGGCGAGCTGGTCGCCGAGCTGCGCGCGCTGGCGGCGGACCCGGCGGCGGCCCGCACCAGGCTCGCCGACCTCACCGACTGGCTCGGGCTGGGGCTGGTGAACGTCGTCAACCTGTTCGCGCCCGAGCTGATCGTCCTCGGCGACCTGCTCGCCGAGCTCCCCGGTGCCGTCCTGGAGGATCTCGACGCCCGCGTCGGCGAGCACAGCCTCGTCGGGCGTGCGCTCGGCGCCCGGGTGGTGCGCTCAGGCCTCACCCCCCGTGACGTCCAGATCGTCGGGGCGGCCGAGCTCGCGTTCGAGCCGATCCTCTCGGAGGTGTGAGCGGGTCATCCGGCCTCCGGTGGCCAGCTCACCACCAGGGCCAGGGTGCACGGCCACCGGGGCGCGGGTTGGGTCGCGCTGCTGCAGCCGCGGCAGCGGCCGTCCGGCCCGGCGACGTGGCGTTCGCGCAGCCGGGCTTGCGTGGTCGGCCACCGGCGGAGCAGGACGGCGGCCTCGGCGAGGCGGTCGGTCGACATGACGGTGAGGGTCCCGATGCAAGATCGACTTTGGGGGACCGCGGAGCGGGAATCCCGGATCGTCGTTCCCGTCTGTCACGATCAGTCACCACACGTCTGCGGGGGGTGAGGTGGCCGGGCGCAACGGGTCGCAGGTGCGACGCCGGATCCTGGCGCGCGAGCTGCGGAAGCTGCGCGAGGCCGCCGGGCTCACGCTGGAGGAGGCCGCGCCGCGGCTGGACTTCTCCGACAGCACGCTGAGCCGCATCGAGAACGCCCAGCAGGGCGCCAACGTCCATGCCGTGAAGAGCATGTTGGATCTCTACGACGCCGGGGACCGCTGGGAGGAGCTGCTCACGCTCGCCCGGGAGTCGCGGCAGCGGGGGTGGTGGCAGGCGTACGGGCTCAGCGAACGGGCGTCCTACATCGGGTTCGAGACCGAGGCGAGCCGGGTCCGCGACTTCACCGTGAGCTACCTGCCCGGCCTGCTGCAGACCGCGGACTACGCCCGGGCGATGTTCGCCGCCGGGATGGTCTGGGACCGCGGCCAGGCACTGGAGAACGCCGTCGCGGTGCGGACCATCCGCCAGGAGCGGCTCACCGATCCCGAGCACCCGCTGCACCTGGAGGCGATCGTTGACGAAGCCGCGCTGCGCCGACCGGTCGGCGGCCCGGCGGTGCACCGGGCGCAGCTGGAGCACCTGCTGCGGGCGGTCGAGCTGCCGACCGTCACCCTGCAGGTGCTGCCCACCGGGGTCGGCGCGCACCCCGGCCTGGCATCGGCGTTCACCCTGCTCAGCTTCGGCGACCTCGGCGAGCCGGACATCGCCTACGTGGAGCACACCCTCGGCTCGGTGACCTTCGACAAGGAACCCGACGTCGCCCGCGCTAGGCTGTACTTCGACCGGCTGCGGGCCGAGGCCCTGGGGCTCGCCAACTCGGCGGCGCTCGTCCGGGGTGTGCTCGACGGCAGCGGCTGAGGAGGACGGGAGGCGCCCGTGGACGGCGCGGAGATCCGTTGGTTCAAGAGCAGCGTCAGCGGTGCGAACGGCTGCGTCGAGGTGGCGTTCCTGCCGGACGGGCGCGTCGCCGTCCGCGACACGAAGAACCGCGAGCTGGCGGCCCACCACTACACGCCCGCGGAGTGGGACGCGTTCCTCGCCGGGGTGCGCGCGGGCGAGTTCGACCGGCCCTGACCGCTACTCGTACTCGGGGAGGCCGAACTCCTGCGCGACGAAGTCGCCCCGCGGGTCGTGGCCCACGCCGATCGTCACGAAGTCGCAGTTCACGATGTTCTCGCGGTGCCCGGGCGAGGCCATCCACTCGCGCATCGTCGTCTCCGGGTCCGGATAGCCGTAGGCGACGTTCTCACCGCCCGGCTCGTCGTACCCGGCCGCCTCGATCCGCTCGTCGAACGTGCTCCCGTCGCTGCCGACGTGGCTCATGTGGTCGTGGTCGGCCATGTCCCGCGCGTGCATCTGCGCCGCCGCGACGAGGCGGTCGTCCACGGCCAGGCCGTCGCAGCCGGCCCGGGCGCGCTCGTCGTTGGTGAGCGCGACGATCCGCGTCGCCCAGCCGGACCCGGTGCGGGGTGCGTTCCGGGTGGCTCGCGCGGGCTCGGTGGGCGGCGCCTGCGCGGGTTCGGCGGCAGGTGCTGCCTGCTCGGGCCGGGCGGCGGGCTCGGCGGGCTCGGTCCGGCTGCTCGACCCGCCGGCGCCCGGGCCGCCGTCCAGCGGTGGTAGCGGCGGCAGGGCCTGCGCCACCCCGGTGAGCAGCGCCGACGCCGCCAGCGCGGCGAGGGCCGCGGCCGGGATCAGCATCCGCAGGGCGCGTCGGGTCATGCCCTGCCAACGAGCGGGAACGCCGCTGGTTAGCCTGAGCTGTGCACCTCAAGAGCCTGACGCTGAAGGGCTTCAAGTCCTTCGCCTCGGCGACGACGCTCCGGCTGGAGCCCGGGATCACCTGTGTCGTCGGCCCCAACGGCTCGGGCAAGTCCAACGTCGTGGACGCCATCAGCTGGGTGCTCGGCGAGCAGGGCGCGAAGGCGCTGCGCGGCGGGAAGATGGAGGACGTGATCTTCGCCGGCACGTCCGGCCGGGCCCCGCTGGGCCGCGCGGAGGTCACGCTCACGATCGACAACTCGGACGGCGCGCTGCCGATCGAGTACTCCGAGGTGTCGATCACGCGGCGGATGTTCCGCGACGGCGCGGGGGAGTACGAGATCAACGGCTCGTCCTGCCGGTTGCTCGACATCCAGGAGCTGCTCTCGGACTCGGGCATCGGCCGCGAGATGCACGTCGTCGTCGGGCAGGGGCAGCTGGACGCGATCCTGCAGTCCAAGCCCGAGGACCGGCGCGCCTACATCGAGGAGGCGGCGGGCGTCCTCAAGCACCGCAAGCGCAAGGAACGCGCCCTGCGCAAGCTCGACGCGATGCAGGCCAATCTCACGCGGCTCACCGACCTCACCGCCGAGCTGCGTCGTCAGCTCAAGCCGCTCGGACGGCAGGCGGAGATCGCGCGCAAGGCGCAGGCCGTGCAGTCCGAGCTGCGGGACGCGCAGCTGCGCCTCGCGGCCGACGACATCGTCACTCTTCGCGACGAGCTGGCCCGCGACGAGGCGGACGAGGCCGCCGCCCGCGCCCGACGGGCTGAGGTCGAGGCGGAGCTGTCCGTCGCGCGGGTCGAGCAGGAGCGGCTGACGGCGGCGCTGGCGCAGGACGCCCCGCGGCTGGCCGCCGCCCAGGACACCTGGTACCGGCTGTCCGCGCTGGCCGAGCGGCTGGCGGGCACCGTCCGCCTCGCGCAGGAGCGGGTGCGCCACCTCGCCGACCCTGGTGAGGCACGCCGTGAGGGGCGCGACCCGGACGAGCTGGAGGCCGAGGCCGAGCTCGTCGCAGAGCAGGAGGAGCAGCTCGTCGCGGCTGTGGTCGAGGCCCGCACCCGGCTCGACGAGCTGCTCGCCGAGCGCACCGAGCAGGAGAAGGTTCTCGCCGCCGCCGAGCGTGCACACCTGGCCGCCGTCCGTGCGCTGGCGGACCGGCGGGCCGGGCTCGCCACCCTCGCCGGGCGCGCCGAGGCGCTGCGCAGCGGGGCGGCGGCCACCGCGGCGGAGATCGAGCGGCTCTCCGAGTCCCTCGCGGAGGCCCAGGAGCGCACGGGCGCAGCGGAGACCGAGCTGGCGCAGGCCCGCTCCGGGCTCGGCGACTCCGACGACGATGCCGACGGGCTCGCGGAGCGTTGCGCCGAGGCGGAGCGGGCGCACGAGGCCGCGAAGGCGCGGGTCGCCGAGCTGGTGGCGCGGGAGCGGGCGGCCGAGCAGCGGTTCGCGCGGTGGGCGGCCCGGGTCGAGGCGCTGCGGTCGAGCCTCGCGCCGCCGGACGGGAGTGCGTCGCTGCTGGGCGAGCGCCGCCCGGCCGGGGTGCTGGGCACCGTGCCGGAGCTGGTCGCGGTCGAACCCTGGGCGCGGGCCGCGGTGGCCGCGGTGCTCGGGGAGCTCGCCGGGGCGGTGGCCGTCGCCTCGCCGCACGCGGCGGCGGAGGCGTTGGCGCTGTTGCGGGCGGGGGACGCGGGGCGGGCGGCGCTGGTCGTGGCCGGGTCGGATGCGGGTGGGTCGGGCGGTGCGGCGGCTGCGGGTGGGTCGGGTGGTGCGGCGGCTGCGGGTGGTGCGGCGGGTACGGGTGGTGCGGCGGGTACGGCGGGGTCGGGCGGTGCGGCGGGGTCGGGCGGTGCGGCGGGGTCGGGCGGTGCGGCGGGGTCGGGCGGTGCGGCGGGGTCGGCCGGTGGCGCAGCGGCGGGCGGCGAGGTGGCGGCCGCGCCCTGGCCTGCGCCTGCCGGCGGGCGGTGGCTCGCGGAGGGCGTCGGGGACGGCCCGGTGGCCGGCGCGCTGCGCCGGCTGCTGGACGGGGTCGTCCTCGTGGCGGACCTGGACGCGGCCCGCGCCGTCGTCGCCGCGGACCTGTCGGCCTCCGTCGCTCGCCGCGGCGCGGGAGTCCCCTCACACACACCTCGTGGCGGTGACACACACGGTCGGCGGTCTGTGCCGGCACCCGGCGATGTGCGCGACCGTCATCCGGTCGGCACCGGGACGGCGGAGACGGCAGCAACGACGGCGCGGGCCGCGTCGGGCGCCACGGGCGTGCCCGGCTCCGCGCCGGACGCCGCCGAGCCCCGCGCCGCCCGGGGGCCGCTGCGAGCCGTCACCGCGGACGGCGACGTCCTGGGCCCGCACAGCGCGGTGGGCGGATCCGCCGCGGCCACCGGGGCGCTGGACGTCCGCGCGGCCGTCGACGAGGCCGAGGCCGAGGCGGACCGGGCCGAACAGGAGCTCCACCAGCTGCGCCCGGCCCTCGACGGTGCCCGCGCGGAGGAGGCGGCCCGGCTGCGTGACCTGGAGGCCGCCCAGCGCGAGCAGGCGGCCTTCGCGCAGCGGCGCGCCGCCGCGTCCGCGCAGCTCGGACGCCTGGAGCAGGCGCTGCGGTCCGCCGAGGCGGAGGCGCAGCGGCTGCGGGCCCGCCGCGACGAGGTGGAGTCGCGCCGCTCGGACGCCCTGCTCGCCCTGGAGGCCGCCGAGCAGCAGCTCGCCCTCGCCGAGGATGAGCCGGTCGCCGACGAACCGGACACCGAGGTCCGCGACGCCGCCGCCGAGGCCGTGGCCGCGGCTCGCAGCGAGGAGGTTGAGGCACGGCTCGCCCTGCGCACCGCCGAGGAGCGGGCCCGAGCCATCGCCGGCCGGGCGGAGTCGCTGCATCGCCAGGCCGCCGCCGAACGCCAGGCCCGCGAGCGCGCCGCCGCGGCCCGTGCGGCGCGGGAGCGCAACGCGGCCATCGCGCGCCTGGTCGTGGACGCGGGGTCGCAGGCCCGGGCCCGGATCGACACCTCGCTCGCCGCCGCGGCCCGGGAGCGCGACGCCGTCGCCGCCGCCCGGGCGGAGCGCGAACGTGCGCTCGGCGAGGTCACGCTCACCGTGACCCGGCTCGGGGCGCTCGTCGAGAAGCTCACCGACGCCGTCCACCGCGACGAGGTCCTGCGCGCTCAGCAGCGCATGAGGCTCGACCAGCTCGCCACCGGCGTCCTCGAGCGCCACGGCCTCGGGGTCGAGGACCTCGTCGCCGAGTACGGTCCCGCCGTCGACCTCCCGCCGCCCGCGGATTTGGTGGCCGAGTACGAGGCGGCGCGGGAACGGGGCGAGCAGGTCACGGCCCCGCAGGGCACGCCATACGACCGCGCCGTCCAGCAGAAGCGCCTCCAGCGTGCGGAGCGCGACCTCGCCCTGCTCGGCAAGGTCAACCCGCTCGCCCTGGAGGAGTTCGCGGCGCTGGAGGAGCGCTACACGTTCCTGTCCACCCAGCTGGAGGACCTCAAGGACACCCGCCGGGACCTGCTCACGGTCGTCCGCGAGGTGGACGCCAAGATCCTGGAAGTCTTCGCCGCAGCGTACGAGGACGTCGCACGCGAGTTCGAGATCGTCTTCCAGACGCTGTTCCCCGGTGGCGCGGGCCGGCTCTCCCTCACGGATCCGGACGACCTGCTCACCACCGGCATCGAGGTCGAGGCCCGCCCACCGGGGAAGAAGGTGAAGCGGCTGTCGCTGCTCTCCGGCGGGGAACGGTCGCTGACGGCGGTGGCGCTGCTGGTGGCGATCTTCCGGGCGCGCCCGTCACCGTTCTACGTGCTGGACGAGATCGAGGCTGCCCTCGACGACGTCAACCTGCGGCGGCTCATCTCGCTGCTCGAGGAGCTGCGGGAGTCCTCGCAGCTCATCGTGATCACCCACCAGAAGCCGACGATGGAGGTCGCGGACGTCCTCTACGGCGTCGCGATGCGCGGCGACGGGATCACCACCGTGATCAGCCAGCGGCTACGGCCCGCGACGCTGCTCTGACTGTGAGCACGGCGGCGCCGGACCGCCACCGCCGTTCCGGTGGGAACGGCGGTGGGGTTCGCCCGCATGCAGACGGTGCCGGTCGGGCGCCGGCCGGCCGCGCCGTCGCGCACCACGTGGGTCGCGGTGCTCAAGTCCGACGGTGTGCCGGACGCGCCAGCGTGTGCACGGTGCGCCGCGGGTCCGTGTCCACCCCGGGTCGCCGTGTCCCCCAGGGTCGCCGTGTCCACCAGGGTCGCCGTGTCCACCAGGGTCGCCGTGTCCACCAGGGTCGCCGTGCATGCCGCGGGGCGCGTGCGCGGCGGGCAACGCCGTGCACACCGTGCGTCGCGGTGCACAGCGTGGTGTTCGGGTGCAGATGTCGGACGGTGTGCACGGGCGCGCCGGCGTGTGCACGGTGTGCCGGTGTGTGCACCGTGTGCCGCGGGTCCGTGTCCACCCCGGGCCGCCGCACAGGCCGCCGGGCCGCCGTGCCCGTGGGGGTTGCCGGGGATACCGCGGCCCTCGGTGCCCGCCGGGGGCGCGGTGCACAGCGTGGGGCGCCGTGCACAGTGTGGCGTTCGGGTGCAGATGTCGGACGGTGTGCACGGGCGCGCCAGCGTGTGCACGGTGCGCCGGTGTGTGCGCCGTGGGCCGCGGGTCCGTGCCCACCCCGGGCGGCGGGGTCCGTGCCCACCCCGCCGCCGTGCCCGCCAGGGTCGCCGTGCATACCGCGGGCGCGGTGCAACCGCGGTGCACAGCGTGGGGCGCGGTGCAACCGTGGGCGCGGTGCACAGTGTGGCGTTCGGGTGCAGATGTCGGTGTGCACGGGCGCGCCAGCGTGTGCACGG
>JBFWRR010000027.1:30539-31222 GCA_050248815.1 Pseudonocardia sp. | reverse complement strand
GTGTGCACGGGCGCGCCAGCGTGTGCACGGTCGGGCGGCGTGCGCACGGTGCGGAGTGCGGCGTGCCCGGCAGGTGTAGCGGGCTTCCCGGCGTCCGCCGGTGTGAAGGTGAGCGCTGCGGCCCGCTGATCATGGATGTGCCCGGCGAGGTCGGGCAGGCCCATGACAGGGTTGTGGCGTGACCACCGAGACCCTCTGGATCCTCGTCGCGGTCGTGGCGGCGCTCGTCCTGATCGCGCTCGTCGTCGGCCTGATCCTCTCGCGGCGGCGCCGGATCAGCCTGCGGGAGCCCCAGAAGGACAGTGGCGCCGAGGCCCCGCGCCGCGGCGGCACGTATCAGGCCGGAACAGGGTTCAGCTTCTCTGCAGGGACGGGTACGGCCACGCCACCGCGGCCCCGCGAACCGCGCGCGCCGGATGCTGGGACGACGACGCCCTCGGCGGCCCCCGAGGCCGGGACCTCGGCGAACGGTGTCACGGCGGCGCCCGCGCCGGCCCGGCCGGACGGCGTCGCGGCGCCGACCGCACGGTCGGCGCCCGCCGCGCCGGACACTGCCGCGCCGGACACTGCTGCGCCGGACACTGCTGCGCCGGACACTGCTGCGCCGGACACTGCTGCGCCGGACACTGCTGCGCCGGACACTGCTGCGCCGGACACTGCTGCGCCGGACACTGCTGCGCCGG
>JBFWRR010000027.1:10398-30529 GCA_050248815.1 Pseudonocardia sp. | reverse complement strand
GCGCCGGACACTGCTGCGCCGGACACTGCTGCGCCGGACACTGCTGCGCCGGACACTGCTGCGCCGGACACTGCTGCGCCGGACACTGCTGCGCCGGACACTGCTGCGCCGGACACTGCTGCGCCGGACACTGCCGCGCCGGACACGGCCGCGCCGGACACAGCCGCGCCGGACACGGCCGCGCCGGACACGGCCGTGCCGGACGCCGCCGCACCCGGGGACACGGCCGTGCCGGACGCCGCTGCACCCGGGGGCACGGCCGTGCCGGACGCCGCCGCACCCGGGGGCACCGCCGCGCCGGACACTGCTGCACCCGGGGGCACCGCCGCGCCGGACACTGCTGCACCCGGGGGCACCGCCGCGCCGGACACCGCCGCGCCGGACACTGCCGCGGCGCGCGGGCAGACGGCCGCTGCACCCGGAGACACCGCCCCGACCAACGGCACGACCACCGGCGTACCGACCTCGCCCGTCCCCGACGGACGGTCGGTCGCCGCATCGAACGGCGCAGCCACCGCCGCCCCGCCGCACCCCGGCACGCGGCCGCACACCGAGGCCGCCGGGGTGGCGGCCCCCGGCCCGGCCGCACCGACCGAGCCCATCGCTCCGACGGAGGGGCGCCTGGAGCGGCTGCGTGGCAAGCTGGCCCGCTCGCGCTCCGGGTTCGGCCAGGGCCTGCTCGGCATCCTCGGCGCAGGCGAGCTGGACGAGGAGTCCTGGGAGGATGTCGAGGCGACGCTGCTGCAGGCCGATCTCGGCCCCGAGATGACCCAGGAGCTGGTCGAGCGCCTGCGCTCCGAGCTCGCACGTCGCGGGGTCCGTACCGCCGAGCAGGCTCGCGCGCTGCTGCGCGACGTCCTCACCGACGCGCTGGCCGTCGACCTGGACCGCTCCGTACGCGCGTTGCCGCACGACGGACGGCCTGCGGTGCTGCTCGTCGTCGGGGTGAACGGCACCGGCAAGACCACCACCACCGGCAAGCTCGCCCGGGTTCTGGTCGCGGACGGCCGCCACGTCGTCCTCGGCGCCGCGGACACCTTCCGGGCCGCGGCCGCCGAGCAGCTCACCACCTGGGGGGAGCGC
Organism: Pseudonocardia sp.; assembly: GCA_050248815.1. GTDB lineage: Bacteria > Actinomycetota > Actinomycetes > Mycobacteriales > Pseudonocardiaceae > Pseudonocardia. The sequence continues at coordinate 29,446 of JBFWRR010000027.1, read as the reverse complement.
GCGGGCGCCACCGTGGTCCGCGGCCCGGAGGGTGCGGATCCGGCGAGCGTCGCGTTCGACGCGGTCAAGCAGGCCCACTCGGAGGGCGCGGACGCGGTGCTGCTCGACACCGCGGGCCGCCTGCACACCAAGACCGGGCTGATGGACGAGCTGGGCAAGGTCAAGCGGGTGGTGTCGCGCCAGGCCGAGGTGGACGAGGTGCTGCTCGTCCTGGACGCCACCACGGGGCAGAACGGACTGATGCAGGCCCGGGTGTTCGGCGAGGTCGTCGAGGTCACCGGCATCGTGCTCACGAAGCTGGACGGCACGGCCAAGGGCGGGATCGTGTTCCGCGTGCAGCGTGAGCTCGGGGTCCCGGTGAAGCTGGTCGGCCTCGGCGAGGGACCGGACGACCTCGCCCCGTTCGTACCCGGGGCGTTCGTCGACGCCCTGCTGAACTGATGCGGATCGCGGTCACGGGGGCGTCGGGCCAGTTCGGCGCGAGCGTTCTCGCCGAGCTGATCCGGCGCGTCGGGACCGACGACGTCCTCGCGCTCTCGCGCACGCCGAAGGAGCTGCCGGGCCTGCAGACGCGGCGGGCGGACTTCGACGATCCGGCGAGCCTCGGTCCCGCCTTCACGGGGGCGGACCGGCTGCTGATCGTCAGCACGGACCGGATCGGCCACCGCCGGGTCCAGCACCGCAACGCGGTCGCCGCGGCCGTCCGGGCAGGCGTCGGGCACGTCTTCTACACCTCGGCGACGGCCGTGGACGCCCCCGGCAACCCGTCGCCCGTGGTGCCGGACCACGCGGCGACGGAGGCCGTGCTGGCCGCGTCCGGGCTCCCGTACACCGCCCTGCGCAACGGCGTCTACACCGAGACGCTGCTGCTCGCGGCGCGCCCGGCCGTCGCCGCGGGGGTGTACGCCACGAACGCAGGCCAGGGCGCCACGAGCTACGTCACCCGCGGGGACCTCGCCGCGGCCACGGCGGCGATCCTCGCCGACCCGGCGGACCCGGGCACGGCCGTCGAGCTCACCGGGGCGGAGGCCGTCACCGGGGCGGACGTCGCGGCGATCCTCTCCGCGCTGACCGACCGCGAGGTGCGCTACCAGCCGCTCACCGACGAGGTGATCGAGGCCGGGATGACCCGGGCCGGGCTGCCGCCGGAGGCGATCGCGATGGCGGTCGGGTTCGGCCGGGCGGCGCGGGAGGGCTTCCTGGGCCGGGTCGGCGACGCGGTCGGGCGCTACCTCGGACGGCGTCCGGTGAGCACAGCGGAGTTCCTGGCGGCTCACCGGTCGGTGCTCCTGCCGGTGCCACCTTCGGTCTAACGACATGCGGATGTAACGCACCGGGGGCGTCAGTTCACATCGCCGAAACGTGATCACGAACTGTCCGAAACACGGGTTACCGAGGCTTTGCCCACCTGCCGCATGGACCAGCGGCGAGACGGGAGGAGTGAAAGGTGCCTGGTATGCCCGATACCGGCGATACCGCCTGGATGATGACGGCAACGGCCCTGGTGTTGCTCATGACGCCGGGCCTCGCGCTGTTCTACGGCGGCATGGTGCGCAGCAAGAGCGTGCTGAACCAGATCATGATGAGCATCTCCGCGATGGGACTCGTCGGCGTGCTCTGGGTGCTCTACGGCTACTCGGTGGCCTTCGGTAACAGCGTCGGCGGCCTCGGCCTGCTCGGCAACCCGGCGGAGTTCGCCGGTCTCACCAGCCTCATCCCGGGTACCTACCTCGGGGATGCCGAGGCCGTTCCCCCGGTCGACGTGGCGGTTCCGCTCGTCGCCTCGATTCCCGCGGTCGTCTTCGTCGCCTTCCAGGCCACGTTCGCGATCATCACCGTCGCCCTCATCTCGGGTGCGGTGGCCGACCGCATGAAGTTCGGCTCCTGGCTGGTCTTCGCCGGCATCTGGGCCACGGTCGTCTACTTCCCGGTGGCCCACTGGGTGTTCGCGTTCGACGGCACCACCGCCGGTGAGGACTCCACCGGTGGCTGGATCGCCAACCAGCTCGGGGTGATCGACTTCGCCGGTGGTACCGCGGTGCACATCAACTCCGGTGCCGCCGCCCTCGCCCTGGCGATCGTGATCGGCAAGCGCCGCGGCTGGCCGCGCGAGCCCATGCGCCCGCACAACCTTACGATGGTCATGCTCGGCGCCGCCCTGCTGTGGTTCGGCTGGTTCGGCTTCAACGCGGGTTCGGCCGTCGGCTCCGGCGCCATCTCGGGCTTCGCCTTCCTGAACACCCTGGTCGCCACCGCGGCCGCGATGCTCGCCTGGCTCGTCACCGAGAAGGTCCGCGACGGTGCTCCCACGAGCCTCGGCGCCGCCTCCGGCATCGTCGCAGGCCTCGTCGCGATCACCCCGTCGTGTTCGTCGGTCTCGCCGCTGGGTGCGGTCGCGCTCGGTGCGATCGCCGGTGTCGCGTGCGCGCTGGCCGTCGGCATGAAGTTCAAGTTCGGCTACGACGACTCGCTCGACGTCGTGGGCGTCCACCTGGTCGGTGGTCTGGTCGGCACGATCCTCGTCGGCTTCTTCGCCACCGAGAACTCCCCGGCCGGCGTCAACGGCCTGTTCTACGGCGGCGGTGTGGACCAGCTGTGGCGCCAGGCCGTCGGTGCCGTCGCAGTGCTCGCCTACTCGCTCGTCCTCACCCTCGTCATCGCCTTCATCCTCAAGGCCACCATCGGCCTGCGGGTCTCCGACGAGGCCGAGGCCACCAGCGTCGACGAGACGGAGCACGCCGAGACCGGGTATGACTTCTCCTCGCTCGGCGGTGGCGCCGGGCTGGGCGCGAGGCCGCTGCCGACCGGCTCGGCCGTTCCCGTCAGCGCCGGCAAGGAGGGCTGAGACATGAAGCTGGTCACCGCGATCATCAAGCCGTTCGTTCTCGAGGACGTGAAGAGCGCCCTGGAGCAGCTGGGCGTGCTGGGCATGACGGTCAGTGAGGTCCAGGGCTACGGCCGCCAGAAGGGCCACACCGAGGTCTACCGCGGCGCCGAGTACGCCGTCGACTTCGTGCCGAAGGTGCGGGTCGAGGTCGTCGCGGACGACAACCTCGCGGACAAGGTCGTCGACGCGGTCGTCGAGGCCGCCCGCACCGGCAAGATCGGCGACGGCAAGGTGTGGGTCACCCCCGTCGAGAACGTCGTGCGGGTTCGCACCGGCGAGCGAGGGACCGACGCCATCTAGTCCCTGTCCTGTGCACCAGCCGCTCTGATCGACCCACCGGCCGCTCTGCGACGCCACGGCGCGCGGAGCGGCCGGTGGTCGCACCGGCGTACCAAGGGGGTATCGCGACGTGGTTGTCGCCGGCACGGGTTCCGCGGAGGACCTGGCCCAGGCGAAGGCCGTGCTGCTGGACACCGGCAGGCGCAGGCTGAGCCCGGACGCACTACGCGAGGCACTGGTCGACCTGCACGACTTCTGGCTAGCCTCGCGGGCCGCCGCCATCGGCCTCACGGACCGGGCGGCGCTCGTGGCCGTCGGGGCGCTGGGACGCCGCGAGCTCGCCCCGTACTCGGACCTCGACCTGGTCCTGCTGCACGACGGCCGCAAGGACATCGACCGCATCGCGGACCAGCTGTGGTACCCGCTGTGGGACGCGGGCATCGGACTGGACCACTCGGTGCGCACACCCGGGCAGGCCGTGCAGGTCGCGACGACGGACCTGCGCGCCGCGTTCGGCCTGCTCGAGATGCGCCACATCGCGGGCGATCCGGCGCTGACGGAGAAGGTCTCGGCCGCGGTCCGCCAGGCGTGGCGGGCGGGCATCCGCGGTCGGCTGGACGAGGTCACGGAGCAGGCTCGTGACCGGTGGGCCAAGGTCGGTGACGTCGCCCACCGGATCGAGCCGGACCTCAAGCACGGCCACGGCGGGCTGCGCGACGTGCAGCTCCTGGACGCACTCGCGATGGCACAGCTCCTGCAGCGCCCGGCACGCGACGTGCAGGAGGCGCACGACCTCGTCCTGGACGTCCGTACCGAGCTGCACCGCCTCGCCGGGCGGGCCCGCGACGTCCTGCGCGCGCAGGACGCGGACGAAGTGGCCACGGTCCTGGGGCTCGGCGACCGGTTCGACCTGGCTCGGGCCCTGTCCGGGGCGGCCCGCGCGATCGCCTTCGCGGCCGAGGTGGGCCTGCGGTCGGCGAAGGCCGCGTTGCCCCGCCGGGGTCTCGCGGCCCTGCGGCGGGCGCCGGTGCGCCGCCCGCTGGACAACGGGGTCGTCGAGCACGCCGGTGAGGTCGTCCTCGCCCGCGACGCCACGGCGGCGCGCGATCCCGCGCTGGTGCTCCGCGTGGCGGCGACGGCGGCCCGCACCGGGATGCCCGTGGCGGCGGGCACCCTGCACCGACTCGCCGACACGGCGCCCGAGCTGCGCGAACCGTGGCCGCCGGCGGCGCGCGAGGAGCTGCTGTCGCTGCTCGGCACCGGCCGCAAGCTCGTCGACGTCGTGGAGTCCCTGGACCGCACGGGCCTGTGGGGGCGACTGTTCCCGGAGTGGGGTGCGGTGCGTGACCTCCCACCGCGCGACCGGGCACACATCTGGACGGTCGACCGGCACCTCGTCGAGACCTGTGCGCAGGCGGGACGGCTCACCACCACGGTGGCCCGGCCGGACCTGCTGCTCATGGGGAGCCTGCTGCACGACATCGGAAAGGGCCGCGACGGGGACCACTCGGTGGTGGGGGAGTCGCTCACGACGCAGATCGGCAACCGGCTCGGATTCCCCGACGCCGACGTGGCGGTGCTCGGGTCCGTCGTGCGCCATCACCTGCTGCTGCCGCACACCGCCACCCGCCGCGATCTGGACGACCCGGCCACGATCAGCCGCGTCGTCGAGACGCTGTCGGGCGACGGGCTGGTCCTCGACATCCTCGAGGCGCTCGCGGAGGCGGACTCCCTGGCCACCGGCCCGGGCGTCTGGAGCCCGTGGAAGGCGGGCCTCATCCACGAGTTGGCGCGCCGGTGCCGCGCCCTCCTGGACGGCCGCCCGGTCGGTGCGCCGGCGCCCCGCAGCGGTCTCGGCACGGAGCTCGCCGCGGTGGTCGCGGGTGGCGGCGGGCCACAGCTGCGGTTCACCGGGGACGGTGTGCCCGCCGGGGTCGTCGTCGCGGTCCCGAACGTCGCCCGGGCCCTCGCGGCGGTGGCCGGGGTGCTGGCGCTGCACTCCCTGGAGGTGCACGCGGCAGAGCTCGGCACGAACGGCTGTCCGGGAGGCGCGCACACGGCCGGGGAGGTGCGCGTGTTCGAGCTGACGGTGTCGCCGAGGTTCGGCGGGCTCCCGGATCCGGCGCTCGTCCGCGCGGATCTGTGCCGCGCACTCGACGGCACGCTCTCGCTCCCGGAAGCGCTCGCTCGCAAGGAGCGTGACTACGCGCCGATGGCGCCGACCGAGGAGACGGCCCCGCAGCCCCGGGTGCTGTGGTTCGACGACGAGGCCACCGGCGCCGTCGTCATGGAGCTGCGCGGGACGGACCGGATCGGGCTGCTGTACCGCATCGCGGTGGCGCTCGCCGACTGCGAGGCGGACGTCCGCTGGGCCCGGGTGTCGACCCTCGGTGCCTCGGTGGTCGACTCGTTCTGCCTCGCCGGTTCCGGTGCCGGGGCCGAGCGGGCCCTCGCCGAGGCGGAGCGGCGGCGGATCGGGAAGGCCGTGGTGGCAGCGGCGTCCTGACCGCTTTGCCGCCGCCCTGCGCCGCCGCAGTGGAGGGTGGGGCCCGGCAGCGGCGAGGGGGCTGGGTCAGGCCGCCGTTCCCGCCGGTACCGACCCCGCATCGGCCGGGTGCCCCGGCGCGGCCGGAGCCCGCGCGGCGCCGAGCCGCGCGTCGGCGGCGGCGAGCAGCCGGTGCCCGGTGGCGAGCACGCCGGCGGCGAGCAGGACGGCGAGCGCACCGAGCCAGAACGGCAGCGCCACCCCGTGGCGTTCGGCGAGCAACCCGGCGGCGAAGGGGGCGAGACCGCCGCCGATGAACCGGATGAACCCGTACGCGGCCGACGCCACCGGCCGCTCGACCGGTGCGACGAGCATGACGGCCTGCGTGGTGAGCGTGTTGTTGACCCCGATGAGCGCGCCCGCGGCGATCACGGTGACGACCAGCGTCGGGACGGAGTCGGTGCGTGCGGCGATCACGGCGAGCAGGCACGCGAACAGCAGCAGGTTGGCGTACAGCGTGGGCGCGGTGCCGAATCGGCGGTGCAGCGCCGGTGCCACGAGCACCGAGAAGATCGCGACGAGCAGTCCCCAGCCGAAGAAGACCGCGCCGAGCTGGTAGATCGACAGGTGCATCGGGAACGGGACGTACCCGAGCATCGTGAAGAAGCCCCAGTTGTAGAGCAGCGCGGTGACACCCATGGTCAGCAGGCCGCGGTGGCGCAGGGCGCGCAAGGGTGCGGAGAGCGGCTCGGGGCGCTCGATCCGCGGCGTGGCGGGAACGAACAGCGCGGTCGCGACGAGGGCGATCGTCATGAGGACGCAGACGCCGAAGAACGGGCCACGCCAGCTCATGTGGCCGAGCACCGCGCCGAGCAGCGGCCCGCAGGCGATCCCGACACCGAGCGCGGTCTCGTAGAGCACGATCGCGCCCGCGAAGCCGCCGCTGGCCGAACCGACGATGACGGCGAGGGAGGTGGCGATGAACAGGGCGTTGCCCAGCCCCCAACCGGCGCGGAAGCCGACGATGCCGCCGATGGTGTCCGACGCGCCGGCGAGCCCGGCGAACACGACGATGAGCACGAGCCCCGCGACGAGGGTGTGCTTGGCGCCGAGGCGACTGGAGACCCAGCCGGTGACGAGCATCGCCACGGCCGTGACGACGAGGTAGCTGGTGAACAGCAGCGTGACCTGGCTGGGTGAGGCGTTCAGCTGCGAGGACAGGGCCGGCAGGATCGGGTCGACGAGGCCGATGCCCATGAAGGAGATGACGCAGGCGAACGCGACGGCCCAGACGGCCCGGGGCTGGCGGAGGATGCTGGAGCGGCGCTGCACAGGTACTGAGCATAGCTAATTAGTTGTGCGAAGCAATCACCTGCGGTCCGTCTCACGCCGTGCGACGACCGGGCGGCGCCGCCAGGCCGCCGCGCGGATGTGACGAGCGGCGGTGCCGCCGCCCGATCGGGACCACGAGCGGGGTGCCCGACACCGGGTCCGTCACCACGTGCGCGTCCAGCTCGAACACCTCGCGCAGCAGCTCCGCGGTGAGCACCTCCCGGGGCGGGCCCGAGGCGACGATCCGGCCGTCGCGCATCGCGACGAGCCGCGCCGCGTACCGGGCGGCCAGGTTCAGATCGTGCAGCACCATCACCACGGTGCGCCCGCGCTCGGTGTGCAGCCGTTCGACGAGGTCCAGGACGTCCACCTGGTGGGCGAGGTCGAGGAACGTCGTGGGCTCGTCGAGCAGCAGCAGGTCGGTGCCCTGGGCGAGCGCCATCGAGATCCACACGCGCTGGCGCTGCCCACCGGAGAGGGTGTCGACGGTGCGCTCGGCGAAGTCGCTCATGCCCGTCCAGCCCAGCGCCTCGGCGACGGCGGACTCGTCGTCCGAGGACCACTGCCGGTACCAGGTCTGGTGGGGATGGCGGCCGCGCGCGACCAGGTCGGCGACCGTCAGCCCCTCGGGTGCGACCGGGGTCTGCGGCAGCACACCGAGCACCTTCGCGACCTCCCGCGTGGGGACGCGGTCGATCCGCTTGCCGTCGAGCAGGACGTGGCCGCGCCGGGTGGGGATGAGCCGGGCGAGCGCGCGCAGCAGCGTGGACTTCCCGCAACCGTTCGGGCCGATGACGGCGGTGATCGTGCCGTCGACGACATCGACGTCCAGCCCGTCCACGACGACGGTGTCGCCGTAGGCGAGTTCGAGGTCGCGAGCCTCCAGCCGCGTGCGCTCCGGTGTCATGCGGTCACCTCTCGGTTGCGGCGGACGAGCAGGTAGAGCAGGTAGGGCGCACCGACCACGGCGGTGACGATCCCGACCGGGAGCTCCACGCCGAGGCACGTACGGGCGATGAGGTCGGACCCCACCAGCAGCAGGGCCCCGTACACCGCCGACGCCAGCAGCGGCGGGCGGGCCGACCCGACGAGCCGCAGGCAGATCTGCGGCACCACCAGCGCGACGAACGCGATCGGTCCGGCCGAGGCGGTGGCGACCGCGGCGAGCGCCACGGCGACGAGCACGAGTCCGCCGCGGGCGAGATTGACGCGCAGGCCCAGGCCGCGCGCGGTGTCGTCGCCGAACTGCAGCGCGCCGAGCGCGAACCCGAGCAGCAGCGCGATCGGCACGAGCACGACCAGCGCGCTCGCGACGGGGACGACGTGCTCCCAACCTCGGCCGTTGAGCGAGCCGGTGAGCCACACGGTGGCCCGCGCCGCCTCGTAGATCTCCGCGATCACGATCAGCCAGGACGTGATCGACATCGCCACCGCCCCGACCCCGACGCCCACGAGCACCAGCCGGTAGCCCTCGATGCCGCGGCGCCACGCCAGCGCGTACACGATCGCGGCGCTGAGGATTCCGCCCGCGAGCGCCGCGAGCGGTACGCCGATGTGCGCGAACGACCCGGCGACGGCGCTCAGGGTGCCGCTGCCCAGCACGATCACCGCCACGGCGGCGGTGCTCGCGCCCGCGGTGACGCCGAGGATGTCGGGGCTCGCCAGGGGGTTGCGGGCGATGGCCTGGGTGATCGCACCGGACACCCCCAACGCCGCGCCGACCAGCACGCCGGTGAGGGTGCGGGGCAGCCGCAGCTCCAGCACGACGAACCGCTCCGCCGGGTCTCCTCCGCCGAGCAGGACACGGAGCACGTCGGGCAGCGAGATCGGGAAGTCGCCGAGGCCGATGTTCGCCGCGGCCGCCAGCACCACCAGGGCGACCCCGGCGAGCGTGACCGCGATCATCCGGGCGCGCCACACGCCCGAGAAGCGGCCGACGCGGATCGGCGGGCGTCCGGCGACCCGGCCGGCGGGGCGCTCCAGGACCGCGGCCCTCACAGCTGCACCAGCTTGCGACGGCGCACCAGCGCGACGAAGAACGGGGCGCCGACGAAGGCCAGCACGATCCCGACCTCCAGCTCGCCCGGGCGCACCACCACGCGCCCGACGACGTCCGCGGCGAGCAGCAGCACGGCTCCGGCGAGGCCTGACGCGGGGAGCAACCAGCGATGGTCCGGACCGGTGAAGTAGCGGACGACGTGGGGGACCACGAGCCCGACGAAGCCGATCGGTCCGCAGGCGGCCACCGCGGCACCGGTGAGCAGCGTGATGGCGGCGAGGCCGGTCCAGCGGGCGACCGCGACGTTCTGCCCGAGCCCGCGGGCGACGTCCTCGCCGAGCGACAGCAGGTTGAGCGCGGGTGCGTTCGCGAAGGCGAGCAGCAGCCCGACGACCAGGAACGGGGCGACCTGCCCCGCGATCTCGGTGTCCCGCCCGGCGAGCGCGCCGACGGACCAGAACCGGAAGGTGTCGAGTGTCCGGGTGTCGGTGAGGACCAGCGCCGAGGTCAGCGCGCCCAGCAGGGCGCTCACCGCGACCCCGGCGAGCGCGAGGGTCACCGGTGTGGGGCCACCGCGGCCCAGTGAGCCGAGGAGGAACACGAGCACGCTGGCGCCGAGCGCGCCCGCGAAGGCGAACCAGACGTAGCCGTAGAGGCTGTCGACGTGCAGGGCGTAGATCCCGACGACGACGAGGAACGCCGCACCGGCACTGACCCCGAGCAGGCCGGGGTCGGCGAGTGGGTTGCGGGTGTGGCCCTGCATGAGCGCACCCGCCACACCCAGGGCGACCCCGACCCCGACGCCGAGAATGGTGCGCGGGACACGCAGGGCGCGGACGACCACGTCGTCCTCGGTGCCGGTGGGCGACCACAGCGCGTCCCACACCCCGGCGAGCGGGATCGGCTTCGCGCCGATGGCGAGGCTCGCGAGGACCGCGAGCACCAGGAGGCCGAGCAGCGCTGCGACGAGGGCGAGTCGCCGCGCGCGAATGGTCCCGACCGCGGTCGAACCGGGTCGGGCCGTCGTCACCGTCACCGGGCGTCGCACCCCTCACTCGACCGTGGCACCCCAAACTGAGGGAAGGCTAACAAATAGATCCACAACGAGGAAGCGGCGATCATGCGTCCGTGTCCGTGTACATGGCACGCCGGGCGGCTCGCTCCTGGGCCAGCCAGAACACCTGGCGTTCCTCGCAGCCCGGCCAGTCCCGCAGCGAGCACGTCGAGCAGTACGCCGGTGTGCCGGGACGGCGCGGGAACCGTGCGCGGTAGGCCCGCGCCTGCTCGGAGAGCGGGGCCTCGGCGGTCTCGTCCGGTTCGCCGGACTGGTAGGCCAGGCAGCACCCGCCCTTGCGGCCCAGATAGGTCCAGCCGTCCGGGGTGTCGGCGACCCGCAGGTCCGCCACCTTCCGCCACGGCCGCGCCGGTGTGCGGACCGCGTACTGCATGCGGTCGGCCACGGCGGCGTCCACCGGGAGATCGATCTGATGGAGCACCGGCAGCCCGAACCGGTCACCGACCTCGACCCACAGCGCCGGGCGCCCCACGCGAGCCAGGCACCGGCACGCCTCGACGATCGGCTCGGCCGTCACGGTCAGCGCGCCGACGGCCGCCTCGGCCAGCGCGCCGTCGTCGGGCACCACCTCGACATCGGGCAGCTCCGCCCACGGGTGCCCCTCCGGGACGGCGACCGTCGCCTGCCCGGGGTCGACACGGTCCGGCCGGCCGTCCGCGTCCAGGCGGAAGCGCGCCCGGCCGGGCCGCACCAGCAGCGCGGCCGACGCCGTGGCGAACACGAACCCGACGATGTCGGCGATCCCACCCGCGAACCAGGACGCGAGCCACTTCGCGGCCGCGGCGGGCGAGGCGCCGTCCGCGACGAGATCGGCGTGGATCTCGTGCAGCGCCGCGGCGTCGTCGCCCAGCAGCGCCGCGACCCCTGTCCACCGGCGCACGGGCGCGGCCCCGGGGCCGTCGGCGTCGTGGGCCGCCTGGTGCGCGGCCAGATGGGTCTCGAGCCACCGCCGCGGCGTCGCGGCGGGAAGCAGCGGAGCGAGCTGGAGGGCGGCGAGTGTCACGCGCGACAGAGTAGGGGATGAGGATAGGCATACCTGAACCGAAGGTGGATCACGGCGCGAGGATCCGCTCCAGCTCCGCGAGCAGGGCCCGAACCTGCTGCACCCCGCCCTCTGCCGCCACCGGATCCGGGTCGATGCGGTGTACGCGTCCCGCGCGTACCGCGGCGGAGTCGGTCCACACCGGGTCGAACGTCACCGCGTCCAGATCGTGGGGGTGACGCGCGGGATCGGTGCCGATCGGGAAGCACAGCAGGACGTCGGCGTCCAGCAGGGGTCCGCGACGTCGCGCCGGGTGGACGAACCCGAGGCGGGCCAGCACGGTGCCCGGGAACCGGTCCGGGCGCGACAGCCGCGTCACCCCGTCCTCGTCGATGGCCACCAGGCCGAGCACGGGCCATCGGTGGGCGGCCGGAGCGAGGCGTCGTGCTGCCGCCGCGATCTCGCGGTCCACCGCCGTCAGCAGCTCCTCGGCCCGCTCCGTGCGGTTCACCACCGTGGCCACGGCCCGCAGGTTGCCCTGCCAGTCGTCGGTGTGCTCGGCGAGCGCAGGCGCCACCACCGGGGCGAGCCGCCTGCTCAGCGTCGGTGCGAGGTCGTCGAGGTCCCCCGGTCGCGCGATGATCAGATCCGGTGCGAGCGCCGCCAGCCGCCGGACGCTGAAGTGGGCGAACCTGCCCACGACCGCGACGTCGCGGGTGTCGAGCGGGGTGAGGAACGACGGCAGCCGCGCGGGGACGGGCTCCGAGGTCGTCGCCACCACCGGGACGCCCAGCGCGAGCAGCATCGGCAGCGTGGTGAAGTCGTCGTGGGCGAAGACGCGGCGCGGCTGCGCCGGCACCTCGACCGTCCGGCCCGCGGCGTCGAGCACCCGGCGCCGCGCCCCGCCCTGCTGGCCTTCGACGAGCGGGGCGTGGACGGCGGGGTCCATCAGGGTCGCGTCGAGGAGGGTGAGGAAGGCGCGGGCGGCGGCGTCGGTGATCGCCGGCGTGCCGCGGAACGGCAGTCCCGACGTCGATCCCGACGGGCTGCGCAGGACGCCGGTCACCGGGAGGCACCGCTGAACCAGCGGGCGAGCCGGTCGATCTGACGCAGCCGCGCGAGCCGCACCAGCGCCGACTCCATGACGAACTCCGGGCCGACCCATGCGGCCCGCTCCGCGGGAACGTCCATCGGGGGGGTACCGGCGACCCGTAGCCAGAAGTCCGCCTCGGACACCTGCGCGGGGTCGTCGACGACCCCGCCGATCCCCGTCGCGCACAGTGCCGTTCCCGAGGGGGTGTCGGCCCCCAGGATCTCCGGGCCTTCCGGGCCGGGTGCGAGGACGGCGACGGTCGCTCCCGCCAGCACACTTCTCGCCACCGTCGCGGCCACCTCGGAGGCCAGGTAGCCGTGGCCCGCGATCGCCTGCTCGGCCTCGGCGTCGCGCCGAAGCGCCGCGCCGGTGGCGATCAGCTGGTCGTCAACCGGTAGGTCCGGGTCGACCAGGACCGCCCGCGCATCGCTCGATGGGGGGACGCCGGTGTGGAGGACGATGTCGGGCGAGGTGTGCGCGAGCGCCGCGGCCAGGGCGGCGCCGTCCGCCGGATCGGGCCGGGGGATCCGGTCCAGGCGGTAGCCGAGATCGGCGACGATCGGGTCTCCCGGGCCCCGGACGGCGAGTACCGGGTCCACGCCGAGCAGCAGCGCGACGTGCAGTTCCTCGGCGCCGGAGGTGCAGGCGACCCGCGGAGGGCCGCTCGGGGCGCCTGCGGGGGCGCAGCCGCTCACCGCGAAGACGGCCAGCCCGGCGCCGAGAGCGCCGAGCACACGTCGACGACTCGTCGGGTACGACACCATCCGCGCCCTCCACGGCGAACTTCCCCCGGCAGCGTGAACAGTTCCGCGCCCGATGTAGTGAAGCAAGCTTTACCTAAGATGACAACGGGTGGCCGTCCACGTTAGCCCGGTCGGCGGTTCGATCCTGCAGCCTGCGGAGCTCGCGCAGGCGACACGGGCGACGCGGGCGACACGGGCGACACGGGCGTCGCCGGGACGCGCCCGGGCGCCTGCCCGGACGGCCCCGGCAGCGTCCGGCGGATCGCTCATCCGAAGGTGGAGAGCCATGTCCGGTCGCCGGTCGCGGACCGGGCGAAGGCGATCAGCCTGCGCAGGGTCCTGCGCAGCGTCTCGACCCGGTCCACCGGGTCGGGGAACCCGACCCTGTGGTGCGCGACCCCTGCCGGGCCCGCGATCCGCATCGTCAACCCCCAGCGGTCCAGGCCGATGGGCGCGATCTCCGTGGCGTGGAGCAGCGCTTCCGGCCCGATCAGCGTGCACAGCCAGACCAGGTCCTCCTGGCGGGTCGTGAGCATCTCGCGCAGCAGGACGTCCTCCAGGGGGGCGAAGGGGTCGGCCGCGGCCGAGCGGTACTCGGCGAGTCCGACCGTGGAGCCGTCGAGCCGGATCGCGGCCGGTTCCACGCGCAGCAGGGTGCACTCCGTGAGGGCGCCGGGGGCGCCGATGACATCGAGGGCGCCGATGACATCGAGGAATCGGTGGTCGGCGGCGAGCAGTCCTTCGGCGTCCGCGGGCTCGACGGCCCGCACGGTGCCCCGGATCTCGACCCGGTGGCGCACCCGGTCCGGGGCCCGCAGCAGGTGGAGCTGCGCGGCGTGCACCGTGGCGCGAACGGGCTGGCGCACCGCGCCGGCAGGCGTGGCGGTGAGCGCCTCGGCGGGCGTGGCGGTGACGAGGAGCAGCGGGCAGCCGGCCGGGTCGGTGCCGTGGTGGGCGACGGTCCAGTCCGTCCCGCGGGCCGAGACGGTGACAGTGGGTGCGACGGCAAGGACCGTCCGGGCGCGCTCGGCCGCCGTGGGTGCGGCCGAGGAGGGGCAGCGTCGGTGTCTCGCCATGAACTGAGGATAGGCTGTGCTTATCTTCAGGGAAACGGTGCGGGTCGCATCCGGGTCGGGCACCCCGCGGACCGGCCCCGGCTCCGCCTGGTGGGGCGCCGCCGGTCGGCGGGGCGGAACGTTCGGGGGCAGCACGGCGTTGTCCCGTCCGTGACCCTCAGCGGGCCCGCGCGGGCTCTCGTCCTCGTCGCGGGCATCCCCGGAGCCGGCAAGTCGACGCTGCTGCGTCGGCTCGCGCCCGGACCGGGTCTCGAGGTCGTGGACTCGGAGACCCAGCGCGATCTGCTCGCCCGCCGCCTGCCCGCGGGGCTGCCCTACGCGCGCTACCGCCCGATCGTCCATGCCCTGCACCGGCTCGCGATCGTCACGGCGGCGATCGCCGGGCCGGCCGTCGTCGTCGTGCACCTGCCCGCCACCGGGGTCGTCCTGCGCACGCTGCTCGCCCTCGTCGCCCTCCTCACGGGCCGCGTCGCGTACCTGGTCTGGCTCGATGTCGCGCCCGACGTCGCGCTGCGCGGGCAGGAGGGCCGCGGGCGCATCGTCCCGTCGGCCAACTTCACCGCGCACGTCCGCCGGGCCCGCGGGACCTCCGCGGCGCTCGCGGCGGGACACGTCCCGTGGGGCTACGAGCGGGCGCTCGTGCTGGACCGCACCGCGCCTGCGGACCTCCTCGGGGTGCTGACCTCGTGCGGCGCGGTGGACGGCTCGCCCGGCAAGTAGGCTCGGTGTCGTGTTCGCGACGCTTTCCGAGCGCCTCTCCGGCGCGCTTGCCGGCCTGCGGGGCAAGGGCCGGCTCTCCGACGCCGACATCGACGTCACCATGCGCGAGATCCGCATCGCGCTCCTGGAGGCCGATGTCGCCCTGCCGGTGGTCCGTGGCTTCGTCACGCGGGTCAAGGAACGGGCCAAGGGCGCCGAGGTCTCGGGCGCGCTGAACCCGGCGCAGCAGGTCGTCAAGATCGTCAATGAGGAGCTGATCGCGATCCTCGGCGGGGAGACCCGCCGGGTGCGGCTGGCGAAGGAACCCCCGAGTGTGATCATGCTCGCGGGCCTGCAGGGCTCCGGGAAGACGACGCTCGCCGGCAAGCTCGCGGCGTGGTTCAAGGGCCAGGGCCACACCCCGTTGCTCGTCGCCTGCGACCTGCAGCGGCCCAACGCGGTCAACCAGCTCCAGATCGTCGGCGAGCGGGCCGGGGTCACGACGTACGCCCCCGAGCCGGGCAACGGCGTCGGCGATCCGGTGGACGTCGCACGCCGGGGCGTCGCGCACGCGCGGGACAAGATGTTCGACATCGTCATCGTCGACACCGCGGGTCGCCTCGGCGTGGATTCCGAGCTGATGCAGCAGGCCGCGGACATCCGCGACGCCGTGCAGCCGGACGAGACGCTCTTCGTCGTCGACGCCATGATCGGCCAGGACGCCGTCGCCACCGCGGAGGCGTTCCGGGACGGCGTCGGCTTCACCGGCGTCGTGCTCACCAAGCTCGACGGCGACGCCCGCGGCGGCGCGGCGCTGTCGGTGCGTGAGGTCACCGGGCAGCCGATCCTCTTCGCCTCCAACGGCGAGAAGCTCGCGGACTTCGACGTCTTCCACCCGGACCGGATGGCCTCGCGCATCCTCGGGATGGGCGACCTGCTCACCCTCATCGAGCAGGCCGAGCAGGCGTTCGACGCCGAGCAGGCGGCCGCGAGCGCGCAGAAGATCACCAGTGGTGAGCTGTCGCTGGAGGACTTCCTCGAGCAGATGCTCGCCATCCGCAAGATGGGCCCGATCGGCAACATCCTCGGCATGCTCCCCGGCGCCAACACCGGTGCGATGAAGGATGCGCTGTCCCAGGTCGACGACAAGCAGCTGGACCGGCTGCAGGCCATCATCCGCGGCATGACCCCCGCCGAGCGAGCCGATCCGAAGATCATCAACGGGTCGCGGAGGCTGCGGATCGCCAACGGCAGCGGGGTCGCGGTCAGCGAGGTCAACGAGCTGGTCTCCCGCTTCTTCGAAGCTCGCAAGATGATGAAGCAGATGGCCGGGCAGATGGGCCTCGGTGGCCGCAGCGCCACCCGCAAGCAGGCCAGCAAGCGCAAGAACGCGAAGAAGGGCCGCCGCGGCCCCACCCCGGCGCGGTCGCCCCGGGCCCTGCCGGACCTGACCCAGATGCCGCCGTCGCTGCGCGACCTGCCGCCCGGCCTCGGCGGGCTGGACCAGCTGCCGCCCGGCTTCGACCCGTCGAAGCTCAACTTCCGGAAGGGCAAGTAGGGGTGTACCGGCTGCGCGGCGTCGTGCTGCCGGACGGTTCGGCCGAGGAGATCCTCGTCGATCGCGGCGTGATCGTGGACGGGCCGCTGCCCGGTGCCGAGACCGTCGTGGACGGCGGATGGATCGTCCCGGGCCTGGTCGACGCGCACTGCCACGTCGGCCTCGGCTCGGCCGGCCCCGTCGACCTCGACGAGGCCGACGCGCAGGCCCGCACGGACCGGGACGCCGGCACGCTGCTCATCCGGGACTGCGGGTCCCCGGTCGACACGTCGCCCCTGCAGGCCCGCGAGGACCTCCCGGAGATCATCCGTGCCGCCCGGCACGTCGCCCGGCCGAAGCGCTACATCCCCGGCCTCGCCGCGGAGCTGGACGACCCCGCGCTGCTGCCCGACGTCGTCACCGAGCAGGCCGCTGCGGGGGACGGCTGGGTCAAGCTGGTCGGGGACTGGATCGACCGGTCCGTCGGCGACCTCGCACCGTTGTGGCCGGACGACGTGCTGGTGGACGCGATCGCGGCCGCCCACGCCGCGGGCGCGCGGGTCACCGCCCACGTGTTCGGCACGGACGCCCTGCCAGGCCTGATCCGGGCCGGGATCGACTGCATCGAGCACGGCACCGGGCTCACCGACGACCTGATCGCCGAGATGGCCGCGCGCGGCACCGCGCTCGTTCCCACGCTGATCAACGTCGACACGTTCCCCGGCATCGCGGACAGCGCCGCGCGCTACCCCGCCTACGCCGCGCACATGCGCTCGCTGCACGCCACGGCACGGTCCGTCGTCGCCACGGCGTACGAGGCGGGGGTACCCGTGTACGCGGGCACGGACGCCGGTGGCGGGATCGTCCACGGGCGGATCGCGGACGAGATCGCCGCGCTGCACGCCGCCGGGATCCCCGCAGCGGACGCGCTGGGCGCCGCCTCGTGGCGGGCCCGGGACTGGCTGCGCCGCCCCGGCCTGCACGTGGGCGCCCGCGCCGATCTCGTCGTGTACCGGTCCGATCCCCGGGTGGATCCCGCCACGCTGCGCGAACCGGCGCTGGTGATGCTGCGGGGACGGATCGTCAACGCGGCGTAGGGCCCCGCACGTCCGGCCCCGCCCTGTGCCCCAGCGCCTCCCGGAACCTCGCAGCATCACGCGGCACCGCGCGGCCGTTCAGGGGGCTGCGACGTGGAGCCCGGCGCTGCGCGGTCCTCCGCGTGGCCCGCCCAGGACAGCGCCGACCGGGGGTCATCCGCATGGTCGCAACGGGCTCATCAACCGTCGGCCGTCCGTCGCTGCGTACCGTCGGGTGTCGCCATGGCCGGTTCTCCCCAGCCGGACGTGGGCCCGCAAGGCCGTCCGAGACCCCAGCCTCGGCCCCCGAACGGAGCGGTGCGACATGTACCAGAAGTGGCACGTGCCCGGTTACACCGAGGTGCGCGGGCTCGGCAGCGGCGGTGGTGGCACCGTCGTCGAGGCCCGCTCGCCCGAGGGTGACCCGGTCGCCATCAAGTACCTCGGGCCCGACCTAGTCGCCGACGAGGCCTTCCGGACCGCCTTCCGTGCCGAGGCCCACCTGCTGTGCGACCTCGATTCGCGACACGTCGTACGGCTGCACGAGTACGTGGAATGCGCCGTCGGCGCGGCGATCGTCATGGAGCTGGTGGACGGGCCGTCGCTGCGCGCCCTGCTCGCCGACCGCGGACCGGTCGAGCCGGAGGCCGCGCTGGCCCTGCTCAAGGGGGCGCTGCTCGGCCTGGCCGCCGCGCACGCCGCGGGCGTGGTGCACCGCGACGTCAAGCCGGCGAACATCCTCGTCGGCCCGGACGGCTCCAGCCGCCTCGCGGACTTCGGCGTCGCCACCCGCACCGGTGGGGCCACCGACGGCTCCGGCACCCCGGCCTACATGGCGCCCGAGCAGTGGCAGGGCGGCCGGGCGAGCCCGCGCGGCGACGTCTACGCGGCGACGGCGACGTTCGTCGAGTGCCTCACCGGGCGCCCGCCCTACCCGGCGAGCGATCTCGCCACGCTGCGCGCCCAGCACCTGCGCGCCGCCGTCCCCACCGGAGCCGTGCCCGAGGCCGTGCGCAGTCTCGTCCTGCACGGCCTCGCGAAGCACCCCGCGGACCGGCCCCCGGACGCGCCTGCCTTCCTGGCCGAGCTGGAACGTGTGGCCGTCGACGACTACGGCGAGGACTGGGAGGAGCGCGGGCGCGACGGTCTCGCCCGCCGCGTGTCGGCGCTGCTCCTCCTGCTGCGCGCCGCCACCCCGGTGGCGGGGACGGCGATCGGTGCGACGGTCCTCGGCGGCGCGGCCCGGCGGCTGCCGGTCGCGGTGCTGTCCGGGGCCGCGGTGGCGGCGATCACCGTCGGCGTGTTCATGGTCGGGGAGCCGCGGGTGGCGCCGCTGTCCACCCCGACGGGGATCGTCGGGGTGGCGGGCACGGGCACGGTGCCGGGCGCCGATCCCGGATCGGCACCGCCCGTCGGGAGCGGTGCGGACGGCGCCTCCGGCGAGGGGCCGGTTCCGGGCGGCCCGTCGGGCCCTGTCGCGTCGGGTGGCGGCCCGACCGGCGGGGTCGGGAACGGGGGCGACCCGGGTGGTGGCACGGACGGGGACTCGGACGGCGGCCCGGACGCCGGTGACTCCGGCGGCGGGAGCGGGGACGGCCCGGGCGGTGGGGGCCGGGACGGGGACCGGGGTGGGGACGACCGGCCCGGACGCCCGCCGGTGCGGCCCCCTGCCGGCCCGGTGGTCGGTCCGGTCGACCCGCCGAACCGGCCTCCGGCTCGGCCGCGGCCGCCCGTCGACCGGCCGGGCGGCTCCACCGGCCCGACCGCGGACCCCGGTGGCGGCGG
>JBFWRR010000027.1:0-10298 GCA_050248815.1 Pseudonocardia sp. | reverse complement strand
GGTGACGGCCCGACGGGCGGCCCGATCCCGGGCGACGGCGGCCCCGACCTGCCCCCCGGCTGCGTCCTCGACGAGATCTACGGCGTCCTGTGCCCTCCGGAGTGAACCCCGCCCACGTCGGGGCGCCCGCGATCTTCGGGCCCTACCGGCTGCTGGAGCTGCTCGGCCGCGGCGGCATGGGCGAGGTCTACCGTGCCCACGACACCGCGACCGACCGCACCGTGGCGCTCAAGCTGCTCCCGGAACGCTCCTCGGCGGATCCGCACTACGTGGCGCGCTTCCGCCGGGAATGCCGGATCGCAGCCCGCCTGAACGACCCGCACGTCGTCCCCATCCACGGCTTCGGCGAGATCGGCGGGCGCCTCTACCTGGACATGCGCCTGGTCGAGGGCACCGATCTCGCCGCCTGGCTGCACGAACACGGCCCGCTGACACCGCAGACCGCGGTCGCGACGATCGCGCAGGTCGCCCGCGCGCTCGACGCCGCGCACGCGGCCCGCCTGGTGCACCGCGACGTGAAGCCGTCGAACGTGCTGCTCGCGGGCGCCCGGACGCCGCCGCTGGAGCAGCCGTTCGCCTACCTGTTCGACTTCGGCATCGCCCGCCACCGCGCCGGTACCGCCGGGCCGGACGCCGTGGCGCTCACCGGTGCCGGAGCCGTCCCGGGGTCGCCGAGCTACGTCGCGCCCGAACGCTGGGACGGCGTCGAGGGCGAGCCCGCGGCCGACGTGTACGCACTCGCCTGCGTGCTCTTCGAGACCCTGACCGGCCGCCCGCCGTTCACCGGCTCCGCGCCTGCCCTGATGCGGGCGCACCTGCAGGATCCGCCACCGATGCCGAGCGCGGTGCGCCGCGGTGCGGGCGCCGGAATCCCCGTCGGGTTCGACGCCGTGGTGGCGAAGGGGATGGCGAAGGACCCGCGGCTGCGCTTCCGCACCGCGGGGGCGCTCGCCGAGGCGGCGCAGCGGGCGCTGGGCCCGGACCCGCTCGCGGTCCGCACGATCCGCCCCGAGAGCACGATGGCCGGTGCGGTGACTGTGTCGCCGTCCGGCTCCACGAGGATCCCGCCGGTGCCCGGACCCCGGACCGCGCCGGGGGCGGCCTCCGACGCGGCACCCGACGAGGTCACCGTCCACTTCACCGGCACGGCGCGCAGGCGTCGGCCGGTCCGCACGCGCCGCGACGGCCGCCGTCGCGGGGGAGTGCTCGGCGGGCTCGTCGTCACGTCGTCGGTGGTGGCGGCCACCGTCGCGTTCGCGCTGCTGCCGGGCAGCACGCCGCTGGAGGTCACGGACGCCACGGTGACCGCGGCTGAGCCCGGAAGGGGCTGCGACCTGACGGTGGACGTCGTCGGCACCCTCACCACCTCCGGCGGGCCGGGGACGCTCTCCTACACCTGGACGCGCAGCGACGGGGGGACCACCGGCGTGCTGGTGCAGGAGGTCGCCGCGGGCCAGACGTCGGTGGACGTCCACCTGCTCTGGACGCTCAGCGGCCGCGGCCGGCACGACGCGACGGCGACGCTGCGGGTGCTCGAGCCGAACCCGGCGCAGGCGCAGGGCTCGTTCACCTACTCCTGCGGACGGTGATCACCTCACCTCGCCCCCGGGGACCCGACCCCGACCGTCCCGGGTTCGAACACGTGTGCGACGCTGCAGGGGCGGTCAGTTCTGTCGGTGGCCGCACCTAGCATGGAACGTGGGCCACCTCAGGCCTTCGAGGCTGTACCGGCAGCATCGAGTCCCCGACATCCGGGAGGGAATCCCCCCGTGGCCGATCGCCTGGTCGTCCGAGGCGCCCGCGAGCACAACCTGCGCGGCGTCGATCTCGACCTGCCGCGGGACAGCCTGGTCGTGTTCACCGGCCTGTCCGGATCGGGGAAGTCGAGCCTCGCGTTCGACACGATCTTCGCCGAGGGCCAGCGCCGCTACGTCGAGTCGCTGTCGGCGTACGCGCGCCAGTTCCTCGGGCAGATGGACAAGCCGGACGTCGACTTCATCGAGGGCCTCTCGCCCGCGGTGTCGATCGACCAGAAGTCCACCAACCGCAACCCGCGCTCCACCGTCGGCACGATCACCGAGGTGTACGACTACCTGCGGCTGCTCTACGCGCGCGCGGGCGTCCCGCACTGCCCGGTGTGCGGGCACGTGATCGAGAAGCAGACACCTCAGCAGATCGTCGACCAGGTGCTGGCGATGCCGGAGGGCAGCCGCTTCCAGGTGCTCGCGCCGGTGGTACGCACCCGCAAGGGCGAGTTCGTCGATCTGTTCTCCTCGCTGCAGTCGCAGGGCTACTCCCGCGTGCTGGTGGACGGCACGGTGCACCAGCTGTCGTCGCCACCGAAGCTCAAGAAGCAGGAGAAGCACGACATCGCGGTGGTCGTGGACCGGCTCGCCGTCAAGGGGTCGGCCAAGCAGCGCCTCACCGACTCGGTGGAGACGGCGCTGCGGCTGGCGGACGGCCTGGTCGTCCTGGACTTCGTGGACCTGCCGGAGGACGACCCCCAGCGCGAGCGCCGCTTCTCCGAGCGCATGGCCTGCCCGAACGGGCACCCCCTGGCGCTGGACGACCTGGAGCCGCGCACGTTCTCCTTCAACTCGCCCTACGGCGCCTGCCCGGAGTGCCACGGCATCGGCACGAAGCTGGAGGTCGACCCCGAGCTCGTGGTGCCGGACGCCGAGCTGAGCCTCGCCGAGGGCGCGATCGCACCGTGGTCGGCGGGACACTCCGCGGAGTACTTCGGGCGCCTCCTGGAGGGCCTCGCGAACTCCGTCGGGTTCCGGATGGACACACCGTGGCGCAAGCTCTCGGCCGCGGCGCAGAAGGCCGTGCTGCACGGCGCCGAGGAGCAGGTGCACGTCCGCTACCGCAACCGGTACGGCCGTGAGCGTTCGTACTACGCGGCGTACGAGGGCGTCATCCCGTTCCTGGAGCGGCGGCTCGATCAGACGGAGTCCGAGTCGCAGCGCGAGCGCTACGAGGGTTACATGCGCGAGGTGCCGTGCCCGGCGTGCCGGGGCGCGCGGCTCAAGCCCGAGGTGCTCGCCGTCACGCTGGCGCACCGCGAGCACGGCGACAGGTCGATCGCCGAGGTGTCGGCGATGTCGGTGGCGGAGTGCTCGCGGTTCCTGGACGGCATGGTCCTGGACGCCCGGCAGGCCATGATCGCGGGCCGGGTGCTCAAGGAGGTGCAGGCGCGGCTCGGGTTCCTGCTGGACGTCGGGCTGGACTACCTGTCGCTGGACCGGGCGGCCGGCACGCTCTCGGGCGGCGAGGCGCAGCGCATCCGGCTGGCCACGCAGATCGGCTCCGGCCTGGTCGGGGTGCTGTACGTGCTGGACGAGCCGTCGATCGGCCTGCACCAGCGCGACAACCGCCGCCTCATCGAGACACTCACCCGCCTGCGCGATCTCGGCAACACGCTCATCGTCGTCGAGCACGACGAGGACACCATCCGCTCCGCGGACTGGGCGGTCGACATCGGGCCCGGCGCGGGGGAGCACGGCGGAGAGATCGTCTACAGCGGGCCGGTCGGCGGGCTGGAGTCCCACGACACGTCGCTCACCGGCGCGTACCTGTCGGGTCGGCGCTCGATCGCGGTGCCGGAGATCCGCCGGCCGATCGACCGCAAGCGGCAGTTGACGGTTGTCGGCGCGCGCGAGCACAACCTGCGCGGCATCGACGTGGAGATCCCGCTGGGCTGCCTCGTGTCGGTCACCGGCGTGTCGGGATCGGGCAAGTCGACGCTGGTCAACGACATCCTCGCCACGGTGCTCGCCAACAAGCTGAACGGCGCCCGTCAGGTCCCGGGCCGGCACACCCGGATCACCGGCCTGGACGGGCTGGACAAGCTGGTGCGGGTGGACCAGTCGCCGATCGGGCGCACCCCGCGGTCCAACCCCGCCACGTACACGGGCGTCTGGGACAAGATCCGTACGCTCTTCGCGTCCACGACCGAGGCGAAGGTGCGCGGCTACCAGGCGGGGCGCTTCTCGTTCAACGTCAAGGGCGGGCGCTGCGAGGCCTGCTCGGGCGACGGCACGATCAAGATCGAGATGAACTTCCTGCCGGACGTCTACGTCCCCTGCGAGGTCTGCAAGGGCGCCCGTTACAACCGCGAGACGCTCGAGGTGCACTACAAGGGCAAGACGGTCGCGGACGTCCTCGCGATGCCGATCGAGGAGGCGGCGGAGTTCTTCGCGCCGATCACCACGATCTCGCGCTACCTGCGCACACTGGTCGACGTCGGGCTCGGGTACGTGCGGCTCGGGCAGCCCGCGCCCACGCTCTCCGGCGGCGAGGCCCAGCGCGTCAAGCTGGCCTCCGAGCTGCAGAAACGCTCCAACGGCCGCACGATCTACATCCTGGACGAGCCCACCACCGGCCTGCACTTCGAGGACATCCGCAAACTGCTGCTCGTCATCAACGGCCTGGTCGACAAGGGCAACACCGTCGTCGTGATCGAGCACAACCTGGATGTCATCAAGACCTCGGACTGGATCGTCGACATGGGCCCCGAGGGCGGCTCGGGCGGCGGCACCGTCGTCGCCACGGGCACGCCGGAACAGATCGCGGCGCACCCGACGAGCTACACCGGGCAGTTCCTGCGCGGGCTCGTCGCCCCCGAGGCTGCGTCGCCGAAGCGGCGCAGGCCCTCGGCGAAGGCGGCCGCCGCCCGGTGAGCGGGGCGGCGGGCGGCGCGGCGCGCGGCCCGCGGGTCGCCGTGATCGGCGCGGGTGTCGTCGGCCTCGCCACGGTGGCGGCGCTGCGGGACATCGGGGCGCGCGTCGTGTGCTTCGAGCGGGCACCGGCCGTGATGGAGGAGCGGTCGGCGGGTGCCACCCGCATCTTCCGCCTCGCCCACGAGGATCCGGCGCTGGTCGGTCTCGCCCGGTGGTCCCGCGCGATCGTCGGGGAGTGGGAGGCGGCGGCGGGGCGCCGGATGATCGGCACCGAGGGCTGCGTGGTCACGGGCACCGCGGTCCCGGGAATGGCTGCGGGCCTGCGGGCCGCCGCCGCGCGCCACGAGCTGGTCGAGGACGCCGACGTCGCCCACCTGGGCCTGCCCGCCCGGGAGCTGCCCGCGGTGGCGCTGATCGACCCGGATGGCGGGATCACCGACGTCGACGCCGTCCGCGCGCACCTGGCGGCGCTGGCCGCAGGCGTGCTCGTCCACGAGCCGGTCCGGGCGGTGGAGCCGCACGGTGCAGGGGCGGCGGTCTGGTCGGCCTCGGGATCCCACCGGTTCGACGCCGTGGTCGTCGCGGCGGGCGCGGGCACCGCGGCGCTCGTGGCTCCCCTCGGCCTGGACGTGCCGTCGATGCTGGCGCACCACGTGCGGTTCGCCGTCCCGGACCCGGGCGCCGCGGCGCATCGGCCGTGCTGGATCGACGACCCGGTCGACGGCCTGCACACCTACCAGCACCGCAGTGGCCCGGGGCGGTGGTCGGTCGGCGCGTCGATGGACCCGGCCCTGGTCGCCTGGGACGTCGGGCGGCAGGCGGCCGAGGCCGTATCTCGGCAGGCCGTGCTCGCGCACGTGCGGGAGCGGCTCACGGTGGAGCCGCGGATCGTCGGCAGCCTGTACTGCACCACGACGGCCCCGCCGCGTGGCGACGGGTTCGTCGTACAGTGCGCGGGGGCGGTGCTCGCGGTACACGGGGCCAATCTGTTCAAGCTCGCCCCGGTGATGGGCCACGCCCTCGCAGCGGCGGCCGTGGGCGGCTCCACTCCCTCGGCCGCCGGGTTGGCGGCGGGTGCCGGGTAGGGCCGGCCCGGCGATGCCGGTCCCGCCGCGGCTGGCTTCGCAGGCCCCGCACACGCCGCGCAGACCGAGGCGCACGCCTTCGCAGGGTCCGCACACGGTTCGCAGAAGCCGCAGCCCCTGCGAGGGGTGTCGGGTCGCTGCGAGGGCCCCGGGGGCGGGGGTGCGGATGTCGGCGGGGTGCGCGCCCTGCGAGGCCCCCGCGGGTGCGGGTGCCGGGTAGGGCCGGCCCGGCGATGCCGGTCCCGCCGCGGCTGGCTTCGCAGGCCCCGCACACGCCGCGCAGACCGAGGCGCACGCCTTCGCAGGGTCCGCACACGGTTCGCAGAAGCCGCAGCCCCTGCGAGGGGTGTCGGGTCGCTGCGAGGCCCCGGGTCGGGGTGCGGCCGCCGACGGCTCGCAGCCGCCTGTCCGTGCGTGGCATCACGCGAGGTGAACCCCTCCCGGCGAGGGCACGGGCGACCCGCGCGTCGGCCCGTCCATGGGCTCGCCGACACTGGCGCGGTGACCGGTCGCCATCTCCTCGCCCTGCTGTTCGTGCTGGCGGTCACCGCCTGCACCCCGACGCCGGGAGCCGGAGCGGGGGACGACGGGCCGGCGACCACCAGCCCGGCCGTCCCGCAGGCGGACGCGCTGGTGTCCACGCGGGTCGAGCTGCCTCCGGGGGCCCTCCCGGAGCTCGCCGTGTCCTGGGACGGGGCCCTGCTGGTGGGAGTGGTCCGCGAGGACCAGGAGCCGCGGCCCGCCCTGCTCCGGGTCGCGGGTGAGCGGACCTCCGAGGTGCCGCTCGTCGCGGCCACCGGCTACGGGCGATCGGCAGGCTGGGTCGCCCTCGCCGTGGACGGCGATCGGATCCTCGGCGTCGGCGCCGACCGGGGCGGCGCCCACGGCAACCCCCGCTGGAGTGTCTGGACCGGCGACGCGGACGGTGTGCAGGAGCGTGAGCAGGCGTTCAGCACGTTCGGCGGCTGGGGTGCGGGGGAGCTGGTGGACGCGGTCGCCCGACGGCAGGGCGACGCCCTCGTCGGGTCCTGGCAGGGCGACGTCGCCGGGCTCGACGTCGCGGTCTGGATGCGCTCCGGGGAGGAGTGGACGCGGTCGCCCTCGACGGGCACACCGCTGCAGGGCACGCGGGCCTCCGTCGTCGCGGCGCTGGCCGCCGCCGCTGCGCCGGACGGCCTGATCATCACCGGGTGGGTCTACGGCACGGCCCCGGGCGGAACCCAGGTGCCGGTGGTGTGGCGGGCGCCGGCTCCGGGAGGCCCGTGGACGCGCGAGGCGCTGCCGGCGGCCGGGGGTCGTGGCTCGGCGATGTCGGTGCGCTGCAGCGACGGGGGCAGGGACGACGCGGGCAGGGACGGGGTCTGCGTCGTCGCCGGGCAGGTGGACGGCAACCTCGCGCTGTGGCGCACGGAGGCGGAGGGCGGGTGGACCCGCGTGCCGGGCCTGCCGTCGCTGCCGGTCGACGAGTCCGTCCGGCTGCCCGCGCCGCTGCTGCGCCCCGACGGCGTGGACCAGGTCGTGGCCGACGAGGGCCGTCCCGCGGTGCTGAGCGTGGCGTGGGACGGGCAGCCCGCGCGGTTGCGCGCGGTCGACGGACCGCAGGCGGCACCGGTGGCGGCGGCGGCCGTGGACGGCAGGCTCTACCTGGTGACCGGCACCGTCGCGACCACGGGGTCGGTCACCGGGACGGAGCCGAGCGGCGCGGGTGGCGAGCCGGGCGCGGGGTCGGGGGCCGAACCGGGGGTCGAGCCCGGTGCACAGCCGGGCACGCAGCCCGGTACGGGACCCGGTGGTGCCGCGTCGGCGGCGCCGCCCGCCGAGCTGTGGTCGGTGCCCTGGTGAGGTGCGGGGCCCGGCGATCGGGCCGGATCCGTCGTGTACTCTCCGGAATGCGACCTCCCTGTCGCGCGTTGACACATGCGTCAGGGCGAAGTGGAGCCCCGCTCCCACCCGCCGCCAGAGCACCACAGAGGCGTCCGGGTCCGGTCCCACGGGCGAGCCGTCGGCTCGTTCGTGAGCCGTACGGGTCTCCGCTCCGTCGTGCAAGCACCGCGACGTCGACACGAGGAGATCCCACATCAGCACAGAGACGCGCATCAACGACCGCATCCGTGTTCCGGAGGTCCGGCTCGTCGGTCCGAACGGCGAGCAGGTCGGCATCGTGCGCATCGAGGACGCCCTGCGACTGGCTCAGGAGGCCGAGCTCGACCTGGTCGAGGTTGCGGCTCAGGCACGCCCGCCGGTGTGCAAGCTCATGGACTACGGCAAGTTCAAGTACGAGAGTGCGCAGAAGGCCCGGGAGTCCCGCCGCAACCAGCAGCTCACCACGATCAAGGAGCAGAAGCTCCGGCCGAAGATCGACACCCACGACTACGAGACGAAGCGCGGCCACGTCCGCCGCTTCCTCGAGGGTGGGAACAAGGTCAAGGTCACGATCATGTTCCGCGGGCGCGAGCAGTCCCGGCCCGAGCTGGGTTTCCGGCTGCTGCAGCGCCTCGCCGAGGACGTGAGCGACCTGGGCGTCGTCGAGTCGACGCCCAAGCAGGACGGCCGCAACATGACGATGGTGATCGCGCCGAACAAGAAGCCCGCACCGAAGCAGCGGCAGGCGGCCCCGGAGCCGCAGGCCTGACCGTCCGGCGCCGTTCTCGTACGGTGCCGGACACCCACCACGACCACCCTCGGGCTCCCCCGGGGGCGGCCCATCCTGAGTAGGAACGGCAATGCCCAAGAACAAGACGCACAGCGGGATCGCCAAGCGCATCAAGGTGACCGGCGGCGGCAAGCTCATGCGCCAGCAGACCGGCCTGCGCCACCGGCTCGAGGTCAAGTCGAGCAAGGAGACGCGCGACCTCTCCGGCTACGTGCCGGTGAGCAAGGCCGACGTGAAGCGCGTCAAGAAGATGCTCGGCATCTGAGCCCCATCCGCTGACCGACCCCGAGAGACAGGACGACCCCCATGGCACGCGTGACGCGCGCGGTCAACGCGCAGAAGAAGCGCCGCACGACCCTGGAGCTGGCCAGCGGCTACCGCGGGCAGCGTTCCCGGCTGTACCGCAAGGCCAAGGAGCAGGTGCTCCACTCGCTCAACTACGCCTACCGGGACCGCCGCGCCCGCAAGGGTGACTTCCGCCAGCTGTGGATCACCCGCATCAACGCGGCCGCCCGCGCGAACGGCATGACGTACAACCGCTTCATCCAGGGCCTCAAGGCTGCGGGCGTCGAGGTCGACCGCAAGGTGCTTGCCGAGCTGGCCGTCAGCGACCCGGGTGCGTTCGCCGCGCTGGTCGAGCTCGCCAAGGCCAACGTGCCCTCGCAGGGCACCGCTGCCTGATCGCATCTGACGTGCAGGGCCGAGCACGGCCGATGAGCACTGCGTCCCACACGGGGGGTCCCGCCACCGAGCGGACCCCCCGTGTCGTGTCCGCGCGCAAGCTGCTGCGCCGCGCTGGCCGGGACCGGACGGGTCGGTTCCTCGTCGAAGGGACCCAGGCCGTCCGCGAGGCCGTCCGCCGGTCCGGCCCGGGCCTGCTGCACGAGCTGTTCGTCACCGCCGATGCCGCAGCACGCCACCCGGAGATCGTCGAGGCGGCCGTGACGGCCGGGGCGTGCGTCGTCCCGGTGACGGAGCGGGCCGCGGCGGCGCTGTCCGACACCGTCACCCCGCAGGGCCTGGTGGCCGTCTGCTCCCTGGTCGACGTCCCGCTCGGGACGGCACTGGCGGGCTCGCCGCGGCTGGTCGCCGTCGCCGCGGGGATCGCCGATCCCGGCAACGCCGGCACGCTGATCCGCGTCGCGGACGCCGCTGGCGCGGACGCCGTCGTGCTGGCGGGCGACACCGTCGATCCGCACAACGGCAAGGCGGTGCGCGCCTCGACCGGCAGCCTGTTCCACCTGCCCGTCGCCCGGGACCGGGACGCGGGCGCCGTCGCCGCCGCCTGCCGCGCCGTCGGCCTGGTGTTGCTGGTCGCCGACGGGCGCGGCGAGCTGGACCTGCACGATCCGGCCGCTGCGGCCGTCCTCGCCCGCCCGGCGGCGTGGGTGTTCGGCGGCGAGGCCCACGGCGTCCCCCCTGGCCTCACCGCCGTCGCGGACCACCGGGTCCGCGTTCCCATCCACGGCCGTGCCGAGAGCCTCAACCTCGCCACGGCCGCGGCCGTCTGCCTCTACGCGAGCGCGGCCGCCCACCGCGCCACGACGCCGCGCGTCACGGCCGGGCCTCGAACACCAGGTTGAACGGCGTCTCCGCGGCCCGTCGGAAGCGGGTGAACCCGGCCGCGGTAGCGACGTCGCGGATGGCCGCCTCGCCCGCCTGCGCGCCGAGGGCGTAGCCGCCGTCCTGGGAGAGCGCGTTCGGCACGCACAGGTAGCTGGAGAAGGAGTAGTAGACGCGGCCCACCGGGTTGAGGTTGTCGGCCGTCGTGTCCCCGGCGAACGGCTCGACGATCAGCCAGGTGCCGTCCTCGGCCATGGCCTCCCGGATGTGCCGGGCGGCACCGACCGGGTCGCCCATGTCGTGCAGGCAGTCGAA
>JBFWRR010000026.1:42056-64922 GCA_050248815.1 Pseudonocardia sp. | reverse complement strand
GCAGCCACCTATCACCGCCACCGGCATCGCAGCCGCGGGGATCGCAGCCGCCGGGATCACCGCCACCGGAGTCTTCATCGCGCGTTTGCGCCCCAGCGGGGTTCGCAGGACGAAGAACCCCGCTCATGACCATCTCGGGCGCGGAACACGGGCGCCGGGTGGCGCCGCGGCCGGTACGGCTCTGATCTCCGCCCATCAGCCGCGGTCGGTGGACACCGGCGGCGAGCCGATCTCGCCGGTGCCGGTCGGGCGACCCGCGGTGCGGGTCTCGGCGGTGCGGGTCTCGGTGGTGCGGGTCTCGGTGGTGCAGGTCTCGGTGGTGCGGGTCTCGGTGGTCGTGGGGCCGCGAACGCGGCCACGGCCGGCAGCGCCCGGGCGCGCTCGGCGGGTGGACGCCGGCGTCGAGCGTGACGCGGTCGGCGGGGTCGCCGACCGGGACGCGCTGCCCGGCCGGCACCCGATCACCCGGGCTGCATCGCGGCGGCCCGCGGCTCCCGGCCGGCCTGCTGCGGCCCGGCCGTCGAGCCCTTGATCGGGACGGTGGTCCTTCTGTGGTCTCAGACCGTCGACGCCTGCGTGATGCGCAGCGCCCGGGCAAGGTAGTCGCGCAGGACGCCCGCGTCGGGCGCCTGCACGACGAGGCCCAGGTAGCCGTCGGGGCGGACCAGGGCGATCCCGCCGCTACCGAGCCCGTAGTGGCGGCCCACGACGTCGTCGGGGTCGACCACGCACTCCCCCGCGGCCGCGCCGGACGCCACGACCTGCACCACCGTACCGAGGTCGCCGAGCACCCGGCGCAGCTCCTCGACGGCGGCGGTGTCGTCGCTGCGGGCGAGCAGCAGGAATCCCGGCCGGGCCTGCAGCTCCTCGATCGCGACCGCGGTGCCGTCCGGGCGGCGCAGCCCTTCAGGGTCCGGGGCGTGGTCCCCCGCCCGGGCCGCCGCGTGGTGGTGCTCGCCGCGGTGCACGGACAGCGCACTACCGCGGTAGTTCACCCGCAGCTCGGCCACCCTGGCGGCGGCCGCGTTCCCGATCGCCGCGTCGTGGCCGACGACGAACAGAGCGACGTCGCGCAGCGCGGCCTCGGGACCGCGCGCGGTCCCGACGTCGGTCATCGCCGTGGTCACCCGGACCACCTCGGCTCCGACGGGATGGCGCTCGTCGTGGTACGTGTCGAGCAGTGCGGCGTCCGCGCGGCTGGAGACCACCAGCGCGAGCTTCCAGCCGAGGTTCGCCGCGTCCTGCATGCCGGTGTTCATCCCCTGCGCACCCGCGGGGCTGTGGATGTGGGCGGCGTCGCCCGCGAGGAGCACCCGCCCGTGGCGGTAGGCGGCGACCTGGGCGTGATGGATCTCGAAGTAGGTCAGCCAACGCGGGTTGCGCATCATGAGCCGCCCACCCATGCGGGCCTCGGCGAGGGCCTGCATCTGCTCCAGGGTGGGGTCGCCCGCGTCGGGGGCGGGCGGCGCGACGAGGAACATGACCCGGGCCCGCGCACCCTCCAGGGGGAACAGCATCCCCATGCCGTCGGGATGGGTGAACATCCGGATGGCGTCCGGGATGAACGACGTCTCCACGTCCACGTCGGCCATGGCGAAGTGCTGACCGTGGAAACGGCCGTGCAGCGGGGCGTCGACGAGGTCGCGGACGGTGCTGTGCCCGCCGTCGGCCCCCACGACCCAGCCCACCCGCTGCGTGCGTTCGCCGTCGCCCGACACCACGGTCGCCGAGACCCCGTCGGCGTCCTGGGCCAACGCCGACACCCGCGCACCGCGCTCGACGACCACCCCCAGCTCGGCCGCCCGCTCCGCCAGGATCGCCTCGGTGTCGGGCTGCGCGATGTCCAGCACGTAGGGATGTCGCGTCGGGGCCTCCGTGAGGTCCAGCCGCGCCCGGGTCCGGCCGGTCCGCCCGTCGACCACCTCCAGCGCGGGGATCCGGCGCCCGCGCGCCTCCAGCCGGTCCAGCACCCCCAGCGATGCGAGCATCTCCAGGCTCCGCGCGTGCACGCTGACGGCCCGCGACTCGGTCGTCGGGTGCACCAGCGGATCCACCACGCGCACCCGCACCCCGAGGCGGGCCAGCTGGCACGCCGCCGTGAGCCCGACCGGCCCCGCCCCGGCCACCAGGACGTCCTCGCTGCCGGTTCCGGTCGTCCGCGTGCTCATCGGCGTCGCCTCCCTGTCGGTTCTCGTGGCCGTGTCGGCTTCTCGTGGCCGTGTCGGTTCTCGTGGCGCGGATGCTCGCCGCGGGCGCCCGTCGCGGCGGGAGGACGTGGATCCGGGGTGGACGCCAAGCGGCGACGCCGTCGTCACTCCACAGGCCTCGCAGAGCGAATCGACGCCGACGGGGCGGTCGGCGTGGATCGGCAGCAGCGCCGGCGCGTTCTCCAGCCGGGCACCGCCGGCCGGCGCCGACACACCGGACGGCTCGATCTCCGGCGGACCCAGGTCTCGCAGGCGCAGCGGCGCTCCCCGGTACGCGTCGGTCATCGGCCCCCCTGTGCACCGCGGGGAGAGCTCGTCGTCCCGACGCAGGCGTCATCCGACTATGCCGCGGCCCCCTGCGCAGTCCGGAAGGGCCGGACGGCCGATCACAGGGGCAGCAGCACCGGCAGGCCAACGGCGGCGTCCACCGCGATCGCCGCGAACAGCCCGCAGAGGTACATGTTCGACAGGTGGAACAGCGACATCGGGTTGATCTCGCGACCCGCGACGACGCCCGCGTGCAGGCGGTGGGCCTTCGCGACGAAGTACAGCCCGCCCGCAACGGCGACCGAGGCGTAGATCCACGACGTGACCGGCAGCAGGAGCAGCGTCCAGGCCGCCATCACCCACGAGTACGCGACGATCCGGCGCGACACCTGCGCGGGAGTGGCGACGACCGGCAGCATCGGCACCCCGGCCGCCGCGTAGTCCGCCTTGTAGCGCATCGCGAGCGCCCAGAAGTGCGGCGGCGTCCAGAAGAAGATGACGCCGAACATCACCAGGGCCGGCCACTGCACGGTGCCCGTGACGGCCGCCCAGCCGATGACGACGGGCATGCACCCGGCGGCCCCGCCCCAGACGATGTTCTGTGCGGTGCGCCGTTTGAGCACCAGGGTGTAGACGAGGACGTAGAACGCGATCGCGGCGACCGAGAGCCCCGCGGCCAGCCAGTTCGTGGTGAGCCCCAGCCACAGCGCGGACGCCACCCCGAGCACGAGCCCGAACACGAGCGCGTTGCGCGGCGGGACCTGGCCGCGGGCCAGGGGACGGCGGGCCGTGCGCTTCATGACCGCGTCGATGTCGGCGTCCACGACGCAGTTCAGCGCGTGCGCGCTGGCCGCAGCGGTCGCGCCGCCGACGAGCGTGGCGACGACCAGCCAGGCCATCTCCCAGCCCGCCGGTCCGGCGCCGCCGCGGGCGGCGAGGAACATCGCGGGGACCGTGACGACGAGCAACTGCTCGATGATGCGCGTCTTGGTGAGGCCGAGGTAGGCGCGGACGGTGTCCCGGGCCCGCATCAGCGCGGCGCGCGAACCACCCACCACGGGAAGCACGCCGACCCGCAGGCTCGACTGGGACACCGCCACGAGGCAACCCTCTTTCTCGACTTTCTACGGCGCGTCGATGGTAACGGTCTGCATGTCGTCCGGCCGCCCCGGGTAGTTCCTCCGTGAACACTGCTGCGCTGATCACACCGCGTGGCCGAAGATGACTACGCTGGCCCGCGCACCCCGGTGTGGAGGGCGCGGCCCGCGCCTCGACACCGCTTCACGAGACAGGCCTCGAGCGACCAGGAGCATCGCCGTGCCCGAGATCGACCCCGCCATCGACGTCGCCGCCCTCACCCGGGCCGCCCTGCCGGAGGACTGGACGGACCTCGACCGACGTGCGGTGGACACGATCCGCGTGCTCGCGGCGGACGCCGTGCAGAAGGTCGGCAACGGCCACCCGGGCACGGCGATGAGCCTCGCACCGCTCGCGTACACGCTGTTCCAGCGCGTGATGTGCCACGACCCGTCCGACCCGGACTGGATCGGCCGCGACCGGTTCGTCCTCTCGGCGGGGCACTCCAGCCTCACGCTGTACCTGCAGCTGTACCTGTCCGGCTACGGCCTGCAGATCGAGGACATCGAGGCGCTGCGGACGTGGGGCTCGAAGACCCCGGGCCACCCCGAGCACGGCCACACCACGGGTGTGGAGATCACCACCGGACCGCTCGGGCAGGGCCTGTCCTCGGCGGTGGGGATGGCGATGGCCGCCCGCCGCGAGCGCGGCCTGTTCGACCCGGACGCCGCGCCCGGCGAGAGCCCGTTCGACCACGACATCTTCGTGATCGCCTCGGACGGCGACATCGAGGAGGGCGTGACGAGCGAGGCGTCCTCGCTGGCGGGCACACAGCAGCTGGGCAACCTCACGGTGGTCTACGACGACAACCGGATCTCCATCGAGGACGACACCCGCATCGCGCTGTCGGAGGACACCGCGAAGCGCTACGAGGCCTACGGCTGGCACGTGCAGGTCGTCGAGGGTGGGGAGAACGTCGCCGGGATCCTCGCGGCGCTGGAGGCGGCCAAGGCGGAGACGGCCCGGCCCTCGTTCATCCTGCTGCGCACGATCATCGCGTTCCCCGCGCCGCACGCCATGAACACGGGCAAGGCGCACGGCTCGGCGCTGGGCGCGGACGAGGTCGCCGCGGTGAAGCGGATCCTCGGGTTCGACCCGGACGAGAACTTCGCGGTGGACCCCGAGGTCCTGGCGCACGCCCGCAAGGTCGCGGACCGGGGCCGCGAGGCGCACGCCGCCTGGCAGAAGAGCTTCGACGACTGGTCGGCCCGCGAGCCCGAGCGCAAGGAGCTGCTGGAACGGCTCCTGCGCCGCGAGCTGCCCGCGGGCTGGGAGAAGTCCCTGCCGGTCTGGGAGCCCGAGCCGAAGGGGATCGCCACGCGCAAGGCCTCCGGCGAGGTGCTCGGGGCGCTCGCGCCGATCCTGCCGGAGCTGTGGGGCGGCTCGGCCGACCTCGCCGAGAGCAACAACACCACGATGGAGGGCGAGGGCTCGTTCGGGCCCGAGTCGATCTCCACGAGGATGTGGAAGGCCAACCCGTACGGCCGCACGCTGCACTTCGGCGTCCGCGAGCACGCCATGGGCGCCATTCTCAACGGCATCGCGCTGCACGGCCCCACCCGCCCGTACGGCGGCACGTTCCTCGTGTTCAGCGACTACATGCGCGGCGCCGTCCGCCTCGGCGCGGTCATGCAGAGCCCGTCGATCTTCGTCTGGACCCACGACTCCATCGGCCTCGGCGAGGACGGGCCCACCCATCAGCCGATCGAGCACCTGGCCGCGCTGCGCGCGATCCCGAACCTGCAGGTCGTGCGCCCGGGCGACGCGAACGAGACGGCCGCGGCGTGGAAGGGCATCCTCGAGCGGACCTCCGGGCCGTTCGCACTGGCCCTCACCCGCCAGAACCTGCCGATCCTGGAGGGCACCTCCACCGAGGGGGTGAACCGCGGCGGCTACGTCCTGCGGGACGCGACAGGCGGCGAGCCACGGCTGATCCTCATCGCCACCGGCTCGGAGCTGCAGATCGCCGCCGAGGCCCGCGACGTCATGGAGGCCGACGGGGTGCCCACCCGCGTCGTGTCCATGCCGTGCGTCGAGTGGTTCGACGCCCAGGACGAGGCCTACCGCGAGTCCGTCCTGCCGAAGGCCGTCCGCGCCCGCGTCACCGTGGAGGCCGCCGTCGCGCAGCCGTGGTACCGCTTCGCCGGGGACGCCGGCGAGTGCGTCTCGATCGAGCACTTCGGCGCGAGCGCGGACTACCAGACCCTGTTCCGCGAGTTCGGCTTCACCACCGAGGCCGTCGTCGCCGCAGCCCGCCGGAGCCTCGCGCGGGTGTGACCTTCCAGGAGGGGACCTTGACCGGACAACGCGAGACCGACCGACTGGGCGCCCTGGCGGACGCGGGCGTCTCCATCTGGCTCGACGACCTGTCGCGCGAGCGGCTGCGCAGCGGCAACCTCCAGTCGCTCATCACCGACCAGCACGTCGTGGGCGTCACGACGAACCCGACGATCTTCGCCGGCGCGCTCGCGCACGGCGAGGCCTACGACGCGCAGGTCCGCGAGCTCGCCGCGCGGGGCGCGTCGGTCGCCGACGCCGTCCGCGAGATCACCGTGAGCGACGTGCAGCAGGCCTGCGACGTGTTCTCCGGCACGTGGGAGGCCACGAACCGGGTGGACGGGCGGGTGTCGCTCGAGGTCGATCCCGGCCTCGCCCGCGACACCGAGGGCACCGTCGCGCAGGCGCTGGACCTGTGGAAGGCGGTGGACCGGCCGAACCTGCTGGTCAAGATCCCCGCCACGCAGGAGGGCCTGCCCGCCATCACGCGGGCACTCGCCGAGGGCGTGAGCGTGAACGTCACGCTGATCTTCTCGGTGGAGCGCTACCGGGACGTGATGGAGGCCTTCCTGGCCGGCCTGGAGCGGGCGTCGGCCAACGGCCATCAGCTCGGTTCCATCGCCTCGGTGGCGAGCTTCTTCGTCTCCCGCGTCGACACCGAGATCGACAAGCGGCTGGAGGCGATCGGCACCGACGAGGCGCTGGCGCTGCGCGGCAAGGCGGGCGTGGCGAACTCGCGCCTGGCCTACGCCGCGTTCCAGGAGGTGTTCACGGACCGGCGGTGGGCGCAGCTGTCCGCGCAGGGCGCCCGGGCGCAGCGCCCGCTGTGGGCGTCCACCGGCGTGAAGAACCCGGACTACCCGGACACCCTCTACGTCACCGAGCTCGTCGTCGCCGACACCGTCAACACCATGCCGGAGAAGACGATGCACGCCTTCGCCGACCACGGCGAGGTGCACGGCGACCGGGTCACCGGGCTCGCGGCTCAGGCCCAGGAGGTGTTCGACGGGCTGGACCGGGTCGGGATCGACCTGCCCGACGTGTTCCGGGTGCTGGAGGACGAGGGCGTGGACAAGTTCGAGAAGTCCTGGGCCGAGCTCGGCGAGACGGTGCGGTCGCAGCTCGATCAGGCCCGTTGACGGCCGTGCCCACCCGATCAGTGGCGACCGCCGGGGACCTGGCGGCGCTCAACGGCCGGATCGCGCAGGGCGGGGTCAACCCGCTGCGCGACCCGCGGGACAAGCGCCTGCCCCGCATCGCCGGCCCGTGCGGCCTGGTGATCTTCGGGGTCACCGGCGACCTCGCGCGCAAGAAGCTCATGCCCGCGATCTACGACCTCGCCAACCGCGGGCTCCTGCCGCCCGGCTTCGCCCTCACCGGCTTCGCCCGGCGGGACTGGGCCACCGAGGACTTCGGCCAGGTGGTCTACGACGCGGTGCGCGCCCACGCCCGCACCCCCTTCCGTCAGGAGGTGTGGGACCGCCTCGCCGAGGGCTTCCGCTTCGTCCCGGGCAGCTTCGACGACGACGGCGCGTTCGACCGGCTGGAGCAGACCGTCCGGGACCTGGACAGGGTCCGCGGCACGGGCGGCAACCACGCGTTCTACCTGTCGATCCCGCCGGGGGCGTTCCCCGTGGTGCTCAAGCAGCTGGCCCGCTCGGGGCTCTCCGCCCAGGACGGCGACCAGTGGCGCCGCGTCGTGATCGAGAAGCCGTTCGGCCACGACCTGCGCTCGGCGATCGAGCTCAACGAGATCGTGGGCGACGTCTTCCCCGAGGACTCGGTGTTCCGCATCGACCACTACCTCGGCAAGGAGACGGTGCAGAACATCCTCGCGCTGCGCTTCGCCAACCAGCTGTTCGAGCCGATCTGGAACGCCCACTACGTGGACAGCGTGCAGATCACGATGGCCGAGGACATCGGCCTGGGCGGGCGCGCCGGCTACTACGACGGCATCGGCGCGGCCCGCGACGTCATCCAGAACCACCTGCTGCAGCTGCTCGCCTTCATCGCGATGGAGGAGCCCACGTCGTTCTCCTCGGCGGACCTGCGGCTGGAGAAGATCAAGGTGCTCAACGCCACGCGGCTCGTCGGGCCGCTGGACGAGACCACCGCCCGGGGCCAGTACATCGGCGGCTGGCAGGGCGGCGAGCTGGTGCCGGGGCTCAAGGAGGAGAAGGGCTTCGACCCGCAGTCGCGCACCGAGACCTTCGCCGCGATCACCTGCGAGGTCGCGAAACGCCGCTGGGCGGGCGTGCCGTTCTACCTGCGCACCGGCAAGCGTCTCGGCAGGCGCGTCACCGAGATCGCGGTGATCTTCAAGCGGGCGCCGCACCTGCCGTTCGACGCCACCATGACCGAGGAGCTCGGGGAGAACGCGTTCGTGGTCCGGGTGCAGCCGGACGAGGGCGTCACCATGCGGTTCGGGTCCAAGGTGCCGGGCAGCCAGATGGAGGTCCGCGACGTCACGATGGACTTCGGCTACGGGACCGCCTTCACCGAGGACTCCCCGGAGGCCTACGAGCGGCTGATCCTGGACGTGCTGCTCGGCGAGCCGTCGCTCTTCCCCGTCAACGACGAGGTCGAGCGGTCCTGGGAGATCCTCGACCCCGTCATCGAGCACTGGCACGCATCGGACGCGCCGCCCGACCCGTACCCGGCCGGGAGCTGGGGGCCGGAGTCGGCACGGCGGATGATGGCCCGCACCGGGCGCACCTGGAGGCGACCGTGATCGTCGACCTGCCCAGCGCCACCACGTCCGTGGTGAACCGCAAGCTCGTGGAGCTGCGGGAGTCCGGCGGCGTGCTCGCCCTGGGCCGCGTGCTCACCCTCGTGGTCGTCACCGACGACGGCGGCGCCGTCGAGGACTCGATCGAGGCCGCCAACTCCGCGAGCCGCGAGCACCCGTGCCGGGTGATCGTCATCGCCCGCGGGGCCCGCAGGGCGGCCGCGCGGCTGGACGCGCAGATCCGGGTCGGCGGGGACGCGGGCGCCAGCGAGGTCGTCGTGCTGCGCGGCTACGGCCCGCTGGCCGCGGACGAGCCGAGCGCGGCGATGGCGGTTCCGCTCCTGCTGCCGGACGCCCCGGTGGTGGTGTGGTGGCCCGCCGACGCGCCCGCCGTCCCGTCCGAGCACCCGATCGGGCGGCTCGCGCAGCGCCGGATCACCGACGCGCTGTCGGCCCGCAACCCGATGAAGGCGTTCGAGCAGCGCCGCGCCGGGCACGCCGCGGGCGACACGGACCTCACCTGGACCCGGCTCACGCACTGGCGTGCGCTGCTCGCGTCCGCCCTGGACAACCCGCCGTACGAAGCGGTGACGGCGGCCGTCGTGAGCGGGGAGGCCGTGTCGCCGTCCACCGAGCTGATGGCGGGCTGGCTCGCCGCGCGGCTGTCGGCCAAGGTCAAGCGCGCACCCGCCGAGTCCGGGCCGGGACTCGTGTCCGTGCACCTCACCCGCCCGTCGGGGCGCATCGAGCTGGTCCGACCGGACGGAAAGGTCGGGAGCCTGCGCGTTCCCGGCCAGCCGCAGCGTCGCGTCGCGCTGACCCGGCGCACCGTCCCGGACTGCCTGGCCGAGGAGCTGCGCCGCCTGGACCCGGACGACATCTACGCCGAGGCCCTGGTCGGCATCGCGAAGGTCAGCCGCGGGCGCACGCCCGTGCGGGTGGGGGCGTGACGCGCCGATGAGCACCGACGTCAGCGTCGCGTCCGACCCGAACGTGCTCGCCGCCGCCGTCGCCGCACGGCTGCTCACGCGGCTGGTCGACATCCAGGCTGCTGGCACCGTGCCGCGGATCGTGCTCACCGGCGGCGGGGTCGGCATCTCGGTGCTCGAACGGGTGCGCGAGACCGTCGCCCGGGACGCCGTGGACTGGTCGCTCGTCGACTTCTACTGGGGCGACGAGCGCTACCTGGCGCCGGGGGATCCCGAACGCAACGAGACCCAGGCCCGTGAGGCCCTGCTGGACCACGTGCGCGTCGATCCCGACCGGGTGTTCGCGATGGGCGCGGACACCGGCACCGGCCCGCAGGGTGCGGAGGCGGCCGCCGAGGAGTACGCGGCGCTGCTCGCCCGCCGCGCCCGTCCCGAGGACCACGGGCCCGTCCCCATGTTCGACGTCCTGATGCTCGGCATGGGCCCCGAGGGGCACACGGCATCGGTGTTCCCGCACTCCCCCGCGGTCTACGAGGCAGAACGCACGGTCGTGGCCGTGCACGGCTGCCCCAAACCGCCGCCCACCCGCGTGTCGCTCACGCTGCCCGCGATCCGGCGGGCGGCCGAGGTGTGGATCGTCGCGGCCGGCGAGTCGAAGGCGCCGGCCGTGGCGATGGCGCTGGGCGGGGCGGGCGAGACGGCGATCCCGGTGGCGGGGGCGCGGGGGCAGCGGCGCACCCGCTGGCTCCTGGACCGTGCGGCAGCCGGAAAGCTGCCGCGGGAGCTCACCCCGCCGATCGCGTGACCGCACCCGACGAGAGCGGCGCGCAGCGTTCCGCGACACCGGACGGGCGGGCCGGCCCGGCGGTCACGCGGGTCGTCGTCGATGCGGCGAACGTCATCGGGTCGCGGCCGGACGGCTGGTGGCGCGACCGCGCGGGTGCGGCGCGCCGGTTCGCGGGCGAGCTGGTCGCGTTGCTCGTGGAGCGCCGGGAGATCCTGGCCGAGGCGGTCGGTGCGGACGGGGAGCTGGTCGTGCACCTCGTGCTGGAGGGCGCTGCGGGCCGGGTCGTCGACCTGCCGACCCACCCGCAGCTCCAGGTGCACCGCGCCCCTGCCGACGGCGACTCGGCGATCCCGGCGCTCGCCGGTGAGCTCGACGGCGACGTCGTCGTCGTGACCGCGGACCGGGGGCTGCGGGCGCGCGTCGGCGCGGTGGGGGCGCGGGTCACCGGTCCGGCGACGTTGCTCGGCGCGCTCCCGGACCCGTGATCCGCACGCCGAGCGTGCGTTGAGGCAGCCGCCGACCGGACGGAACGCACACTCGACCCCGCACCCCACCGCCGAGCGTGCGTTGAGGCAGCCGCCGACCGGACGGAATGCACACTCGACGGCGGCCCCGCCGAGAGGATTCCTCCGTCCGGACTAGATCCGGCATGCTGTCGGCCCGTCACAGCGGGCGATCGGGCGTGACGGGTGCCACCCTGTGCCGATGCGCCCCCCGGACGACCGTGAGCGGCGGGTGGACCGGACCGACCGTTCGGCCACCGCCGTACACGCCGCTGCGCCGGAGGAGGGCGGCGACGCCACGGAGACCAGCAGGACCGACCGCGCGAGCGACCACAGGACCGGAACTGCGACCGACGGCCCGGCCGACAGCAGCGACAACAGGACCGACGCCCGGTACGACACCGGGATCGACACCGGGATCGACCTCGACCGCGCCGGCGCCGACGAGGCCGAACGTCCCGCGCGCCACCTGCCACCCGGCCTGCACCGCGCCGTCGCGGTGATCGCCGCGGGGCTCTCGCTCTACGCGCTGTACTGGGTGTTCCGTCCCCTGCCGGTGCTGCAGTACCGGATGAGCTTCCTCGCCGTGGTGCTGCCACTGACGTTCGTCGTCTACCGCCCGGGCGTGCGCCGCCCGCCCGAGGGCCGTCCCGACCGCCCCGGGGTCACGGACTGGGTGCTCGCCGCGCTGTCGCTCGTCGCGTGCGCCTACCCGCTGCTGGTGTTCGACGACTTCATCCGCCGCGCCTTCGCCCCCACGACGCTCGACGTCGTCATGGGCACGCTGTGCACGCTGCTCGTCCTGGAGGCCTGCCGACGCACGGTGGGCCCGATCCTGCCGGGGATCTGCGTCGGCTTCGTCCTGTACGCCTACTACGGCGGGTACCTGCCGGCCTCGTGGTCGATCTCGCACGGCGGCTACGACTTCGACCGGATCATCGTCGCGCTCTACAACGGCACCGAGGGCATCTACGGCGTGCCGCTGGACGTCGCGGCGACCTACATCATCCTCTTCACCCTCTACGGCGCGGTGCTGGAGCTCTCCGGCGCCGGGCGGTTCTTCGTCGACCTCTCCTTCGCCGCGTTCCGCCGCTCCGCCTCCGCGCCCGGGCGCACGGTGACGCTCGCGGGCTTCCTGCTCGGCACGGTGTCCGGCTCGGGCACCGCCACGGCCGTCACGCTCGGCACCGTGACCTGGCCGATCCTGCGCCGCGCCGGCTACCCGCCCGCCCAGGGCGGCGGCGTGCTCGCCGCCGCCGGGATCGGCGCGATCCTCTCCCCGCCGACGCTCGGCGCGGCCGCGTTCCTCATCGCGGAGTTCCTGCGCGTCTCCTACCTGCAGGTCCTCATCTACGCGACGGTGCCGACGCTGCTCTACTACCTCGGCGTCATCCTCGCCGTGGAGATGGACGCGCGGCGCTTCGGGGCCCGGGCGGTGCACGTCGACGCCGGGTCGCCGTGGCGGCTGCTCGGTCGCTTCGGCTACCACTTCAGCTCGCTGGTCGCGATCGTCGTGTTCATGGCGCTGGGCGCCTCGCCGTTCCGGGCCGTCGTCTACGCCACGGTCATCGCCTTCGCGCTGTCGTTCCTGGACCGCGAGCACCGGATGACCCCGCGGCGCTGTGGGCAGGCGCTGTCGAAGGGGGCACTGTCCGTCCTGCCGATCGCCGCCACGACCGCGGCGGCCGGGATCATCGTCGCCGTCGTGACGCTCACCGGCCTCGGGCTCAAGGCCTCGTCGATCATCGTCGGGGCGTCTGCGGGGAACCTCGCCCTCACCGCGGTGCTGGCCGCGCTCACCGTGCTGCTGCTCGGCCTCGCCGTCCCCGTCACGGCGTCGTTCATCATCGCCGCGGTGATCATCGGGCCGGCTCTGCAGACGCTCGGGGTGCCCGTCGAGGCCACCTACATGTTCATCTTCTACTTCGCCGTGCTCTCCGAGGTCACGCCACCGACGGCGCTCGCCGCCGTCGCAGCCGCGGCGATCACGGGGGCGAACGCCTTCCGCACCATGATGGCGACCTGGCGCTACACGCTGCCCGCCTTCCTGGTCCCGATGGCGTTCGTCCTCACCCCGGGCGGCACGGCGCTGCTGGGCATCGGGCCGATCGGCAGGACTCTCCTGGCGGCGCTGGTCGCCGGGGTCGCCGTCGCCGGGCTGGCGGTGGCGACCGGCGGCTGGATGCTCGGCCCGGCGCGCCTCCCCGAGCGGGTGCTCGCCGGTGCGGCGGCCGTGCTGCTGCTCGTGCTCGAACCGGTGCCCGTCGGCATCGGCCTCGGCGTGCTCGTGGTCGCACTCGGGGTGCACCTCGTGCTGCGCCGCGGGCAGCCGGGCGGATCGACGAGCGGATCAACGGCAGGTACCCGGACAGGTACCGCGACAGAGGAGGAGCGGACGACGTGAGGCGCTGGACACGGACGATCGCGGCGATCGGACTGGCGGTGGCGCTCGCAGGCGTCACGGCCTGTGGAGGTGCCCGCGGCGGGGACGGCGCCGACGGCGGGGCCTACTCGGGTGGACGGCTGTCCATCGCGACCGGCAACACCACCGGCGTGTACTACCAGCTCGGTGGCGGCTACGCCGACCTGATCTCGCACAACATTCCCGGCTACACCGCCACCGCCGAGGCCACCGGCGCGTCGGTGGAGAACCTGCAGCGCGTCGCGTCCGGCAGCTCGGACATCGCGTTCACTCTCGCGGACTCCGCCGCGGACGCCGTCGCCGGGACGGGCTCGTTCACCGAACCGCAGCCGATCCGCGCGCTCTCCCGGATCTACACGAACTACACCCAGGTCATCGCGCGCTCGGACGCCGGGATCGCGACGGTCGCGGACATGGCGGGCAAGCGGGTCTCCACCGGCTCGCCCAACTCCGGCACCGAGGTGATCGCGCTGCGCCTGCTGCGCGCCGCGAACCTGGACCCGGACACCGGCGTCGCGCGCCAGGCCCTCTCGCTGCCCGAGACCGTCCAGGGCATGAAGGACGGCACGATCGACGCGATGTTCTGGTCCGGCGGACTGCCCACCGG
This sequence comes from Pseudonocardia sp., assembly GCA_050248815.1. Lineage (GTDB taxonomy): Bacteria > Actinomycetota > Actinomycetes > Mycobacteriales > Pseudonocardiaceae > Pseudonocardia. The sequence continues at coordinate 51,058 of JBFWRR010000026.1, read as the reverse complement.
CGGCGTCACCGACCTGACGACCTCGCTCGGGACCGGCGTGACGTTCGTGCCCCTCGACGGGCTGCTGCCCGCGATGCAGGCCCAGCACGGGCCCGTCTACCAGGCCGCGAGCATCCCGGCCGCCACCTACGGCCAACCCGGCGAGGTGGCGACGATCGGCGTGCCGAACCTGCTCGTCGTCAACGCCGACATGCCCGACGACCTCGCGGCGTCGCTCACGAACCTGCTGTTCGACAAGCAGGCCGACCTGGAGAAGGTGCACCCGGAGGCCGCCAACATGTCCCGCGACACCGCGCCGGACACCGCGCCGGTGCCGCTGCACCCGGGAGCGCAGCGGGCACTCGGCGGATCGTGACGCGGCACCGTCCAGGGCCCTGTCCGCCCTGTCCGGAGCCCTGTCCGGAGCGCCGTCACACGACGTCGTAGACCTGCTCCGGCGGCACCGCGAGCAGGCGGTCGGCCATCTCCCGCTTGAGCGTGTCGAGATGCGCCTCCTCGTCCGGGGTCCGCCCGGACCGCTGGGCCAGCTCGACGAACTCGTCGGTGACGAACCCCTCCCGGATCTCCAGCCGGACCGAGCGGTCCCCGTGGGTGAACACGAAGACGTAGCGCTCCAGGGTCGCGCCGCGGTCCGTCCGGGCGAGGGCGGGATCCACGGTGTAGCGCTCCTCCGTGACCGCGCGGGTGACGAGCTCGAACGCGTCGCGCGCCCCCGGGCCGGCGAACGCCGTGTCGACACGGATCTCGCGGCGCTGCGGCGGCCCGTCCGGGGCGAGCAGCGGCCAGGCGCGCAGCATCGCGACGAACCCGTGCGCCACACCTCCGGGGGCGAGCGGGCCGTGGTAGCGGTCGAGATCGGCGAGCCCGAACCGCAGCGTCGACCCGCGGTCGACGACCTCCAGCACCCCGTCCCTCGTCCCGCTCACCGCGACACCCGCTGGGTCGCCTGCCCGAGCCAGGGCAGGAACCCGTCGAGGAACCGCTCGGTGGCGGGCATGAAGTGGCTGCCGAAGTGGTGCAGCGGGTCCAGCGTCGCCACGACGAGCGTGCCGGGGGTGCTCACCCGGTCCACGTACAGCAGGGCCTCGCCGGTCGGCAGCGTGACCAGCACCTCCGCACCGGGGGGCGGGTCCAGGGCGCCGTGGAAGTGCCAGGTGCAGTCGCGCAGCGTGAGCCGGTCGAACAGCTCGTGGTCCGGCGACGGGGAGCTCAGCACCAACCGGGAGTCGGGGTCGATCCACCACCAGTAGTTGGTCGGGCGGTGCTCCCAGCGCACGCCGGGCAGGAACTCCGGGATCGGCTCGCCCCCGGCGAACGCGACGACGGTGCCGCCCGCGTCGAGCAGCTCCAGGATCCGCGGTGCGGCCTCGGTGAGCCGCCCGCGGTGCATCCGCTCGGGCAGGATCAGCCCGTCCAGGCCGGTGAGGTCGGTCGTGGCGAGATCGGGCAGGTAGACCAGCCCGCCGGTGAGATGGCGGGCGTACTTCGCGACGGTGAGCGCGCGGTGGTGCGCCGCGCCACCGCCGTACACGGCCGCGAGCCCGCGCAGCGGCTGCTCCGGGTCCCGCACCGGCGGGGGCGGGGTGCCGCGCAGCGCGGTGCCCGCCGCCGCGCCCGCCCGCCACGCCGTGTCGTCCGGCGCAGCCCGCCGCGCCGTGTCGTCCGGCGCAGCCCGCCGCGCCGTGTCGTCTCGCCCGGCCCGCCGCGAGGCCGCCTCCTCGCGGGCCCAGGCCACGAGCTGGTCCGGCACCCGCGCGCCGGTGCCGTTGTGCTCCCCGAGCCCGAGCAGCTCCCCGCTGGCGTGCACGACGATGGTGCCGCGCGTCGAGACGCGGTCGACGTAGGTGGCGGGCTCTCCGCCGGCGAGCCGGACCAGCACCTCGGCCCCCTCCGGCGGCGGGTGGTGGCCGCGGGCGAAGAACCCGGCCACACCGCGGCGGAAGGTCAGGTCCCCCGCCTCCACACCGCCGAAGATCGGGTGCTGGGCCACCTCCGCCACCTGGTAGGCGGCCAGGCCCGGGCGCGGGAGCGGGACGAACGGCGAGGCCCCCGGGAGCCAGTCGCGATGCAACTGGCCGCCGAAGTGCAGTACCCCGCCCCCGTCGAGGAAGCGCTCCACGACGTGCCGGTGGCGGGCCAGGAACTCCTGGTCCGCCGTGGCCCCCACGACGAGCAGGTCGAAGCGGGACAGATCTGTGTCGGGCAGGGCGTAGCAGTCGATCCGCTCGCCCCGCGTGGAGCTCTCGGGCGAGCGGATGTCCATGTCGAGCAGGGCGACGGCGGGCGGGGCGGTCAAGGGCACCTCCGGGTGTGCAGGCGGCGGGCGGCGGCGAGGAGCTTCGCCGTGTACGGGTGCGCGGGCTGGGCGAGGAGGGTATCGGTGGGCCCGCCCTCGACCACGCGGCCCGCGCGCAGGACGACGAGCCGGGCGCAGGTGCGGGCGGCGAGCGCGAGGTCGTGGGTGATGTGCAGGACGGCGGCCCCTGAACCGGCTGCGAGCTCGTCGAGCAGCTCGACCATCTCGACGCGCAGCGCGGCGTCGAGCATCTGGGTCGGCTCGTCGGCGAGCAGCAGCCGGGGCCGCGTGACGAGCGCCCTGGCCAGAGCCACCCGCTGGCGCTGGCCGCCGGAGAGCTGGTGGGGATGGGCCCGGTGGTGGCGCGCCTCCAGCCGGACCGCCTCCAGGGCCGCCTCGACGCGGGCCGCGCGCTCCTGCGGGTCCGGGCACGACCGCCGGATCACCAGCGGCTCGGCGACGGCGGCATCCACCCGCAGCGTGGGCGGCAGCGAGGCGTACGGGTCCTGGAACACCAGGTGGACGGTGTGGCGCAGCCGCCGCGCCTCCCGGGCAGGCGCGGCGAGGACGTCCACGCCGTCCAGCTCGATCCGGCCCGCCGCGATGCGGTCCGGCGCCACAAGGCCGGCGACGGCCCGCGCCACCGTCGACTTGCCCGCCCCCGAGCCACCGACGAGCCCGACGGTCTCCCCCGGAGCCACGTCGAGATCGACCTCCTCGATCCCGACGTTGCCCCCGCCGTCGACCGGGTAGCGGACGGTGAGGCCCCGCACCGCGAGCACCGGGGTCACGTGATCACCGGCTCGGGCAATGTGGCCACGGCCGCGACGAGGGCGCGGGTGCGGGGGTGCTCCGGCGCGTCCAGCACCCGGCTCGTCGCGGCGAGCTCGACGATCCGGCCGTCGTCCACCACCCCGACCCGGTGGGCGATGCGGGCCACCGCGGGCAGGTCGTGGGAGATGACGAGCACCGCGATCTCCCGCCGCGCGTGCAGGCCCGCGAGCAGGTCGAGCAGCGCGTCCTGGGCCAGGACGTCCAGCCCGCTCGTCGGCTCGTCCGCGACGAGCACCGCCGGGTCCGCGGCCAGCGCGATCGCGATCACCACGCGCTGGCGCATCCCGCCCGAGAGCTGGTGCGGATGGTCGCCGCCGCGGGCGGGATCGAGCCCGACGCCGGCCAGCAGCTCGTCCGCCCGCGCCCGCGCCTGCTGCGCGTCGAGCCGCCGGTGCGCGGTGACGGCCTCGACCACCTGCGCGCGGATCGTGTGCACCGGGTTCAGCGCGCTCATCGCGTCCTGCGGCACGAACGCCACCGTGCGCCCTCGCAGGGCACGCAGCGCCGGGCCGTCCAGGGTCGCGACGTCCCGGCCGTCCACGAGGATCCGCCCGCCCGTGACCCGGCCCGCAGGCGGCAGCAGCGTGGCCGCAGCCGCCGCGATCGTCGACTTGCCGCTGCCCGAGCCCCCGACGAGCCCGACCGTCTCCCCCGCCGCCACGTGCAGCGTGACGTCGTGCACCACCTCGCGCTCCCCGTAGGCCACCGACAGGCGCTCGACGACGAGCGGGGCCCCGCCGTCCACCCGGGGCGCGGGCTCGGCGCGACGGCGCACGCGGGGCGGGTGGTCACGCAACTGGGGGCGGGCCCGCTCCTCCAGCCCGTGGCCGATCATGGCGAATGCCAGCACGGTGGCGGCGATCGCGAGTCCCGGCGGCAACACCCACCACAGCCACGCGTCGGTGAGGAACGCACTGCGGGCGTGCGCGAGGGAGAGCGTCGTGCCCCAGCTCCTGGTGGTGACGTCCCCGAGCCCGAGGAAGGCGAGCGCGGCCTCCAGCCCGATCGCCACCTTGGTGGCGATCACGAACTGGGGCGCGAGGACGGGGACCACCGCGGGCACGACGTGACGGGCGAGCACGTGCCCCGGACCCCCGCCCATCGCCCGCGCGGCCTGGACGTGGTCGCGCTCGCGTACCGAGAGCACCTGAGACCGCAGCTCGCGCGCCACCCGTGCCCACAGGACCGCGCCGATCACGCCGATCTGGGTGGCGAGCCCGGGGCCGGCGAAGACGCCGACCACGATGGTGAGCGGCACCACCGGCAGCGCGAGCACGACGTCCGTGCCGCGCATGAGCAGGGTGTCGACCCGCCCGCCCCGGTAGCCCGCGACGAGCCCGACGAGCAGGCCGACACCCGTGGCCAGCAACGCCGCCACGATCCCCACGGTGAGCGACACCCGGGCCCCGAAGATCAGCTCGGAGAGCAGGTCCTGCCCGACGTCGTTCGTGCCCAGCGGGTGCGCCGCCGACGGCCTGGCGAAAGGGACGCCCACCCGCTCGTCGGGGTCGTACGGGGCGAGGAGCTCCGCCCCCAGCGCCGCCGCCGCGATCGCGGCGAGCAGGGCGAGCCCGAACCGCAGCGAGCCGTTCATGCGGTTCATGGCGCCTCGCACGTCGCCCGTCACGCCGTCACCGCCCGGCGCACCCGCGGATCGAGCAGCGGGTAGGTGAGGTCCGCGAGCAGGTTGGCCGCCACCACCCCGACCGTCACGATCAGCAGCACGCCCTGCAGCACCGGGTAGTCCCGGGCCGTCACGGCCTCGTGGATCAGCTGGCCGAGCCCCGGGTAGGCGAACACGGCCTCGACGACCACCGCCCCGGACAGCAGCGCCCCCAACGCGAGCGTCACGTTCGTGTACACCGGCAGCAGGGCGTTGCGCAGCACGTGGTGCAGCGCCACCCGCCGCTCCGCGAGACCCTTGGCGCGGGCCAGCCGCACGAACGGCTCGTCCAGCGCCGCCACCATCGATCCGCGCGCGAGCAGGAAGAACTCGCCCAGCATCGCGAGCGCGAGCGTCGCGACCGGCAGCACCAGGCGCGAGCCGACGTCCAGGTACCAGCCGGGGCCGTCGCCGCTGATCGGCGCCCCGCCGTAGGAGGGCAGCAGGCCCAGCTGCACCGCGAACACGGCGACGAGGATCATGCCGATCCAGAAGCCGGGCATCGAGTCCAGCGCCAGCACGCCCCCGACGGTGACGCGGTCCACCCGCGACCCGCGCCGCCACGCCGCCCACGCGGCCAGCAGGATGCCGAGCGTCGCGGCGACCGCGATCCCCAGCCCGACGAGGGCGACCGTCCACGGCAGCCGCTCCAGGATCACGTCGGTGACGGGGCGGTTGTGCTGCACCGAGATCCCCAGGTCGCCGTGCAGGAGCCCGGCCCAGAACGCCGCGTACTGCTCGGGGATGGAGCGGTCGAGCCCGTAGCTCGCCCGGATCTGCGCGGCCTGCTCCTCCGAAAGGCCCTGAAGCGGCCCGATGTAGAAGTAGGTGACCGGGTCGCCGGGGGCGAGGTGCGGCAGGGCGAAGTTCACCGTCGCCGCCACCCACACCACCAGCGCGTACTGCCCGACCTTCGCCGCGGCGCCCCGCAACGGCCTCACCGGGCGACGACGACCGCGTGCGCGTCCCGGCTCACCTGCTCGGGCAACAGCGACCACTTGTGCACCACGCCGAAGCCGGGCGACTCCATCCAGCCGGCGTAGCGGTCCGCGCGGACCGCGTAGTACTCGTCGGGGTAGTAGAGCGGCACGGAGGTCGGCTGGCGGTTGAACAGTTGCTGCATCTGGAAGGACACGTCCCGGCGCGCCTCGTTGGTCGACGCCGCCCGCCACTGCTCGAACAGCGCGTCGAACTCGGGGTACGGGATCGTCGGCGCCTTCCACAGGTACCCGGAGCGGTGCGACATGATGAACTGGTCCGGGTCCGCGACGCCGTGCGCGGTGATCGTGCCGATCTGCAGGTCGAAGTCGCGCTTGGAGTTGCGCGCGGTGAGTGTCCCGGCGTCGACGCCCTCCACGGTCGCCGCGATCCCGACCTTGCCCAGGTCCTCGGCCACCAGCTCGGCTGCCCGCACATCGGTCGGGAAGGCGCCGTTGACGAGGATCGCGGGCCGCAGCGGCGTCGATCCCGCCTCGCGCACGCCGTCGCCGTCGGTGTCGCGCACGCCCGCGGCCTCCAGCAGCGCGGCCGCCTCGGTCGCGTCGAACGGGGTGGACAGACCCGGCGCGGTGTGTGGCGAGTCCGGGTGCGGGTAGCCCTGCAGCGCCGGACGTGCTTTGCCCAGCCCGACGACCGTCGCCAGCTGCTGCTTGTCGACCGCGCGGCTGATCGCCCGGCGGACCTCCGGCACGTCGTACGGGGAGTGCTCGTAGTTGATCCGCATCTCCGGGAACTGGTAGGGCGCCGTCCGGATGACCTCTATCCCCCCGGACCCGCCGCCGAACTGGTCGACCAGCTCGGGGGCCAGCGGCCGGAACGTCGCGTCGATCTCGCCCGTGCGCAGGGCGGTGAACGTCGTCGACGGGTCCTCGATCACCGGGATCTCCAGCGCCGCGACCTGCGGGCGCCCGGCGAAGTAACCCTCGTTCGCCTCGAAGCGGTAGCCGTTGCCGGGGGCGTAGGCGACGAGGCGGTACGGCCCGGTGCCGACGGGCAGCGTCGTCACCTTCTTCGCGTCCTGGGGCGGGACGGTCGACCAGATGTGCTCGGGGATGATCGGCAGGTCCGCGAGCGTCACGTCGCCCAGCTCGGGGCAGGCGAACGCGCAGGTGAACCGTACGGTGTCGGCGTCGACGGCCGCGGCCGTGACCGTGGGGATGTCCGCGACGTGATGGGTCCAGCGCCCCGTCGGGGCCTCGCGCATGTACCGGAAGGTGAAGACGACGTCGTCGACGCCGAACGGCGTGCCGTCGTGCCAGGTGACGTCGGAACGCAGGTCGGCCTCCCACGTCGTCGCGTCGATCGGGCGCACGGCGGTGGCGAGCCACGGCACGGGGTCGGCGACGTAGGGCGACGGGGCCACCAGCTTGTCGTAGACGAGCTCGGCCAGTGGCTCGGACACCCCCGCGAACAGGTTCACCGGCCCGCGATCCTCGTGGATCGCGATCGTCAGCCGCTCAACGTTCTCGGGCGCCTCCGTGGCCCCCGAGCAACCGGCGAGCACGCCCGCTGCCAGGGCAAGCGCCAGGACTCGTCGCACACGATCTCCTCGCGTCGAAGTTAGGCAATCCTCACTGAAGTCAAGAGAGCCTAAGGCAGCATGCGCGGAGCGACAAGATTCAATTGCGCGGGATGGCCGCAGAAGTGACGCCCGTTCGGGTGGCGCGCTCGACGATCGACCACTCGGAGTGGGGCATCGTCACCTCATGCGGTCGTCCGACGTCCCACTCCGGTGATCGTGACGGTCAGCCCTGCTCGTCCGGGAGGCGGCCGTTGAGGTAGTCGTCGTAGGCGCTGAGGTCCAGGAAGCCGTGTCCGCAGAAGTTGAAGAGGATCACCTTCTCCTCGCCCGTCTCCTTGGCCGCGAGCGCCTCGTCGATCGCCGCCCGGATCCCGTGTGCGGCCTCCGGGGCCGGGATCTTGCCCTCGACCCTCGCGAACTGCACCGCCGCGTCGAACACCTTCCCCTGCGGGTAGGCCACCGCTTCCATCCGGCCGTCCCGGACCAGGGCGGACACGAGCGGCGAGTCGCCGTGGTAGCGCAGCCCGCCCGCGTGGATCGACGGCGGCACGAAGTCGTGGCCGAGCGTGTACATCGGCAGGAGCGGGGTGAACCCCGCGGTGTCGCCGAAGTCGTAGTCGAAACGGCCCTGCGTCAGGGTGGGACAGGACAGCGGCTCCACGGCGAGCAGCCGCACGCCCGCGTCGGGCACGAACGGGAACGCGAGCCCGCCGAGGTTGGAGCCGCCGCCGCACGGCGCGATCACGACGTCCGGCAGCCGTTCCCCGGCCAGCTCCAGCTGCTCTCGCGCCTCCAGCCCGATCACGGTCTGGTGCAGCAGCACGTGGTTGAGCACCGACCCGAGCGCGTAGTGCGTGTCCGCGCGGCCCACGCAGTCCCGCACGGCGTCGGAGATCGCCGACCCGAGCGAGCCCGGGTGGTCCGGCTCGTCCACGGGGGACGGGACGACCTCCCCGCCCCACGTCTCGATGGCGATGCGGCGGTAGGGCTTCTGGTCGTACGAGGCGCGCACCATGTAGACCTTCAGGTCCAGGTCGAACTGGCTGCACGCGAAGGCGAGCGCGGTGCCCCACTGCCCGGCCCCGGTCTCCGTGGACAGCCGCGCGATGCCCTCCTGCTTGTTGTAGAAGGCCTGCGGCACCGCGGTGTTCGGCTTGTGACTGCCCGCGGGCGACACGGACTCGTCCTTGAAGTAGATCCGCGCCGGCGTGCCGAGCTCCTTCTCCAGCCGGACGGCGCGCACCAGCGGCGTGGGCCGCCACAGCCGCAGGATGTCGAGCACCTCGCCCGGCACGTCGATCCAGGGCTCCGCCGACACCTCCTGCCCGATCAGCACCATCGGGAACAGCGGGGCGAGGTCGTCCGGGCCGACGGGCTCACGTGTGCCAGGGTGCAGCGGCGGCTGCAGCGGCGCCGTCAGGTGCGGCACCACGTTGAACCAGGCAGAGGGGATCCGGTCGGGCGGCAGTGTCCAACGGGTCATGGCGCGCACGCTAGCGCGTACCCCCCACCACCCGGAAAAACCTGGGTCCAACGGGTCATGGCGCGCACGCTAGCGCGTACCCCCCACCACCCGGGAGATCGCAGCCGCTTCGAAACGGGGTACAACCCTGCGCAGCTGGCCAACCCCTGCGAACCCGACGGCCGAGCCCTGCGAAGATCCCGCCCAACCCGACTTCGCAGACCCC
>JBFWRR010000026.1:0-41956 GCA_050248815.1 Pseudonocardia sp. | reverse complement strand
CCCTGCGAACCCGACGGCCGAGCCCTGCGAAGATCCCGCCCAACCCGACTTCGCAGACCCCCGACACCCCTCACAGACACCGCAGCCCCTGCGAAGCACGCCCAACCCCTGCGACGCCGACGGCCAGCCCCTGCGAAGCGGGTGCAACCCCTGCGTGCCGGGCCGACCACCGCGAATCCGCCGGGTGGGCTACGGCCGACCCGCCGCGCGCGAAACCGGGAGTGTCAGAGTTCGCGGGATGCGCGCAGGCGCCCGAGCGCCTCCTCGAGGATGGCGGCGCCGTCCGCGTCGCTGCGTCGCTCCTTCACGTACGCCAGGTGGGTCTTGTACGGCTCGGTGCGCGGCGGCGCCGGCGGATGCTCGACATCACGCCCCGCAGGGAGACCGCAGCGCGGGCAGTCCCACAGCTCCGGGATCTCCGCCCCCGACGCGAACGACGGCGCGGTGACGTGTCCGCTTGCGCAGTAGTACGCGATGCGCTCACGCGGGGCCGTCTCACCGCGCTCGGACTCCCCCATCGGTCCCGCCCCGACGCGGGTGCCCCTGATGGCGTTCCCACCTGCCATGGTCGTGCCTTTCGTGCGTTTCCGTCGCCCCGGCCCGCCGGGGCGTTACCAGGTTCCCCCCGTGAGAGCGGGGAACTGGAGACTCAGCCGCTGATCTTCACGAGCATGCCTGTCCCGATGATCGCGACGATCCAGATCGCGGCCACGAAGAGCGTGAGGCGGTCGAGGTTCTTCTCCACGACGCTCGACCCGGACAGGCTCGACTGCACGCCACCACCGAACAGACTGGACAGACCACCTCCGCGGCCCCGGTGCAACAGGATCAGCAGCACCAACAGGACACTGGAGATGATCAGCACGATCTGGAGCGCCAGTTGCATCCGCTAAGACCTATCCGTCCGTCGCGCGCGGGCGAGACCGTCCGCGCCATCGTGGGAACCGCCAGGGTACCCGCAGTCGTTGACGGTGCCGTCGCCGGTGTGCTCGCCCCCGGCGGTCCATCTGTTACACCATGAACGACCCGTACGGTTCCCGCCGGCCCGCACGGCCCGTCCGGGTACCCGGTCGGCCCACGCACGAACGGCACGTACCGGACAGCCTGCGTCCCGTACGTGCCGTTCGTGCGTCCGCGGCCGAGCTACGGCAGTGGCCCGCCCGCGGTGATCGCGCAGAGCTGGGCGAACTCGTCGGCGTCCAGACTGGCGCCGCCCACGAGGGCCCCGTCCACATCGGCCTGGGCGGCGATCTCCCCGACGTTCTTCGCCTTCACCGAGCCGCCGTAGAGGATGCGCACGCCGCCGGCGACGGCGTCCCCGTACAGCTCGGCGAGGGCGCCGCGCAGCGCGGCGCACACCTCCTGGGCGTCCTCGGCGCTCGCGACACGGCCGGTGCCGATGGCCCACACCGGCTCGTACGCGATCACGATCGACGCCGCCTGCTCGGCGCTCACCTTCGCGAGCGCCGCCCTCAGCTGCTCCGTGCAGTGCGCGACGTGCCCGCCGGCCTCGCGGACGGCGAGACCCTCGCCCACGCACAGGATCGGTAGGAGCCCGTGCGTGAAGGCCGCGCGCACCTTGGCGTTGACGGTCTCGTCCGTCTCGCCGTGGATCTCACGGCGCTCCGAGTGCCCGACGACGACGTAGCGGCAGCCGAGCTTCGCGAGCATCGGGCCGGACACGTCGCCGGTGTAGGCACCGGACTCGTGCGGGGACAGATCCTGCGCACCGTGGACCAACAGCAACCCGTCACCGTCGATCATGGTCTGGATGCTGCGGATGTCCGTGAACGGCGGCAGGACCGCGACCTCGACCTTGTCGTAGTACTTCTCGGGCAACGCCCAGGCGAGCTTCTGCACCAGAGCGATGGCCTCGAGGTGGTTGAGGTTCATCTTCCAGTTGCCGGCCACCAGCGGCTTGCGGCTCATGTCGAGTCCCTCATTCCGCGTCCCTCACTCGGCACCCTCCAGCACGGCGAGGCCGGGGAGCTCCTTGCCCTCCAGGTACTCCAGCGACGCGCCACCGCCGGTGGAGATGTGCGAGAAACCGTCCTCGGGCAGACCCAGCGCGCGCACCGCGGCGGCCGAGTCCCCGCCACCGACGACGCTGTACGCCCCCGACGCCGTGGCGTCCACGATCGCCTGTGCCACCCCACGGGTGCCCTCGGCGAACGGCGCCAGCTCGAACACGCCCATCGGACCGTTCCAGAAGACGGTTGCCGCGCCGGCGAGCACCTTGGTGAACGCCGCGACCGACGCGGGGCCGATGTCGAGGCCCTTCCAGCCGTCCGGGATCTCCGACACGTCGACGGTGCGGGTGTTCGCCTCGGCCGAGAAGTCGTCCGCCACCACGACGTCGGTGGGCAGGACGATCTTGCCGGACTCCAGGAGCTTGCGGCAGCTGTCGATCTGCTCGGTCTCCAGCAGCGAGTCGCCGACGGAGTGACCCTGGGCGGCGAGGAACGTGAAGCACATGCCGCCGCCGACGAGCAGCGAGTCCACCTTCGGCAGCAGCGCCTCGATCACGGCGAGCTTGTCCGACACCTTGGAACCACCGAGCACCACGACGTACGGACGGTCGGGAGACTCCGTGAGCTTGCGGAGCACCTCCACCTCGGCGAGCACCAGCCCGCCCGCGTAGGCGGGCAGGATGTCCGCGACGTCGTACACCGACGCCTGCTTGCGGTGCACGACGCCGAAACCGTCCGAGACGAAGGCGCCGTCCTCGCCGACCAGCGCGGCGAGCTCCTGCGCGAGCGCCGCGCGCTCCGCCGGGTCCTTCGACGTCTCCCGCGGGTCGAAGCGGATGTTGTCGACCAGCACGACCTTTCCGGCCACCATCTGCGGCGGGCCCGCCGCCAGCTCGACCACCCGCACCGGGACGTTGAGCAGATCCGACAGGCGCGACGCGACGGGCGCGAGCGAGTACTTCGGCTCGGGCCCGCCCTTCGGCCGGCCGAGGTGCGCCGTGACCACGACCTTGGCCCCCGCCTCGGCGAGGGCGAGGATCGTGGGCACGGACGCCCGGATGCGCCCGTCGTCGGTGATCCGCCGATCTTCGTCGGGGCCCTCCAGCGGGACGTTCAGGTCGGCGCGCACGAGCACGCCCCGGCCGTTGACGTCCTCGTCGAGGAGATCCTCGAGCGTCCTCACAGCGACGACGCCACGAGGCCGGTGACGTCCACGAGACGGTTGGAGTAGCCCCACTCGTTGTCGTACCAGCCGACGATCTTGACCTGGTTGCCGAGGACCTTGGTCAGGCCCGCGTCGAAGATGCACGACGCCGGGTCCGTGACGATGTCCGAGGAGACGATCGGCGCCTCGGTGTAGGACAGGATCCCCGCGAGCGGCCCTTCCGCAGCGGCCTTCATCGCGGCGTTGACCTCCTCGGCACTGGTCTCGCGCCCGACGACGGCCGTGAGGTCGGTGGCCGAGCCGGTGGGGATCGGCACGCGCAGCGCGTAGCCGTCCAGCTTGCCCTTGAGGTGCGGGAGCACCAGCGAGATCGCCTTCGCGGCGCCCGTGGAGGTGGGCACGATGTTGAGGGCGGCGGCGCGGGCGCGGCGCAGGTCCTTGTGCGGGCCGTCCTGCAGGTTCTGGTCCTGCGTGTAGGCGTGGATCGTGGTCATCAGACCCTTCTCGATGCCCACCAGGTCGTCGAGCACCTTCGCCATCGGGGCGAGGCAGTTCGTGGTGCAGGACGCGTTCGAGATGATCGTCTGCGAGCCGTCGTAGGCGCTGTCGTTGACGCCCATCACGACGGTGATGTCCTCACCGGTGGCGGGCGCCGAGATGACCACCTTCGCCGCACCGGCGTCCAGGTGCTTCGCGGCGGCCTCGCGCTTGGTGAAGATCCCCGTGGACTCGACGACGACGTCCACGCCGAGGTCCTTCCAGGGCAGCTCCGCGGGGTCGCGCACCGCCAGGCCCTTGAAGCCCTTGCCGTCCACGACGATCTCGTCGTCGGTGGCCGAGACCTCGTAGGGCAGCCTGCCGAGGATCGAGTCGTACTTCAGCAGGTGCGCGAGCGTCTGGTTGTCGGTGATGTCGTTCACCGCGACGATCTCGATGTCCGATGTCCCGGCGACGCGCTGCGCGTCCACTGCCCGCCAGAAGTTGCGCCCGATCCTTCCGAACCCGTTGACGCCCACCCGCACCGTCACTCATGCCTCCCAGCTCGTGTGATGTCCGCTTGCTCTGGCCCTAGACCCTATCGGTCACCCTCGCCACGACGGTGCGCGGCGTGGGCAGCACCACCGGTCCGGGCACCTGCGGGTTTCGCGCGGGCCCGCCGCCCCGATTTCCCCCACTCCGTACCCCCCGACCGGGGGTTGAGCACCGTGAACGGCGCGGTCCGCCGACCGTTCACGCCTGCTCGAGCAGCTCCGGCGTGACCGCCGAGTCCGTGTCCGGGATACCCAGATCCGCAGCCCGCTTGTCGGCCATCTGCAGCAGCCGACGGATGCGGCCCGCGACGGCGTCCTTGGTCATCGGCGGGTCGGCGAGCTGGCCCAGCTCCTCCAGCGATGCCTGGGTGTGCTCGGCTCGCAGCCGCCCCGCCGCCATGAGGTGCGGCGGGACGTCCTCGCCCAGGATCTCCAGCGCGCGCTGCACGCGGGCCGCGGCGGCCACCGCGGCCCGGGCCGAGCGGCGCAGGTTCGCGTCGTCGAAGTTCGCCAGGCGGGTGGCCGTGGCGCGCACCTCGCGGCGCATCCGCCGCTCCTCCCACGCCATGACGGACTCGTGGCCGCCCATGCGGGTGAGCAGGGCGCTGATCGCGTCCCCGTCGCGCACGACCACGCGGTCCGCGCCGCGCACCTCGCGGGCCTTCGCCGTCACCCCGAGCCGCCGGGCCGCGCCCACCAGGGCCAGCGCCGCCTCCGGCCCGGGGCAGGTGACCTCGAGCGCCGAGCTGCGGCCGGGCTCGGTGAGCGAGCCGTGGGCGAGGAACGCGCCCCGCCAGGCCGCCTCGACGTCGCACACCCCGCCGGAGACGACGGGCGGCGGGAGGCCCCGGACCGGGCGGCCGCGGACGTCGAGCAGGCCCGTCTGGCGGGCGAGACCCTCGCCGTCCTTCGTGACCCGTATGACGTAGCGGGCGCTGCGGCGCAACCCGCCCGCGGTGATGACCTGGGCCTCACAGGTGTGGCCGAAGAGCTCCTGGATGTCGCGGCGCAACCGGCGTGCCGCCACCCCGGTGTCGATCTCGGCCTCGATCACGACCCGCCCCCCGACGATGTGCAGCCCGCCCGCGAACCGCAGCAGCGACGCCACCTCCGCGCGGCGGCAGCACGGTTTGGTCACGGTGAGCCTGCTGAGCTCGTCCTTGACCGCCGCGGTCATCGCCACGTCACCATCTCCTCTCGGCAGCGTCCCCGCCAGCGGCGGGAACGGCTGGGTCGTGCAGGCGCCGGGCCGCGATCTCCCCCGGCTCCCGGTCGGGCTCGACGCCGAGCCCCGCTCTCGACTCGTCCAGTGCCGCCTCCAGTACCGCCTCCAGGGCCGCGGCGAGTGCTGCGGGATCGTGGCGCGGCACCGTGCGGTCGCTCGCCGCGACCGGGGCGAGATGCACGCCGCCCCCCGACGACAGCATGCCCCGGGCGGCCCGGCGCAGCCGCTCCGGGACCGCGACCGCGGCGACGTCGGCGAGGACCGCGTCGACCCGCAGCTCCGGGGCGTGCTGGGAGAGTACGGCCAGGTGCTGCTCCGGGGAGAACCCGGCCGTCTCCCCCGGCTCGGGTGCCAGGTTCAGCACCACGACGCGGCGGGCGGCGCTGCCGACGACGGCGGCCCGCAGCTGCGGCACCAGCAGGTGCGGCAGCACGCTCGTGAACCACGACCCGGGGCCCAGCAGCAGCACGTCCGCCTCCCGGACCGCGGCCAGCGCGTCGGAGCAGGCGTCGGGGGCGCCGGGGAGCAGCCGCACGCGCTGCACCCGTCCCGGCGTGGACGCGACCGCCACCTGGCCACGGATGCGGTGCACCTCGCCCGGCCCGCCCAGGCCCGCGACGTCCGCCTCGATGTCGAGCGGCTCGCGGCTCATCGGCAGCACCCGACCGCGCACCCCGAGCAGGGCACCCACCTGGTCCAGCGCGGCCACCGGGTCGCCGAGGGTCTCCATCAGCCCGGCGAGCAGCAGGTTGCCCACCGCGTGCCCGGCGAGCGCCCCGGTACCGCCGAAGCGGTGCTGCACCAGCGTGCGCCAGAGGCCGCCCGACGCGTCGTGCGCGGCGAGGGCGGCCATCGCCATGCGCAGGTCGCCCGGTGGCAGCAGCCCCAGCTCGCGGCGCAGCCGCCCCGACGAGCCGCCGTCGTCGGCGACCGTGACGACCGCCGTGATCCGCTCGTCGACGATCCCGCGGTCCGCGAGGGCGCGCAGCGCCGAGAGGGTGGCGTGCAGCCCGTGGCCGCCGCCGAGCGCGACCGCGCGCAGGCCGCTCACTCGCGCCCCAGGTCGCGGTGCACGACGTTCACCGAGATGTGCTCGCCGTCCGGGCCGCCGCCGGCCGCCCGCAACCGCCGCGCGATCTCCTCGCTGATCGCGACGCTGCGGTGCTTGCCGCCGGTGCAGCCCACCGACACGGTCAGGTACCGCTTGCCCTCGCGGCGGTAGCCCGCGCCGATCAGGCGCAGCAGTTCCAGGTAGCGGTCCACGAACTCGCCGGCGCCCTCCTGGGTGAGCACGTAGTCGCGCACCGGCTCGTCGCGCCCGGTGAACTCCTTGAGCTCCGGGATCCAGAACGGGTTGGGCAGGAACCGGACGTCCACGACGAGGTCGGAGTCCATCGGCAGCCCGTACTTGTAGCCGAAGGACAGCAGCGTGATGCGGGTCGTCTGCGCGACCTCGGCCCCGAACGCCCGCTCCAGCGTCGCCCGCAGCACGGGGACGCTGGTGGTGGAGGTGTCGACGACGAGGTCCGCGATCTCCCGCAGCGGGCGCAGCAGTTCCCGTTCGGCGGTGATGCCGTCGATCAGGCGGCCGTCGCCCTGCAGCGGGTGGCTGCGGCGGACCTGCTCGAAGCGGCGCACCAGCACCTGGTCGGTGGCCTCCAGGAACAGCACGCGCGGCTTGTCGCCGCGGGCGTCCAGATCCTTGATGACCGCGTCCAGGTCACCCGAGAACGCCCGGCTGCGCACATCCATCACCACGGCGATGCGGGTGATCTCGCCGCGGGCACGCGCCCCGAGATCGACCATGGTGGCGATCAGCTCGGGCGGCAGGTTGTCCACGACGAACCAGCCGAGGTCCTCCAGCACCTTGGCCGCGGTGCTGCGGCCCGCGCCGGACAGGCCGGTGACGACGGCCACCTCGATGCCGTGCGGTTCCTCCGGGGCGGGTAGGGGGTCGGTCACGATGACTCCTGGGCGTGGAGGGCGGCGTGGACGGCCGCGGCGGTGCGGGGGCCGAAACCGGGCAGGGCCGCGATCTCCTCGACCCCCGCGGCCTTGAGCTTGCGGACCGAGCCGAAGTGCTTGAGCAGCGCCGTGCGCCGCGACGGGCCGAGGCCGGGCACGTCGTCCAGCACGGAGGCGGTCATCCCGGCCGAGCGGCGCTGGCGGTGGTAGGTGATCGCGAAGCGGTGGGCCTCGTCGCGCACGCGTTGGAGCAGGTAGAGGCCCTCGGAGGTGCGGGAGAGGATCACCGGGTCGGGGTCCGCGGGCAACCACACCTCCTCCAGCCGCTTCGCCAGGCCGCAGACGGCGACGTCGGTGATGCCCAGCTCGGCGAGCACGTCCGCGGCGGCCTCGACCTGGGGCTGGCCGCCGTCGACGACGACCAGGTTCGGCGGGTAGGCGAACCTGCGGGGGCGGCCGGTCTCGGGGTCGATGCCGCGGCGGTCCCCGCCCGCCGCACCCTCGGTCTCGGCCAGGTAGCGCTTGAACCGACGCCGCACGACCTGGGCGATCGCGGCGACGTCGCCGCCTTCGGCGCCGCCGCGGATCTCGAAGCGCCGGTACTCGGACCTGCGCGCCAGCCCGTCCTCGAACACCACCAGCGAGGCCACGACGTCGCTGCCCTGCACGTGGCTCACGTCCACGCACTCGATCCGCAGCGGGGCCGTGTCGAGGCCGAGCGCGTCCTGGATCTCCTGCAGCGCAGCAGAGCGCGCCGTGAGGTCGCCCGCGCGGCGCAGCTTGTGCCGGGCGAACGCCTCGGCGGCGTTGCGGGCGACGGTCTCGGCGAGCACCCGCTTGTCGCCCCGCTGCGGCACCCGGACCTGCACGCGCGAGCCGCGCAGCTCGCCGAGCCAGTCCGCGAGGCTGTCGAGGTCGGGTGGCAGTTCCGGGACGAGGATCTCGCGCGGCACCGGCTGGCTCGCGTCGTCCGCGGACTCCGCGAGCGCGGCCTGCTCGCCGTAGAACTGGGTGAGGAACCGCTCGACGAGCTGCGCGGTGTCGGTGGGCTCCACCTTGTCGATCACCCAGCCGCGCTGGCCACGCACCCGCCCGCCACGGACGTGGAAGACCTGCACCGCGGCCTCCAGCTCGTCCTGCGCGAACGCGACGACGTCGGCGTCCGTGCCGTCCCCGAGCACCACCGCCTGGCGCTCCATGGCGCGGCGCAGCGCCCCGATGTCGTCGCGCAGCCGGGCGGCCTTCTCGAACTCCAGTGCCTCGGACGCCTCGGCCATGCGGCGTTCGAGCTGGCGGACGAGATGGTCGGTGCGCCCGGCGAGGAAGTCGCAGAAGTCCCCGACGATCGCGCGGTGCTCGTCCGCGTCGACCCGGCCGACACAGGGCGCCGAGCACTTGTCGATGTAGCCGAGCAGGCAGGGGCGGCCCATCTGGCCGTGCCGGCGGAACACCCCGCCACTGCAGGTGCGGGCCGGGAAGACCCGCAGCAGCAGGTCCAGCGTCTCCCGGATCGCCCAGGCGTGGGCGAACGGCCCGAAGTAGCGCACGCCCTTGCGCCGCGGGCCGCGGTAGACGTGCAGCCTCGGGAACTCCTCGTGCAGCGTGACGGCGAGCACGGGGTAGGTCTTGTCGTCGCGGTAACGGACGTTGAACCGCGGGTCGAACTCCTTGATCCAGTTGTACTCGAGCTGGAGGGCCTCGACCTCGGTGCCCACCACCGTCCACTCGACCTGGGCGGCCGTCGTCACCATCTGGCGCGTGCGCGGGTGCAGGTGCGCGACATCGGCGAAGTAGGAGTTGAGCCGCTGGCGCAGGCTCTTCGCCTTGCCGACGTAGATCACCCGGCCCTGGGCGTCGGAGAACCGGTAGACCCCCGGGGCCTCAGGGATCGACCCGGGCGCGGGACGGTACGTGGCGGGATCGGGCATGGCCCCTCCAGCCTAGGACCGGCGTCGAACACCCTCGGGCGGGCGCCCGTTCCGGGCGGGTGAACGGCCGGTCCGCCCCGTCACGACGGATACCCGTCGCACACATGTGCGGGCGTGGCAGCACACACCTGATGGCGTCGATATGGCCCGTCCGTGTCGTCCGTGTCGTCCGTGTCGTCCGTGTCGAAGGTCCCGACGATCGCCGCCTTCGCAAGGATCTCCTCGTACTCGGCCTCGGGCGTGGAGTCCCAGGTGATGCCCGCACCGGTGCCGTAAACGGCCGTGCGACGCGCCCGGTCGACCCAGGCGGTGCGGATGGCCACCGCGAACCGGGTCCGCACCCCCGTGCCGGGCGGGCCGACGAACCCGACGGCACCGCAGTACACGCCGCGGGGCGCCGGTTCGAGCTCCTTGATGATCTGCATGGCGCGGGCCTTCGGTACCCCGGTGACCGAGCCGCAGGGGAAGAGGGCCGAGAACAGCTCGACCAGGCCCGTGCCGGGCGCGGGCGTGGCGACGATCTCGGAGGTCAGCTGGAACACGGTCGGGTAGCGCTCGAGCCTGCACAGCGACCGGACGCGCACCCCGCCGCTCCGGGCGATCCGCGCGAGGTCGTGCGCACCAGGTCCACGATCATCACGTTCTCCGCGCGCTCCTTGGCCGAACCCGTGACCCGGGCCGCGCGCCGGGTGTCGTCGGCCGGGTCGTGCCCGCGTGGGCTCGTCCCCTTCATGGGGCGCATGAGCACGCGGTCGTCCCGCAGTTCGAAGAACAGCTCGGGGCTGGCACACGCGATCGCGTGCCGTCCGAGGTCGAGGTAGGCGGCGTGGGCGCCGCCCTGGCCACCGGCCAGGGCGGCGTAGAGCGCGAGCGGGTCGTCCTGATCCTCGCCGAGCAGGTGCGTGGTGAGGTTGCACTGGTAGACCTCCCCCGCACCGATGTGGCGGCGGACCGCCGCCACATCGGCGGAGAAACCGGCGCGGGACGCGGCACAGCGCCACCTCCCGCCGGGCCGGCCGCGCCGCGGCGGGGCGAGCGGCGCCAGCGGCGCGAGCGGGAGCGGACGCCCCGCGATCCCGAACCAGGCCAGCGGCGGCCCGTCGGCGACCGGGGCGTGGGTGACGAGGTGGCGGTCGAGGCCGGGGGCCGCCTCGTAGGACACGAAGCCGAAGGCCCACCGCCCCGCCCGCGTCAGCTCGTCCACCTCGGCCAGGAGCGGCGCCACGTCCTCGTCGCGGTGCGCGACGAGGACCCCGTCGAGCTGCGGCCACGCGATCGCGGTGCCCGCCCGGAGGTCGTCGAACCGGGCCACCGGGCGGTCGGCGATCATCCGACGAGGTCGAGCAGCTTCTGGTACTCGGTCGGGTCCATCCGCAGGGTGTGCTCCTCCGGCGGATAGATGCCCTTGAGGCTCTCCTCGCGGTACTGGTTCAGCGCGTTCTCGATATCCGGGGTCACGTCGGCGAAGACCCGTTTGTGCGTCGGCCGCGGGAAGGCGCCGTAGCCGACGAGGTCGCCGCTGATCTCGTACACACCGTCGAGCTCGTTTCCGGCGACGACGCCCAGCACGGGCACCGGCAGGGTGCGCGCGAGCAGCGTGGCCACCTCGGCCGGGACCTGCTCGACGACGAACGCGAACACCCCCGCCTCGACGAATCTGCGGGCGCCCTCGATGATCCGGGCGGCCTCCTGCGCGGAACGTCCCTTCTTGCCGTAACCGCTCTGCTCGGTGCGCCGCGAGGCCTGCATGCCGATGTGCCCGACGACGGGGATCCCGGCGCTGACGATCTCGCCGATGTACTCCGCGGTGTGGGCGTTGCCCTCGCACTTGACGGCGTCCGCACCGCCCTCGGCGACCATCCGCGCCGCGTTCGTGATCGCGTCGAACTTCGACTTGTGGTAGGTCATGAACGGCAGGTGGCTCACCACCATCGCGTAGCGGGTCACCCGAGCGACGGCCTGCGTGAGGATCAGCTGCTCCTCGAACCGGACCCGGACCGGGTCGGGATGTCCCAGAAGGGACATCGGTCCCGCGTTGCCGTTCATCAGCAGGTCGAATCCGACGCGGTCGGCGATCTGCGCCATCGGGGCGTCGTACACCCCGAGCGACGTGATCCGTTCGCCCTCCGCCTTCTTCTGCATCAGCTTCTTGATGGTGGTCTTCCTGCGGACCTCGCTGGCCATTTCGATCTCCATCCTCACCCGCCGGGCGGTACCTGTGAAGGCTCGCACCCACGGCGGATTCGGGCGACGAATGCGACAACCGTGAGGGATTCGGCCAAGCATGCGGCCGATTCCGGGCTGGTTCAGCCGTCGAGCCCGCCGAGCACCGTGGCCGCCGCGCCGACCGCCGCGACGCCGAGCGCCAGGGCCCGCAGCCACCGGTCGTCGACGCGGCTCACCAGCACGTGACCGGCGGCGAGGCCGGCGACGAGCGCGCCCAGCAACCAGGGCACCCGCAGGCCGACCGCACCCGGACCGCCGAGGGCGACCAGCGACCCGGTGTTGACGACGGCGCAGAACAGCTGCATCGAGGCGACGAAGCGCCGCGGCGCCCACCCCACCGCCGCGGCGTAGACGGCGACGGCAGGCCCGCCCACCCCCGCGACGACGTTCATGTACCCGCTCAGCAGACCCGCCGACGTCAGGCCGACGGCCCCGGTCGGACAGCAGGTGGTCGGGCCGCCCGCGACGACACCCACGGCACACAGCACGAGCGCTCCGGTGACGACCTGCAGCGGCCCCGGCGGCATCATCGTGAGCGACCACACCGCGAGCGGCACCACCGCGAGGGCGGGCACCGCGAGCAGCACGGTGCGCCGCACGTCGACGTCGGGCCAGGCACCGGGCAGGGCGAGGACGTTCACCACCAGGTTCAACGCGATGACCAGGGGCACCCCTCGTTCCGGGCCCTCGGCCAGCACGAACGCGGGCGCGGCGACCAGCCCGAAGCCGATGCCCGCGACCCGCTGCGCCACCGCTCCGACGGCGACCGCGGCGACCTCGAGCATCAGCTCGAACACGCTCAGGGACCCGAGGACTGCCACACCAGCGCGCCGAGCAGCAGTGCTGCGGACAGGACGGCCCCGGTCGCCCCGATCGGCAACGCGCCACCCGGCATGGCCGACCCGCCGTCCACGGCCCGTGCGGCGACGGCGGCCCGCCGCCACCCCGCGAGGTGCGCGACCACGGCGAGCCCACCACACGCCAGCGGAAGCACGGCGACGGCGGCGCCCCAGCCGGGAAGGGCGAGCCGGACGACCAGGCCGCAGAGGACGGCGCCCGCGAGCACGGTGCGTGACCAGGCCATCGCGGTGCGCTCGACCTGCAGCCCGGCATCGACCGGCGCCGGGCGCCGCCAACGGGGCGCCGTCAGAAGCGCCATCAGAGCAACCCGACGAGCAGGACGAGCCCGCCACCACCGAGCGCCGCGCAGAGCAGCGGCGCGAACAGGTGCCCCGGCAGCGCCCTCGCCTGCCGCAGCGCCCGCTCGGCGCGGGCCCATCTGACGAAGGCGTTGACGCAGATCAGTGCCCCGACCACGACGACGGCCACGACGAGCGCCCGGCGCAGCACGGGATCCTGCGGCACCGCGAGCGCCCACGCCGCGATGCCCGCCGCCTGCATCGCCATGGAGGTACGCAACCACGCGAGGAGAGTGCGCTCGTTCACCAGCGTGAACCGCGGATCCGGTTCCGAACCCACGTCGTAGACCCAGCGCGGCCTGCGCATCACGACGCCGCCTCGGCGACGCCGACCGCGCCCGCGCGCCGGCGGCCGGGGATCGGGCGGCGAACGGCTGCGCCGCAGCGGGCGGCCACGAGCGCCGCGGCCAGCGAGCCCGCCGGGTGGTGCACGCGCACGCACCACGCCCCGTCCGCGGCGACCCGCGCCGTCACGGCGGCGGTGAGCGCGTCCCGGTCCGCATCCCCCCGTGTGTCCCCTTGTGCGTCCCCTTGTGCGTCGTCGAGCAGCCCGGCACGTTCGGCGCCGTCGGTGAGGAACCGCTTGCGGGAGGCGCCGACCAGGACCGGCAGCCCGAGGACGTGCAGCCGCTCGAGGTGCGCAAGAAGCCGCCAGGTCTGGTCGGCATCCTTCGCGAAGCCGAGCCCGGGGTCGACCGCGATCCGCTCCGGGGGGATCCCCGCCGCCAGCGCCCGCTCGACCTGCCGGGCGAGCTCGTCGCGGACGTCGCGGACGACGTCGTCGTAGCGGGCCCACCGCTGCATCTCCCGCGAGTGCGCCCGCCAGTGCATCAGCAGGTAGGGCACCCCCGCCGCGGCGACGACGCGGTGCATGTCCGGGTCTGCGAGGCCCCCGGAGACATCGTTGACCGCGACCGCACCCGCCTCCACGGCACGCTGCGCCGTCGAGGCGCGCATCGTGTCGACGGTCGGCCGGACGCCGAGCCTGGCCAGCTCCCGGATCACCGGCAGGACCCGCTGCTGCTCGTCGGCGGCGGTGGTGCGGGAGGCCCCCGGGCGGGTCGACTCGCCGCCGACGTCGACGAGGTCCGCGCCCTCGGCCACCAGCCGCAGCCCGTGGTCCACCGCAGCGGCGGTGGCGAGGTAGCGGCCGCCGTCGGAGAACGAGTCCGGCGTGACGTTGAGGATGCCCATCACCAGGCACCGCGGCGGCGTCGGCAGTCCCCGGACGTAGCACGTGGGCAGGCCCTGCGGGCCGATGGCGGCCACGACGCCCTACGTCCCCGCCCGGCTGGCGACCGCCGATGCGAACCGCCGCCGCGCGTCCGCCGGCATGGCGATCGAGTGCTCGGGTCCGGGATAGGTCCTGCTGCGGACGTCGGCGACGTACTCCGACATGCCCTTCTCCACGCGCGGGATCAGCTGCTCGTACACGCGGGCGTGCCGGGGGACGTGCTCCTCGTAGAGCCCGAACAGGTCCTCCGAGACGACCGAGACCCCGTCGCCGAGCCAGCCGGAACCCAGGGAGATCACCGGCACGGGAAGGTGCTGCGCGAGGTGCTCGGTCAGCTCGGTGGAGAGCAGCTCGCAGATGAGCGAGAACGCTCCCGCCTCGACCATCCGCTCGGCGTCCTCGACGTACTGCACGGCCTCCGTCGCGGTCTTCCCGAGGCCGCGCACGCCCCCGAGCTGCGGGATCCGGTGCCCGGACAGCCCGATGTGCGCCTGCACCGGGATCCCTGCGGCGACGATCGCCGCGACCGCCGCGGCGTGGTTGCCGTTGACCTCCAGCTCGAGCGCGTCGGCACCCGTGGCCTGGATGAGCCGGCCCGCATTGGCCACGGCCTGCTCGGGGGACACGTGGAACGTCCAGTACGGCATGGTCACGATCCGGAGGGCCCGACGGGCCCCGGTCGCCACCGCCCTGCCGATCAGGCACATCTCGTCGAGCGTGGCCGAGAGGGTGTCCTCGCGGCCGAGGACGGTGACGACGGCGACGTCCGAGGCCGTCACGATGTCCACGCCGATGCGGTCGGCGACGACGGCGTCGCGGTAGTTGGTGACGGCGAGCTGCACGATCGGCTCGCCCTGTTCCTTCTTCGCGGACAGGTCGGCGATACGGACCCGGCGGGGTCTGCTCTGCGATGTCATCGCCGTCACTCCCCGGCCGTGGGTGCCAGGGCCCGGGACGCCGTTCTGGAGCCGGCCGGCGGACGCTGCGGTGCCCGGCTGAGGGCGAGCGTCACGACCAGCCCGAACAGGGCGCAGGCGGCTGTCGTGGCGGCGACCGGCCACGTCGCTCCGCCCATCCCCGCCAGCACCGCCGTCAGGAACAGCGGGATGAGGCCGCCGACGATCGTCGACGCCTGGCCGGCCAGCGAGACCCCGGTGTAGCGCAGCTGGATCGGGAACGAGTCCGCGAAGTACGCGGGGACGGCGCCCCACGCGACCCACATGGGGAACGACACGATGACGACGCCCGCCAGCAGGGCTGCGACCGTTCCTGCCGACACCGCCGCCATCCCGGCCGCCGGGCTGACCAGCAGCAGCGCGAGGCAGACGAGGATGACCCGGCGGGAGCCGAAGCGGTCGGCGAGCCGACCGCCGAGCAGGCAGAGCAGGCAGTAGACCGTCGCGTGGATCAGCGCCACCCCGAGCAGGACGGCCGTCCGGTTCAGGCCGAGCGTCGCCGTGCCGTACGAGGTGAGGAACACGCCCTGCACGAAGAAGGGCACCGTGATCGCACCGAGGTAGATCCCGAAGCAGACGAGCAGCCCCCGCCAGTGCGACACGATGGCGTCCCGGACGGGCAGGCGCACGACGCCGTCGGTGCGCCGGACGGCCCGGAACTCCGGGGACTCGTCGACCCGCAGCCGGATGAACAGCCCGACGGCCGTGAGCAGGATGCTCAGCAGGAACGGTATCCGCCAGCCCCAGCTGAGGAACGCCTCGTCGGTGAGCAGCAGTGAGAAGCCGAAGAGCAGGCCGGTCGCGAGGGCCTGGCCCAGCGCCGCCCCGAGCTGGATGACGCTGCCCCACCAGCCGCGGTTCTCCGCGGGGCTGTGCTCGACGACCATCAGGATCGCCCCGCCCCACTCGCCGCCCAGCCCGATGCCCTGCACGAACCGCAGGACGACGAGCAGGACCGGAGCGAGGACGCCGATCGTGGCGTAGGTCGGCAGGACGCCGATCAGGAACGAGGCGATGCCCATGACGAGCAGCGTCGTCACCAGCATCCGCTTGCGACCGAGGCGATCGCCGAAGTGGCCGCAGAGGATCCCGCCGAGCGGGCGGGCGACGAAACCGACCGCGAACGTGCCCAACGACGCGAGCGTCGCGGTCAGCGGGGAGACGTTCGGGAAGAACAGCGGCGCGAAGACGAGTGCGGCCGCGAAGCCGTAGAGGTAGAAGTCGTACCACTCGAGGATGCAGCCGACGAGGCTGGAGTTCGCCACGCGGCGCATGGTGGGGGCCGGTGTTCCACCGGCGGTGTCGACGCTCGACATTGAGGGCCCTCCTCGGTCACGCAGCGGCTGCGGTCCGCATGTGTTCCACCCACTCGCGGGTGGCGCGGACCTGGTTGAACGTGTTCAGGTGCAGCCCGGCGACGCCGAGCGCGGGGTCGGTGACCTGCTCGGCCAGGTCGTCCAGGAGCCCGGACGGGTCGTAGGCGCCCGGGGTGGCGAGCTTCGCGGCGAGCTTGCGCTGCTTCGAGATGAAGCGCATCGACGCACCGATGCCCATCCAGCGGGCGAGCCGCATGAGCTCCGCGCGGTTGACGACGCCGGCGACGCCGAGGTGGACCGGCAGGTCGACGCCCGCCGCGCGCAGCCGCGTCAGCCAGTCGCGCAGGACGTCGGCGTCGAAACAGGTCTGGGTGACGAGGTAGGACGCCCCCGACTCCTGCTTGCGCCGCAGCAGCGCGAAGGCGTCCTCCTCGGCCAGGAAGGGATGCGACTCGGGGTATGCCGCGACGCCGGTCGTGAAGCCCGCCTCACCGACGGCGGCGAGGATGTCGATCGCACCGTCGAACGGGCCGGCCGGCGTGCCCGCGTTGCCCGCGACGACGAAGACGTCCGAGATCCCGCACTCCCGGTACGCGCTCAGCACGCGGTCCAGGTGCGGGTGCCCGTCCAGGGAACGCGCCGGCAGGTGCGGCGTCACCCGGTGCCCCCGCCGGACGAGCTCGCGGCAGAGGTCGAGCGTGATGGCGAAACCCTCGGTGAGCGCGAAGCACCCCATCGTCACCGCGGCGCGGTCCGGCACCTCGGCGAGGGCGGCCCACGGGTCCTTGACCGGGGCGAGCTCCCATCGCGGGTCGCGCAGCAGCGACCGTCGCCGATCCGTCACGGGTCGCTCGACGTCCGATTCGAACGTGCTCAATGCCGTCTCCTACTTCTCGATCGCCTCTGATCGCCGGCTCGCGACGGCCGGGATCGGGCCTCGACGGCCCGGCGGGAACGGCACCAAGAGTCGTCCCCGGCCGGAGGGCCCGGAAGGCAGGCGGCGGGGTATGGCGGATCTCGCCGTCAGAACGGCGATGACCGGGAGGCTGTGGCCGAGGTCTCGTATCCGCCGCCGCGCGCGGCAGACTCACAGGCCGTCCGCCGGGCGGTCGCGGCGCGTTGTCAGCGACGGAGCCCGGCGTTACCGTCGCTGTCCCGCCACGATCGCCATCGTGCCCCTCACCGTGGAGGTTCTCGCCATGCTGGCCGGACCGGATCGCCGAACCGGTCCCGTGCTCGACGGCCTCGACCACCGCATCGTCGCCGCGCTCCACGTCGACGGCCGCGCGACCTGGCGGCGGATCGCATCGGTTCTCAAGGAGGCGGAACGGACGGTCACCCGGCGCGGCACACAGCTGCTCGACAGCGGCGCCGTCACCGTCCACGCACTCGGCGATCCGCACCGCATCGCGAACTCGGAGCCGTTCGTCGTGCTGGCGACCTGCAATCCGGGCGCCGTCTGGACGGCGGCCGTGGGCCTCGCGCGACGGCCCGAGTCCGTGGTGACGCACATCCTGACCGGTTCCGCGGACTGCGTCGTCGACATCTGGTGCCCGCAGTCGCAGCTCTCCACCCTGCTGCTGCACGAGATCGGCGGGATCGGCGGCCTCGCGCGCACCTCGGTCGCGCCGATCCTGCGCTACATCAAGACCGTCCACAACTGGCAGCCCGGGATCCTCACCGAGGACGAGATCACCCGGCTGCGGGAGATCCCCGAGCTGGGGCCGTGGCCGAGCTTCTCGGACTCGCCCGCCCTCTCCCGGGCCGACCGGCTCCTGCTCAAGGCGCTGATCGAGGACGGGCGGAGCACCTACGAGGAGCTCGGGCGCATCTCGGGCACCTCGGAGCAGACCGCCCGACGCCGTGTCGATGCGCTCCGTCGCTCGGGGCTGCTCGTCATCCGCGCGCTTGTCGATCCCCGGCTGATCGGGCTGCCCATCGGGGCACTGCTGCGGATCAAGACCGCACCGACGGCCGTCGAGCGCGTGGCCGACGCCCTCTCGCACTCCCCGGCGGTCCGCTACGCCGCCCACCTCATGGGGGAGTACCAGCTGCTCGCCGACGTCCGGTTCGCCTCGAAGGCTGCCCTGACGGACTTCCTCGTCGCGTCGCCGTGGCTCGAGCACGTCGACGCCATGGAGAGTTCGCTGATCATCGCGACCTTGAAGCAGAGCGGCCAGTTCACCGCCGAGCTTCGGTGAGCACCGGCGGCGCCGCCCGTCCGGCGTGGCGTGCCGTCCCGCGTCCCGGCCCGGATGGTAGAAATGCCTGGCGAACGAACGAATGTTCGAAGATCGGGGGCAGGATGGGCGCCGACAAGCTCGACACGGTCCGCAAGCTGCTGGCCAAGGCCGAGGGCGCTGCGACGCCCGCCGAGGCCGAGATCTACACGGCGAAGGCCGTCGAGCTGATGGCGCGCCACGGCAT
Organism: Pseudonocardia sp.; assembly: GCA_050248815.1. Lineage (GTDB taxonomy): Bacteria > Actinomycetota > Actinomycetes > Mycobacteriales > Pseudonocardiaceae > Pseudonocardia. Next base: position 23,314 of record JBFWRR010000026.1, on the reverse strand, counting down.
CGACGCCGCGTTGCTGGCCGCGGCCGAGCCGGGGCGCGACGAGATCGGCCAGGCGCGGATCTCGCTGGACGACCCGTACAGCGCGGGCAAGGCCCGGCTCCTGGCGTGGACGGCGCGGGCACTTCGCTGCCAGGCCGTGCTGCACACGGCGTCGGGGGGCCGGGTTGCGGCCGTCACCGTGTTCGGCTTCGCCTCCGACCGCGAGCGGGTGGAGCTGCTCTACACCTCGCTCCTGCTGCAGGCCACGAGCCAGCTCGTGCGGCTGCGGCCACCCTGGCCGGGGGAGTCGGTCGCGGCCTACCGGCGCTCGTGGCTCTACGGCTTCGCCGACCAGGTGCACCGGCGGCTGCGGGAGGCCGAGACGAGAGCCGAGACGCAGGCCCGGCACGGGTCGGGCACCGCGGGTGTGTCCCTCGTGCTCGCCGACCGGTCGCGCCGGGTCGAGAAGGCGTACGCCGAGGCGTTCCCGCGGCTCGGTCGGGCCCGGCGGGTCACCTACTCCGGCTCGGGCTTCGCCGAGGGCGCCGAGGCCGGCCGCCGGGCGGATCTCGGCGGGGCCGCGGTCGCCGCTGGGCGGCGGCGGGCCCTGGGAGCCTGACGGCGCGGCCGTGCCGTGCACACGCTCCCGCACCGTGCACACGCTCCCGCACCGTGCACACGCTCCCGCACCATGCACACGCTCCCGCACCGTGCACCAGCTCCCGCGCCGTGCACACCGCCACGTGCCCGTGCACACGGCCCGACATGTGCACCCGGACGTCACCGTGTGCACGGTGGCACCGCGAGCTGCCACGCAGGCCGGGCGGGCGACCGGGCACGCCGGAAGCACCGCGGGTCGTCACCTGCGGGCGGTGCGCTGCTCGCCGCCGAGTGTCAGTGCGGCAGGGCCAGCACCCCGGCCACGACGTCGTCCAACCGCTCGGCGGCGACGTGCGGCGGGTCGATCACGTCCGGCACCCAGCCCTCGAGGCGGGTGGCCAGGCCCGTGATCAGGCCCGCCCGCATGGCACCGTGCACGTCCCACGAGTGCGCGGCCACCAGGGCCACCCGCTCGTGCGGCGCGCCGACCCGCGCGCAGGCGAAGTCGTAGACCACGGGCGGGGGCTTGAACGACGGGATCTCCTCGGCCGAGAAGACGTCACGCAGGTGACCGCGCACCCCGGCCCGATCGAGAGCCGCGGCAGCGACCGCGGCGCTGCCGTGGGTGAACCCGTAGGCCGGGACGCCCGCATCGGCGAGGGCCGCGAACGCGGGCTCGACGTCCGGGTGCACCGGCAGCTCCGCGAACCCGCCGAGCACGTGCTCGACCGCGTCGGCGGGCAGCCCGATGCCGCTCGTGGTGCGCAGCGCGGCCCGGGCGACCTCGCCGAACGGGCGGGGCGTGCCGGCCAGCGTGAACGCCATGCCGTCGCGCAGCAGGCGGGCGAAGAAGAGCTCCCACTCCCCCGCGGGCCGTCCGATGTCGACGAACCGCGTCCCGAGCGCCTCCAGCTGCAGCAGCGTCTCGAAGATGTCGAAGAGCACCACGTCCGGACGCCGGTCCGGGGCCCGGACCCGAGCAGCAGCGGTCACGTGGCGACCGTACGCGGCGGAGTGAGCCCGCGCACGGCGCGCAGCACCCGCCGGATCCGCCACGCCCGCAGCGGGGCCAGCGCGTACCCCGGGTACGACGCGAGCCACGTCGCGCTCCCGAGCGCGACGGCGTCCGCGCCCGCCCAGAAGTACTCGCGGCAGTCGTCGGCGGTGCGCACCCCACCGGTACCGATGATCGGCAGCGTCACCCCGGCCTCACGCAGCTCGGAGACCACCCGCAGCGCGATCGGCTTGATCGCGCGGCCGGACAGGCCCCCGTAGCGGTTGGCGAGGAACGGGGTGCCGGTGCGCGGGTCCAACCGCAGCGCCTTGACGGTGTTGATCGCGGTGAGTCCGGCGACGCCCGCGGCGGCGGCCTGGTGGGCGTTGCGGACGTAGTCGTGGTCCGGGGAGAGCTTGAGGATCACCGGGTGGTAGCTGCGGGGCACCGCCTCGTCGAGGACGTCCTGCAGGATCGCCGAGAAGTCGAAGTTGACGTTGTGGCAGCTCACGTTGAACTCGACCGCGGCGATGTCGCCCGCAGGAACGGCGGCGTTGACCCGATCCACGAGCGTCACGAACTCCTCGGCGGAGAACCCGCCCAGCGAGATGATCGTGCGTTGCTCACGGGTGCGGGGGTAGTAGTCGCGCAGGTAGGCGTCGATCCCGATGTTGCACCAGCCGAACGCGTTGATCCACCCGCCGTCCACGCCGCGGAGCACCCGGGCGTAGCGGCGCAGCAGGCCGGGCACCTCGCGCAGCGCCCAGTCCGTGCGGGTGGTGAAGTGCCCCTCCCGGGGCTCGACGGTGAGCGTGCGCGTGGTGACGGCGCCGAACTCCGCGAGCGGCACGAGCAGCGCCACCGGGCTCATGCCGTAGCCGAGCTTGGAGTCCGAGACGCCGTAGCCGAGCAGGCTCGACGAGGTGACGAGCCGGTTGCGTAGGACGATGTCCCCCAGCCGCACACCCTCGACCCCGGTTGCCGCCCTGGCCCCCACCCGCGTTCTCAGCACGGCCCCGATGCTACGTGCGCGGCCGCAGCGGGCGGATCACCGGACGAGCAGCCGGTCGAGCAGGGTGTGCAGCGGCTTGAGGTCGCCCTCGAAGGCGGCGCGGGACGCGGCGGTGTTCTCGGCGCGGGTGAGGCCCGCCCAGCGCAGGGTGTGGCCGGCGTCGCGGGCGAGCTGGGCGACGAACGCGCGTTGGGTGCGTCCGTTGCCCTCGCGGAACGGGTGCAGCGCGTTGAGATCGGCCAGCAGACCGGTGAGCCCGTCGAGGAAGTCCTCGCGCGGCAGGCCGTGCAGGTGGTCGCGGGCGGCGAGCACGCCGAACAGGGCGGTGGCGACGCGCGCGACGTCCTCCGGGAACGGGAACAGGTGTCCGGCGCGTCCGAGGGAGACGGTGCGCAGCTCCCCGGCCCAGGAGTAGAGGTCGCCGAACAGGGCCTGGTGGAACGCTCGTAGATGGGTGAGGTCGTAGCGACCGGGCAGCGGGGATCCGATCAGCTCGGCCAGGCGCAGCGCCGTGAGCTCCGCCTCGGCCTGCGCGAGCTCGGCCGGATCGGTGATGCCGAGCCGGTTGCGCAGGACTCCGCTGTCGAGATCGAGGTAGGGGTCCCAGCTCACCGCTGGTAGCGGGCCAGCACGGCCGCGGTGGCCTGCTCGGTGCTCAGCTCGCCCGCGGCGACGGCGTCGAGGAGCGCGAGGCCCTCGGGTGAGGGTTCGAGTCCCTCGGCACGGACGGACGCGAGCGCGTCCGCCACGGCTTCGCGGCGTTCCAGCGCGACGAGCCGGGCGTAGCGGTCCGCCGACAGGACGACGGCCTGGGCGCGGCGGTGCCGCCCGACGAACACCGGCTCGGCGTCCGGCGCCTCGACCTGGCGCAGCGTACCGGCGAGGTTCTCCCGGAACTCACGGAACGACAGCACCTGCGGAACGCTCACCGGGCGAACGGTACGCGAATGCGTACGCATTCGCGACCGCCCCTCAGCCGGGCGACCGGGCCGCCGCGTGCAGCCTCCGCAGCGCGGTGATCCCCTCGACGGCCCGCTGCCCGTCCACGGCCTGGATCGCGAGGATCGCGACGTACTCGTCGTCGGGCAGGTCCAGCCGGGCCCACGAGGCGCCGTCCGGGAACGCGATGCGCCGCACCAACGCCCAGGGGTAGCGGTGCGTGGCGACGATGTTGCGCACCTCGATGCCCTCGGCGTCCGCCCGTACGCGCGGGCGCGCGAGCAGCAGCACCCCGCCCGCGAGAAGCAGGCCGAACACCACCATCGCCACCTGGTCCGCGAGCCGGAAGAACACCCCCGTGGGCGTGACCCGCAGGTACGCGGCGATCGCCACGAACAGGGCCACCACGACGACGGCACTGATCCAGGCGCTGACCAGCACCTTGCGCGGCCGGATCAGCACAATCTCCGAACCGCTCATCGCGCCACCCGCAGATCCCGCAGCACGAGCGCGGTGCGCAGCGCCGCGACGCTCGCCTCGGCACCCTTGTCCTCGGCCGCGCCGGGCGCGCCCGAGCGGTCCACGGCCTGCGCGTGGGTGTCGCAGGTGAGCACACCGTTGCCGACCGGGGTGCGCTCGTCCAGCGACACCCGGGTCAGCCCGGCGGTGACCGCGTCGCACACGTACTCGAAGTGCGGGGTGCCGCCGCGCACCACGACCCCGAGCGCGACGACCGCGTCGTGGGTGCGGGCCAGCTCCTGGCACACCACCGGCAGCTCGACAGTGCCCGGCACCCGCACGACCGTGGGCTCGGCGCCGGCCCCGGTGAGGGTGGCGAGCGTGCGCTCCAGCAGCACGTCCACGACGTCGGCGTGCCACGTGGCGGCCGCGACGCCGACCCGCAACCCGGTGGCGTCCAGCTCGGGGACGGCCGGCCTGCCCTCACCGCTCACGGCGACTCCCCCGGCTCGTCCAGCACGGCCTCCGGGCCGGCGACGCCGAGATCGGGCAGGTCGTGACCCATGCGATCGCGCTTGGTGCGCAGGTAGCGCAGGTTCTCCGGGTGCGCGCTCACCGGCAGCGGCACGCGACCGGTGACGCGCAACCCGTAGCCCTCCAGGCCGGCGCGCTTGTCGGGGTTGTTGGTGAGCAGGCGCATGGAGCGGATGCCGAGGTCGACGAGGATCTGGGCGCCGGTGCCGTAGTCGCGGGCGTCGGCGGGCAGGCCGAGCGCGAGGTTCGCGTCGACGGTGTCCGCGCCCGCCTCCTGCAGCTGGTAGGCCTGCAGCTTGTGCATGAGGCCGATGCCCCGGCCCTCGTGCCCGCGCATGTAGAGCACCACGCCCCGGCCCTCCGCGGCGACGGCGGCGAGCGCGGCGTCGAGCTGGTGGCCGCAGTCGCATCGCAGGGAGCCGAGCACGTCCCCGGTGAGGCACTCGGAGTGCACCCGCACGAGGACGTCCTCGCCGTCGCCGAACACCGGCCCGGTGGGTTGGGCGACGTCGCTGCGCACCATCGCGATGTGCTCGATCCCGTCGAGCAGCGAGTCGAAGCCGTAGGCGAGGAACTCGCCGTGGCGGGTCGGGATGCGGGCCTGGGCCACCCGGGTGACGTGCTTCTCGAAGCGCCGCCGGTAGGCGATGAGGTCCGCGATGGTGATCATCGTGAGGTCGTGGTCCGCGGCGAAGACGGTCAGCTCGTCGCCGCGCGCCATGTCGCCCTCGTCCTTCTGCGACACGATCTCGCACAGCGCCCCCGCCGGGGAGCAACCCGCGAGCCGCGCCAGGTCGACGGCGGCCTCCGTGTGCCCCGGCCTGCGCAGCACGCCGCCCCCGCGGGCCCGCAGCGGCAGCACGTGCCCGGGCCGGACGAGGTCGCCGGGCCCGGTCGTCGGGTCGGCCAGCAGCCGGATCGTGTGCGCGCGGTCGCTCGCGGAGATTCCGGTGGTGATCCCGGCCTTCGCATCCACCGTGACGGTGAACGCGGTCTTGAAGTTGTCGGTGTTCGTGTGGTGCATCGGCGGGAGGTCGAGGCGGTCGCACTCGCCCTCGGTGAGCGCCACGCAGATGTAGCCGGACGTGTAGCGCACCATGAACGACACGAGCTCCGGCGTCGCCTTCTCCGCCGCGAAGATCAGGTCGCCCTCGTTCTCGCGATCCTCGTCGTCCACGACCACGATCGCCTTGCCCTCGGCGAGATCGGCGACCGCACGCTCGATCGCCTCGAAGCCACGCGTCGGGCTCACCGCTGCTGTCACTGCTGCACCGCTCCGTTCAGGTACGGGGTCGCGAGGCGCTCGACGTACTTGGCGACGACGTCGACCTCCAGGTTGACCGTATCTCCCGGCGCGCGGATGCCGAGTGTGGTGTGCGCCAGCGTCGTCGGGATGAGCGCCACACCGAAGCCCGCCCCGCCGTCCGGGTCGACCGACGCGACCGTGAGCGACACCCCGTCCACGGCGATCGAGCCCTTCTCCACCACGTAGCGGACGAGCTCGGGCGGCAGGACGAAGCGCAGCTCGTCGCTGCGCTCCCCCGGGGTGCGCGACACGAGGGTGCCGACGCCGTCCACGTGGCCCTGCACGATGTGCCCGCCGAGCCGTCCGCCCGCGGGAACGGCGCGCTCCAGGTTGACCGCAGTGCCCACCGCGGCGGCCGAGAGGCTGGTGCGGGCGAGCGTCTCGGGCACCAGCTCGACGGTGAAGGTGTCGCCGGTGGTCCCCCCAGGATCGGTGACCGTGAGGCACACGCCGTTCACCGCGATCGAGTCCCCGTGGCCCGCGTCCGCGCAGACCGTCGGGCCGCGCACGGTGAGCACCACCACCTCGGCCGTGCGCCGCACCTCGACGATCTCGCCGATCTCCTCGACGATCCCGGTGAACATCGGCCCTACCCCCAGCGGTGCGGCGAGGCGTGGACGACCTGCTCGCGCAGCGCCCGTACGGCCCGGGCGGGATCGTCCGCGCCGTAGACGGCGGAGCCGGCCACGAAGCAGTCGACCCCGGCTTCCGCCGCGGCCTCGATCGTGTCGGTGTTGATGCCGCCGTCGATCTCGACGAGCACCGTGAGATGCCCGGTGTCGACGAGGCGGCGGGCCGTGCGCACCTTGTCCAGTACGTCGGCGATGAACTCCTGCCCGCCGAAGCCGGGCTCGACGCTCATCACCAGCAGCGTGTCGTAGTGCTTGAGCGTCTCGACGTGGGGCTCCAGCGGCGTGCCCGGCTTGACCGACAGACCGGCCCGGGCACCCGCCGCGCGCAGGTCCTTCGCGAGCGCCACCGGGTCGCGGGCCGCCTCGACGTGCACCGTGACGTTGTAGGCGCCCGCCTCGGCGTACCCGACCGCCCAGCGGTCCGGGTCGTCGATCATGAGATGGCAGTCCACCGGGATGGCCGTGGCCTTGAGCAGCGACTGCACCACCGGCAGCCCGAGCGTCAGGTTCGGGACGAAGTGGGCGTCCATGACGTCCACGTGCAGCCAGTCCGCGCCGACCCCCGACGGGCCGTCGACGGCCGCGGCCTCGTCGGCGAGCCGGGCGAAGTCCGCGGCCAGCAGGCTCGGGGCGATCATCGGGCGCACGTCGGCGACCTTACGCCGCGACCCACCGCCCGGTCCGCCCGGTCGTCCGGCACGGCAGGCCGCCCGGCACACTGTGGACCCCACGACGGGAGGCTGCATGGCGACCACCGGGGAACGAGGCGACGACGGCGCGGGCGCGACGGCCGAGCCGCTCGCGGAGCGGCTCCGCCGGTGGGTGCGGCTGGAGCTGATCACCGACGAGCAGGCGCGGCGGATCCTCGAGGCCGAGGAGGGTGGCGGGGCTGCGCCGGCACCGGCGCGGGCGGTGTCGCCGGTCGCCGAGGCGCTCGGGTACGTCGGCGGCGTGCTGGTCCTCGTCGCCGCGCTGATCCTCGCGGGCCGGTACTGGGCGGAGATCGCGGTCGCCGGCCGGGTGGCGATCGTGCTCGGTGCGGCGGTGCTGCTGCTGGGCATCGGCGCCGCGGTCCCCCAGGGGCAGGACGCGGGCCGCAGGCTGCGCGCGGTGACGTGGACGCTGTCCGTGGTCGCCCTGGGCGTCGCCGTCGGCCTGTTCGCCGACGAGGTGCTGGAGCTGCGCGCAGAGCTGGTGACGCTGGTCGCCGGTGCGCTCTGCGCGGGGTACGCGGGCGCCCTGTGGTGGCGGCAGCGGGTCGCGCTGCTGCACCTGGCGCTGGTCACCGCGCTCGTCGTGGTGGTCGGGTCCGCGGCGTCGCTGCTCCCCGGGGACGACGGGGAGGTCGCGGGACTCGCCGTCTGGGGCGCGGGTGTGGTGTGGCTGCTGCTCGGCTGGGGCGGCCTGGTGCCGCCGTGGCAGGCCGCGGACGTCTCCGGGGCCGCGGCCGCCATCATCGGGTCGCTCGTCACGCTGGACGAGACCTGGGGCGTGGTGCCGGCGCTGGTCACCACGGTGGGCCTGGTCGCGGCCGGCGTGGCCGTGCGCGACCTCTGGCTGACCGGGATGGGGACGATCGCGACGCTGATGATCGTCCCCGCGCTGTCGCAGCGGTGGTTCCCGGAGACGCTCGCCGCCCCGCTCACCCTGCTGGTCGCCGGAGCGCTCCTGGTCACGGTGGCGCTGCGCCTCATCGGCCGGGCCCGCCGCGACGGGCGGCGCGCGTTCGGCGAGCGCCGCTCGGGCCCACCCCGCCAGACCGCGGCCGCCGCGGCGGTCGTGGGGATCGCCACGGCGGCGTTCGTCGTCGCGCTGGGGCTCTGAACGGCCCCCCTCACGCCTTGCCGTGCGGCCGGACGACCGCGACCGGGCAGTCAGCGTGCTGGAGCAGCGACCGGCTCACCGAGCCGAGCAGCAGGCCGCGCAGCGTGCCGCGGCCGTGCGAGCCGACGACGACGAGCTGGGCGTCCGTCGAGCGCTCCACCAGCGCCCTCGCGGGCTGGTCGGCGAGCACGATCCGGCGGACCACCACGTCGGGGTACTTCTCCGACCAGCCGGCCAGCCGCTCGGCGAGCACCTCCTGCTCACGAGCCTCGGCGGCGGGCAGGTCGAGGTACGGCGCCGCAGCGGGATCCACGAACACGTCCCACCACGTGTGCACGGCGACCAGCGGCACGCCGCGGATCGACGCCGCCTCGTAGGCGAACGCGATCGCCGCCTCGGAGGCCGGCGTCCCGTCCACCCCGAGGACGACGGGTGCGTCGTCGCCCGCGGGCGCGACGTCCCCGCCGGGCACACGGACCACCACCACCGGCGACGTGGCACGCGCCGCGACGTCCGCCGCGACCGAACCGAGCAGCAGGCCCGCGAAACCGCCGAGGCCGCGGTCGCCGAGCACGACCAGGCGCGCGGTCGTGGCCTCGTCCAGCAGCACGCGCGCGGGATCGCCCGCGGCGAGATGGTCGGTGACCTCGACGTCGGGATCGGCCTGCAGCGCCGCGTCCCTGGCCCGGGTGAGACGCTCCCGCGCTGCGTCCGTGACCGCGGCCCGGAAGCCCGTTCCCACCGCCGGGTCGGAGAGCCACTGCTCGTCGAGCCCCACGATCACGTGCACCAGCCGCAGCGGAGATCGCCACCGCCGCGCCTCGCGCGCGGCCCAGCGCACGGCCCGCAGGCCGGACTCGGAGCCGTCGACGCCGACGACGACGGGCATGTTTCCGGAGGTCTCGGCCATCGCTGTCCTCCCCTGCTCGGATGCGGCTGCACCACCGATCCTGCCCCGCGGGCGGGGTTCGGGCTGGCGCCCGAGGTCCCGGGCATTCCGGGCCGTTGGTCCCGGGCCCGGGACGGGTCGCGCGGCTCAGGAGGTGCGGCTCAGGAGGTGCGGCTCAGGAGGTGCGGCTCAGGAGGTGCGGCGCAGCAGCGCGAGGAACATCGCGTCCGTGCCGTGGCGGTGCGGCCACAGCTGCACCGTCGGCCCGTCACCCAGTTGCGGGACGCCGGGCAGCAGCGCTCGCGCGTCGACCGGATGCACACCGTCGCGGTGGCGCCGGACGATCCTCAGGGTCTCCGACAGGTGCGGCGAGCACGTGACGTACGCGACCACCCCGCCCACGCGCACGTGGCGCAACGCGGCCGCGAGCAGCTCGCGCTGCAGCCGGGCGAGTCCGGCGACGTCCTCCGGCCTGCGCCGCCACCGCGCCTCGGGTCGGCGGCGCAGGGCACCCAGCCCGGTGCACGGCGCGTCGAGCAGCACCCGGTCGTAGACGTCGTGGGGCAGCGGGGCCTGCCGCCCGTCCGCGACGTGCACGGCCACGGGCAGGCCCTCGACGGCGCGGGACACGAGATCCGCCCGGTGCTCGCTCACCTCGACGGCGTCCAGCGCGGCGTCGTCCAGCGCGGCGAGGCCTCCGAGCAGCGTGGCCTTGCCGCCCGGGCCGGCGCACAGGTCGAGCCAGCGGCCCTCGTCCGGCCCGTCCAGCCCGGCCCGGGACAGCGCGAGTGCGACGAGCTGGCTGCCCTCGTCCTGCACCACCGCGAGGCCCTCGGCGACCGCGTCCAGCTCCCCGATCTCGCCCGAGCCGGGCGGCAGGTGCACCCCGTACGGCGAGTACGGCGCGGGCTCACCGCCGGTGACCAGCGCCAGTTCCTCGGCCGTGATCTCCCCCGGGCGGGCCAGCAGGTGCACCACGGGGCGCGCGTCGTCCGCGGCGAGGGCGGCGGCCAGCTCGTCGGTGCCGCCCAGGGCGTCCGCGAACGCCTGCGCGATCCACCGCGGATGGGCGTGCACGAAGGCCGCGTGCCCGAGCGGATCCTCCCCCACCGGCGGGGCCAGCTCGGCCACCCACGTCGCCTCGTCGCGCTCGGCGACCGCGCGCAGCACGCCGTTGACGAAGCCCGCGGAGCGCGAGCCACCGTCGGCACGCACCATCTCGACGGTCGTGTCCACGGCCGCGTGCGGCGGGATGCGGGTGCGCAGCAGCTGATAGGCACCCAGGCGAAGCGCGTCCAGCAGGTGCGCCTCGACCCGCACCAGGGGCCGCTGCGTGCACGCCTCGATCACCGCGTCCAGCAGGCCCTGCGCGCGCAGGGTGCCGTAGCCCAGCTCGGTGGCCAGGGCGGCATCCCGCTCGCGCAGCCGGTGGCGGCGCAGGATGGCCGGCATCGCGAGGTTCGCGTACGCGTCGCGGGTGCGCACGGCCGTGAGCAGCTCCAGGGCCGCGAGGCGGGCGGGATCCAGCTCGGGCGGGCGCGACGGCCCGGAGCGGCCCCGCGGCGGCCCGGGCCCACGGGTGTTCTGGGCCCGTCCGCGGCGGCGCTGCGGGCGGCCCGACCGGCCGGGGGCGCTCACCGGGGTCCGCCCGTCCAGGGCGACGTTCTGCTGGTCGACCGGGCGTCCGCGACCGCCCGACGTCGTTCCCGAGGACACTCCCGGATCACGCCAGCTCCTCGCCCGCCGCGATCCGCACCCCGCGTGCCCAGTCCGGCGCCGGCATCGCCCGCTTGCCCATCGGCCGCACCTCGCCCAGCTCCATCGGCGTCCCCACCGTCCCGACGAGGACGCGGCGCTTCTCGGCGCGCAGCTCCCCCGGCTTGAGCTCGGGGCCCTCGACGAGCGGGCGCAGTGGCCCGAGGCCCAGCCGCTCCCCCCGGAAGGTCGTCCAGGCGCCGGGCTCGGGCGTCACCGAGCGGACCAGCCGGTCCAGGGCGAGGGGCGGCGTCGCCCAGTCCACCCGCGCGTCCTCCACGGTCACCTTGGCGGCGTGCGACACCCCGTCGGCCGGCTGGGGGACGGCCTGCAGGGTGCCGTCCTCGATCCCGTCCATGGTCGCGACGAGCAGGCGGGCGCCCGACTCGGCGAGCCTGCCCAGGAGCGCGCCCGCGGTGTCGGTGAACCGGATCGGCTCGGTGACCACGCCGAACGTCGGGCCGGTGTCGAGGCCCTCCTCCAGGCGGAACGTGGTGGCGCCGGTGATGTCGTCACCGTGACGCAGCGCCGCCTGCACGGGCGCAGCCCCCCGCCACGCCGGGAGCAGCGAGAAGTGCAGGTTGACCCAGCCGTGGCGCGGGACGTCCAGGGCCTCCCGGCGGATCAGCGCCCCGTAGGCCACGATCGCGCAGCAGTCCGGCGCCAGCTCCCGCAGCGTGTCGAGGAACTCCGGCTCGGACGGGCGCCGCGGCGTGAACACCGGTAGGCCCGCCTCGTCCGCGACCGTGCCCACGGGCGACCGGACCAGCCGCCTTCCCCGACCCGCGGGCGCGTCCGGGCGGGTGAGCACCCCGACGACCTCGTGGCGCGACGCCAGGAGCGCCCGCAGCGACGGCACCGCCGGCTCCGGTGTCCCCGCGAAGAGCAGCCTCACGTGACCTTCCCGAACAGCGGGTGCGGGCTGACCTTCACCACGGGCTCGGGCTCGCCGAACCACTGCGCGGCCCGGATCTCGCGCATCGCGAGCTTGCGGGTCTCCGGGTCGAGCCGGTCCACGAACAGGACGCCGTCCAGGTGGTCGGTCTCGTGCTGCACGCAGCGGGCGAGCAGCTGCGTGCCCTCCAGCGTGACGGGCTCGCCGTGCATGTCCCAGCCGTGTGCGACGACGTGCAGGTGGCGGCGGCAGTCCCAGGTCAGGCCCGGGATCGACAGGCAGCCCTCCGGCCCGTACTGCTCCTCCTCGCCCACCTTCTCGAACGTCGGGTTCACGAGGTGTCCGGTGATGCCGTCCACGTCGTAGGTGAACACCCGCAGCGACACCCCCAGCTGCGGCGCGGCGAGGCCCGCGCCACCCAGGTCGTGCATCGTGTCGGTGAGGTCGGCCACCAGCCTGCGCAGCTCGGCGTCGAACGTGGTGACCTCGGCTGCGCGCGTGCGCAGCACCGGGTCGCCGAACAGCCGGACGGGCTGGATGGACACGGCTCTCCCTCATGGGCTCGCGGGCGGGGGTCTGGGCGGGACGGGGTCGAACGGGGTCGAACGGGGTCGATTCTGCCACCGCGGGGCCTCACAGCTGCGCGGGATCCAGCCGCACCCGCACCGGCTCGGCGGCCTTGCGTGCCGTCCGCACCGCCTGCGCCGCGGCGAGCGCCGCCGCCAGGGCCCGGCCCTGCGGTCTCGCCACCCGCAGCAGCACCCGCTCCTGCGGCTCGTCCCCGTCGGGCACGTCGACGTCGACGGGACCGAGCACCTCGACCGCACCCGGCATCGCCGCCCGCACCGCCGCGTCGATCTCGGCCACCGCCGACGGCGCCCCCTCGACCGCCGCCATCCGCACCGCGGGCGGGAACCCCACCTCGGAGCGGGCCGCGAGCTCCGCGGCGGCGTGGCCGGCCGGATCCCAGCGCACCAGCGCCTGGACGACGGGTAGCCGCGGCTCGGCGACGACCACGACCCGGCCCCCGTCGGCCGCGGGCACGACCAGCGCGGCAGCGGCCATCCAGCGGCGCAGCGTCTCCTCCGCCACCCGCAGGTCCGGGCGCGCGAGCAGCGCCCAGCCGTCGAGCAGCAGCGCCGCGCCGTAGCCGTCCGGCGCCAGGGGCTCGGCCCCCGGGGTCGCGACCACCAGCTCCGGCCCGCCCGGGACGGTCGCGAGCACTGGGGCGCCGCCGCCGGAGGAACGCACCGGGACGCCGGGGAACGCCCGGCCGAGCTCCTCGGCCGTCCGGCCGGCCCCGACGGCACCGGCGCGCAGCCGCCCCGACCCGCACGCACCGCAGCGGAACGCGGGCTCCGCCCGACCGCACCATCGGCAGTGCGGGAGGACCGCCTGCTCCGCGGACCCGGGCTCCCGGGGCGGTCCGCCCGGCTGGCGGGCCGACCGGGGATCCCCCGCCCGGCCCGCGGACCTGGGGCCTGCCGGGTCGCGGCCCGCGGACCTGGGGCCTGCCGGGTCGCGGCCCGCGGACCTGGGGTCCGCCGGGTGCCGGCCCGCCGACGTGGGGCCCGCCGGGTGCCGGCCCGCCGACGTGGGGTCTGCCGGGTGCCGGCCCGCCGACGTGGGGCCCGCCGGCTCCCGCTCCGCCCGGCCGGCGGCGCCCCCGGCCGCTCCCGGCCGCGGGACGGCGAGCGGCCCGGCGCAATGGCGGCACCGCGCCGACTCGCGGCACGCCGCGCAGGCGAGCCACGGCAGGTAGCCCGCCCGGGGCACCTGCACGAGCACCGGCCGGTCCGCGGCGAGCGCCGCGCGGGCGGCCTCGAACGCGGGCCCGGGAACGCGGGCCGCCCGGGCGTCCGGGTCGCGCAGCAGCTGCGCCTCGCTCTCCCCCGGCGCCGTGACGCGCGGGGCAGCGGCCCGGACCGTCGCCCGCTGCGCCACGACCTCCCGCGCCCACCCCGACTCGACGAGCAGCTGGCCCTCCGCCGTGCGGGCGTACCCCGCGACGAGCAGGGCCGCACCCGCGGCATGTGCCCGCGCCACGAGGACGTCGCGCACGTGCGGGTAGGGCGCGCGCGGCTCGGCGTGCAGGTCGTCGCCGTCGTCCCAGACGGCGAGCAGCCCCGGCCGCTCCACCGGCGCGAAGGCGGCGGCACGCGTCCCGACCACCACCCGGACCTCACCGCGCAGCACCCGCAGCCAGCGGCGGTAGCGCTCCGCGGGTCCCAGGTCGGCCGTCAGCGCGACGACGGCCTGCGCGCCGAGCAGCTGCCCGCACGCGGCCTGCAGCCGGTCCACGTCGCGCTGGTCCGGCACGACCAGGACGGCGCCGCGCCCGGTCGCGGCCGTCGTGGCGGCGAGCTCGGCCAGCCGCCGGGGCCAGTCCTCCCCCGGCAGCGTCTGCCAGACCGCATGGGCGGCCCGGCCGCGGGCGAGCGCGTCGAGCAGCGCCGGACCGTGCCCGTAGCGGCCCCACGCCGACCGTGCCGCCTCTCCTCCGGCGTCCCCCCCTCCGGCGTCCATCCCTCCGGCGTCCACCCCGCGAGTTGCGCGTTCCGCCGCCGCGAGTTGCGCATCCTGCGGCCGCGAGTTGCGCATCTCATCAGGCCGAGATGCACCTTCCGTCGGCTGCGACACCGCGCCGGGGTCCGCACCGACGGCACCGACGGCAGCCGCTCCGTCCGCCGATCGCGCGCCGTCGGCACCGCGCGCCCCGTCGACACCACCGACACCGCGCGCCCCCTCGACACCACCGACACCGCGCGCCCCCTCGACACCACCGACACCGCGCGCCCCGTCGGCACCGTCGGCACCGCGCGCCCCGTCCGTACCGCCCTCCTCGATGCGCCGCGCCTCCGCCCGGGCGTGCCGAGGGGGCACCGCCAGGCGCAGTACGTCGGCGAGCACCCCCGCATACCGGTCCGCCACCGTCCGGCACAGCGCCGCGATCTCGGCGGTGAGCACCGGCTCGGGCGACACGACCCGCTCGATCCACGCGAGCCGCCCGCCGTGGTCGGACTCCTCGATCCGCTCGAGGAGGAATGCGTCGACCAGGCGTCCCGCGAACCGCACCCGCAGACGGACGCCGGGGCTTGCCGTCTCGTCCAGGTGGGCGGGGACCCGGTAGTCGAACGGGCGGTCCAGGTGCGCCAGCGCCACGTCCACGGCGACGCGCGCGACGGGCAGCCGCGGGGCCGGCCGCCACTCGCCCCGCGTGCTCCGCCCGCGGGACAGGGTCCGGCTCACGGGGACGGTGTACCAGACGGGTCCGCCGATCCGTCGTCATCGGAGCGGGTACGGGCGACGCCTGCACCGGCTCGCAGCATCACCGTCCGTGCACGTGATCAGGACACGCCGCTGATTCATCACCAGTTCGAGTGGTATCGAAGCGGATACCGAATCGGTAACGAGGGCGCTCGTTGGGCCGGGAGAACACCCCACCCGACGGAGGTTCCAGAAGATGAAGGCGTTGCAGGGACCGGCCCGCGTGGCCGCCGTGGTCGGTGCGGTCGCCGCAGTCGGCGCCGGCACCGTGTTCGTGGTCGGCACGGCGTCCGCCGCCGAGCCCGCGAAGTGCGTCGACAACGTGAACGTCCGCGAGGAGCCGCGGATCGACTCCAAGGTCATCGCGCTCTGCGAGGCCGGCACGGCGGTCGAGGCCGGCGAGGTCCGCAACGGGTTCGTGAAGCTCACCGACCTCGGTGGCTGGTCGGCCCAGGAGTACATCTCGATCAACGGACAGAAGCCGGTCAAGCCCAGCAGCAGCCGCGACGGCGACAGCACGGCGAAGGCCGACGAGGACGAGTCCACGGCCGACTCGCGCGGACGCGGCGGCGACGAGGACGCCACCACCGGCAGGACGCGCGGCGCCGAGGAGGACACCACTCCCGCGAAGGGCACCGCCGCCACGGACGAGGACGAGGCCGACGCCGCGGACGGCAAGCGCTCCGAGAGCCGCACCAACGGCCAGAAGGACGCGAAGGACACCAAGGACGCGAAGGACCCGAAGGAGGCGAAGAGCGGCGACGCTCCCTCGGGTGCCCAACCGGCCCCGAAGCCTGCCGCCCCCGGCGGGGGCCTGCTCCCCGGCCTGTGACGGATCGGCGGGCGGCCGTCTGAACGCCGCCCCCGGCCACGCCCGCGGTCCGCTCCGGATCCCCGAGTCCGAGTCGAGCGACCCCGTCCGCGGGCCCGGCCACCGTCGCGGGGTTCCGTGGGCCGCGGTGGCGGCGCCTGCGATGCGCGACGATCAGTCCGAGAGCGCTGATCAGCGCAGCCGCGCCGCCACCGCGTCCCAGATCCGCGATGCGAGGAGCGCCTTCGAGCCGTGCTCGAGCACGCTCTCCGTGCCGTCCGCCCCGAGCAGCCATCCGGCGTTGTCCGCGACCTCGAACGCCATGCCGTCTCCGACGGCATTCACGACGAGCAGGTCGCAGCCCTTGCGGGCCAGCTTGGCCCGGCCGTGATGAAGGGCGTCACCCTGCTCGTCGCCCGTCTCGGCCGCGAACCCGACGATCACCTGCCCCGGTTCGCGGGCGGCCACCAGCTCGACGAGGATGTCCGGGTTCGTGGTGAGCCGGATGGGCGCAGGTTCCGCACCGTCTTTCTTGATCTTGTGTGCGGCGAGATCGGCGGGGCGGAAGTCGGCCACGGCCGCCGCCATCACCAGCGCGTCCGCGCCCTTCGCGGCGGTGTGCATCGCGTCGCGCAGCTCCCGCGCCGCACCGACCCGTACGACGTGGACGGCTGCCGGATCGCCCAGGTCCGCGGTGTGCGCCGCAACGAGCGTGACGTCCGCCCCGCGCTGTGCGGCCACCTGCGCGAGGGCCCAGCCCTGGCGACCCGACGAGCGGTTGCCGAGGAAGCGCACCGGATCGAGCGCCTCGCGGGTGCCGCCTGCGGAGACGACGACGCGGTGGCCCTCCAGGTCCCGGGGCAGCGCATCGGGTCGTTCCAGGAGCAGGCGGGCGAGCCCGGCGATCTCCGCGGGCTCAGGAAGCCGCCCGGGCCCGGTGTCCGCACCGGTGAGCCGCCCCGCGGCGGGCTCCATGACGACGGCCCCGCGCGCACGCAGCAGGGCCACGTTGTCGCGGGTGGCGGGGTGCTCCCACATCTCGGTGTGCATCGCGGGCGCGTACAGGACCGGACAGCGCGCGGTGAGCAACGACGCGGTGAGCAGGTCGTCCGCGCGGCCGTGGGCGGCGCGGGCGAGCAGATCGGCCGTTGCGGGGGCGACGACGACCAGGTCGGCCTGCTGGCCGAGCTTCACGTGCGGCACCGACGGAACATCGGTGAAGACCCCGGTGTGCACGGGCTGACCGGACAGTGCCTCGAAGGTGGCCGCGCCGACGAACTCGAGCGCCGCGGCGGTGGGCAGGACGCGCACGGAGTGCCCGGTCTCGGTGAGCCGGCGCAGCAGCTCCGCGCTCTTGTAGGCGGCGATCCCGCCGGCGACCCCCAGGAGGACCCGTGGCGCCCGGGTTGTCACGTTGCCGGCCCTCCGGGCACGCTCACTCGGCGGGTGCTACTCGGCGCCTTCGGTGTGCTCCAGCATGCCGCCCTGGATCTCGCGCATCGCGATCGACAGCGGCTTCTCCCGCGCACCCGGCTCCACGAGCGGACCGACGTACTCCAGCAGGCCCTCACCGAGCTGCGAGTAGTAGTCGTTGATCTGGCGGGCACGCTTGGCGGCGTAGATCACCAGCGCGTACTTCGAGCTCACCTGGCCGAGCAGGTCGTCGATCGGCGGGTTGGTGATGCCCTCGGGGACGGCGCCGGCGGACGAGGTGGTCAGGGGCATGCTCACTCGGGAACTCCTGGTGCTGGACCGGGTACGGGAACGGTGCCGGACACTCCGGCCCCGGGGGTCGGGGCGCGGCGATCGCCTGCGATGTCCGCGCGGCCGACCAGCAACTCTACCAATCGGGCGACGACCCGGTTCACGTCGTCGTTGACCTCGGCGACGTCGAACTCGTCGCGGGCGGCGAGCTCCTCGCGCGCCGTGCCGAGCCTGCGGGAGTACGCGGCCTCGGACTCGGTGCCCCGGCCGCGCAGCCGCCGCGCCAACTCCTCGAACGACGGCGGCTCGAGGAAGACCGTCACGGCCTCGGGCATCGCCTCCTTCACCGCCCGTGCGCCCTGGAGATCGACCTCCACCAGCACGGGCCGACCGGCCTCCAGGGCCTGCTCGACGGGCTGGCGCGGGGTGCCGGAGCGCTGCAGCCCGCCGTGGATCTCGGCCCACTCCAGCAGCGACCCCGTGGCGATCAGCTCGTCGAACCCCGCGTCGCCGACGAAGCAGTAGTCCACGCCGTCCACCTCACCCGGGCGGGGGGCGCGCGTCGTCGCCGAGACGCTGAACACGAGTTCCGGCAGCGCCGTCCGCAGCCGGGTGACGACGCTGCTCTTGCCGACGCCGGAGGGGCCGGCAAGAACGACCAGCCGGCCCCTCCCGGGACGCCGGGTCATGGAGCTGTCATGGAGCGCCGCACCTGAGCGTGGCGCCGGTTCAGGAGTCGAAGTCCGCCAGCAGCGCCTTGCGCTGCCGCTCGCCGAGCCCGCGCAGGCGACGGCTCGGCGCGATCTCCAGCCGCTCCATGATCTGCGCGGCGCGCACCTTGCCGACGCCGGGCAGGGCCTCGAGCAGCGCCGAGACCTTCATCTTGCCCAGGACCTCGTCGTCGTCGGACTGCTTGAGGACGTCACCGAGCGTGGTGCCGCCCCGCTTCAGACGCTCCTTCAGCTCTGCCCGGGTACGGCGCGCGGCGGCGGCCTTCTCCAAGGCGGCTGCGCGCTGTTCCTCGGTCAGCTGGGGAAGGGCCACGATCTCCTCCGCTTTCTCTGCAGTACTAGAGGGTGTTCGCCGAAACTACTCACGAACCGTTCGGGACGGGTAACGGGGGTCGGTACCAGGAGGTTCCTGATTGTGACCACCCTTCCGAGCGATACCACGCCGATCGCGGCGGCGCCGTCCACGACCCGCCCGTTCGGCGCATGCGATCGACCACACCCGGGCCGGGCATGCGGTCGCGACGGCCGGACGGCGGCCGAGGATGCGGCCCTCGGCGATCCATCCGGCCGTCCGTCGCGCGGTCGCCGCCGGGCGGGCACCGCAGTGGGCCGTTCGGCGCAGCGACATGTCGCCTTGCGCGCCCTCGCCGTCCGGGCCCTCGTGCGCGCCGGGCGGCTCATCCGGTCGGGCACCGGGGCTGGCCGTTCGGTCGGGTCGAACCGGTGCCGGTGGCGGCGTCGGCCGCTGCACGATGCGGTCTTCCCGCTGTCGTCGACCGACGAGGGGCGCGCCGCGGAGCGGGGACCACGGTTCCGCGGGTCTCCGTGGACCTCGGCGAGACCGGCCGCCGGCTCACCGCTACCGGCCAGATCCCACCAGCTCCCCGTTCAGCGCCTCGGCGGCGGCCCGCAGATCCGCCACCGACGGGCCCGCCGCGAGAACGGACCGCGACGCGGCGGGCAGGACGACGCCGTCCAGGCCCGCGAAGAGCCCGGCGAGATCGGCCGGCGTCGCGCCCTGGGCGCCGAGCCCGGGCGCCAGGACCGGCCCGTGCAGCGCGGAGAGGTCGAGCCCGTGGTCGCGGGTGGCGCCCACGACGACGCCGGTGCCGCCGAGGGGATCGGCACCGGCGTTGCGCGCGGCGGCGTCGTCCACGACCGCCTGGGCGACGGTCCGGCCCGCCAGCGCCGCGAGCTGCACCTGCGCGCCCTCCGGGTTGGAGGTGCGGGCGAGCACGAACACCCCGCGGCCCGCGTCCTGCGCGGTGCGGATCGCCGCGGCGAGCGAGCCGGGGCCCAGGTAGGGCGAGAGCGTGACCGCATCGGCGCCCAGCGGTGCACCGACCCGCAGGTACGCGTCGGCGTAGCCGTCCATCGTGGAGCCGATGTCGCCGCGCTTGACGTCCAGGACGGTGAGCGTCGGCGACTCGGCGAGGGCCGCGAGCACGCGCTCCAGCACGGCGATCCCCGCCGACCCGTGCCGCTCGAAGAACGCCGACTGCGGCTTGACCACGGCCACCTGCCCCGCGAACGCGTCGACGCAGGTCAGGGCGAACCGTTCCAGCCCGTCCGCGTCGTCGGTGAGCCCCCAGGCGGCCAGCAGCGCCGGGTGCGGATCGATGCCCGCGCACAGCGGCCCGTACGCCCGCACGGCCGCGACGAGGCGCGCGCCGAAGGGCGTCACGCCCGGGCCTTCAGCAGCGCCGCGTGGGCGTCCTGCAGCGAGCGCACCCCGATCGTGTCGCCGAGCATCGCCTCGATCCCCTGCACCGCGGCCGCCGCGCCCTGCACCGTCGTGATGCACGGCACGCCGCGCGAGACGGCGGCGGCGCGGATCTCGTAGCCGTCCACGCGCGGCCCCGCGTTGCCGTAGGGCGTGTTGAGGATGAGGTCGACCTGGCCGTCCAGGATGAGGTCGACGATCGTCTCGCCCCCCTCGAAGTGCTTGCGCACGACGACGGGGTTCAGGCCGTGGCGGCGCAGCACGTCCGCCGTGCCGACGGTGGCGAGCAGCTCGAAGCCCAGATCGGCCAGCCGCCGGACGGGGAAGACCATGGCCCGCTTGTCGCGGTCGGCGAGCGAGACGAACACCCGCCCGCACGTGGGCAGCGACCCGTAGGCCCCCGCCTGGGACTTCGCGAACGCCGGCCCGAAGGAGGCGTCGATGCCCATGACCTCGCCGGTGGACTTCATCTCCGGGCCGAGCAGCGGGTCCACCCCGTGCCCCGTGCGGGTGCGGAAGCGGTGGAACGGCAGGACCGCCTCCTTGACCGCCACGGGGGCGTCCGAAGGCAGCTCCGCGCCGTCCCCGGTCGCGGGGAGCAGCCCCTCGGCCCGCAGCTGCACGATCGTGGCGCCGAGCATGATCCGGGCGGCGGCCTTGGCCAGCGGCACGGCCGTCGCCTTCGACACGAAGGGCACGGTGCGCGAGGCCCGCGGGTTGGCCTCCAGCACGTAGAGGGTCTCGCCGTGCAGCGCGTACTGGACGTTGAGCAGGCCGTTGACGCCGACCCCGTGGGCGATGGCCTCGGTGGAGCGGCGGACGGCGTCGATCACCGATGCCCCCAGGGTGACGGGCGGGAGCGCGCACGCGGAGTCCCCGGAGTGCACCCCGGCCTCCTCGATGTGCTCCATCACGCCGCCGATGAAGACCTCGGTGCCGTCGCACAGCGCATCGACGTCGATCTCGATCGCGTCGTCGAGGAACCGGTCGACCAGGACGGGCCGGTCCGGCGAGATCGTCGTGGCGCGGTTGATGTAGCCCGCGAGGGTCTCGTCGTCGTAGACGATCTCCATGCCGCGCCCGCCGAGCACGTAGGACGGGCGCACGAGCACGGGGTAGCCGATGCGGTCGGCGATCTCGCGGGCCTGCTCGAACGAGGTCGCCGTGCCGAACGCGGGCGCGGGCAGGCCCGCGCGGCGCAGCACCTCGCCGAACGCCCCGCGGTCCTCGGCGAGGTCGATCGCCGCCGCGCTCGTCCCCACCACCGGCACCCCCGCGGCGGTGAGCCGGTCCGCGAGCCCCAGCGGCGTCTGCCCGCCGAGCTGCACGATCACCCCGACGACCGTCCCCGAGACCTGCTCGGCGTGCACGACCTCCAGGACGTCCTCGAACGTGAGCGGCTCGAAGTAGAGCCGGTCCGCGGTGTCGTAGTCCGTGGAGACGGTCTCGGGATTGCAGTTGACCATCACCGTCTCGAAGCCGGCGTCGCGCAGCGCCATCACGGCGTGAACGCACGAGTAGTCGAACTCGATGCCCTGCCCGATCCGGTTGGGCCCGGAGCCGAGGATGATCACCTTGGGCTTCTCGGTCTGCGCCGCCACCTCGGACTCGGCCGCGGGGTCGGTCTCGTAGGCCGAGTAGTGGTACGGGGTGCGGGCGGCGAACTCGGCCGCGCAGGTGTCGACGGTCTTGTAGACCGGGCGCACCCCCATGCGGTGGCGCAGGGCCCGCACGCCGTCCTCGCCCGCCAGCTCCGGGCGCAGCGCCGCGAGCTGGCGGTCCGAGAGCCCCGCCCGCTTGGCGCGGCGCAGCAGCGGCTCGTCCAGCACCGGGGCGTCGACGATCTCCGCGCGCAGCTCGACCAGCCCGGCGATCTGGTCGACGAACCACGGGTCGATACCCGAGCGCGCCGCGACGTCCGCGACGGACGCGCCGTGGCGCAGCTCCCGCTCGACGGCGTAGATCCGCCCGTCGGTCGGCGTCTCGACGGGCGCGTCGGTGTCGGGGGCCGTCCAGAACCCGGCCGCGGCCGTCTCCATCGAGCGCATCGCCTTGCCCAGGGCCTCCGGGAACGAGCGGCCCAGCGACATCGCCTCGCCGACGCTCTTCATCGTCGTGGTGAGCTCGGTGTCCGCCCCGGGGAACTTCTCGAAGGCGAAGCGCGGGATCTTCACGACGACGTAGTCCAGCGTCGGCTCGAACGCGGCGGGTGTCTCGCCGGTGATGTCGTTGCGGATCTCGTCCAGGGTGTATCCGACGGCGAGCCTGGCCGCGATCTTCGCGATCGGGAAGCCGGTGGCCTTCGACGCGAGCGCCGAGGACCGCGACACCCGCGGGTTCATCTCGATGACGACCAGGCGCCCCGTGTCCGGCTGCACCGCGAACTGGATGTTGCAGCCACCGGTGTCCACGCCGACGGCGCGCAGCACGGCGATGCCGACGTCGCGCATGTGCTGGTACTCGCGGTCGGTGAGCGTCATCGCGGGTGCCACGGTGATCGAGTCACCGGTGTGCACGCCCATCGGGTCGACGTTCTCGATCGAGCAGACGACCACGACGTTGTCGTGGCGGTCGCGCATCAGCTCGAGCTCGTACTCCTTCCACCCGAGCACGGACTCCTCGATGAGCACCTCCGTGACCGGGGACGCCGCGAGGCCCGCGCCCGCGAGGCGCTCGAGGTCCCCGGGCGTGTGGGCCATGCCCGAGCCGAGGCCGCCCATCGTGAACGACGGCCGGATCACCACCGGCAGCCCCAGCTCGGCGACCGCGGCGCGCACCTCGGCCATCGAGTGGCACACCGCGCTGCGCGGCACGTCGCCGCCGCAGGCCTGCACGATCTCCTTGAACTTGAGCCGGTCCTCCCCGCGCTGGATCGCCTCGACGTCCGCGCCGATCAGCTCCACGCCGTAGCGCTCCAGGACGCCGCGCTCGTGCAGTGCGATCGCGGTGTTCAGCGCCGTCTGGCCGCCCAGCGTGGCGAGGACGGCGGTGACGGGCGTGCCGGCGTCGCGCTCGGCGGCGAGCACCTTCTCGACGAACTCCGGTGTGATCGGCTCGACGTAGGTGGCGTCGGCGAACTCCGGGTCCGTCATGATCGTCGCCGGGTTGGAGTTGATCAGCGACACCCGGATGCCCTCGGCGCGCAGGACGCGGCAGGCCTGGGTGCCGGAGTAGTCGAACTCGCAGGCCTGACCGATGACGATCGGGCCGGAGCCGATGACGAGGACGTGGCCGACGTCGTCGCGGCGGGGCATCAGCGG
>JBFWRR010000025.1:0-65470 GCA_050248815.1 Pseudonocardia sp. | reverse complement strand
CCTCGCAGAACTCATCCCGGACCTCGAGGGTCGAGCGAGCAGGGCGATGGCCCGGTGGGGACCTCAGGTGCGCCCGAATCCTGGCTGATCAACCAAGCTCGGACCGGAAGAGGGTGCACCAGTGAGCGCCCCGCGACGTCCCGTCTCGCGCTGCCGGCCGACTTCCTCGCGGGCGATTCCGGCGTCTTTCCGCGGCAGTGAACTGTCCGTCGACGGCGGAGTGGCGCAGAGTCAGATCCCCGCGACGTTCGCGGGCAAGGTCGCCGTCACCGGCGGCGGCCGTGTCGGGCAGGTTTGACGGAGGCGACGAACGCGCGGACGAGTTCGGTGACCATGTCGGGGTCGGTCTTGTGGGCGAAGTGCCCGTGCCCCCGGAGCATGTGGATGCGCGCGTCGGGAATAGCTGCTGCCGCCCGCTCGGTGGCCCGGGCCATGGCGGGCACGCTGGCCGACCCGGCCAGCATCGGCGTGGGAGCCGTGACGGTGTCGAACTGCCCCCGCCGGTACACCCAGTCCTGCTCGGCCCGGCACTCCCGCGGGACGGTCGACGCCGCCCGTCGGCGCGCCGCAGCTCGCGGTAGGCCGCCACCTGGTCGACCGCGACCACGGTCTGGCGGATGTCACGCACGGTGCCGCCGGGGTCGATCGCGAACCCGGCCGCCGCGGTCCGGCGTTCGGCGTCGGCCAGGTCGCGCCGGATGGCCACCACGGCGTCGGCGGCGTCGGCGATCACGGGGCGCAGCCCGGCGAACTGCTCGATCACGTGACGCAGCCGCTGGGTGATCGCCGTCCTGGGGTGGGTGCTCGCGGTCGCGCCGACGATGACCGCGCGACACCTCGATCAGCCCGTCCATGATCGCGCACGGTACGGCTCGCTGAGAGGCCCGCGCGGCGAAACGGCAGAACTCGTGCGCTGCCGTTCGCCGGTGTCTGTCCGCTACCGTCGCTCGGACGGCCCGAGGGCCTGCGCGGCCCCGCCCGGGCCGGGGTTCGGGTGCAGGGGAGCGATCACGTGAGAGCTGCGGTTATCGCGTCGGACGGCGTCACCGTGGAGACGGTGGACGACCCCACCCCGGGGCCCCGCGAGGTCGTGGTCGAGGTGGCCGCGTGCGGCATCTGCGGCACCGACCTGCACATCGCGGACGGCGAGTTCGCGCCCACGCTGCCGATCGTGCCGGGCCACGAGTTCGCAGGTGAGGTGGTGGCTCGTGGCGCGGAGGTCACCGAGCTGAGAGTCGGTGACCGGGTGGCGGTGGACCCGTCGCTGTACTGCCACGAGTGCCACTACTGCCGCCGCGGCAGGGGCAACCTGTGCGAGCGGTGGAACGCGATCGGGGTCAGCGTGCCTGGCGGGGCCGCGACGTTCGTCGCGGCGCCCGTCGCCAACTGCGTGAACCTGCCCGACGGCGTCTCGACGGCGGACGCGGCGCTGATCGAGCCGCTGTCGTGCGCCGTACGCGGCTTCGACGTGCTGGCGCCGGACCTCGCCGCCCACTACCTCATCTACGGCGCGGGCACGATGGGCCTGATGATGATGGAGCTGGCCAAGCGGGCCGGGGCGGGCAGCGTGAGCATGGTCGACCTCAACCCGGCGCGGTTGGAGACCGCGACGGAGCTGGGCTGCACGGCCGCCGTGACCGGCGCGGACGAGCTCGACCGCCCGCGCGGGTGGGAGGTCGTCATCGACTGCACGGGCGCCGTCGCCGCGATCGAGGACGGCCTCGCCCGGGTCGCGCCGGGCGGCACGTTCCAGCAGTTCGGGGTGTCGGCGGAGGGTGCGAGGGCGAGCTACTCGCCCTACCACGTCTACCGCAGGGAGATCCGCATCGTCGGCTCCATGGCCGTGCTGCACAGTTTCGAGCGGGCCGCGGACCTGTTCGTCGAGGGCGCACTCAAGCCGGAGATCATGATCAGTCACCGGATGTCGCTGGAGGAGTACCCGGCGGCGCTGGAGCAGTTCCGCAAGGGGATCGGACGCAAGATCCAGGTCAATCCCTGACGGCGCCCGGCGCCCGCCGCACGGATCACGCCGGGATCTCGCGCTCCAGCAGGGCCGCGAGGGCGTCCAGCCCGGCCCGGGACTGGGCATCCATCGCGGCGTTGATCGGTGTGGGCAGCGGGGGGAGCGAGAGCTCGCGGACGAACCGGGTTCCCCGCTCGTGGGGGGTCAGCGTGTAGCTGATCCGGACGTGGCCGATCCCGGTGTCCGGCGCGTCGAGCACGAGGCGGTGCGGGGGTTCGCAGACGATCACCGTCCAGGTTCCCGATCCTTCGTGGCCTGCGATCCGGACGTGCTCGACGATCTGGTCGCCGAGGCGCGCCGGGGCGTCGATCTGGCCCGACACGCGCACCGTGGCGGGATGCCAGTCCGGCCAGTGGCGGGTGGTGGTGGCCACGTCGAACACCGCCTCGACGGGCCGGTCGACGACGATCGCGTGGCGCAGGTGCATGGCGAACACGCCGCTCACCGCGCGACCGCGGTGGTGGAGATGACCCGGCCCGCCGCCGGCGGCCCGGACGGTCCGGCCCCGGCCACGAGGACGTCGGCACCGATGATCGTGGACATGTGCTCACTCCTTACTCCGCTGCCGGGCAGGAGCGCCAGGGCCCGTTCGGGCCTGTCCTCGGCAGTCATGACCGCGCAATGCTCGACGCCCGGGTCGAACACGCCGGACGGGAGGTGCCCGATGAGCGATGACGAGTCGGTCGCGCATCACTACTCGGTCGGATCGCTGGAGGAGCGGATCGTCGATGCCCTCGTGGCGACCGGTGCCGACCCCGATCACCTCCGACCCGAGCAGCTCGCACCGGTGGACGAGTTCCACGTCGGCGGCCGCGCCGCGACCGTCGCCCTGATCGACCAGATGGATCTCCATCCGGGGCTTCGCGTGCTCGATGTGGGAAGCGGGCTCGGCGGTACGGCCCGCCACCTGGCGCACACCCGTGGCGCCGTCGTCACCGGGATCGACGTGACCGAGGAGTACGTGCACGTCGCGCGCTCGCTCACCCGCCGCGCCGGGCTGGACGGGCAGGTGAGCTTCGAACTGGGCAGCGCGGGCAGGCTGCCGTTCGACGATCACTCGTTCGACCGTGCCTGCATGCTCCATGTCGGGATGAACATCGCGGACAAGCACGCCGTCTTCGCGGAGATCCGGCGTGTTCTGACCGACGACGGCGGCTTCGCCCTCTACGACATCATGCGAACCGGGACGGGCGAGATCACGTATCCGGTGCCGTGGGCCTCGACGCCCGCGACGAGCTTCCTCGCCGAACCGCCGCAGTACCGGGAACTGCTCGCGAAGGCCGGCCTGTCCGTCGTCGGCGAGCGCGACCGCCGGGACTTCGCCCTCGCCTTCTTCCGTGAGCTGAGGGCCAGGTTCGCCGAGAGCGGCCCACCGGCGCTGGGGCTCCACATCCTCATGGGTCGAGACGCCCCGGCCAAGGTCGCGAACATGCTCGACAACATCGAGCGGGGGCTCATCTCACCGACCGAGATGATCTGCCGCACGGCCTGAGCTGCTCGACGGTGCCGTCAACCGCTCTCGGCGGGGCCGGTCCGGGCCTCGCTCACTCGCGCGTGTCGCGTTCGTAGACGTCGGGGATGCCGTCGTGGTCGTCGTCGCGCTCCTCGTCCTCGCACAGGCGCCGGTAGTGGGCGTTGCGGATGCGCAGTACGACGGTGGCGAGCAGTGCGGCGATCAGGGACCCGCCCAGTACCCCGATCTTGACGTGGTCGTCGGCGGCGGTGCCGGGGCCGAAGGCCAGCTCGCCGATCAGCAGGGACACGGTGAAACCGACCCCGGCCAGCAGCGACAGGCCCAGCACGTCCCACCAGGACAGGCCCTCGGCGAGCTGGGCGTGGGTGAAGCGCTGCACGAGCCAGGTGCCGCCGAGCACGCCCACGGTCTTGCCGGCGACGAGCCCGAACACGATCCCGAGCGTGATCGGGTCGGTGAGCGCGGCGCCGATCCCGCCGGCGTCGACGATCGACACGCCCGCGGCGAAGAACGCGAACACCGGGACGGCGATGCCGGCCGAGATCGGGCGGAACTGGTGTTCGAAGTGCTCGGCGAGGCCCGGTCCGGGGCCCGCGCCGCGCCGCGGGACGGGGACGGTGAAGCCGAGCAGCACCCCGGCGACGGTCGCGTGCACGCCGGAGGCGTGCATCAACGTCCAGGTCGCGGCGGCCAGGGGGAGCAGTAGCCACCAGGAGGTCACGCGGCGTTGCACGAGCAGGGCGAACAGCGCCAGCGGGATCAGTGCCGCCAGCAGTGGGAGCCAGTTCAGGCGATCGGTGTAGAACAGCGCGATGACGGCGATGGCCAGCAGGTCGTCGACGACGGCCAGGGTCAGCAGGAACACCCGCAGCGCCGCCGGTAGGTGGGTGCTGATCACGGCCAGGACGGCGAGTGCGAACGCGATGTCGGTCGCGGTCGGGATCGCCCAGCCCGACAGCGAGGCGCTTCCGGCGATCGCGAAGGTGAGGTAGACCAGGGCGGGTAGTGCCATGCCGGCGACGGCCGCGGCGACCGGTAGCGCCGCGCGGCGCGGGTCCCGCAGGTCGCCCGCGACGAACTCGCGTTTGAGCTCCAGCCCCGCGACGAAGAAGAAGATCGCGAGAAGGCCGTCGGCGGCCCACGCCGCCAGTGGCAGGTCCAGGTGCAGCGCGGCCGGTCCGACCGTGCGGCCCGACAGCTCGAAGTAGGCCGCCCGCCAGGGCGAGTTCGCCCACACCAGCGCGAACGCCGCGGCGGCGACCAGCAGCAGCCCACCGGTGGTCTCGGTGCGCAGCACGTCACCGATCCGGCGGACCTCGGGCCAGGAACCACGACCGAACAACCGAGGAGCACGGGGCACGGCATTCATGCGGGATGTCCTCCGGTGGGGTCGACGAACCGATCGCCGACCAGACTTCCCGGCACACCTCGCGCCAGCGTAGTGCTCAGCGCGGCGCCGTCGACCGCCGGTGCGACGCAGGGTTCGGCGTTCACCCTGCCGACGCAGCACGTGCCGGGCACGGCGTGGCACGCTCGACCGGTGATCGCAGTGGTGGGCGGCGAGGCGACGGTGGACTCGACGGCGACAGCGGGCAGCGCGAACACGGCGGGGAGTGTCGCGGTCGCCGGGAGCGTCGCGACGAGACGCAGTGTCGCCGTGGCGGGCAGCGTGGCGACGGCCGGGAGTGTCGCGGTCGCCGGGTGTGTCGCGACGGTGGGCAGTGTCGCCGTCGCCGGGAGCGCGGTGACCTCCGGCAGCGTCGCGGTGGCCGGCAGCGTCGGGACTGCGGCGGGCGCAGGCGTCGCCGGATCGGCCCTGACGCTGCTGTGCGTGGCGATCGAGCGGTGCGTGGCGTGCCTGGCCTGCGTGCGCTGCCGCCGCTGCGTGGGCTGCGCCGGATGCGTGGACTGCGTGGACTGCGTCGGATGCGTGGGCTGTGTCGGCCTGCGCGGGGCGGTGGGCGCCCGCGGGGTGCGCGCGGCCTGACCGGTCCCGGGTGGGAGCTGCCGTTCGCCGGATGGGCGGTGCGGACCGTCCGACCCGGTGTCGACCCGTGCGGGGGTCGCGGGGGAGCTGGCTCGTCCTGGTCGCCATGACCGGATCGCTGTCGATGATCATGCTGGACCAGACGGTCGTCAGCGTCGCCCTGCCCGCGATGAGCGACGAGCCGCCGCTGTCGCCGACGGGCCAGCAGTGGGTGATCAGCGCGGGCGGGGCGCTGATGATGCCCGCGTCCGCGGCGATCGTCGTCAGCGCGTTCCCGGTGTCGGCCCGGGGCCGCGCGATGGCCGTCTACGCGGGGATCAGCCAGGTGTTCCTCGCCGTCGGGCCGCTCATCGGCGGGGTGCTCACCGGGACGGTGTCGTGGCGGGTCGTGTTCTATCTCAATGTTCCCGTCGGCATCGCCGCGCTCGTGCTCGTGCACCTGGCGAAGCCGGACAACGTGCGTACCCGGGACGCCGTGATCGATCTGCGCTCGGTGGTACTGCTGGTCACCGGCATAGCGGCGACGGTGCTCGCGGTGCAGCAGGCGTCCCGCTGGGGCCGGACCGCTCCCGCGACGCTGCTGTGCCTGACGGGCGGCCTCGCGCTGACGGCGGTCTTCGTGCTGATCCAGCTGCGGATGCGGCGCCCGCTCGTCGACGTTCGGCTCTTCACGCGCCCCGCGTTCTCCGTGAACACCGGTCCGGCGTGCGCGCGCCGGTGTTCACGGGGCTCGGGTTCGCCACCGCCGGGGTCGCCGCGTGGGCCGCTGCGCTGCCGTTCCTGGACTACGCGCTGCAGGTGCCCGCGATGATGCTGACCGGGTTCGGGATCGGGCTCGTCATGTCCCCGGCGAACACCGACGCGCTCGGGCGGGTCTCGCGTGCGGAGCGCAGCCAGGCGTCGGGGCTGGTGCAGACGGTCCGGCAGGTCGGCGGCACCCTCGGCGTGGCCGTGATCGGTGCGGTGGTGCTCGGGGCTCGAGCACGAGGGCACCGGCGGGCCGGCCGGGGCGGCCGGGGACGCGATCACCGTCGGGTTCGGCCTGGCGGCGGTGGTGTTCGCGGTCGCGCTGCTCGTCGGCATCCGGCTGCTGCCGCGCACCCGGGTCGCCGACGAGGACGCGCAGGCCGTGCCGCTCGGCTGACGGCTCACCGCACCCGGACGCCGCCGATCCCCGTGCGTCCGCGCACCACCACGTGCGGGTTACCCCGCTGCGCCCGGGGGCCGATCCGGTCGACGACGCTACCGACGGAGACGTGCACGTCCTCCAGGTCGACCGACGCGCCGGGCGGCAGGCGCAGTTCCAGGTTGCCGACCATGAGGTCGCACTCGATCAGGACCTCGTCGGTGACGAAGCGGGCCTTGCGCATGTCCAGTCGTGCGCTGCCCACCCAGGAGCGCACGACGATGCGCGGCGGGACGATCCACTCCCCGTGGCGGCGCTGCTCGCCGGCGGTGTTGGTCAGCTCGAGGACCTCGCGCACGGGAAGGCCGTCCACGCCCGGCAGGTCGACGACGGTCCGGTTGAGGTCCGCGCGCGTGACGGCGCTCGCCGCGGCGGCCGCCCGCTCGGCGAACTCGTCGGCGTCGAGGCGGCCCGCCGCGTGGTGGCGCGCGAGGAGCTGCGTGATGTGCTCGCGCTCGGCGTGGGAGACGCGCAGGTCTCGCGGCGCGATCCGGTCGGCGGGGTCGTCCATGGGTCCGATGCTACGAACTTCCGGCAGCTCACGACGGACCGACATCTATGTCGAACTATTGACACTTGTGTATGAGCGCGCCTAGCCTCGGTCCCACGCCCCACCCGTCCGGGGACGTCGGACCCAGCAAGGAGGCTCGGATGACGCACGCCCGCACCCGCCCGGTGAGTCCCCGGGAGGCCGCCGTCGCGGTCGCGATCTGCTTCGGGGCGATCGTGTTCGACGGCTACGACCTGATCGTCTACGGATCGGTCGTGCCGGCCCTGCTCGCGCACGAGGGGTGGGGCCTGACCCCGGCCGGAGCCGGCGCGATCGGCGGCTACGCACTGCTCGGCATGTTCGTCGGCGCGATCGCCTCCGGCACGCTCACCGACCGCTTCGGGCGCCGCACGCTGTTCATCGCGTCGCTGGTCTGGTTCTCGGTGATGATGCTGGCCGCGGCCCTCGCGCCCACCCCCGCTCTCCTGGGACTGTTCCGCTTCCTCGCCGGCCTCGGCTTCGGCGGCATCCCGCCGACGGCGATCGCGCTGGTCATGGAGGTCGCCCCGGCAGCGCGCCGGCACATGGTCAACGGCCTGATGCTCTGCGGCTTCCCGATCGGCGGCGTCCTCGCCGCGCTGCTCGCCCTCGTCCTGCTGGAGCCCGCCGGCTTCCGCGTCCTGTTCGCGATCGGTGCGCTGCCGCTGGTGACGCTCGTACCGCTCGCCCTGCGGTACCTGCCCGAGTCGCCGAGCTTCGTGCGTGCGCAGCGTGGCCGCGGCGAGATCCGCAAGCTGCTGACCGGGCGTGCGGCGATCGCGACGGCGCTGTTCGTCGTGGCGAACTTCTGTGGCTTCCTGCTCGTGTTCGGCCTCAACACCTGGCTGCCCCAACTCATGCGCGGCGCGGGCTACGAGCTCGGTTCGGCACTCGCGTTCCTGCTCGTGCTGAACCTGGGGGCCGTCGTCGGCGGGCTGTCCGGCTCGGCGCTGGCCGACCGCTTCGGCAGCCGGTGGATCGCGACCGGCCTGTTCGTGCTCGCGGTCGGTGCGCTCGGGCTGCTCGCGCTACCGCTGCCGTCCGCCGTGCTCTTCCTGCTCGTGTTCGTCGCCGGTGCGGCCACCACCGGCAACCAGATCGTGATCTACGGCTACGTCGCCGCCCACTACCCGGTGGCGAACCGCGCCACGGCGATCGGGCTGAGCAGCGGGATCGGGCGTCTCGGCGCCGTCACCGGGCCGGTGCTCGGCGGGCTGCTGATGTCCGCAGGCGTCGGGCTCGGCGGCAACGTCGGGGTCTTCGCGGCCGTCGCCGTCCTCGGCGCCATCGCCTGCGCCCTCGTCCCACGCCGCGCCGCGACCGCCGGGACCACCGCCACCGCACCGGCCGCCGGCGTCCGCGCCCACGCCTGACCCGGAGGAGATCCCTGATGACCACCGGCACCGAACCCGGCATCGACACCGCCACCCCGTCGTTCGACCCCGCTCTGGCCGACCGCTACGTCCGCGACGGCCTCTGGCGCCGCGAGCCGCTGGGCGCCGCCCTGCGCCGGGCCGCGGCCCGGCGTCCGGGGCACCTCGCCCTCGTGACCCCCGAGGTCCGCTGGACCTACCGCGAGCTGGACGAGCGCACCGACGCCGTCGCCGCCGGCCTGCTCGCGGCGACCCCGCTGCGCCCCGGGGACCGGATGATGTTCCAGTCCGGCAACGTCGCCGAGACCGTCGTCGCGTACTACGGCGCCGTGAAGGCGGGCATCGTCCCGGTCTGCACGTTGCCCCAGCACGGCGAACGCGAGATCGGGCAGCTCGCCGCCCACACCGGCGCCCGCGCGCACCTGGTGCAGGCTGACTTCCGAGGCCGCGACCTCGTCGCGAGCGCGCAGCGCCTCGCTGCCACCGTGCCCGGCCTGGACACCGTGATCGTCGCCCGCGGCGAGGGCGCCCTGACCCTCGACGGCATCGCGGCCCTCGGCGCGGCCGGTGCGACGGCGCCCACCGCCCCCGAGATCGACCCCGACGGCGTCGTCGCCTTCCAGCTCTCCGGCGGCACCACGGGCCTGCCGAAGGTGGCGCCGCGCCGCCACCCCGAGTACGCCTACAACGCCCGGGTGTGGGCCCAGGCCCTGCACCTCGACGAGGCGAGCGTCGTCCTGCACCCGCTGCCGATCATGCACAACGCCGGGATCGTCGCGGCGCTGCAGCCTGCGCACCTGACGGGTGCCACGTTCGTCCTGCCCGCCGGTGCGGATGCCGGCGAGGTGCTCGCGCTGATCGCCCGCGAGCAGGTGACGGCGATGCCGGTGGTGCCCCCGGCCGTGGCGATCCGGCTGCTGGAGCACCCCGCCGCCCGCTCGACGGACCTGACGAGCCTCGGCCAGTTCGTGATCGGCGGCCAGCGCCCCTCGGAGGACCTGCTGGAACGCCTGGAGAGCGAGCTCGGCATCGCCGCGCTGCAGATGTTCGGGATGGCCGAGGGCATGTTCCTCTACACGCCACCGCAGGCCCCGCTGTGGGTGCGCCGCAGCACGGTCGGCACCCCGATCTCGCCCGCGGACGAGGTGCGCGTGCTGGAGATCGGCGGCGAGGACGAGGTGCCCGACGGGCAGATCGGCGAGCTCGCCTGCCGCGGGCCGTACACGATCCCCGGCTACCACCGGGCGCCCGCCCACAACGCGACGGCGTTCACCGCCGACGGCTTCTACCGCACCGGCGATCTCGTCACCCGCCACGTCGTGGACGGCGTCGACTACTACGCCATCGACGGGCGCATCAAGGACGTCATCAACCGCGGCGCCGAGAAGATCCACGCCGAGGAGGTCGAGGAGCTGCTCGTGCGCCACCCGGCGGTCCGCGCGGCGGCGCTCGTCGGGATGCCCGACCCGGTGCTGGGCGAGCGGATCTGCGCCTACCTGGTCGTCGACACCGGCACCGGCACCGGCACAGACACGGACGGCCCGCCGTCGCTGCCCGGGATCACCGCGTTCCTGCTGGAGCAGGGTCTCGCGCGCTTCAAGCTCCCGGAGCGCATCGAGGTCGTCGAGGCGTTCCCGCTGACCAACGTCGGCAAGGTCTCGAAGAAGGACCTGCGCGCCGACATCGCCCGCAAGATCGAGGAGGGGTCCTCATGAAGATCGACAGTGTCGCCGTGCTGGGCGGCGGGCCCGGCGGGCTCTACGCGGCGCGGCTGTTCAAGCGGACCTACCCGCAGGCCACCGTCACCGTCCACGAGCAGAGCACACCCGAGGCGACGTTCGGCTTCGGCGTGGCGATCGCCTCGCGCACCCAGCGCAACCTGGAGGCCGCCGATCCCGCGACCCTCGACGACATGCTGGCCGCGGGCCGCCCGCACGACGTGCGGATGGTCGTGGACGACGCGCAGTCGCGGGTGCACAACGGTGCCCTCATCGGCATCGGGCGCGCCACGCTGCTGGAGATCCTGTCCCGCCACGCCGTCGAGGCGGGCGTCGAGATCCGGTACGGGCGGCGCGCGGCGCTCGCGGACCTCCGTGGCGGCCCCGACGCTGCGGACCTGGTGATCGTCGCCGACGGGGTGAGCAGCCAGACCCGCACGGAGCACGCCGCGGACCTCGGCGCGCACGTCGAGGTCGCGGGCGGGCTCTACCTGTGGGCGGGCACCGACGTCGCGCTGGACACCGCGGTCTTCGCCCCGGTGACGACGGCGCACGGCACCTTCGTCATCCACGCCTACCCGTACTCGGCGGACCGCAGCACGTTCCTCGTCGAGACCGACGAGGCCACCTGGCGGGCGGCGGGCTTCGACGCCACCACCGAGGCGACGCCGTCGGACGCCTCGGACACCACGTCGCTGGACTACCTCGCCGACGCCTTCGCCGAGCACCTCGGCGGACGGCGCCTGATCGGCAACCGCACCCGCTGGCTGCGCTTCCGCACCGTGCACTGCGACCGCTGGACCCGCGGCAACGCCGTGCTGCTCGGCGACGCCGCGCACACCGCCCACTACTCCGTCGGGTCGGGCACCAAGCTCGCGATGGAGGACGCGATCGCGCTGCACGACGCCGTGCTCGCCGCCCCCGACCTCGGTGCGGCCTTCGTGGCCTACGAGCGGGAGCGCCGCCCGCAGGTGGAGCGGCTGCAGGAGCTCGCCCGGCGCAGCAGGCTGTGGTGGGACTCCTTCCCGCAGCGCACGCACCTGCCCGTCGACCAGCTGATGGTCGCCTACATGACCCGCACCGGGAACGTCTCGCTGCCGCGGTTCGCCGGCACCAACCCCGACGTCGTGCGCCGCGGGCTGGCGCACTACGCCGGGGTCGACGCCGACGCCGTCCCCCTCGACGGGGTGGTGGACTGGGTGCTCTCCCGGCCGCTGGAGCACGGCGGATGCCGATGGGACACCCGGCTGGTCGACGGCGACCGGCTCCCGGCCGGGCTGGCCCGGGTCGAGGTCGATCTCACCGATCCCTGGGGCGAGGCGGGCGACGCGCTGGTCAAGCACCTGCACGACCTCACCCTGCGGGGCCGGCAGGGCTTCCGGCTCACCGGCGCGGACGAGCGTGGCGCCGTCCTCACCCGCCTCGACGTCGGCGAGCGCCTGCGCGCGGAGACCGGCGCGCTCGTCGTCGTCGACGGCCCGGCCACCGCCCTCGGCGAGCTCGCCTCCGGCCTCGCCTCCGGACGCACCGACCTCGTGTGCGTCACCGACACCGATTCCGACCCAGGAGACCTGCGATGAACCCGAACGAGCACCGGGCCCGCGGCGTCGACCACGCCGCCTTCCCCACCTTCGATCCCGCCGCCACCGTCCGCTTCTACCGTGACGTGCTGCGCTTCCCGGTCGTCCACTCGATCTGCGCGGCGGGCTGGGGTCCGCAGGAGCACCCCGACTTCGTGCACTTCTTCTTCGACATCGGCGGCGGGGACCGCATCGCGTTCTTCTACTACTTCGGCCACGAGCCGGTGGGCGACCCGAAGGCCCCGGGCGACGCCTGGGCGCGGCTGCCCGAGGACACGCCGTGGTACTTCGCGAACTCCCGCCACCTCGCCATCCACGTCGACTCCGAGGAGGACCTGCTGGAATACCGGCGTCGCCTGGACGCGAGCGAGTGGCCCTGCGAGATGCAGGTGATGCACGAGACCATCGAGTCGATCTACACGCACGACCCGAACGGCTACATGATCGAGCTGACGCGGGCGCTGCGGCCCGTCACGCCCCAGGAGGACGTCGACGCCGCGCTCACCGTGGACGCGCTGTGCGAGGTCGTGGCCGGGCCGGCGCCCAGCCTGGAGAAGCTGCTCACCCGCAAGGCCGAGCTGATCGTCGAGCGGGCCGACACCTGGACGGAGGTGCCGGTGTGACGGCGCTGTTCGTCCTGGACGTCCCCGAGAACACCGGCCTCGTCCGGGTGGCGGAACAGGACCCGCTGCTCGTCGTGGACAAGGTCGGGCCGTACTTCCGGATCGTGGGCGACGAAGCGATCACCATCGACCGGCGCGCCACCGGCTGCCGCCACGCCGTCTGGTACTCGGCGGTGGCGGGCCTGCAGGAGGCGCGGATCGTGCAGCACGACAAGGACGCGCTGCGCCTCGTGCACCGGACGGGGGCGCCGCGATGAGCCACCACCGGATCGGGCTGGTGGTGCCCAGCTCGAACGTCACCGTCGAGACCGAGATGCCGGCACTGCTCGCCCGCCACCGCGACGCCACGTTCTCCTTCCACGCGAGCCGGATGCGGCTGCACACGGTCTCTCCGGAGGAGCTGCGGGCGATGAACGCCCAGCGGCAGCGGTGCGTCGACGAGATCGGCGACGCGGGCGTGGACGCCGTGCTCTACGCGTGCCTGGTCGCGCTGATGGCCCAGGGCCACCCGGGCGGCACCGCGGAGCACGTCCTCGTCGAGGACGCCGTCGCCGCCCAGCTCGCGGACCGCGGCATCCCCGCGCACGTGACGTCCAGCGCCGGGGCGCTGGTGCACGCGCTGCGCCGGCTGGACGTCCGCCGCGTCGCCCTGGTGATGCCGTACCTGCGGCCGGTGGCCGAGCTGGTCGTCGCGTACGTCGAGGCCGAGGGGTTCACCGTCACGGGCTGGCGCGCGCTGGAGGTCGCCGACAACACGGAGGTCGGGTGCATCCCGGGGGACCGGGTCCGGGCCGCGGCGCGCGAGCTCGACCTGTCCGGGACGGACGCGCTGGTGCTCTCCTGCTGCGTGCAGATGCCCTCGCTGGCGCTGATCCAGCCTGCCGAGCAGGAGCTGGGGCTGCCCGTGCTCTCCGCCGCGACGGCGGGCGCGTACACGCTGCTGGAGTCGCTGGGCCTGCCCGTCGACCTGCCCGGCGCGGGCCGCCTGCTCGCCCGCGACGCCCGAGCGGGGGTGCGGTGATGGCCGCCAACCCCGGGCTGAACGTGGACTGGCACCCCGCGGCGCTGCCCGCCGGGACGGGCGTGCACCTGCAGACGGTCGTCACCGTCGACGGCAACGCGGCCAAGGGCACGCTCTACACCCCGGCGGGCCGCGCACCCCGGGACACGACCGTCGTCGTGCTCATGCACCCGCGGGTCGACTTCTCCCGCCACTACCTGATCCCCGCGCTGGTCGGGGCGGGGCACGCCGTGTACGTCCAACAGGCCCGCGACGCGGGCAGCGACCTGCGGCTCGTGCACGAGCAGGCGTTGCTCGACCTCGGAGCGGGTCTGGAGTGGTTGCACGGCATCGGGTTCGGCCGCGCCGTCGGGCTCGGCAACTCCGGCGGTGCGGGGTTGCTCACCTACTACGTCCAGCAGTCCCTGCGGGCACCGCAGCAGCGCATCGCGCGCACACCCGCCGGGCGGCCCAGCCACCTGGACCGGGCCGTCCTCCCGACGCTGGACGCGCTGGCCTACCTCGCCCCGCACCCCGGGCAGGGTGCGCTCCTGGCCGCCTGCATCGATCCGTCGGTCACCGATGAGGACGACCCGTTCTCCGTCGACCCTGCCCTGGACGCCTTCGCCCCGGAGAACGGCTACCGGCCCGCACCGGAGAGCTCGTCGTACGCGCTGTCGTTCGTGGCGTCCTACCGGGCGGCGCAGCGGGCGCGGGTGGCGCGCATCGACGAGACGGCCCGGGCACACGTCGCCGAGGCGCTCGCCGCTCGCCGGGCCGTCAAGGCGGGCGGCACCGCCGCGGACCGCCGCCGCGCGGGCTCCGCCCGGCTGATCACGGTGTGGCGCACCGACGCGGACCTGCGCGCGATGGACCTCGACCTCGACAAGTCCGACCGCGGCTACGGCTCGGTGTACGGGCGGCCGGAGATCACGAACGTCGGCATCGTCGGGCTCGGCAGGCTCACCACCCCCGATGCGTGGCTCTCGACGTGGTCGGCGCAGTCGTCGCACGCGACGATCGCGAAGGCGGGCCCCGAGATGGTGCTGCCGACCCTGGTGATCACCTACACCGCCGACAACTGCGTGTTCCCCGGCGACGTCGACGGCATCGTCGACGCGCTCGGTGCACCCGGGGTGCGGGTGGAGGCCATCGCGGCCGACCACTACGGCCGACCGGTCGGCGGGGGCGCGCGCGACGGTGCGGCGCGGCTGCTCGACCCGTGGCTGCATGAGCGGTGAACCAGGTGAACGACCTCTGATCGCACCCACCGCAGCGTCGGGCACGATGGTCGGGTCCGGCGCACGGAGGGGGCGGGAGATGGCACGGCAGCAGGCCCGCCGCAAGCTCGTGTCGAACGAGCTGCTCGAGCATGCGGCGCGGCTGTTCGCAACCCAGGGCTACGCCAACACGTCGTTCCAGGACATCGCGGACTCCATGGGCATCAGCCGCCCCGCGCTCTACCACTACGTCAGCAACAAGGAGGAGATCCTCGCCGCGCTGGTGCGGGACGTGCTGGAGCGGGTGGTCGAGATCCTGCAGGAGGAGTCGGCGCGCGAGGACCTCGCCGAGGACGAGCGGGTGGTCGCCGCGTTCCGGCGGATCGTGGTCAACAACGCCCGCAACACCACCCGCTTCCGGCTGCTGGACCGCAGCGAGCCCGACCTGCCCGCGGAGATCGCCGCGATGCACCAGCAGGCCCGCCGCACCGTGCTCGCGCTGCTCACCCGGATGATCGAGCAGG
The DNA here is from genome assembly GCA_050248815.1 of Pseudonocardia sp. Lineage (GTDB taxonomy): Bacteria > Actinomycetota > Actinomycetes > Mycobacteriales > Pseudonocardiaceae > Pseudonocardia. Next base: position 50,233 of record JBFWRR010000025.1, on the reverse strand, counting down.
CCGTCGAGGCCGGCCGGTTCCGTCCGCTGCCCGCCCGCACGGTCGCGCTGGCGCTGCTCGGCATGGCGAACTGGGTCGCCTGGTGGTACCGCCCGGACGTCGACGTCGATCCCGACGAGGTCGCGGACGTGCTCGTCGAGGTGGCGCTGGCGGGCGTGCGGCGCGGCGCGGATCGCACGGTCGAGCCGGGACCGTGGGCGGCGCTGGCCCTGCTCAAGGAGGACGTCGCGCACCTGGAGACCGCGTTGTCGACGGCGTTGGGCACCGACCCGCGCTGAGGAGCGAACCGTGGATCGCTCTGCATCGAAGTGCGCTTCGGTGAGATGCCGGGCGACCGGCACGGCCTCCGTGCGGGTCCGGGCCTATGCTCGCGCCGTGGCCTACTTCCGCATCTCGGAGGCCGCGGGCCTGCTCGCGGTCAGCGACGACACCGTCCGCCGGTGGGTCGACACAGGCAAGCTCCCGGTGAGCCGCGACGCGTCGAACCGCCAGGTCATCGACGGCGTCGCGCTCGCCGAGTTCGCGCGGCGCAACGCCCACGAGGCCCCGGACCCGTCCGGGGTGGGGCGCTCGGCGCGCAACCGGATGGTCGGGCTGGTCACCGCCGTGCAGACGGACCGGGTGATGGCCCAGGTGGAGATGCAGTGCGGCCCGCACCGCGTGGTGTCGCTGATGAGCTCGGAGGCCGTGCGGGACCTTGGTCTCGAGCCCGGCGTGCTGGCGGTCGCGGTGATCAAGTCGACGAACGTCGTGGTGGAGACCCCGGCCCGGTCATGACGCTCCTGGCGTGCGCGCCAGGTACCCGACGACGGCGATCTCCGCCCGCAGCGGCAGGCCTTCCCGTTGGCGCGCCCGGGCGTTCTCGGCTGCGGCGGCCAGGAACTCCTCCTCACCCACGTTCTGGATCGACTCGAACGCCGGGCCCGTGGAGGCGAGCGCGCGGGCGTAGGTCTCGGGGTCGGGGAACTCCCAGGCGAACGGCACGGCGATGCGCCGGACGTCGACGAACCCGTACGAGCCGAGCAGTTCCTCGCCCGCGCCCGGCCTGCCCAGGGACACCATCGACGCCTGGTTGGACACCTTCTCCTCGGTGGCGAGCCGGAACGGGGCCAGCGCCCACGCCCCGGGGGAGGCCTTGAGATGGCCCCACACGGTGAGCCCGACGCGGCCGCCCGGCACCAGCACCCGCGCCACCTCGGTCAGCGCCTTCGGGGTGGTGCCCCAGATCCCGCGGAAGCTCGTCACGACGTCGAAGCTCCCGTCCGGCCAGGGCAGTTCGTGCATGTCCCCGATCCGGACGTCCGCGTCGGGCGAGCGGTCCCGCGCCACCGCGACGAGCCGGTGCGATGCGTCGATCCCGGCGCACACCGCCCCGCGCAGAGTGGCCAGCTCGATCGCGAGGCCTGCGCCGCAGGCGATGTCGAGGAGCCGGTCGCCGGGGGCCACGGCGAGGTGGTGGTGCAACGCGACGTACTCGCGGCAGTTGGCCGGCTCGCTCAGCGTGGCGAACTCGACCGCCCGCCGCCCCCAGCCGGTGTCGACGCCGCGCCAGTCCGACATTTCCGATCACCTCGTCCTTCTGCCCGAACTGTCACGCCTTTTCGGTCGAATGGAGAACGTCCATCCGGCCGGAATTCGATATTGAGCCCGCGAGGGACGGGATCATTGCATCAGAATCGGCCCCGTCCGGCGGGGCGCGCCGGTCTGACGTGCCGCCCGGGTGAAACGGGGGGCACTGGGTGGCGCTGCGGGACGGGTCGGGAGGACGGGCTCGCGTGCTGCTGCGCGGGGCAACCCTGTGCGTGGCCCTGTCCGTCTCGATTCCCCTGGTGCTGCTCACCGCGCCCGCCGCGCGGGCCGCGAGCCCGATCGTCGAGCTGCGCATACTCGTCGTCACCGACCTGACGGCCGAGCCGGAGGCGGTGCGCCTGCTGCTCGTCGAGAGCGGCGTCCCGCACGACGTCCTCGATCTCACCGACCCCACGCGCCCCCGCCTCACCCGCGACAGCCTCACCGTCGACGATTCCGTCCCGCACAGCCGCTACCAGGCATTCGTCCTCCCGAACGCCGCACCCGCCGGGCTGGACCGCACGGAGCTGGACGCCCTGCACGCCCTCGCGCGCGAGTTCGGCCTGCGCCAGCTCGACGCGACCGTGCACCCCACGCCCGCCGTCGGGCTCGTGGAGCCGACCGACACCGTGGGCTGGTGGGGCTCCCTCGACGCGGGCGGCACCGCGGCGCTCACCGAGCTCGCCCGCTCCGACGTGTTCGCGGACATGCGTGGCGATGTCCCGTTCTCGGCCGGGACGTGGGTGGAGATCGCGACCCCGCTGCCGTCGTTCCGCCCCCTGCTGACGGCGACCTCGCCCGACGGCCGACGGCGCGGGGCGGTCGCAGGCGTCTTCGAAGGCGGCGGCCGGGAGGAGCTCGTCCTCACCTTCTCCTTCGACGCCACCTCCATACAGCTCGCGGCGCTCGGGCCGGGCCTGATCGAGTGGCTCACCCGCGGCACCCACCTGGGGATGCGGCGCAGCTGGCTCGCCGTGCACATCGACGACGTGCTGCTGCCGGACGCCCGCTGGGTGCCCGGGCGGCGCTGCGCGGTCGGGCCGCAGTGCCCCGCCCCGCCGGGGACGGACCCGACGATCCGGATGACCGCGCAGGACGTCGCCGTCGCCGTGGACTGGCAGCGCCGCCACGGCTTCCGCCTGGACCTCGTCTACAACGGGGCGGGCGGGGACGCCGCGGCGGCGGGCGGCACGGACCCCCTGACCGAGGCCCTCGTCGCCGGCCGCGGAGAGTTCGGCTGGATCAACCACACCTGGTCGCACCGCTATCTCGGCTGCGTGCGCGACACGTCCGTGGTGCCGTGGCGGTGTGCCGAGATGCCGATCCTCGGCGGCACCCGCTTCGTCACCGGCGGGGAGATCCGCGACGAGATCGACCGCAACATCGCCTTCGCGCGCCGCTTCGGCCTGCCGATCGAGCCCACCGAGCTGGTGACGGGCGAGCACAGCGGCCTGCGCGGCGACCCGCTCATGCCCGAGGACAACCCGGCGCTCGCGGGCGCGCTCGCCGCGAGCGGGGTGGCGGTGGTCGCCGCGGACGCGTCCGTGGAACCCGCCCAGCGCCTGCTGGGGAGCACCCGCACCGTGCCCCGCCACCCCATCGACCTGGACTTCAACACCGCCACGTACGCCGAGACCGTCGACCAGTACAACTGGACCCACACCTCGGCCGCCGTCGGCGGGGACGGGGAGTGCGACGCCGACTCGAGCTGCCTCGACCCCGTCGACGCTGCGGACCCGGTCGCCGGCTTCCACCAGGGGATCGTGCCGGTCGAGGCGGCGAAGGTGCTCGACCACGTGCTCGGCAACGACCCGCGCCCGCACTACGTCCACCAGCCCCAGCTCGCCGAGGACCGCACCCTCTACCCCGTGCTGGAGCGGGTTCTCGACACCTACCGCGCCGTGTACACCGACGCCCGCCCGTTGCTGGTGCCCACGATGACGCAGGCCGCCGACGAGCTGAGCCGGGCGGCCGCGTGGACGCAGGCGCGCGACGACGTGCGGGCGTGGTCCCAGGACGGGGTGGTGACGATCGAGACCGGCGGGCTCGTCTCGGTTCCGGTGACGGTCCCGCGCAGCCCCGGGGCCGTCCTCGGCGAGGACTACGGCACCACCCGCAGCGGCTGGCTGCCCGTCGAGGGCCGGATGCGGCTGGTCGGGGTGGGGCCGTGAGGGTCACGCTCGTCACCGAGGGCACCTACCCGATCCACCCGGGCGGGGTGAGCGACTGGTGTGACCAGCTGATCCGAGGGCTGCCGGAGATCACCTTCGACGTCGTCGCGCTCACCGGGTCCGGGCGCGAGCCGATCACCTACGAGCCGCCGCCGAACCGGGAGCGGGTGGCGCGCATCGGGTTGTGGGCCGAGCCGCCGCGGTCCCGGTCCAGGCGCCGGGCCCACCGGGCCGATCCCGAGTTCCTCGCCGCGTACGCCCACCTGCTGGAGGCGACCCTGCGCGGTGGCCCCCGGGCCGCGGAGTGGGTCGAGTCCGCGTTGCGCCGGTTGCGCGCCTACGCCGCCGACACCCCGCTCACGGCGGCGCTGCGCAGCCAGGTGGCCGTCGACCTGCTGGTCGACGTCACCTCCCGCACGTTCGACCTGCGCGCCTCACCGACGCTCGCCGACGCGCTCGCCGTCACCGACCTCGTCGAGCACCTCCTGCGGCCTCTGCAGTTTCCCGCCCCCCGCACGGACCTCGTGCACGCGACCGCCAACGGCTCGGCCACCCTCGTGGGGTTGCTCGCGCGCTGGGAGCACGACACCCCCGTCATCCTCTCCGAGCACGGCGTCTACCTGCGCGAACGCCTGCTCGCACTGCGTGCGTCGGGTTGCGGGCGGGTGCAGCGGGCCGTCCTCGGCCGCTTCTACGCCCGCCTCAGCGAGCTGGGCTACCGCGGCTGCGCGGCCGTGCTGCCGGTGAGCCGGTTCAATGCCCGCTGGGCGTTGCGGGGCGGCGCCGCGGCGGCCCGGGTCCAGGTGGTGCACAACGGGGTCGACCCGGCTGCGCTGCGGCCCGCCGGGTTCGAGCCACGCACCCCGACGCTGGTGTACGCGGGCCGGATCGACCCGCTCAAGGATCTCCACCTGCTGCTGCGCGCGTTCGCGCTCGTCCGCGAACGGGTCCCCGGCGCCGTGCTGCGCCTGTTCGGCGGCGTCCCCGTCGGCAACGAGGGCTACGCGGACTCCTGCCACGCGCTCGTCCGCACGCTGGGGCTCGGCGATGCCGTGACGTTCGAGGGCCCCGCCCGCCGGATGAGCTGGGCGTACGCGCTGGGGCACGCCGTCGTGCTGTCGAGCCGCTCCGAGGGCTTGCCGCTCACGGTCATCGAGGCGGCCACCTGCCGGCGCGCCGTCGTCGGCACCGACGTCGGCGGGATGGCCGAGGCGGTCGGCGACGGCGGGCTCGTCGTCCCCGCCAACGACGTGCACGCGCTCGCCGACGCGTGCGTGCGCGTGCTCACCGACGACGCGCTGCGCCACCGGCTCGCCGACGCGGGCCACCGACGGGCCCTGGCGCAGTTCACGCTGGACCGGTTCCTCGCCGACATCCGCGCCGTCTACGCCGCCCGCGGCCTGCCCGAGCCGGTCGTACTCCCGCCGCAGCGCCGCTCCGACGGAGCCGGCGCACCTCCGGTGGAGGACCCGGTGGACGCCCGATGACTCACGAGAGCGCCCTCGCGCACGCCGTCGCGTCGGCGACCGACCCGCTGGAGCTCGCCGTCGTCCTCGAGTCCGCGGGCGTCACGGACCGGGTCGCCGCCACCGCCTTCGGCGTCCCGGACGTCTTCGCCCTCGCCGAGCTCTCCCAGGACCCGCAGGCCCCGCTCGCCGAGCCCGTCGCCGCCCCCGCCGCGCGCCGCCTGCGCCTGCCCGGTGACCACTGGACGTTCCACCTGCGGGGCCTGCTCTACGCGGTCCCCGCGGCGGTGGCGCTCACGCTCCTGCCCGCGGGCGATCCCGTCGCGTCCACGTTGCTGCTCGGGGGGCTGCTCGCCGCGTGGGCGGGCGCGTACGGGGTCACCGCGGTCGCCTGGGCGCACCTGGGCAACCTGGACGTGGCGGCGGCCCGCCGGTTCCTGCGCCGGGCGCTGCTCGGCGGAACGGCGCTGGCCGCGCTGCTGGCGGTGCCCACCGTCTACCTCGCGCTCGTCACCACCTCGACGATGGCCGTCGATCTCACCACGATCGCGCTGCTCACGGCGCAGACCGCATACCTGCTGGCGGCCGCGACCCTCCTGGTGTGCGGCCGGGAGGTGTGGCTGGCCGTCGCGCTCCTGCCCGCCGTCGCCGGGATCGTCCTCGCCCTGGAACGGTCCCCGGACCTGCGCTGGCCCGCCGCGTCCGTCGTGGTGGCGGTGGTGCTCGCCCTGGTCGCGACGCGCGGAGCGGCCAGGGCTCGCCAGCGGCTCGCGCACCGGGCACGGGTGTACGTGGGAGTCCAGGTGGTCGCGGGCCTGCTCGTCGGCCTGCTCGCCGTCTTCCCGGCCGTGGACCAGCTCGTACGCCCCGGCTTCGACCCGCTGCCGCTCTCGGTCACGGTCGTCGCGCTGCCGCTGGTGCTGGGGATGGGCCTGGCCGAGTCGCTCGCGCTGCGGCTGCGCCGCCGCTTCACGACGCTGCTCGCCACGACGTCGTCCCCGCCGGTGTTCGCCCGCGCCGCGCGGCGCGCGACGCTGGGTGCGCATCTCGTGCTCGCCGCGGCGCTCGTGACGATGACGGCGACGGTGGTGCTCGCCGTCGTCCACCGTGGGCACTCGCTGGGCACCGAGCCCCGCCTGCTGCTGCTCGCGGGGGACTACGTCGTGCTCGGGACGGCGCTGTTCTCCGCCACGGTGCTCGCCGTCCTCGGCGCGGGCGGGCGGGCGGTCGCGACGCTCGCGGGCGGGGTGGCCGTGCTGGCCGCCTTCCTCGTGGTCGCCGCGGACGAGCCCACGCCGGGCTGGGTGCCGCTGGCTTGCCACGCCGCCGTCTGCACCACCCTGCTGCTGGTCCTCGCCGTGCTGGTGCACCGGCGCGTCGCCCGTCCGGTGCACCACCGGTGAGCGCGCTCGCGGTGCCGGCCTACTTCCATCCCGCCCGTGAGGCCACCGACTGGGAACGGTTGTGCGCCAGCCCCACGCTCGGCCTCGTCGTCGTCAACCCCTCCTCGGGCGCCGGTACCGCCGCCGACCCCGCGTACCGTCCGGTGTGCGCCGCGCTGCGCGCCCGCACGGAGGTGCTCGTCGCGGGATACGTCGACACCGCCTACGGCACCCGGCCCGCCGCGGACGTCCTCGCCGAGGCGGTGCGCTACGGGCGGTTCTACGGGATCGGGGCGGTCTTCCTGGACCAGGTCAGCTCCGGCGCGGACGCGCTGGACCACTACGCCGACGTCGTCGAGCGGCTGCGGGCCGGCGGCACCGCGGCGGTCGTTCTCAACCCGGGCGTCGAGCCGCACCCCGGCTACCGCGCGCTCGCCGACGTCGTCGTCACCTTCGAGGGGCCGTGGTCGGCCTACCGCCACCGGGCGCCGGACCCGCCGGGCCCCGGCCGCACCTGCCATCTCGTGCACGCCACCCCGGACGGCCTGCGGGCCGGCGCACGGCGGCGCGCCCACCGCCTCGGCGCGGACCTCGCCTATGTCACCTCCCGACGGCTGCCCAACCCGTGGGACGGGTTCGCGTGACCCGCCGTCTCGTCCTGCTCGCCTGCGCGGCGCTGCTGCTCGCCGGCTGCGGCGGCGGGGGCGGCGGCGTGCCGCCGGAGGACGCCACCTGGCAGTACCAGCTCGACGGCACCATCGACACGTCCGTACCCGCCGGGATCTACGACGTCGACCTGTTCGAGACCTCGCAGGCCACGGTGGAGGAGCTGCGCGCCGCCGGGCGCACCGTGATCTGCTACGTCAACGCGGGTGCCGTCGAGCAGGATCGGCCGGACTCCGACACCCTGCCCGCGGACGTCCGCGGCGAGCCCCTCGACGGCTGGCCCGACGAGCGCTGGCTCGACATCCGCCGCCTCGACGTCCTCGAACCCTTCCTCGCCGCCCGCTTCGACCTGTGCCGTGACAAGAGCTTCCACGGCGTCGAGCCCGACAACGTCGACGGCTACACCAACGACACCGGCTTCCCCCTCACCGCCGCCGACCAGCTCGCCTTCAACCGGATGCTCGCCCGCCTCGCCCACGAACGCGGCCTCACCGTGGGGCTCAAGAACGACCTCGACCAGGTCGACGAGCTGGTCGGCGACTTCGACTTCGCGGTCAACGAGAGCTGTGCCGAGTACGACGAGTGCACCGCGCTGCGCCCGTTCGTCGAGGCGGGCAAGCCCGTCCTGCACGTCGAGTACGACCTCGACCTCGACGAGTTCTGCGCCGCGACCACCGCGCTGGGCTTGCGCTCGATCCGCAAGCCCCTCGACCTCACCGCCGAGTGGGAGCCCTGCCCGCCGATGCCGTAGCGCCGTGCCGCCGGCGATCCTGCTGACGGCGAAACCACGTGGCAGGGAGCGGGCGCCGGTCCGTAGCGTCGGAGGGGTCTCGCCGGGTGCCCCATGCCGGGCCCGGCCATCCCCGGACGTCAGGAGGATCCATGACCGCCGGCCACCACCCGGCCACCCCCGTCGAGGACACGGGCGGGATGCGGGTGATCTGGCTGCTCGTCGCATCGGCGTTCGTGATGATCCTCAACGAGACGATCATCCTGGTCGCCCTGCCCGCCGTGATCGCCGACCTCGGTGTCCCCGTCACCACCGCACAATGGCTGACCAGCGGCTTCCTGCTGACGATGGCCGTCGTCATTCCGATCACCGGGTTCCTGCTGCAACGGTTCCCACCGCGCGCGGTGTACCTGACGTCGATGGGGCTGTTCTGCAGCGGCACCCTGCTCGCCGCGCTCGCACCCGGCTTCGCCGTCCTCATGACGGGCCGCATCGTGCAGGCGGCGGGCACCGCGGTGATGGTCCCGTTGCTGATGACGTCGGTGATCAGGCTCGTCCCCGCCGAGCGCCGCGGCGCGATGATGGGCACGATCACCGTGGTGATCGCGGTGGCACCCGCCGTCGGGCCGACGGTCTCCGGGCTGATCCTGTCCGTCCTCGGCTGGCGCTGGACGTTCTGGGCCGTGCTGCCGATCGCCCTGCTCGCGATGGCCGCGGGTGCGCGGTGGCTGCGCGTCGAGTCCGAGACCCGCTACGTCCCGCTGGACCTGCTGTCGGTCCCGCTCGCGATCCTCGCCTTCGGCGGGATCGTGTGGGGCCTCACGGCCGTCGGCGAGTCCGCCCGCGGGCACACGCCCGTGCCGGTGTGGCTGCCGATGGCCGTCGGCGTGCTGGCGATGGTCGTGTTCGTGACCCGCCAGCTGCGCCTGCAGCGCGAGGACCGGGCCCTGCTGGACCTGCGCCCGCTGTCGCACCGCGCGTTCGCCGTACCGGTGGTGCTGATGGCGCTGACGTTCATGGCGCTGTTCGGTGTGATCATCCTGATGCCGCTCTACATCCAGGACGTCCTGGGCGCCGCCCCGTTCGTCACCGGTCTCGCGTTGCTGCCCGGCGGGCTCGTCATGGGTCTGATGGGGCCGATCGTGGGCAGGCTCTACGACCGCCACGGCGTGCGCCCGCTCGCCGTCCCGGGCGCGGCCGTGGCCGCCTGCGCGCTGTGGGCGTTCGTCACGCTGGACGCGACCTCGCCGCTGTGGCACCTCGTGGCCATGCACGTGGTGCTGGTGCTCGGGATCTCGTTCATGGTCACCCCGCTCATGACGGACGCGCTGGGCCGGCTGCCCACCGGCCAGGACGCCCACGGCAGCGCGATCGTCACCACGACCCAGCAGGTGGCCGGGGCGGCGGGCACGGCGCTGTTCGTCACCGTCATGGCGCTGGCGTCCACCGGGGCCACGACGGGCGCGGACGCGCACGGCGCGCGCATCGCCTTCCTCACCGCAGCCCTGATCGCCACGGCCGCGGCGCCGCTCACGCTGCTGACCGGAACCCGCACCCGGGAGCCGGCCACGACCTGACCGCGCGGCGTGGGCGGAAACCGGCACCGGGTCGCGTCGCGGTGCACAGCGTGGCGTGCACAGCGTGGCGTGGCGTGCACACTGTCGCGCGGCCGTGCACATGGCGGAACGTGTGCCCGGTGACGTCACGGTGTGCACGGACGTCGGATGCGGCTTGAGCGTCGCCGCCGCGAGCGCGCGCGGAGCCGGAATCGTGCGCATTCTCGCCCGCCGAGAAGCGCCGCTTCGACGCAGGCCCGGGCGCCGCACCCGCCGGTACGCTCCGGCTCATGATCCTGATCACGCTCAAGATGCCGATCAAGCCGGAGAAGACCGACGAGTGGCTCGAGCTCGCCCAGGGCTACAGCAACGACGTGCGCGCGGAGCCCGGCAACGTGTTCTTCTCCTTCTCCCGCAGTCTCGAGGACGAGAACGAGTACGTGTGCATCGAGGGCTTCGCCGACGACGCGGCGGGCAAGGAGCACATGAAGCAGGCGCACGTCCCGAACTTCATGGAGAAGGCGTCCTACCTGGTCTCGGCCCGGCCGAAGATCATCTATGTGGACGCCGAGGAGGTCAGCGGCTTCGTCGAGATGGGCGAGATCGCGCCCAAGGACTGATCCGCGGGCGAACCCCGCTGTCGCGCCCCGAGTCCTCGCTGCAGCGGACTCGGAGGCGCGCTCGGGGACGGGCTCGGAGACGGCTGCTCAGTGCGCGACCGCCGAGGTGGCGAGGGCGTGCTCCACCAGGGTCACCAAAGCCCGCAGGCAGTCATGCGGGTCGCGCGCGTCCAGCCGAACGATCGGAGAGCGCGGACTGAGCGCCAGCGCATCGCGCACCACGTCGTCGTCGAAGTGGTCCGCGGACGGGAAGCCGTTGATGCCGAGAACGAAGGGGATCCGCCGGTTCTCGAAGTAGTCGATCGCCGGGAAGCAGTCGTCCACGCGCCGCAGGTCGACCAGGACGACGGCGCCCACCGCGCCGCGCGAGAGCTCGTCCCACATGAACCAGAAGCGGTCCTGGCCGGGCGTGCCGAACAGGTACAGGATCAGGGAGTCGTCCACGGTGATGCGACCGAAGTCCATCGCCACCGTGGTCGAGCTCTTGCCGGGGATCTCCGCGACGTCGTCGACGCCGATGGAGGCCGTCGTCATGGCCTCCTCGGTGAGTAGCGGCGGAATCTCCGACAGGGCCTGCACCATCGTCGTCTTGCCGACTCCGAACCCCCCGGCAATGACGATCTTCAGCGGGATCGGCGTGTCGTCAGCGGGCAAGGAGCCCCTCCAGGAGTCGCTCGAGCAGTGCGCGGGGAGGCCTGCCGTCCTCGGTGGCAGGCGGCGCGGTGTGGACGACCAGGTAGCCGGCGTCGGCCAGATCGCTGACCAGCACACGGGCGACACCGACCGGCACGCCGAGCCTCGCCCCGATCTCGATGACCGACGTCGGTCTGTCGATCATCTGGATGATCGCACGGTACTCCGGCTGGCTGTGCTCGAGTCCCGTGGTGCGTTGGGTGGCCGTGACCAGGCATTCCAGGGGCAGGTCCCGACCTGCCGAACGGGTGCGGCCACCGGTGACGGCGTAGACGGGGACGACCCGTCCACCGTCCCCGCTCATTGTGCCCGGCTCCCGGCGGACCGTTCGCCGGGCTTGAGGGCGTGGCCGACCCGCGCGGCGAGCAACGTCATCTCGTACCCGACCAGACCGATGTCGCACGTCCGGTCGGCGTGCACGGCCAGGGCGGCGTCCTGACCGATCGTGCTCACGAAGAAATAGCCACCGGCCATTTCCAGGATCGTCTGGCTGACGCGGCCGCCGCCGAGCAGCTGGGCGGTGCCGCGGGCGAGGCTGCCCAGCCCCGACGCGGCCGCGGCGAGTTGGTCGCCGAGCGCCGTCGACACGCCCGGCGAGGTCGCCAGTCGCAGGCCGTCGGACGACACGACGACCACGTGCACCACTCCGGGTGTGTCGCGGGTGAACTCCACGAGCAGCCAGTCCAGCCGCCTGCGATCCACGGTTCCTCCCTGCGTGACTGCCCCAGGCGCGGGGTGGGTTCCGGTCATGGCGGCGGGATCTCCTCGTTCACGACCGCCTCCGCCGAGCGGCGGCTCGCCTGGTACCGGGAGAGCGCGCTGGCGGCGCTTCGGGGCGGGCCCTCCTGTGCCGGGATCTCGACGTGAGCGTCGTCGGCCGGCTGATCCTCGCGGCGCAGCTCGGGTGCGAGCGAGGCCTGCGGGACCCGCCTGCGCAATCCCTGGACCGTGGCGTCCGGCCCTTCTGCGACGGGCCGGCGCACGGGCCCGGCCGTCCGCTGTCCGGGCCCGACCGGCGCGCCCCGGTCGAGCACCGCAGCAGCATCGTCCTCGGGCGGCACGAACAGCGACAGGTGCGGCCTGCCGTTGTGCGCGACGGGTTCGGCGTCCCAGGCCGCAGGGCTGGACGGGAACGCCGGGGGCGGCGCGGGTGACGGCACGGCCGGTGCGGGACTCGGCCTGGTCGCCTCCGGTGAACGCCGGTACTCCGACGGCTCGGCCGATCGCGGCGCGGGCACGCTCTCGACCACCGATCGTGCCTCCCACCAGCCCGTCCAGCCGCTGGAGTTCCCCTGGCCGTCGCCCGGCGAGCCCTCGCCGACCCCCACCTCGACGAACGCGGGCCGTGCGGCGGTGGCGAGCACCGGGTCGAACTCGGTGCTGAGCGCATGGTCCGGGTCGAAGCCGGACGCCGGGGCGAGGGTCAGCTTCTCGGTCACCTCGCGGCCGCTCGGCCGGATCTCGGCGCCCTGGTCCCCGTGCCGCGTGGCCCCGCGGGGCTCCTCCAGGAGCGCCTGCGGCAGGTGTACCAGCGCTGTGATCCCCGAGCCCGGCGTCGTGTCGAGCGAGACGGCGATCCCGTGGCGGGCGGCCAGCCGGGCCACGACGTGGAAGCCGAGGCGCTGAGCGACCGAGAGGTCGACCTCCGCCGGCTTCGAGAGCAGCGCGTTCGCCGCCGCCAGCTCGTCCGGCGGCATGCCGACGCCCCAGTCCTCGATGGTGAGCAGGACGCCGTCGGGCCGCCGTGCGGTCGCGCGGCGGGTGCGGATCGTGACCACGGTGTCCGGCGGGGAGAAGCGCACCGCGTTCTCGGTGAGCTCCGCCAGCAGGTGCGTGAGGTCGGTGACGGTGTTGCCGGCGACCGCGGCGTGCTCGTCGATGGTGAACGCGACCCGTTCCAGGTCCTCGGTCTCGGCGATCGCGGCGCGCACGACGTCGCGCAGCGGCACCGGCTCGCGCCACATGCGCGGCGGCTGCTCACCGGAGAGCACGAGCAGGTTCTCGGCGTTGCGCCGCACCCGCGTCGTCAGGTGGTCCAGGCGGAACAGCTCCGCGAGGGCGTCCGGGTCGCGCTCGGACTCCTCGAGCTGGTTGATGATGTCCAGCTGGCGGTAGAGCATGGTCTGGTTGCGGCGGGCCAGGTTCACCAGCAGGTCCGAGGTGAACTTGCGGCGCCCGATCTCGGCGTCCGCGAGCTGCATGGCGAGCGTGTTGCGCTCGTTCTGGGAGTCCTCGGTGTAGCGCCAGAACATCGTCATGCCGATGCACGCCGCGAGCACGGCGCTGCCGTGCAGCACCGACCACGTCCACGGGCTCGCCTGGCCCGCGGCGTGGCTGAAGATGAGGTCCTGCCGCCACGCGGACCCCACCCCGTGCATGAGGACGGTGAGCGTGATGTTGACCAGGAACGGGGCCCAGTCCTGGTAGATCGCGATGAAGCCGATGATGACGAAGAAGTGGAAGTGGGCCTCGATCGACCCTGCCGTGATGACGACGAGGACCGTCGCGGCGTACACGAGGCCCGTCGTGACCGCGATCGCCGGTGGGCGCCTGCCCGGCAGGAGATGGCCCAGCAGCAGGAACCCGGCGAGGGGTAACAGGAGCACTCCGACGACCAGCGGGGAGTTGCCGAGCACCAACCCGACGACGGCGAGCACCGGTATGTGGGCGAGCAGAACCAGCTGTAGGAACCTGTGTCGCCGTTGCCAGTCCGCCTCGTCGAGCGTGCCGCCGCGCGGCAGATAGTCGAGGAGCGACTTCCAGTTCGACAACCGCACCATTCTCCCTCCGTTGCCGCCACGGGCCCGAAGGGCGCACGGCAGGGCACAGGAAAGTTATGACCGCGATGATCGGGGGCGATATCGGGGGAGTTCGCACGGTACACCCCATCGGGTGTGATCTACGCGGCACCCCTCACTATCTGTGCTGTGAGTAGTGGCCCATCGTGACGATCTCGAACGCGTAGGGTGATAACCCGTGCGTGTCGTGCTCGCCTCCGCCTCCCCCGCCAGGCTCGGCATCCTCCGCGCGGCCGGGGTCGACCCGATCGTCGAGGTCGCGGGGATCGACGAGGACGCCCTGCTCGCCGCCCTCACCTCCGCGTCGTCCGCGGAGCGCGTGACCGCGCTCGCAGCCGCCAAGGCCACCGTCGTCGCCCGTCGGGTCGGGTCCGTGCACCCCGACGCCGTCGTGATCGGCTGCGACTCGATGCTCGAGCTCGACGACGAGCTGGTCGGCAAGCCCGCGGACGAACCCCGCGCCCGCGCCCGCTGGCTCGCGATGGCGGGCCGCACCGGAGCGCTGGTCACCGGTCACGCCGTCCTGCGCCTTGCCGACGGCGACATCGACCGCGTGGCCGAGGGTGCCGCCACCACCACCGTCCGGTTCGCCGAACCCGACACCTGCGAGCTCGACGCCTACCTCCGCACGGGCGAGCCGCTGGCCGTGGCGGGGGGTTTCACCCTCGACGGATACGGGGGCTGGTTCGTCGACGGCATCGACGGCGACCCCTCGAACGTCGTCGGGCTGAGCCTTCCGCTCGTCCGGCGCCTGCTCGCGGCGGTCGACATCCGCGTCGACGAACTCTGGAACCTCAATTCCCGGTGAAGAAAGTTCCCTCCACGCCGTTCCCGCCGTCACACTCCCGGGCGACGGGGAACGGACGGAGGTGGGGACATGGAAGCGGCGACACCGCTGGCCTGGAGCACCCTCGGCGGTCCCGGTGACACCTGGGGGGTGAGCGGGCCGGCGTTCCTCGTCCTCTACCTGATGCTCGCGGGCGCCGTGTGGATCGCAGGCGCGCAGGCGCGTCGCGGCATCCTCGCGCGTCCGCTCGCCCGGCCGGGGGCCGATCCCGCCACCCGGCCCTACGACCTCGCCTACCTCAACGGCGGACGGGAGCTCGCCGTCGATGCCGCACTGGCCGCCATGCACCAGGCCGGCACCGTCGTGCCACGGGCGGGCAAGGTCGGCGCCAGCGGACGGCTCGACACGCACGCCGACGAGCTCGAACGGGCCGTTCACGCCGCTGCGACCGCGCCACTGACGCGGGCGCGCCTGCGCCACCATCGCTCCGTCGGCGCCGCGCTGGACGCCATCCACGCCCGGCTGGTCGCGGGCGGGCTGCTGCTCTCCGAGGCCGACCGCCGCCGCCACCGCGCCGTCGGCTGGTGGATGATCGCCGTCGCGGGGTTCGGGCTCGTGCGCCTGCTCGCCGGGATTGCGGGGGCGAAGCCCGTCGGCTTCCTCCTCGTCGCCCTCGTGGCGGTCTCGGCCGTCGGCCTGGTGCAGCTCGCCCGCGCCCCCCGCCGCACCCGCGCCGGGGACGAGGTCCTGCGGGCGCTGCGTACCGAGCACCACGTCCTCTCGCCCACGATGCGCCCGGACTGGGGCACCTACGGCGCGGGTGCCGCCGCGCTCGGCGTCGGGCTCTTCGGGCTCTCCGCGGTCTGGGCCTCGGACCCGGCGTTCGCCGACGAGCTCGCGCTCCAGCGGGCCGCGGCCACCGGTGCGTCGTCAGGGGGGAGCACGACGTCCGGTTGCGGGTCGTCGAGCTCGGACTCCGGTGGTGGAAGCGGCTGCGGCGGGGGCGGCGGCTGCGGTGGTGGGGGCTGTGGCGGCTGACGGGGGGCCGCCTGCGCCCGCCGGGTCGGGGGGCCCGGCGGACGTGGGGGAGACCCGGACGGCGGGGGGACCGGCCGTGGGCGCTGGCGGGCGCTCCGGCCGGTTCGGGGGGCCCGCCGGGCCGGGGATCCCCCACGGGGACCGGGGACGGGGGATCGGGGGACGGGGGCCGGCGGTGCGCGGGGGCGCCGCCGGGCCGCGGGGAGCGGTGGCCGGTCCGGTGGGGTGCGGCCACCGGCCCGCGGCGGGACCTGCGGGGATCCCGGCCACGTGGGGGCGGGCGGCTCGGTCCGGACCCGCACGGGGGATGCGACGGGAACCGCCGTGATCTGGGCCGCGGACGTCTCTCCGGCCGCGCCGCCCGCCGGCATCGCGGGCCCCGGCGTCGTCGGGTTGCTGCCCGCCGGCGCCGGCATCGGCTGGCGGCCCGAGATCGCAGGCGTCGTCGCAGACCTGCCCGACCTCGCTTTCTGCGAGGTGATCGCCGAGGCGGTCGACCCCGCCTCACCGCCGCGGGCCGTCGCCGAGCTGCGTGCGCGTGGCGTCGCCGTCGTCCCGCACGGGGTGCGCCTGTCCCTCGGCAGCGCCGAGGCCGTCGAAGCGGACCGCGTCACGCACCTCGCCGCCACGGCGGCGGCTCTCGGTGCTCCGCTGGTCAGCGAGCACGTCGCATTCGTCCGTTCCCGCGGCCGCGAGGCGGGGCACCTGCTGCAGGTGCCCCGCACCCGCGCGGCCCTCGACGCGTTGGCCGCGAACGTCGCGCGCCTGCAGGCGGAGCTGGACGTCCCACTGGCGCTGGAGCCCATCGCGTCGCTCCTGGACTGGCCCGAGGACGAGTACACCGAGGCCGAGTTCCTCGCTGCGCTGCTCGACCGCACCGGTGCCCGGCTGCTGCTCGACGTCGCCAACGTCCACGCCAACGCGGTGAACCGCGGGCGGGATCCGGAGGCGGTCCTCGACACGCTGCCGCTGGACCGGGTCGCCTACGTGCACGTCGCAGGTGGCGCCGTCCGCCCGGACGGGCTCTACCACGACACGCACACCCATCCCGTGCCCGGGCCGGTGCTGGCATTGCTGCGCAGCCTGCGGGAGCGGCTGCCCGCCGATCCGCCCGTCCTCCTGGAACGGGACGGTGCCTACCCGGCGGCGGGGCAGCTGCGGGCAGAGTTCGCGGAGATCGTCGAGGCCGCCGCGCCCGCCGGCGCGGCACCGGTCCGCCCGCCCGCGGGAGGGCGCCCGTCCGGCGAGGTCCCCGCGCGCGCCGGCGTTTCGCTCGCGGCCGTCCCCGTCGGCGCGCGGTCCGATCGCGCCACGCTCGCCGGCGCCTCGCTCGCCCCCGTCCCCGTCGGCGCGTCGTCCGATCGCGCCACGCTCGCCGCCGCCCAGGCCCGCCTCCTCGACGCCCTCGTGGCCGGCGCGCCCGATCCGCCCGGCTTCGATCCCCACCGGCTCGACGCCACCCGTGCGGCCCTGCTCCGCAAGCGCGCGGGCGAGGTCGCCCGCGCATGGCCGTCGCTCGCCGCGTCACTGGGCGAGCGGTGGCCCGCGGCGTTCGCGGCCCACGCGACCGGCCGGTCACCGAAAGGAGCGCTGCGCGACGGCTGGGATCTCGCCCGTGCACTTCGCGCTGCGAACGCTCTCGGTCCCGGCGCCGCGGCGGAGCTCACCGAGCACGAGGCCACGTTCCGCTACGACGGCGTGCACCCACCCCGCAGGCGGAGCCGGCTGTCGCGGGCGCTGCGCGGGCGTTGACGCGGGCCAGGGCATGTCGCTCGCCGTGATGGCGCGGTGACCACCCGTACCGTGGTGAAGATCACGGGTCACCGGCTGTGACGCGAAGGCCACACTCGACGACCGGTCCGTAGGGCGGTTCGGCTCCTACACTCCCCGGTAACCATTGCGCCGGGGCAGGGCCACCGGACGCAGCATCTCCGGGAGGCCGTCGTGTCGGGCTTGAGCAAGGTCCTGGTCGCCAACCGCGGCGAGATCGCCGTCCGTGTCATCCGGGCCTGCCGGGACGCCGGGATCACGAGCGTCGCCGTCTACGCCGATCCGGATCGTGACGCCCCGTTCGTCCGGCTCGCCGACGAGGCCTTCGCGCTCGGCGGTAGCACGGCCGCCGAGTCGTACCTGGACTTCGACAAGGTCATCGGCGCGGCGCAGCAGGCGGGCGCGGACGGGATCCACCCCGGCTACGGCTTCCTGAGCGAGAACGCCGACTTCGCCCAGGCCGTCGTCGACGCCGGCCTCACCTGGATCGGCCCGTCCCCGCAGTCCATCCGCGACCTCGGCGACAAGGTCACGGCCCGCCACATCGCCCTGCGCGCCGGCGCGCCGCTGGTTCCCGGCACGGCCGACCCGGTCTCGGGCGCGGACGAGGTCGTCGCGTTCGCGAGGGAGCACGGCCTGCCCGTCGCGATCAAGGCGGCGTTCGGCGGCGGCGGGCGCGGCATGAAGGTCGCGCGCGAGGAGAAGGAGATCGTCGAGCTCTACGAGTCGGCGGTCCGCGAGGCGACGGCGGCGTTCGGCCGCGGCGAGTGCTTCGTCGAGCGCTACCTGGACAAGCCGCGCCACGTCGAGACGCAGGTGCTCGCCGACCAGCACGGCAACGTCGTCGTCGTCGGTACCCGGGACTGCTCACTGCAGCGGCGCTTCCAGAAGCTGGTCGAGGAGGCGCCCGCGCCGTTCCTCACCGAGGAGCAGCGCAAGACGCTCTACAGCGCCTCCAAGGCGATCGTGACCGAGGCCGGCTACTACGGCGCCGGCACCGTCGAGTTCCTGGTCGGCCAGGACGGACTGATCACGTTCCTCGAGGTCAACACGCGGCTGCAGGTCGAGCACCCGGTCTCCGAGGAGACCAGCGGGATCGACCTGGTGCGCGAGCAGTTCCGCATCGCCGAGGGCCGCGAGCTCGGCCTCGCCGAGGATCCGGCGCCGCGCGGGCACTCCATCGAGTTCCGGATCAACGGCGAGGACGCGGGCCGCAACTTCCTGCCCGCGCCGGGCACCGTCACCGTGATCAGCTACCCGGCCGGCCCGGGCGTGCGGGTGGACGCGGGCGTGGAGGCGGGCTCGGTCGTCGGCGGGAACTTCGACTCGCTGCTCGCGAAGCTGATCGTCACCGGCGCGGACCGCGCGCAGGCGCTCGAACGCTCGCGGCGGGCGCTGGCGGAGTTCCAGGTCGACGGCATGGCGACCGTGCTGCCGTTCCACCGCCTGGTGGTCGAGGACCCGGCGTTCGCATCGGACACCCCTGCGGGGTTCACCGTCCACACGCGGTGGATCGAGACCGAATGGGACAACACCGTCGAACCGTTCACCGGCGGCGCGCAGGCCGAGGAGGAGACCGCGCCGCGCCAGAACGTCGTCGTCGAGGTCGGCGGGCGGCGGCTGGAGGTGTCCCTGCCCGGCGATCTCGCGATCGGCACGGGCGGTGCCGCGGCGAAGGGCAAGGCCCCTCGCAGGCGCGGCGGCGGGCCGGGCGGCGGGGCCGTCTCGGGTGACGCCGTCACGGCGCCGATGCAGGGCACGGTCATCAAGGTCGCGGTGTCGGACGGCGACACGGTCTCCGCGGGCGACTTGATCGTCGTGCTGGAGGCCATGAAGATGGAGAACCCGGTCACCGCCCACAAGGCGGGCACCGTCACGGGGCTCTCGGCCGAGCAGGGCAGCTCGGTCAGCCAGGGCACCGTCTTCTGCGAGATCAAGGACTGACCTGGAACCGGTCGAGATCAACGCAGGTACCTGGTACCTGCGTGCGCTGCGGGTCGACGACCGCATCGACGACCGGCCCGCGGTCCTGGCGTCCGCGCGGGACCCGGACATCGCCCGCTACCGCAGGCGCCCGGCGCCGACGCTCGACGCCGCGGCGGCGTACATCGCGCAGCGAGCCGCCGCGTGGGCGCACGACGAGCGCTTCACGTGGGCGGTGTGCGAGCCGACGACCGGGGAGATGCTCGGCGAGGTCGATCTCTCGCGGCTCGACCTGGACCGCGGTCTCGCCGAGATCGGGGTGTGGACGCTGCCGGCGGCGCGTGGACGGGGACTGGCCGTCGCGGCCGTGTCGAGTGTGCTGCGATTCGGGTTCGGCGGTCTCGGCCTGCACCGGGTGACCTACATGTGGGCCGCGGGCAACACCGCGTCGGCGGCCGTCGCGCGACGCTGCGGGTTCGTTCGCGAGGGGCTGCTGCGCGGCGCCTGGATGGTCGACGACACCCATGTGGACATGCACGTGGCGTCACGACTCGCCACCGACAGTTGACGTCGATGATCCACTTCGGATAGTTTCGGCAGGCCAGGTTCCTTCCACCGCGACCCCGCACAACTCCACAGCGGACAGCAGTGACGTACCCGTGTGTCCACCCACGGGGCCCGGTTCTCCGCCACGCGGACAGCCGCGCCGCGGATCCGTTCACCACGTCGGCGACGCCACGCCGTGAACAGTCCCTATTCCTTCAGGCGACTGGGATCCGTCATGCCCCCCGAGATCATCGTCAGCACCCACGTCCACATCGACGGGCCGATTCCCGGCCCCCACTCCCTGCTCACCCTCGCCGCCGCCGCGCACGTCGACGGCGGCCCGACCGCAGAGCACGTCACGGAGTTCGCCGCGACGCTGCGCGAACTTCCCGGTGCCACCCCACACCCGACCACCCTGCAGGACTGGCGGTCGCGGCCCGAGGAGTGGCTCCGCACGCGCCGGGGGAGCCGTCCTCCGGCACTCGTGGCCGCCGACCTGCTCCGGTGGGTCGAGAGCCTCCCGGGCGTGCCGGTGCTCGCCACCGACCACGGTCCGGACCACCTGTTCCTCTACTGGTACCTGCAGCGGTTCACCGGCCGGTGGCCGTTCGACCGCGTGAGCGTCGACCCGGCCCACCGGACGGACGCCGCAGGCACCTGCGTCCTGGACGGCTGCCGCGCCGGCCTCGTCCGGGCCGCGTGACCCGGCCGTCGGCGGCCCGCGCGTGACTCATCCGCGCCTGCCGCCGGCGGCGGTCATGGACCGCGAGGCGGACCGAAGGCCCTAGTCCAGGTCGCCGTGCTGCATGAGCTGGCGTCCGGACTCCGTGATCGAGCCCGACAGCGACGGGTACACCGAGAACGTGTAGGCGAGATCGTCCACGGTGAGGCCGTTCTGCACGGCCAGGGCGATCGGCAGGATCAGCTCGCTCGCCACCGGCGCGACGACGACGCCGCCGATCACCACACCCGTCGCGGGGCGACAGAACAGCTTGACGAAGCCACGGCGCAGACCCTGCATCTTCGCCCGCGGGTTCGTGGCCAGGGGAAGCATCACCGTCCGCGCCGGGACCTCGCCCGCGCTGATCGCGCGCTGGCTGATGCCGACCGTCGCGATCTCCGGGCGGGTGAACACCGCCGCCGCCACCGTCTTCAGCTTGATCGGGGCGACGCCCTCGCCGAGGGCGTGCCACATCGCGATGCGGCCCTGCATCGCCGCCACCGACGCGAGCATCAGCACGCCGGTGCAGTCGCCCGCCGCGTACACGCCAGCCACGCCCGTGCGGGACACGCGGTCCACGGTGATGAATCCGCCGCGGTCGGTCTGCACCCCGGCCCTCTCCAGACCCAGGCCGGTGGTGTTCGGAACCGATCCCACCGTCATGAGCGCGTGCGACCCGCGCACCGTGCGGCCGTCGGCGAGGGTGACGAGCACGCCGGCGTCCTCGCGGACGACCGATTCGGCCCGGGCATTGCCCAGGATCGTCACGCCACGCTGGGCGAACACGTCCTCCAGCACCGCGGCGGCGTCCGCGTCCTCGCCGGGCAGCACCCGGTCGCGGCTGGAGACGAGCGTCACCTTGGCGCCGAGCTCCACGTACGCCGAGACGAACTCGGCCCCCGTCACCCCGGAACCGACCACGACGAGGTGCTCGGGCAGCTCGGTGAGGTCGTAGAGCTGGCGCCAGGTGAGGATGCGCTCGCCGTCCGGGCGGGCGCCGTCGAGCACCCACGGGCTCGCCCCGGTGGCGACGAGCACGACGTCGGCGGGCAGCTCCTCGTGCTCGCCCGCCGCGGTACGCACGGCGATGTGGTGGGGCCCGCGAGCATCCTGGGGGCTGTCGGCGAACGCCGCGGTGCCCATGACGACCCGCACCCCCTCGCGCTCCAGCCGCGCCCGCACGTCCGCGGACTGCGCGAGTGCCAGGGACTTCACCCGCTTGTTGACCGTGGCCAGATCGACGGTGGCCGACTCCCGGTCGGCGAGAATACCCAGGTCAGGGGCCCGGTGCAGCTCCACGCGGATGCTCGCGGAGGAGATGAACGTCTTGGAGGGGACGCAGTCGTCCAGCACGCAGGCCCCACCCATGCCGTCCCGCTCCACGACCGTGACCTCGCTGCGGTGCTGCGCCGCCACCAGCGCCGCCTCGTACCCCGCCGGGCCACCGCCCATGATCACGATCCGTGCCACGACCACACGGTACGCGGAGGGGTGATCGTGGTGGTCCGCCGGTGGGCGCGGATCCGGGGCGCACTACCCTGGCCACGTGCCGCTCTACGCCGCGTACGGGTCGAACATGGACCCCGCCCAGATGAAGGAGCGCGCCCCGTACTCGCCGATGGCCGGGACGGGGTGGCTCCAGGGATGGCGGCTGACGTTCGGGGGTGAGGATTTCGCCTGGGAGGGCGCCCTCGCCACGGTCGTCGAGGACGAGGGTTCGCAGGTCTTCGTCGTGCTCTACGACGTGCCGGACCACGACGCGGCCCAGCTGGACCGCTGGGAGGGCGGGGAGCTCGGCCTGCACAAGAAGTTGCGGCTGCGCGTGCACACCCTGGACGGCGACGTGCTCGCCTGGATCTACGTGCTGGACGCCTACGAGGGTGGGGAGCCGTCGGCGCGCTATCTCGGGGTGCTCGCCGATGCGGCCGAGCTCGCCGGTGCCCCGGACGACTACGTGGCAGCGCTGCGCAGCCGCCCGAGCCGCAAGAGCCTCTGACCATCCGCGAGTTGCGCATCTCATCAGGGCGAGTTGCGCGTGTCGCCGGGCGGGGTTGCGGGTGTCGTCGGGCGGGATTGCGCGTTGCGCCCGTCCCTGTCCGGCGAGTTGCGCGTTCCATCGGTGCGAGTTGCAGATCTCGTCGGGCGAAGTGCGCGTCGTCAGCCTGAGGGCGGCCGGCCGCGCCCCGGCCGCGTGATCACCAGGTGTAGCCGCGCCGCGCGAACGCCGCCCGCAGCTCGGTCTCGAAGCGGTAGGTGTCGATGAGATCGCCGATCCGGACGCGCACGACGATCCAGCCACGGCGTTCGAGATCGCGCTGACGGGCCAGGTCGGCCGCCTCCTGCCCACGATGTGACTCGTAACCGTCGTACTCGACGGCGATCCGCAGCGCGGGCCACGCGAGGTCGAGGCGCCGGACGCAATCGCGGCAGTCCCGCAGCGTCCAGTTGACCTCCGGCACGGGAAATCCCAGCTCGATGAGCCGCAGCCGCAGCCAGCTCTCCGGCGGGGACTCGGCGGCCGGGGACGCGACGCTGAGCAGGAAGGCGGCCCGGGCGGTGCCGCGCGGATCGCGCCGCAGCCGGAGGCGCTCGGCGATACGCTTGCCCAGCGCCTCGTGGTCCTCCTCGGCCCGTCGCAGTGCCTCGTCGGCGAGTGCGAGCGCATCGCGCGGGTAGGGCAGCGTGCAGAGGAGATCGGCGATGATCCGGTCCGGTGGCAATGTCTGCAACCCGTCCACCTCGATGATCTCGTGCTCCCAGCTGTCGGCCCGGTGGACGGCGAGCCCTCGCCCGCCACGCGCGCTGCACCGGTACGGGACGACGACGTGGACGCGCCCGTCCTCGATCGTCGTCAGTCCGTGGAGCTGTGCGGCGCTGGCGCCGACGAGCGCCACCCGCGGCCCGAGCGAGAGCTGGGCCGCCGCGGCGCGGGTGCGTGGGTCGAGCCAGCGTGCGGTGTCGACGACGACGCCCTTCCAGAGGGCGCGCAGGCTACCGACCGCGAGCGCGGTGTCGAGGCGATGGCGACCGCAGTGCTCGACGATGTCGGAACGTCGGTAGGCGCCGTGCAGTCCGATCGTGGGGATGTCCATGATCCCGACGATCGATGATCAGGCGGCCGCCGCGGGGCCGTTCCGGGAAGTTGTGGACAACTTCCGACGAGGTGGACAACGACCGCCGGCGAGCTGCGCATCTCGTCCTGATGAAATGCGCAACTCGCCGCGGCGGAATGCGGAACTCGCGGGCGACCCGAAGCGGCGGGCGACCCGAAGCGGCGAACGTCCGGGTCAGGCCAGGGTGATCAACGCCGCCTGGGTGAGTACCCGCACGCCGAACGGCAGCGCCCGTTCGTCCAGATCGAACGTCGGCTGGTGGATGTCGCGCATCGGACCCTCGCCCGACCACACCCCCAGCCGCGCCATGGCCCCGGGCACGTGCTCGAGGTACCAGGCGAAGTCCTCGCCACCGCTGGACTGCTCCGTGGACCGGGACGCGTCCGGCCCCAGCACCAGCTCGGCCGCGTGCGCCAGGATCCGAGCGGATTCCTCCTCGTTCACGACCGGTGGCACGCCTCGGATGTGCTCAAGGGTGTAGTCCACGCCGGTGGGCGCGAGGATCGTCTCGACCAGCGTGCGGACCTTGCCCTCCAGTTCCGCCCACGTCGCATGGTCGGCGGTACGCAGGGTGCCGCGCAGGATGCCGTGCTGCGGAATCGCGTTCGCGGCCTCGCCCGCCTGCACGGCGCCCCAGACGAGGACGGTGCCGGAGCGCGGGTCGACCTGGCGGCCGAGCTGCAGCGGGAGCTGCGTGATGAGCAGGCCCAGTGCGAGGACGAGGTCGGCCGTGAGGTGCGGCCGCGAGGTGTGCCCGCCGGGGCCGCAGAGCCGGATACGCAGCAGGTCGCAGGCGGAGGTGATCGGCCCGACGCGGGTGCCGAGGCGGCCGACCTCGAGTCGGGGATCGCAGTGCAGGGCGAAGATGCGGTCCACGCCGTCCATGGCGCCGTCCGCGACGACGTCGAGGGCGCCGCCGGGCTGCACCTCCTCGGCGGGCTGGAAGATCAGTCGGACGCGCCCGGGGAGCGAGGGCGCGGAGGCCAGCGCCAGCCCGGCGCCGAGCAGCATGGCGGTGTGGGCGTCGTGCCCGCAGGCGTGCATGACGCCGTCGACGGTGGACGCGAAGGGGAGCCCGGTGTCCTCGGACAGCGGCAGGGCATCCATGTCGGCGCGCAGGGCCACGCATCGGTCGCCGTAGCCGATGTCGCAGATCAGGCCCGTGCCGCCGGGGAGCGTGCGGGGTTCGAGGCCTGTGGAGAGGAGTGCCCGGGACACGAGCGCGGTGGACCGTGTCTCCTGGCGGGCCAGTTCGGGGAAGGCGTGCAGTGAGCGGCGGTACCCGATCACGTCGGCAGAGTGCGCGGCCAGCCAGGCGTCGAGCCAGGCCGGACCGCTCCCCGCGCCGAGATCCGGAACGGGATCGCCCGTCGGGGGCACCACTTCCGGGTATGTGTCGAGAACGGTCACCGTCACCTCCCCCCGGTGCGGGGCCGCTGTGTGACGGCGGCCGCTGGAGCGTCGTACATCACCTCATGGTCCTCACCGAACCGATCCCGCACCAACTCGATTTCGGCGGTCCACGACAATTGGCGCCGAGGGGTCGCCGGGGTGCTGCGGACGGCCCGTGAGGCGTCGGTCAACGGTCGCTTCTCGCTGCGTCGAGCGGACGTTTCGGCCGCTCGTCGCCGTCGAGCGGGGTGCGAGTGGACATACGGGTGGGTACCCCGTGCCGATCCCCGGGACGCACGAGTGGGTGACCCGCCGCGAGCGGCGGTCACGGCGGTCGTGAGAATGGGGGGCGTGTCGGCGGACGAGGATCGGTCGCAGCGCCGCATCGGTGGCCGCTACCGGCTCACGGGTCAGCTCGGCTCCGGGGCGATGGGCACCGTGTGGTCGGCGTTCGACGAGGTGCTCTGCCGCCCCGTGGCGGTCAAGGAGCTGAAGGTCCCGCCCGGCCTGCCCGCGCGGGAGGCCGAGGCGATGCGGGAGCGCATGCTGCGCGAGGCACGTGCACTCGGCGGGTTGTCGCACCCGAACGTCATCACGGTCTACGACGTCGTCACCGCGGACGGCGAGCCGCTCGTGGTGCTGGAGATGCTGCCGTCGCGCAACCTCGCCACCGTCATCTCCGACACCGGCGCCCTGACCCCCCAGCAGGCCGCGGTCATCGGCTACGCGACGGCGGCCGCGTTGCGGGCGGCGCACCGCCGCGACATCACCCACCGGGACGTGAAGCCGGCGAACGTGCTGGTCGGCGACGACGGTCGGGTCAAGCTGACGGACTTCGGCATCGCGCGCAACGCCGCGGACATCACGATGACGACGGCCGGGCTCGTGCTCGGCTCCCCGGCCTACATCGCGCCCGAGGTGGCGGCGGGCCAGCCCGTGCGGCCCGCGGCGGACCTGTGGGGCCTGGGCGCCACGCTCTTCGCCGCGATCGAGGGCCGGCCGCCCTACGACGTGCGCGGCGAGGCCGTCGCGACCATCACCGAGGTGGTGGACGGCGAGGTGCCCCGGCCGCGTGACGGTGGACCGGTGGGCGCGGTCGTGGCGGCACTGATGGTGAAGGACCCGTCGAAGCGGATCTCGCTGGACGAGGTCCGCCGCAGGCTGCGGCCCCTCATCCCGGACCCCGACGACCCCGTGTACCCGGATTCCCCGCTGGTCGCCGCGATCCCCACGATGACGGGCACGGACGGGACCGGCGGGCTCGCGGCCACGCCCATGCCCCGTTCCGTCGCGCTGCCGTCGCCCGCACCCGTCCCCGCGGTGGAGACGGGTGGGGTGCCGGCGGCCGGGCCGCTGGCCGCAGCGCCGGGGCCACTGCCGTGGGAGGTCGCCCGCGCGCCGGTGCCCCGGCCCGCCCCGCCCGTGCCCGCCCCGCCCGTGTCCGCCCCACCCGTGTCCGCGCCGTCGCCCGCTCCCACGCGGCTGTCCGGCCGGGCAGGCGCGGGGCTCGTGCTCGCGGGCACGGCGATCGTGCTCGCCGGCGCGTTCGGCGGCTGGTCGGCCACCCGCGCGCTCGCCGGCCAGACCGTGATGTCGACCATGACCGTCACGGCCGCGGGCGTGGGCGTCACCGACCACACGGACCCGCTCGGCTTCCACGTCGAGATCCCCGACGGCTGGACCGAGCATCGTGACGGGCCCAGGCTGGTGAGCTTCGTCAGCCCGGACGGCGCCGAGAAGCTCGTCGTCGAACGGGCCGCCTCGGCCGAGGCCGTCACGGGTGGCCTGCCGGGCGTGCTCGGCCCGGGCGAGGTCGTGCCGCTGGTCACCGACCCGCCTGCGCCGGCCGGCGCCACCGATCTGGTGCACCGGGCCGCGCACACGTCGTGGCTGCGGATCCTGCCCGCCGCGGACGGCGGCGTGTGGGTCGTGCGGCTGACCGCACCCGGCGGCGCCACGGAGGACATCAGCCAGGCGCTGTTCGAGCGGCTCGCGGGCGGGTTCGGCCCGTAGGCTGACGCCCGTGGCTGATGATCACGCCGACGCCGCGTCCGTGCTGGCCGACCGCACCGGCGTCGCCACGCACGACGTGGCCGTCGTCCTCGGGTCAGGGTGGCGGGAGGCCGCCGACGGGATCGGCGCGCCCGCACACGAGATCCCGATGGCCGAGGTACCCGGGTTCGTCCCGCCGTCGGTGAGCGGGCACAGCGGCGTCATCCGATCGGTGCCGGTCGAGGGCCGCAACGTGCTGGTGCTGCTCGGACGCACCCACCTCTACGAGGGCCACGGGGTCGGACCCGCGGTGCACAACGTACGTACGGCGGCGGCCGCCGGTTGCCACGCGGTGCTGCTCACCAACGCGGCGGGCGGGATCCGGCAGGGGATGGCCGTGGGGGACGCCGTGATCGTCGCGGACCACCTCAACCTCACGGCCCGTTCCCCGCTGGTCGGGGCGCAGTTCGTCGATCTCACCGACCTCTACTCCCCACGTCTGCGCGCCCTTGCGTCGTCCCTGGATCCGACCCTGGCCGAGGGGGTGTACGCCGGGCTTCCCGGGCCGCACTTCGAGACGCCCGCCGAGATCCGGATGCTGCGCGCGCTGGGGGCCGATCTCGTCGGGATGTCGACGGTGCTGGAGGCGGTCGCCGCCCGCGCCGAGGGCGTGGAGGTGTTCGCGTTGTCTCTGGTCACCAACCTCGCCGCCGGGCTGACGGACGGGCCGGTCGACCACGTCGACGTCCTCGCCGCCGCCGCGCGGTCCGCGGGCCGGCTGGGCGGGCTGCTGCGAGCACTCGCGGCACGCGCATGACGCTGCGGCCCGCCGTGCGGGACGCGGCGATGCGCTGGATCGCGGACGACCCGGACCCGGCCACCCGCACCGAGTTGCAGAAGGTGCTGGCGGCGGCCATGGCGGGCGACGCCACGGCAGCCGACGACGTCGCCACGCGGATGGCGGCGCCGCTGCGCTTCGGCACGGCGGGGTTGCGCGGGCCGGTGCGGGCGGGGCCCGCGGGGATGAACGTGGCGGTGGTGCGGCGGACGACCGCGGGGTTGGCAGCGTGGCTCGCCGGTCGGCTCGGCGCGCCGGTCGGGGCGCCGTCGGTGCTCGGCGGCGGCGGATCCGTGAGGCCCGGGCCGTTGGTCGTCGTGGGCCGGGACGCGCGTCGCGGCTCGGAGGCGTTCGCCGCGGCCGCCGCCGCGGTGCTCGCCGGCGCGGGGTTCGACACCGCCGTCCTGCCGGGGCCCCTGCCCACCCCCGTGCTGGCGTTCGCGGTGCAGCACCTCGGTGCGGCCGCGGGCGTGCAGGTCACGGCCTCGCACAACCCGCCTGCAGACAACGGCTACAAGGTCTACCTGGGTGCGGCCGTCGCCCCGGAGGCGCCGGGCGCCCAGCTCGTCGGGCCGGCGGACGTCCAGATCGAGGCGATGATCGACGCCGCACCCCCGGCCGTCGACGTCCCGACGGCGCCGGGCGCCCGGACCGTCGACGTCACCGAGGAGTACCTCGACCGGGTCGGCCGGCTGGGGCGGGGTGGCGAGCTGCGCATCGCCCTCACCCCCCTGCACGGGGTGGGCGGCGAGACCGCGGTCCACGCGCTGCGCCGCGCCGGGTTCACCGACGTCCATGTGGTCGCCTCGCAGGCGGCGCCGGACCCGGGCTTCCCGACCGTCGCGTTCCCGAACCCGGAGGAGCGCGGTGCCACGGATGCGCTGCTCGCTCTCGCCGCGGAGGTGGACGCCGATCTCGCGATCGCGCTGGACCCCGATGCCGACCGGTGCGCGCTCGGCATCCCGTCCGCGGACGGGTGGCGGATGCTCACCGGCGATGAGACCGGCGTCCTGCTGGGCGACCACCTCCTGCGCTCGCGGACCGGTCTGGTGGCGACGACGGTGGTGTCGTCGTCGATGCTGCGAGCCGTGGCCGAGGCGCACGGCGCGCGCTACGCCGAGACGCTCACCGGCTTCAAGCACATCGTCCGCGCGGGAGAGGGTCTCGTGTTCGGCTACGAGGAGGCGCTCGGCTACTGCGTCGATCCCGACGTCGTGCGGGACAAGGACGGCATCGCGGCCGCGATGCTGGCCTGCGACCTCGCCGCGGGCCTGCGTGCGGCGGGCGCCACGCTGCCGGACCGGCTGGACGAGCTCGCCCGGGTCCACGGGGTGCACCTGACCGAGGGGTTTTCGGTGTGGCTGGATCCGCCCGCGCGGGACGCGACCGTCGCGCGGCTGGCGGCGGCGCCGCCGGACGGATGGTCGGTGCAGCGACCTGCCCCGGACATCGTGGTGCTGCGGCGGCCGGGCGAGCGGCTGGTGGTGCGCCCGTCGGGCACGGAGCCCAAGCTGAAGGCATACCTTGAGGTCGTCGAACCGCCGGCCGACGACGTCGCGGCTGCTCGTGCCCGGGCGGTCGGGCGGCTCGCCGAGCTGCGGACGACCGCCGAGGCCCTGCTGGCTCCCTGACCCGCGAGTTCCGCATTCCGTCAGGCCGTGTTGTGGATCTCGCCAGGTGGTGGTCGCCCCGGGTTTGTCCGCGAGTTCCGCATTCCGTCAGGCCGTCTTGTGCATCTCGACGGGCGACCGGGCGCGTCTCGCCAGGCGACCAGGCGAAGAAGGCCTGATGAGATCCGCAACTCGCGGGGGTGGGATGCGCAACTCGCGGGAGGATCGACGGGTGCCGCGGCTGCTCATCGTCCACCACACGCCCTCACCTGCCACCGCCGAACTACTCGATGCGGTCGTCCGGGGCGCGCACGACCCGGAGATCACCGGTGTGGAGGTGGTCCGCCGGGCCGCGCTCGCCGCGACGGCGTCCGACCTGCTCGCCGCGGACGCGATCCTGCTCGGCACGCCGGCCAACATCGGCTACATGTCGGGCGCTCTCAAGCACTTCTTCGACACCGTGTACTACATCACTTCCGACGACAAGCGCGGTCTCCCGTACGGCCTCTACGTGCACGGCAACCTGGGCCTGGAGGGCGCGATCCGCTCCGTCGACGCGATCGTCGAGGGCTTGGGCTGGACGCGGGCAGTCGCGACCGTCGAGGTCACCGGTGTTCCGGACCGGGCCGCGCTCGACGCGTGCTACGAGCTGGGCGCCACGCTGGCCGCGACGATCAGCTGACGCGGCCGCGACACTCGTGCGTCTACATGCGACAGATCGAACCGTGTTTCGCACATGACATCGAAGCGTGATTCGCACGCCCGCACACGGCCTGATGAGATGCGGAACTCGCCGGGGGCGGGGCCGCACACGGCCTGATGAGATGCGGAACTCGCCGGGGGCGGGGCCGCACACGGCCTGATGAGATGCGGAACTCGCGGCGGCCTCAGACGGCGCCGAACTGCCGGTCCCCGGCGTCGCCGAGGCCGGGGACGATGAAGGCGGAGTCGTTGAGCCGCTCGTCCACGGCGGCCGTCACGACCCGCACCGGCAGCCCCGACGCCGCCAGGAACGCGAGCCCCTCCGGGGCGGCCAGCACGCAGATCGCCGTCACGTCCGCCGCGCCGCGCGCGGTGAGCAGCTCGATCGTGTGCGCCATCGAGCCACCCGTGGCGAGCATCGGGTCGAGCACGAACACGGGGCGCCCCGCGAGCGACTCGGGCAGCGACTCCATGTACGGCACGGGCTCGTGGGTGGACTCGTCGCGCGCGACCCCGACGAACCCGATCTGCGCCTCGGGGATGAGGGCGTGCGCGGCATCGACCATCCCCAGCCCGGCGCGCAGCACGGGCACCAGCAGCGGTGGTGCGCCGAGCCGATAGCCCGTGGTGCGCGCCACCGGCGTGTGCAGCGGGAACGTCGAGACGGGGGACTCCCGGGTGGCCTCGTAGATGAGCATGAGGGTGAGGTCGCGCAGGGCGGCGCGGAACGTGGCGTTGTCGGTGCGGGCATCGCGCAGCGTGGTGAGCCGGGCCTTGGCCAGCGGGTGGTCGACGACGGTCGTGGGGCGCGCGTCCATGGCCGGACACGCTAGCGTCCACCGGGTGTTCGACATGCTCTACGACGACTCCCGCCGCCGTGTCTGCGAGCTGGCGGCGAGCCTCACCGAGGAGGAGCTCGACACGCGCGTGCCGGCCACACCCGCCTGGACCGCCCGCCAGGTCGTCGCGCACCTGACGGGGTGCGCGTCGGATGCCCTGCACGGCCGGACGGAGGGCGCCCCCGGCGAGGCCTGGACGGCGCGGCAGGTGGCGGACCGGGAGGGTCGCCCGCTGGCGGCCGTCGTCGCCGAGTGGGAGGAGCTGGGTCCGCGGGCGCGCGAGGCGCTGGAGGCACGGAAGTTGCCGCTGCGGATCGTGATCGACGTCCTGAGCCACGAGGCCGACCTGCGGGAGGCGTTCGGCCGTGGCCCGCTGCCGGAGGAGGCCGTCGACGCGCTGCTGCCGAAGATGGCGCCTGCCGTAGTCGGGGCGGCGGGGGACGGGGCACTGGTCGTGCGGGCCGGAACGCTCGAGATGCGGGGCGGCGACGGCGAGCCGACAACCTCGACGTCGACCCGTACGAGCTGTTCCGGGGCCTGATCAGCCGCCGCAGCCGGGCACAGATGCGGGCCTGGGCGTGGTCCGGCGACACCGAGCGCCACGTCGACCGGCTGCCCGTGTTCGGCCCGCGCGACGACGACCAGCCGATTCCCTGACCGGTCACGTCGACCGCACGAACGCCACCACCTCCGCCGCCAGCGCAGGTCCCGCGTCCTCCTGCAGGAAGTGCCCGGCCCCGGTGATCGTCGGGTGGACGCGCCCCGCCGCGCCCGGGATGGACCGCTGCAGGACGGGGTTCATCGCCGCGGTGATCGGGTCGCCGTCACTGAACGCGCACAGCAACGGGATCTCGCTGCGCGACAGCACGGTCCACGCCGCGCGGTTCGCCCCGGTCGCCGGGTCGTCCGGCCGGGTGGGGACGAGCAGCGGCATCGCCCGCGGCCCCGCCTTGAACTCCTCGGCGGGGAACGGGGCGTCGTAGGCCGCGCGGACCTCGGGGGTGAGGCGGGTGCGGCACCCGGACTGGACGAGCCGTCCGACGTCGAGCACCTCGGCCTTCTCCACGGCGCGCCGGAAGCGCCACCACACCTCCGGCATGTCGACGTCCCCGGTGGGCAGCCCGGTGTTGGCCGCCACGACCCGCGCGAACCGGTGCGGGTGCTCGGCGACCAGCCGCAGGCCGAGCAGGCCGCCCCAGTCCTGGCCCACGAGCGTGACGTCGCGCAGGTCGAGGACGTCGAATGCCAGGGCGCGGACCCACTCGACGTGGCGGGCGTAGCTGTGGTCGGCGATCTCGGCGGGCTTGTCGGAGCGGCCGAACCCGACGAGGTCCGGCGCGATCACCCGCAGGCCGGCGGTGGCGAGCCCGGGGATCGTCGTCCGGTAGAGGAACGACCAGCTCGGCTCGCCGTGCAGGAGCAGGACGGGCGGGCCGTCGGCCGGGCCGTCCTCGACCCAGGCCATGCGCAGGCTGCCGCCGTCGGGGTCCGCGACGTCGGCGAAGCGGGCTGGGTACGGGAACTCCGGGAGACCGGCGAACCGCTCGGTGGGGGTGCGCAGTGCACGCATGTGTCGATCGTGACATCCGGGCGAGGTTCGCGACGGTGCGCATCCGTGTCGCGGTCACGACGAGTGATCCCCGCTGGGGCCCAGTGCCGCCGAGCACGATCATCGGTGGGCGGGGGTGCGCCACGTGCGGTGCGACCTGCCGGACGTCCAGCGGAAGATGATCACCGACGGTATCCTGACGCCGGTTCGTGTCCATCATTCTCGTCACCGCGCGTGTGCGACCAGGGCGAATCGGCACGATCGGTGATGACTCGCCAAGTTCACCCTGACCCGAACGGGTGGTACTGCGGATCGCGTGTCACGTCGGGCGCCTCCGCGACGCTGTACTAGGCAACAAGGAGGTGATCCGGTGCCGGAGAACACGACTTCCGACGAGGCGACCCTGGTCGCAGCGGCGGAGAAGCTCACGCAGTGCGACGGGTACGTGGTGCTTGCGGTCGACCCGCAAACCGGCGAGGTGGACGCGCACGGGCCGTTCGACGGCCTGACGGCGACCATCAAGGCCGATCAGCTGCGCCGCGACTTCGACCGCGGCGGCCTCGACGACGTCACGGTCGGCGTCGTCCGCCTGCACAGCTCGACCTGAGCGAGCCCCCCGACAGCCCACCGCACCGCCCGCCGTGCCTCCTCCAGCGGCGGGCGGTGCGCTGTCCGGGGACCCTCGCGGACCCCGTCCGGCGCCTAGACTCGGGCCGTGACCGCCACCGTCGCGCCAGCCGATCTCGCGGACGCCGGCCGGGACGACCGGTCGTTGCGCCGCTTCCTGGACGGTCTCCCCGGGGTGGATGCCGTCGGGCTGGAGCGCCGCTCGGCCACGCTCGCGACGCGCAGCATCAAGGCCGCGTCGAAACTGCAGGCCATCGACCTGGCGATCGCGATGGTGGACCTCACCACGCTGGAGGGTGCGGACACCCCCGGCAAGGTGCGCTCGCTCTGCGCGCAGGCGCTCCGCCCGGACCCCGCCGACCCGGGCGTCGGTCCGGTCGCCGCCGTCTGCATCTACCCGGACCTCGCCGGGGTCGCGGCGGAGCGGCTGCGCGGCACGTCCGTGCAGGTGGCGGCTGTGGCAACGGCGTTCCCGTCCGGCCGGTCCTCGCGCGAGGTGAAGCTCGCCGAGACGCGCCTCGCGGTGGACGCGGGGGCCACCGAGATCGACATGGTGATCGACCGCGGCGCCTACCTCACCGGGCGATACGGCCAGGTGTTCGACGAGATCATCGCCGTGAAGCAGGCCTGCGGGGCCGCGCACCTCAAGGTGATCCTGGAGACCGGCGAGCTCGGCTCATACGACGAGGTGCGCCGCGCGTCCTGGCTCGCGCTGCTCGCGGGCGCGGACGTCATCAAGACCTCCACGGGCAAGATCTCCCCGGCGGCGACGCTGCCGGTGGTGCAGGTGATGCTGCAGGCCGTGCGGGACTGGCACCGGATCACCGGCGAGCGTCGCGGGGTGAAGGCGGCCGGCGGCATCCGCGCGGCGAAGGACGCGATCCGCCACCTCGTGGCGGTGAACGAGATCGCGGGCCCCGCGTGGCTCACCCCGGAGCTCTTCCGGTTCGGGGCGTCGTCGCTGCTCGGTGACCTGCTGCGCCAGCGCCGCACCCAGCGCGACGGCCACTACGAGAGCGTGGTGCGGATCGGAGGCACGGTATGACCGGGTGGACCTACGCCCCGGCGCCCGAGTCGGCGGCGCCGGCGAACCTGCGGCCGAGCTACCGCCCGTTCGTGGACGGGGAGTTCGTCGACGGCGGCGGGGAGCCGCTGAAGACGGTGAACCCCGCCACCGAGGAGGCGCTCGCCGAGGTCGGCACGGCGGACGCGGCCGATGTCGAGCGCGCCGTCGCCGCGGCCCGGCGCGCGTACGACGAGGTCTGGGGCCCGATGCCGGGCGTGCAGCGCGCGAAGTACCTGTTCCGGATCGCGCGGGTGGTCGCCGAGCGGGCCCGCGAGCTGGCCGTCCTGGAGACCCTCGACAACGGAAAGCCGATCCGCGAATCCCGCGACGTCGACGTCCCGCTGGCCTCCCAGCACCTGTTCCACCACGCCGGGTGGGCGGACAAGCTGGAGTACTCGGGCGCAGGCAGCCGCCCGCTCGGCGTGGTCGGCGCGGTGATCCCGTGGAACTTCCCGCTGCTCATGGCCGCGTGGAAGGTCGCCCCCGCGCTCGCGTGCGGAAACACGATCGTGCTCAAGCCGGCCGAGACCACGCCATTGACCGCGCTCGTCCTCGCCGAGATCGCCGCCGATGCGGGCCTGCCGCCCGGGGTGCTCAACGTGCTGCCCGGGGCGGGCGACGTCGGCGCGGCGGTGGTGGGTGCGCGCGTGGACAAGGTGGCGTTCACCGGGTCCACCGAGGTGGGCAAGCAGATCCAGCGCTCGCTGGCGGGCACGGGGAAGCGGCTCACGCTGGAGCTGGGTGGCAAGGCCGCCAACATCGTCTACGCGGACGCGGCCCTGGACCAGGCCGTCGAGGGCATCGTGGACGGCATCTTCTTCAACCAGGGCCACGTGTGCTGCGCGGGCTCGCGGCTGCTCGTGCAGGAGTCGGTCGTCGAGGAGGTCACCGAGCGGCTGACCGACCGCGTCCGCACCTTGCGGGTCGGCGATCCGCTGGACAAGAACACCGACGTCGGCGCGATCAACTCGCGCGCCCAGCTGGACCGGATCGTCGATCTCGCGGCCGCGGGGGACGCCGAGGGCGCGGTGCGCTGGACGAGCCCCTGCCCGCTGCCGGAGCGCGGCCTGTTCTTCCCGCCGACGGTGTTCTCCGGCGTCGAGCCGACGATGCGGGTGGCCCGCGAGGAGATCTTCGGCCCGGTGCTGTCGGTGCTCACGTTCCGGACGCCGGACGAGGCGGTGGCCAAGGCGAACGACACCGCGTACGGGCTGTCCGCCGGGGTCTGGACGGAGAAGGGGGCGAAGGCGCTGTGGACGGCGCAGAGGCTGCGGGCGGGTGTGGTGTGGGCGAACACGTTCAACCGGTTCGACCCGGCGTCGCCGTTCGGCGGGTTCGGCGAGTCCGGCTTCGGGCGCGAGGGTGGGCGCGCGGGCCTCGCGGCCTACCTCGCCGGTTGACGGTGCGGGGCTGCGGTGCGCGTGCCGGTGCGCGTGCCGGCGCGCCGACCGGTTCCGGCCAGGGCGGCGCCCCGTGGTTACCCCAGTGACCCCGGCCCGA
The DNA here is from genome assembly GCA_050248815.1 of Pseudonocardia sp. Classification (GTDB taxonomy): domain Bacteria; phylum Actinomycetota; class Actinomycetes; order Mycobacteriales; family Pseudonocardiaceae; genus Pseudonocardia. The sequence continues at coordinate 14,569 of JBFWRR010000025.1, read as the reverse complement.
CCTCTCGAACCCGACGACGAGCAGTGGCGGGCACTGGCCGCGACCACCGTCGACCACCTGGCCGGCGTCCTGCGCGACCTGCCCGCGGCGCCCGCCGCCGTCCTGGACGCCACCGCGGAGGTGCTGGCCGACCCGACGCTGCGCCGGATGCCGCCCGAGCACGGCCGCGCGCTGCCGGAACTCCTCGACACGCTCCACCGCGCCGCGCAGCCGGGCCTGAACCCGTCCAGCCCCGGGTACCTCGCGTTCATCCCGGGCAGCGGGCTCGTCAGCGCGGGGTTGGCCGGGCTCGTTGCCGACGTCCTCAACCGCTACACGGGGCTCGCGGCCCCCGCGCCCGGGCTGGTCGCGCTGGAGGCGGACCTCCTGCGCTGGCTCGCGGACCTGTTCGGCCTGCCCGCGACGGCCGGCGGCCTGTTCACCTCCGGCGGCTCGCTGGCGGCGTTCTCGGCCCTGGTGGCCGCGCGGGAGGACCGCGTGCCGGACGAGTTCCGCCGCGGCACCGTCTACGTCACCGACCAGGTCCACGCGTCGGTCGCGAAGGCGGCGCGGCTGGCCGGGTTCCCCCGCGAGGCCGTGCGCGTCGTCGGCTGCGACACCGGCCACCGCATGGACGTCGACGACCTGGTCCGGCTGGTCCGCACGGACCGGGACGCCGGGCGCGTCCCGTTCTGCGTCGTCGCCACCGCGGGCACCACGAACCTCGGGGTGATCGACCCGTTGCCCGCGATCGCCGAGGTGTGCCGGCGCGACGACCTGTGGCTGCACGTCGACGGCGCGTACGGCGCCGCGTTCCAGCTCACCGACCGCGGTCGCGAGCGGCTGCGCGGCATCGAGCACGCGGACTCGCTCGTCCTCGACCCGCACAAGGGGTTCTTCCTCCCGTTCGGCACCGGCTGCCTGCTGGTGCGCGACACCGGCCCGTTGCAGGCCTCGCACGCGGCCGACGACGCCCACTACCTGCAGGATCTCGCCGGGCAGGCGCTGCCGGACTTCGCCGATCTCGGCCCCGAGCTCACCCGGGAGTACCGGGGGATCCGGCTGTGGCTGCCGCTGCACCTGCACGGCGTCGCCGCGTTCAGGGCCGCCCTCGACGAGAAGCTCGACCTCGCCGCGTGGGCCCACGACGAGCTCGCCCGCGAGCCCTCGCTCACCGTCCTGGGTCCGCCGGAGCTCACGATCATCGGTTTCCACGGCCGGGACGACGCGGCGACGGCCGAGCTGCTCCACCGCGTCAATGCCGAGCGGCGTGTCTTCCTGTCCAGCACCCGGGTGGACGGCCGGTTCGTCGGCCGCATCGCGATCCTCAACCACCGCACGGACAAGGATCGCGTCGCCGAGGCCGTCGACGCGATCCGGCGGCACGCAGCGCCGGCAACGAACGGCGCGTTCGTCCAACCAGGTTGAACGAACGCGCCGCTCGTTGCGAACGGTGGCAGGTCACGGGGTGTGCGCGGCCAGGAACTCCTCGACGGCCGCACGGGCTGCGGGCTGGTCCTGCGGCTGCTTCCAGCACTCGACGAGCCTCGCATCCGGCGCGGTGGCGGCGAGCGTGCGGGACGCGACCTGGGGGTGGTAGAGGTCGTCGCCCATCAGCACGAGCATCGGCGTCGCCATGGCCGCGATCTCGTCGGTGGGGACGCTCCAGAGCACGTCGTCGCCGCCGTAGAGGTTGCGCCGGAACGCGGCCCAGTCCGCATCCGACGTCCCGGGGTGCAGCGGCGCCTGCTCGGCCCGCCAGCCGTCGAACATCTCGAGGAAGGCCTCGCGGTTGCCGTCCAGCCCGATGGGCTGAAGGAACACCGCCGAGGCGAAGCGCTGCGGCGCGGCCTTCAGCAGCGACAGCATGTACGCGCCGCCGATGCACATGCCCAGGACGTGGCACCGCTCGACGCCCAGGTGGTCGAGCAGGGCGAGCTGGTCGCCGGTGTAGGTGGCCCAGGTGTCGTCGCCGGTGATCGGTGCCGTGGACGAGCCGGCGTTGCGCTGGTCCATCGTGATCACCCGGTACGAGGGCGCGAGCTGCTCCACCGGGTGCCACGGCGCGTTCTTCCACACCGGGATCGCCGAGCGCAGCCCACCCGGCGCGATGAGCAGCACGGGAAAGCCGTCCCCCTGCTCCTCGTGGTGGATGTGGACGTCTCCCAGGTCGAGCATCGGCATAGCGTCACCCTGACACAGAAGGGGAGCCGATGAAGGTCGACCTCATGCTCGACGAGCTGTTCGGTGAGGAGCAGTGGGCGGCCGCCGAGCGCGCCGAGCGGGACGGTTACGACGGCGTGTGGGCCGGCGAGACCCGCCACGACCCCTTCCCGGGGCTCGCCGTCGCCGCCGCCCGGACGTCGCGCGTGCAGCTCGGCACGGCGGTCGCGCTGGCGTTCGCACGCAACCCGATGTCGCTCGCGGTGCTGGCCGACGACCTGCAGCGCTACAGCCGCGGCCGGTTCGTCCTCGGGGTGGGCTCGCAGATCCGCACGCACGTCGTCGGCCGCTACTCGATGCCGTGGAGCGCACCCGCCGAGCGGATGCGCGAGTTCCTGCTGGCCGTGCGCGCGATCTGGGCGTCGTGGGCCACGGGGGAGCGCCTGCGCTTCCGCGGCGAGCACTACCGCCACACCGTCATGACGCCGATGTTCGATCCCGGCCCGAACCCGCACGGCAACCCGCCGATCCTGCTCGCGGGTGTCGGCCCGCGGATGACGGCCGTGGCGGGCGATGTCGCGGACGGGTTGTTCGTGCACGGCTTCACCACCCGGCGCTACCTGCGTGAGGTGACGCTGCCGCAGCTCGCCTCGGCCCGCGGCGGATCGCTGCACGGGTTCGAGATCAGCGGGATGCCGTTCGTCGTCACGGGGCCGGATCCGGCGGCGATCACCGCGGCGGACGCGGCCGTCCGGGAGCGGATCGCGTTCTACGGCTCGACCCCGGCCTACCGTCGCGTTCTGGAGCTGCACGGCTGGGCGGCGCTCGGCGACGAGCTGCACGCCCTGTCCCGGCGCGGCCGGTGGCGCGAGATGGGGACGCTGATCTCCGACGAGGTACTGGACGCGTTCGCCGTCGTCGCGGCGCCCGACGCCGTGGCGGGGGCGCTGCGGGCCCGGTTCGGCGGGCTCTGCACCCGGATCGCGCCCTACGCGCCCTATCCGCTGCCGGACGGGTTCTGGGCGCCGATCGTAGCGGAGCTGAAGGGCTGAAGGGTCGACGGTCAGCCGGCCGACCACGTGATCCGCGGCGGCCGGACCGCGGCGCACACCGGGGTGCCGTCCGGCCGGACCTGGACGTCGGCGTCGAACTCCCAGGTGACGGCCTCGACATCGGCGGGATGCAGCTCGACGACCTCCCTGTGCCACTGCAGCCCGACCTGGACGCCGTGGTACGCGCCGCACGTGGCGCCGGGCAGGTGGTGGCCGTGGATGCGTACGCGCACGCCCCGATCCTCCCGCGAGTTGCGCATCTCGCCGGCGAGACTTGCGGATCTCGCGGCGCCGAGTCGCGGTCCCCGCTCCCGCGAGTTGCGCATCTCGCCGCGCCGAGTTGCGGCTTTCGCCGGCCTCAGGGTCCGGGGGCCGTGGTGACGGCGCAGATCCACGAGCCCGCGGCCGCGACGACGAGGCCCGTCGCGGTCGCCACCGGGGCGGCCCGGGCGCCCGAGGGGGCGGGATCGGGCAGGTCGGCGCGCCAGCGCAGGTCGCCGGAGCGGGCGTCGAGGGCGAGGACGACGACGCGGCGCCCGTCCGCGGCCGCGGGGACGGTGACTCCCGAGGTCAGGACGACGGGCCCGTCCACCGGGACGGCGGGCCCGAGGTCGCGGGGGTCTCCGTCGCCCGACCACGTCCACACCGCCTCGCCGCCGGCCGCGTCCCACGCGGCGATCCGGTCGCCCCCGGCCGCACAGACGAGCGTCCCCACCACGGAGAGCAGGCCCGACACGGCCCCCGCGGCCTGCCAGGAGACGACCCCGGTACGGGCGTCGAGGCAGGTCAGCGCCCCGCCGTCGACGAGGAACACCGATTCCCGGCCCGCGACCGGCGGCGGCCCCGCGGTCGTCGGCCGCTGCCAGAGCGGCGCGCCGGTGCCGGCCGCGACTGTGACGATGCGGTCCGCACCCCCCAGGTGGACGGCGTCGCCGGACAGCGACGCCGTGGGCGGCGGGCCGGTCCACGGCAGCGTCCACCGCGCCTCGCCGGTTGCCGGATCGTGCGCAGTGAGCATTCCCGCGGCGGGCGACTCCGACCACCGCGACCGGACGACGACCGCGGCCTCGCCCGCCGCGACGAGAGTGCCGGGCACCTGCCATACCCGTCGTCCCGTGGTGACCTGCAGGCCGTGGGTGTCCGTGGTGTCGGACGCCGCGAGCAGCGCGCCGATGACGGTGGGTCGGGCGGCGCGCAGGAGCAGCGACTCCGCCCACACGTGCGAGCCGGTCGCCACGTCGACGGCGTGCACGGCCCCGCGCGCCGTCCCGGCGAGGACGAGCCCCTCGGCCGTGGCGAGCCCGAGCACGTCCCCGACGGCCTGGAACCGCCACGCCACCCGCGCCTGCGCGAGCGGCTCGGGGGACCCGACTGCGCAGCCACCGAGGCCGAGCACCACGAGCCCGGCGAGCACCGCCCGCCGCGGCAGGCGCGGTGACGTCATGGCTCCAGCGTGCCGCCGGCCGGACCGGTGGGCCACCCGATGACGAGATTGCCCCGCACGGACACGGCACACGTGGACAACGCGTAGCGTCGCGCCCCGTGGACCGGCTCGAGGTGGCCAAGACCTACAAGCTCTACGTCGGCGGCGCGTTCCCGCGGTCGGAGTCGGGTCGGACCTATCCCGCGCGCTCCGCGGACGGCACGCTGCTCGCGCACGCCGCGCTGGCCTCGCGCAAGGACCTCCGGGATGCGGTCACGGCGGCGCGGACGGCGCTGCCGGGCTGGTCCGGGGCCACGGCGTACAACCGGGGGCAGGTGCTGTACCGGGTCGCGGAGGTCATGGAGGGCCGGCGCGCGCAGTTCGTCGCCCGGGTGGGTGCGGTGGAGCCCGACGCCGAGGCCGTCGTGGGCGCCGCGATCGACCGCTGGGTCTGGTACGCGGGCTGGACCGACAAGATCGCGACCGTGCTGGGGTCGGTGAACCCGGTCGCCGGGCCGTACGTCAACTTCTCCACCCCGGTGCCGACGGGCGTGGTCGGGGCGGTCGCACCGCAGGGATCGGCGCTGCTCGGGCTGGTGGACGTCCTCGCCCCGGTGCTCGCCACCGGCTGCACGGCCGTCGTGCTCGCGGCGCAGGAGCGCCCGCTACCGGCCGTCGAGCTGGGCGAGGTCCTCGCGACGTCGGACGTCCCGGCCGGGGTGGCGAACCTGCTCACGGGCCGGACGGCGGAGCTGGCGCCTTGGCTCGCCTCCCACGCCGAGGTCGCGGGGCTGGACCTCGCCGGTGCCCCGGCGGAGCTGGCCGTCGAGCTGGAGCGGGCGGCCGCCGAGACCGTGACCCGGGTGCTCCCACCGGGCGACCACCCCGGCATCGCGCGGCTGCGGGCATGGAGCGAGATCCGCACGGTGTGGCATCCCGTGGGCCGCTAGCAGCGGGGCCCCTGTCCCCACCTTCAGCTTATCCGCGATCCACGGCCCTCATGAGGCGTCGATTCCTGATCCATACTCGGCCGCCGCGAGCCGGAACCGAGCGGAACGGAGCTGCGGAAGTGGACGTGCTGCGTCTCGACGAGATCGACCGGACCCAGGTCAACGAGGTCGGGGGCAAGGGGGCGAATCTGGGGGAGCTCTCGCGGATGGACGACGTCCGGGTGCCGGACGGGTTCTGCGTGACCGTGCACGCGTTCCGGCGGATCGTGGTTCCGGCGATCGACGTCCTGCTCGACGGCCTCGTGGACCTGAGGCTCGACGACCGCGAGGCGATCGGTTCGGTGAGCGCGCGGATCCGCCGGGCGATCGAGGCGATCCCCCTGCCCGAGGAGCTCGTCACCGCGATCGGGACGTCGCTCGCCCGGCTCGGCGAGCACGGCGCGTACGCGGTCCGGTCGAGCGCCACCGCGGAGGACCTGCCGACCGCGTCCTTCGCGGGCCAGCAGGACTCCTTCCTGAACGTCGTGGGCCTGACGGCGATCCTCACGCACGTCAGACGGTGCTGGGCCTCGCTCTACGCCGAGCGGGCGGTGGTCTACCGCCTGCGCAACGGCTTCGACCACCGGCGGGTCCACATGGCCGTCGTCGTGCAGGCGATGGTGGCCCCGCGGGCGGCCGGGGTCCTGTTCACCGCGGACCCCGTGACGTCGAACCGCACGATCGCCACCGTGGAGGCCGTCCTGGGCCTCGGCGAGGCCCTGGTCTCCGGCTCGGTGAGCGGGGACACCTACGCCGTGCGCGACGACGAGGTCCTCGCGCGGACGCTCGCGGCCGCCACCCCGGTGCTCACCGATGCGCAGACGGTGCGCCTGGTGCGGCTCGGCAGGCGGATCGAGGCGCATCTCGGCCGCCCGCAGGACGTCGAATGGTGCCTGGCGGGCGAGGACTTCCACATCGTCCAGAGCCGGCCGATCACCACGCTGTTCCCCCTACCGCCGGTCGACGACGAGGAGGACCACATCTACGTCTCCGTCGGCCACCAGCAGATGATGACCGACCCGATGAAGCCCCTCGGCCTGTCCTTCTGGCAGATGACGACCCCGCGGCCGATGGCCGAGGCGGGCGGGCGGCTGTTCGTCGACGTCACCCGCGCCCTGGGCGCGCCGACGACCCGGGCAGGCCTCCTGGACGGCTTCGGTAGGGCCGATCCGCTGACCGGGGACGCGCTGCGGACCGTCGTCGAACGCGCCGACCTGGTGCGCCCGCTCCCGGACGAGGCACCCGGTGCTGCGCAGCCGGGCGGCACAACCGCGCCGATCGAGGCCGATCCGGCCCTGGTCACCGAGCTCGTGGAGCAGAGCCGGGTCTCGATAACCGCCCTGCGGCGCGACATCCGGACCCGGTCCGGGCCCGCCCTGTTCGATTTCGTCCGGGCGGACCTCGAAGAGCTGCGCCGGACGCTGTTCCACCCGCGGAGCCTTCAGGCGATCATGGCGGGGATGGAGGCGTCCTGGTGGCTCAACGACCACCTGCACGCGTGGCTGGGCGAGAAGAACGCGGCCGACACGCTCACGCAGTCCGTTCCGCACAACGTCACCTCGGAGATGGGGCTCGCGCTGCTCGACGTCGCGGACCGGATGCGCCCGTACCCGGAGGTGGTGGCCTTCCTCGAGCACGTCGAGCGCACCGGACGCGACGACGGGCTCCTCGACGAGCTCGCGACGGTGGCGGGCGGACCGGAGGCGCGCGATGCGCTCCAGGCGTTCCTCGACACCTACGGCATGCGCTGCGCCGGCGAGATCGACATCACCAGGCCGCGCTGGAGCGAGCGACCGGCCACCCTCGTGCCGACGATCCTCGGCAACATCCGCAACCAGGAGCCGGGTGCCGGCCCGCGGCGCTTCGAGCAGGGGCGTGAGCAGGCGCGGGAGAAGGAGCAGGAGCTGCTGTGCCGCCTGCGGGATCTGCCGGACGGGCAGCGCAAGGCCGAGGAGACCACGGCGATGATCGACCGCGTCCGCACCTTCGCCGGGTACCGCGAGTATCCCAAGTACGGCATGGTCAGCCGCTACCTCGTCTACAAGCAAGCCCTGCTCCGGGAAGCCGAGCGCCTCGTGCGGGCCGGTGTCGTGGCGGAGGCCGAGGACGTCTTCTACCTCCGGTTCGAGGAGTTCCACGAGGCCGTGCGCACCCACCGCGTGGACGACCGGCTCGTCCGCGAGCGGAAGGAGGCGTTCCGGTCCTACCAGGGGCTCACGCCGCCCCGCGTGTTCACCTCGGACGGCGAGGTCGTCACGGGCGTCTACCGACGCGACGATCTCCCGTCCGGGGCGCTGGCCGGGCTGCCGGTCTCCGCGGGCTGCGTGGCCGGGCGGGCCCGTGTCGTCGTGGACATGGCGCGGGCCGATCTCGACGCGGGCGACATCCTCGTCACGGCGTACACCGACCCCAGCTGGACGCCCCTGTTCGTCGGGATCGCGGGGCTCGTGACGGAGGTGGGCGGCCTGATGACCCACGGCGCGGTGATCGCGCGGGAGTACGGCCTGCCCGCCGTCGTGGGCGTGGAGAACGCCACCCGGCTGATCCGGGACGGGCAGCGCATCCGTGTGCACGGGACCGAGGGGTACGTCGAGATCCTGGGCTGATGCCGCAGCCCGGGCGGTGGCGGGGCGAGGCGACCGCGTGGTCCGGGTACCACTGGCCGCCGCGGACGGCCGCGGTGTCGAGGACGACGGCCTCGCGGGGTCACGATCTCCACCGGCGCGTCCGATCATGCGGCCCGGGGCGACCGCCGACCCGGGGCACGCCCTAGGGTGCAGAGCCGTGGCCAGCGACATCGTCCCGATCCAGCTCTCGCTCACCGAGGGCGACCTCGTCACGCTGTGGGCCCCGGTCTGGCGGGAGGACGGCGAGGAGTGGGAGGCCTTCCTCGGCGACGACGACGCCCTCTTCGCCTTCCCCGAGCCGACCCGGCTCGCGGCGTTCGTCCGCACCGCGAAGTCCCACGACCTGATCGACCACCCGGCCTGGTCGGTCGTCCCCGACCTCACGGTCGCCGAGCTGACACCCGAGGACACCCAGCGCTACGACATCGTGGGGGTCCCCGAGCTGGTGGCCCAGGACGTCGACACCTGGACGATCGCGGACCTCGCCCAGATCGTGACGATGATCCGCTCGATCGCGGACGTCTGCGACCTGGAGAAGGTCCACGAGGTCCTGGACTCCGCGCCCGCGTTCTCGATGCTGGACCAGGGCACGCTGCCGTTCACCGGCCGCGAGGGCACGCGGCTGTGGAACGAGCTGGTGGACACCGTCGCGCAGCGGTGGGACGACGTCGTGGACGCGCTGGATGCGCTGGTCACCGTCCCGGACGTCGACGCGGACGCGCTCGCCGCCGCCGAGGCGCAGGCCGAGGCGGAGCAGAGCGAGGCGGAGCAGAGCGAGGCGGAGCCCGCAGGGGCGGAGCCGACCGGGCCCGCCGGGTTCTGGGAGGACGTCGGCATCGACCCGATCCGGATCGTCGTCGCGGGTGCGGACCACCTGACGCTGCGCTGCTTCCTCGACGACGCGCCGCTGTTCCTCGGCACGGACGGACGCATCGACGTCTTCCCGAACGCCCGCTCCCTCGTACGCCACCTGGCCGGGGAGGGCGCCGACGACCACGATCTCGCCGCCGTCTCCACCTGGCCGATGGTCGTCGAGAAGGCGACCTCCGGCGACCTGGACGTGCATGTCGCCGACGCGAACGTCTACGACCTCACCGAGCTCGACGCCGACCTCGCCGAGGGCCCCACCGTCGTCGACCCCGGTCAGCTGGAGCTCGCCGCCGAGCTGCTCCTCGACGTCGGGGACTGGGTGGGCGAATCCGCCGCGCGCGACGCCCTCGCCGACAACCAGCCGCTGGGCTGGCTCGTCTCCTACGTCGTGCGCCCCGATCCGACCCGGCTCGCGCCGAGCCCGCCGTTCGACGCGGAGGCGCAGCGGTGGCGCGGGCTCGTCAACGACCTCGTCGAGCGGCTCCGCACGCCCTGACGGGCTCCGGAACCGGCCGGAGTGACGAATCTCCCGTGCGCCCGCGGGCCGGTGGGCGGGGCCGCTGGAGGAGTGGGCGGTGCGGCTGCGACGCCGCCCGGCCGCGCCCTGCGGACCCTGCGGGGATCCGGCCCGTCGCTACTGCAGCCAGGTGAAACTCCGCGGGGCCCACCCCGGGCGCCCCGACGGCCGGACGGGCGGGGCGTCGAGGATGGAGCGCGGCGTTCCCTGCGGCCACGACGGCCCGCGGGCACGCTGCGTGAGCGGAGTCACCCGCCCAGGTCAGAGCCGGTGCGGTCGGCGTCGCTAGGGTCCGTTCCAGCAAGCGGCGCAGGCCGGACTCCGGGTGCGCCGCGTCGAGGAAGTCGCGGCCAGACCATCGGCAGAGTGGGCGAGGGAGAACCCGGGTGGACCTCTACGAGTACCAGGCGAAGGACCTCTTCGCCGCGCACGGAGTCCCGGTCCTGCCGGGCAGGACGGTGGAGAGGGCCGAGGACGCCGCCGACGTGGCGCGCGAGATCGGCACGGCCGTCGTCGTCAAGGCGCAGGTGAAGACCGGCGGGCGCGGCAAGGCCGGCGGGGTGAAGCTCGCGAAGACCCCCGAGGAGGCCGCCGAGAAGGCCGGCGCGATCCTCGGGATGGACATCAAGGGCCACACGGTGTATCGGGTGCTCGTCGCGCAGGCCAGCGACATCGCCGAGGAGTACTACTTCTCCTTCCTGCTGGACCGCGCCAACCGCAGCTTCCTGGCCATGTGCTCGGCCGAGGGCGGCATGGAGATCGAGCAGCTCGCCGTCGAGCGTCCCGACGCTCTGGCCCGCATCCCCGTGGACGCGATCGCGGGCGTGGACCGGGCGAAGGCCACCGAGATCGTCACCGCCGCGAAGATCCCGGCAGCGGTCGCCGACCAGGCCGCGGACGTCATCGTCACGCTGTGGGACACCTTCGTCGGCGAGGACGCCACGCTCGTCGAGGTGAACCCGCTGGTCCGGACGCCGGACGACCAGGTGATCGCCCTCGACGGCAAGGTCACTCTCGACGGCAACGCGGACTTCCGCCACCCGGACCACGCGGCGCTCGTGGACGAGCGCACCGAGAACGCGCTCGAGGCCAAGGCGAAGGCCAAGGGCCTCAACTACGTCAAGCTCGAGGACGGCGCCGTCGGCATCATCGGCAACGGCGCGGGCCTGGTCATGTCCACCCTCGACGTCGTCGCGTACGCGGGCGAGGCGCACGGCGGGGTCAAGCCCGCCAACTTCCTCGACATCGGCGGTGGCGCATCCGCCCAGGTCATGGCGGACGGGCTGGACGTCATCCTCGGCGACCCGGACGTCAAGAGCGTGTTCGTCAACGTCTTCGGCGGGATCACCGCGTGCGACGCCGTCGCGACCGGCATCGTCGAGGCGCTGAAGATCCTCGGGGCCAGCGCCACCAAGCCCCTGGTCGTCCGCCTGGACGGCAACAACGTGGTCGAGGGCCGCCGGATCCTCGACGAGGCGAACCACCCGCTCGTGACGCAGGTGGCGACGATGGACGACGCGGCCGACAAGGCCGCCGAGCTTGCCTCGGCCGGCGCCGGGAGCCACGACACAGCCGCAGGAGCCTGAGATGTCGATCTTCCTCAACGAGCACAGCAAGGTCATCGTCCAGGGCATGACCGGTGCCGAGGGCACCAAACACACCACCAAGATGCTCGCGTCCGGCACGAACGTCGTCGGCGGCGTGAACGCCCGCAAGGCGGGCACCACCGTCGAGATCGGCGGCAGGCAGCTCTCGGTGTTCGGCACCGTCGAGGAGGCGATGAAGGAGACGGGCGCGGACGTCAGCGTCCTGTTCGTCCCGCCGCGCTTCGCCAAGGACGCCGCGATCGAGGCGATCGACGCGGGCATCGGCCTGGCCGTCGTCATCACCGAGGGCATCCCGGTGCACGATTCCGCCTACTTCTGGGCGCACGCCTGCGCCAAGGGCAACCGCACGCGCATCATCGGCCCGAACTGCCCCGGCATCATCTCGCCCGGCCAGTCCAACGCGGGCATCATCCCGGCCGACATCACCGGTCCCGGCAAGATCGGCCTGGTGTCCAAGTCGGGCACGTTGACCTACCAGATGATGTTCGAGCTGCGCGACATCGGCTTCTCCACCGCCATCGGCATCGGCGGCGACCCGGTCATCGGCACCACCCACATCGACGCCCTCGAGGCGTTCGAGGCGGACCCGGAGACCGCGGCCATCGTCATGATCGGCGAGATCGGCGGGGACGCCGAGGAGCGCGCGGCGGAGTTCGTCAAGGCTAACGTCACCAAGCCGGTCGTGGGCTACGTCGCCGGGTTCACCGCCCCCGAGGGGAAGACGATGGGGCACGCGGGCGCCATCGTGTCCGGCTCGGCGGGCACCGCGCAGGCGAAGAAGGAGGCCCTCGAGGCCGCCGGGGTCAAGGTCGGCAAGACGCCGTCGGAGACCGCCGCGCTGATGAAGGAGATCGTCGGGTCACTGTAGGCCGGTCGTGCTGCGGAGGACGTCCGCGCGCCGGGAATGGTCTAGCGTGCAGGCCGGGCCGGCCAGCGAGGAGGCGATCGTCATGACGCAGCCAGCGGGGACACCGTCCGGGACCCCCGGGAGCGGCGCGCCGGGACCGTCGGCGCCCTGGCCGGGGCCGCAGGCCGGGGCCGCGGGCCCGTCGTGGCCGGGGCCGCCCGGGGGCGGAGCGCCCGCATGGCCCGCCGCCGGCGCGCCGGGCACGCCCGGCCGGCCCGGTGCACCAGGGGCCGGGGGCCGACCCGGGTCCCCCGCAGCACCGGAGCCCGCGGCGGCGCCGCCGGGGCCGGGAGCTCCGGCCGCGTCCGCGGACGCCGACCTCGGACCCGGGCCGGTACGCCCGCTCGTCTACGCCGTCGCAGGCCTGTCCGCGGTGGTCTACCTGATGGGCTTCGTCGGCGACCTCGGTGCCCTCGTCCCCGCCCTGGTCGCGGGCGGTGGCCTGCTCACCGCGGCCGCGGCGCTGCCCCGCCGCGGTCGCCTGCTCGTGCCCGGGAGCGTCCTGGTGGTCGTCGCGGCGCTCGTGCTCGCGCAGGCCGTCGTCGTGTCGCCGGTGGTCTCGCTCGTCGTGGTCGCGGCCCTGGTGCTCGCGCTCCTCGCCGCGGCCGCGGCCGTGACGGCGACGCTCCTCGACACCGGGGTCCTCGCGCCGTCCGTGCAGCGGGCCCGTCCGGCGCAGGCGGGCCCGCCGGAACGCCCGGGGCCCGCGGGATATGCGCAGCCCCACCGTCCGTCGTGGGGGGAGCAGCCCACCGCCTACGTGCCCGCCCCCCAGGCCACGAGCGCGCCGCGGGCGGAGCCCGCCCGCGCGGAGTGGTTCGCCCCGCCGCCCGGTGCGGCGTCGTCGGACCCGACCGTGGTGGCGGGCCGTGCCGAGCAACCGGTGGCCGGATACACCTCGGCGGCACCGCCCGATCAGACGGTCGTCGCGCGCCCGGAGGCGCCGCCGGCCGCAGGCGGTGAGCCGGAGGAGCGTCCACAGCGCAGCGAGTGGGCACCGCCCACCCGCCCCGGGGCGTCCGCGTCGGGCATGCCTGCAGGTGGCAGGCCGGAGGGTGGGCCGGCTGCCGGTGAGCGGGCTCCGACGGGTGGTGTGCCGACGGGTGGTGTGCCGACGGGTGGTGCGCCGACCGGCCCGGCGCCCGCCGAGGTCACCGATCCCGGCGGCCGTCACGCCGCACCGGACCAGCACGGCGCGCCCGGAACGACCGTCGACACTCCGGCGGAGCGCGGCGCGCCGATCCCGCGTTCGGAGCCGACGGTCGTCTCGCCGCTGTCCGTGGAGGGCGCGGACGAAGAGCGGCAACCCCCGCAGCACCCCTGACCGCGGCCCGCTCGGCGTTTCTGCCCGGCTCGCCGTCCCGGCGCTGCGAGGCTGGGCCGGTGACCCGAGCGACCGCCCGCACCGACCCGGAGGTGGAGCCGCCCGCCGGGCTGGACCGGGTGCGCGTGCTCGCCTCCGCGGCGATGGGCACGATCCTGATCAGCTACGCGATCCTCGTGCCGACGGCTGCAGCCCTGATCTACACGGGCGGTCGCGGTTCCTCCCTGGACACCGCCTTCGCCGCCGCCGTCCCCTTCTGGCTGGCCGCGCACCAGGTGCCGCTGGCCGTCCAGGGCCAGCAGCTGTCGGTACTGCCCTTGTTGCCGACGGCCGCCGTGATCGCCGTCGTCGCACTGGGCTCGTCATGGGCGGTGCGACGGCTCGGCGGTCGGGCCGCCCACGACGGCGGCGCGGTGCTCGCCACGATCGGCGGGGCGCACACCGCGGTCGCGGTGCTGGCCACGGGGCTCCTGCCGGCAGAGGTGTCGGCCGGACCGTGGACGGCGATGCCGGCGGCGGCGCTGGTCGCGGTGCCCGCCGCCGGGATGGGGGTGCTGCGTGCCTGCGGGATGCGCGAGATCGACGCGCGATGGCGACACCTGCCGCCCGCGGTGCTGCCGGGGTTGCGCGGTGCGGTCGTCGGGGTCGCGACGCTCGCCGTGCTCGGCGCGGCCGTTCTCACGGTGGGGCTCGTCGCGGCCGCGGGGAACGTGCATGCCGCCTACGAGCACCTCGCTCCGACGGCCTGGGCCGGTGTGGGCGTGACGATGCTCGCGTTCCTGTACCTGCCCAACGCCGTCATCGCTGCGGCGAGCTGGGGCGTCGGCGCGGGGGCCGGCGTGGGACTCGCCTGGGCCTCCCCGTTCACGAGCGTGGCGGGGGCGGAGGTGTCGAGCTTCCCGTTGCTGGCGGTGATCCCGGTGCACGCACCGGCGTGGGCCCTGCTCGTGCTGGTGCTCCCGGTCCTGGCCGGGGTGCTGGTGGGACGGTCCTGCGTGCGCTTCGGTGGCCGGGCATCGGCGGCGCAGCGGGTCTGCTCCGCGCTCCTCGCGGTCGGTGTCACGGCACTGGCGGCGGGGCTGCTCGCCCTCGTCGCGGGAGGACGCCTGGC
>JBFWRR010000024.1:49550-66288 GCA_050248815.1 Pseudonocardia sp. | reverse complement strand
CGCGTTCCCGTGCACGTGGTGGGTCGTGTGCACGGTGACGTGGTGGTGTGCACGGCGCGTCGAGGTGTGCCCGGTGGGCCGGGTGCAGCGGCGGCCGTGCGGACGGGGCGGCGCGGTGCACGTGGGCTGGCGCGGTGCGGACGGGCTGGCGCGGTGCACACGGGGCGGCGCGGTGCACATGGGGCGGTGCCGTGCACATGGTCGCGTTCCCGTGCACGTGGTGGGTCGTGTGCACGGTGACGTGGTGGTGTGCACGGCGCGTCGAGGTGTGCCCGGTGGGCCGGGTGCAGCGGCGGCCGTGCGGACGGGGCGGCGCGGTGCACGTGGGCCGGCGGGGTGCGGACGGGCTGGCGGGGTGCGGACGGGCTGGCGCGGTGCACACGGGGCGGCGCGGTGCACAGGGGCGCGTTCCCGTGCACGTGGTGGGTCGGGTGCACGGCGACGTGGTGGTGTGCACGGCGCGTGAGGCGGCGGCCGGACAGCCGGGTCGCGATCCGCCGGTAGCGGCGGGAGCGGTCCGCCGGTAGCGGCGGGAGCGGTCCGCACGGCCGCCCGCACGCGGGTCCTGCGAGGATTCCGGCGATGCACGCGAACCCGATCCCGGCCGCCCCGCAGGGGCCGCGCCCCGCGCTGGACCTCGGCCGCATCGGCGGGCGGCGGGTCCTCGTCGCGGGTGCCGGGGTGTCCGGACTCGCCGCGGCGTCCGCGCTCGTCGAACTCGGCGCGCGGGTCACCGTGTCCGACGCCGTCCCGGCACGGCTGGCCGACCTCCCGCCGGGCGTCGAGGCGGGCGAGGACGGCGTGCTGCCGGCCGGCACCGCCCTGGTCGTCACGGGTCCCGGGCGCCGCCCGAACCACCCGCTGGTGGCCGCGACGGCCGCCGCGGGGGTGCCGATGGTGGGCGAGCCGGAGCTCGCGTGGTGGATCGGCGCCGCCCACCCCCGCCCGCCCGTCTGGCTCGCCGTCACGGGCACCAACGGCAAGACCACCACCGTCGGGATGCTCGCGGCGATCCTGCGCGCGGCCGGCCACGACGCTCTGGCCTGCGGGAACATCGGGTATCCGCTGGTAGACGCCGTGCGGGCCGGGCACGGCGTGCTCGCGGTGGAGCTCTCGAGCTTCCAGCTGCACTGGTCGCCTTCACTGCGGCCGGCCGCGGGCTGCGTGCTCAACGTCGCCGAGGACCACCTGGACTGGCACGGCTCGATGGCCGCGTACGCCGCAGCCAAGGCACGGGCGCTGGACGCGCCCGTCGCCGTCGCAGGGATCGACGATCCGGCCGCGGCCGCGCTGCTGGCCGCCGCACCGGCGCACCGCAAGGTCGGGATCACGCTGGCCCCGCCCCGGGCCGGGCAGCTCGGGATCGTCGACGGCGTGCTCGTGGACGCGGCCTTCGGGGCCGGGGACGTCGCGCTCTGCCCGGCCGACGACGTCCACCCCGCGGGCCCGCCCGGCCTCACCGACGCGCTCGCGGCCGCGGCGCTCGCCCGCGCGCACGGGGTGGCGCCCGCCGCGGTCGCGGCGGGTCTCGCGGGCTTCCGCCCGGGCGCCCACCGCTCTGCGGACGCGGGCACCGTCGCGGGCGTGCGTTTCGTCGACGACTCGAAGGCCACGAACCCGCACGCCGCCGACGCGTCCCTTGCCGCCCAGCCCCCGGGGCGGATCGTGTGGATCGCGGGCGGGCTGCTCAAGGGGGCGGACGTGGACGGGCTCGTCGCCCGCCATGCGGGACGTCTGCGGGCCGCAGTCGTGATCGGTACGGAGCGCCGGGAGATCGTCGCCGCACTCGCGCGACACGCGCCCGACGTCCCCGTGGCGGAGGTCGTCGCGGGCGAGGATGCCCCCGTGGACGGCACGGCGGAGGGCACGGCGGACGGATCCGGGGTGGGCGTGATGGAGCAGGCGGTGCGCCGGGCGGCGGCGTTCGCGCGGCCCGGTGACGTCGTGCTCCTCGCGCCCGCCGCCGCGTCGATGGACCAGTTCGCCGACTACGCAGAGCGCGGCCGGGCGTTCGCCGCCGCGGTGCGGCGGCTCCCCGGGGCGGCGCAGGAGGCCGCACGGTGAGGCCCGTGAAGCCCCCGCCGCCCGGGGGCCTGCGCATGGCCGTCGGCCGCGCCGTCGTGGGCCTTCAGCAGTACCTGAGCCGCCCGCTCACCTCGCTGCACCTCGTCCTCGGGGTGTTCGGGCTGCTCACGCTGTTCGGCCTGGTGATGGTGCTGTCCGCGTCGTCGGTCACCTCCTACACCTCGGACGGCTCGTCCTACTCGGTGTTCGCGCGCCAGCTGATGTTCTGCGTGCCGGGGCTCGCGATGTTCTGGCTGGGCCTGCGGATCAGCCCGAAGACGCTGCGCACGGCGGCGCCCGCACTCATGGTCGGCGGCATCGTCGCGCTGATCGCGGTGCTGGTCGTCGGTGTCGAGCGCAACGGCTCCAAGGCGTGGTTCGCGCTCGGCGCGTTCTCGGTGCAGCCCTCCGAGGCGGTGAAGGTGGCGCTCACGCTGTGGGGCGCCCACGTCCTCGCGTCGCGCCAGGCGGTGATCCACAACTGGCGCTACGCCCTCAGCCCGGTCGTGCCCGTCACGGTCCTGATCTTCACGCTGCTCGTGCTGCAGCCCGACCTCGGCATGACGATCTCCGTGGGGGTCGTGCTCGTCGCGCTGCTGTACTTCGGCGGCGCCCCCATGCGGCTCATCGCCGCGATCACCGTCGGCGGCATGGCGGGTGCGATCGTGCTGGGGCTCACGGCCGGCTACCGGGCCAGCCGCATCGCCGCGTTCCTCGACCCGGACTCCGCGGACCCGCTGGCCGCGGGCTTCCAGGCCCGCCAGGCCCTGTACTCGCTCGCCGACGGGGGCCTGTTCGGCGTCGGCCTCGGCCAGGGTCGCGCCAAGTGGAGCTACCTGCCCAACGCGCACAACGACTTCATCTTCGCCATCATCGGTGAGGAGCTGGGTTTCGTCGGGGCTCTGGCGGTCCTCGGCCTGTTCGCCACGCTGGCCTACACGGGCTACCGGATCGCCGCTCGCTCCGCCGACCCCTGGCTCAAGATCGTCGTCGCGACGTCCACCACGTGGCTGGTCGTCCAGGCGGGGATCAACATCGGCTACGTCGTGGGGTTGCTGCCGGTCACGGGCCTGCAGCTGCCCCTGATCTCCTCCGGAGGCACTTCGCTGGTGGTCACCATGTTCGTGTTCGGGCTGCTCGCCAACGCCGCACGCCACGAGCCCGAGGCCGTCGCGGTGCTGCGCCGCTCGGACAAGGCGGGCGAGCAGCGGATCTGGCGCCGCCTCGGCATCCGCCCGCCCCGGCCGTACCGGGTGCCGGCGAAGGGCCGGGGGGTGCGGCGGTGACGCTCTCGGTCGTCGTGGCGGGCGGGGGCAGCGCGGGGCACATCGAGCCGGCGCTCGCGCTCGCCGACGCCGTCCGCCGGCTGGTGCCGGACGCCCGCGTCACCGCGCTCGGCACCGAGCGCGGCCTGGACACCACGCTCGTCCCGGCCCGCGGCTACCCGCTGGAGCTGATCCCGCCCGTCCCGCTGCCGCGCAAGCCCTCCACCGAGCTGCTGCGGCTGCCCGGGAAGGTCCGCGCCGCCGTCGGCCGGGTCCGGCAGGTGCTCGACGACACCGGCGCGGACGTCGTCGTCGGGTTCGGCGGGTACGTGGCGCTGCCCGCCTACCTGGGTGCGCGCGGACGGGTGCCGATCGTCGTGCACGAGGCGAACGCGCGCGCGGGCCTGGCGAACAAGGTGGGCGCCCGGTTCGCGCGGCGCGTCGTCGCCGCCGTACCGGGCAGCGGCCTGCCGAACGCCGAGGTCCTCGGCATCCCGCTGCGCCGCGCCGTCACCGCCCTGGACCGCACGGGGCTGCGGGCCGACTCGCGGGCGCGGTTCGGCCTGCCCGCGGACGGGCCGGTCCTGCTCGTCTTCGGTGGCTCGCAGGGCGCCCGGACGCTGAACTCCGCCGTCGCCGCGGCGCTGCCCGGGCTCCTGGACGCCGGCGTCGCCGTGCTGCACGCCCACGGGCCCGCCGGCACCGCCGCGCCGCCCGCCCCGGGCTACGTTCCGCTGCCCTACATCGACGACATGCATCTCGCCTACGCCGCCGCCGACGCCGTCCTGTGCCGGGCCGGTGCCATGACCGTCGCCGAGGTGTCGGCCGTCGGGCTGCCCGCGGTGTACGTCCCGCTGCCCCACGGCAACGGGGAGCAGGCCCTCAACGCCCGCCCCGTCGTCGACGCCGGCGGGGGTGTCCTCGTCGACGACGCCGAGCTCACCGGGGAGCGCGCCCTGGCCGAGCTCGCCCCCCTCCTCGCCGACCCCGGCCGGTTGGCCGCGATGGGCGCCGCCGCCCGTGCCTCCGGCCACGCGGACGCCGACGAGCGGCTCGCCCGCGTCGTCCTGGACGTCGCCGGGGTGCGCGCGTGAGCTTCGCGGCGGGGGACCGGATCCACCTCATCGGGATCGGCGGTGCCGGCATGAGCGGTATCGCCCGCATCCTGCTGGCGCGTGCGGTCGAGGTGTCCGGATCCGACGCCCGCGAGTCGCCGACCGTCCTCGCGCTGCGCGCGCTCGGCGCGCGCGTCGAGATCGGTCACGACGCCGCCCACCTGCCGGCCGCCCCCGCGACGGTCGTCGTGTCCACGGCGATCCGCGAGTCCAACCCCGAGCTTGCGGCCGCCCGCGAGCGGGGCCTCGCCGTCGTGCACCGGGCC
The DNA here is from genome assembly GCA_050248815.1 of Pseudonocardia sp. GTDB lineage: Bacteria > Actinomycetota > Actinomycetes > Mycobacteriales > Pseudonocardiaceae > Pseudonocardia. Next base: position 61,578 of record JBFWRR010000024.1, on the reverse strand, counting down.
ACGGCGCTCGCGGCGCTCGCGCAGGGACGCAGGCTGGTCGCCGTCACCGGAACGGCGGGCAAGACCTCCACCACCTCCATGCTCACCGTGGCGCTGCAGCATGCCGGGCTGGACCCCTCGTTCGCCATCGGCGGCGACCTCGCGTCCTCCGGCACCGGTGCGCACGAGGGTGGCGGGGACGCCTTCGTCGCCGAGGCCGACGAGAGCGACGGCTCCTTCCTCGCCTACTCCCCGCTGGTCGCCGTCGTCACGAACATCGAGGCCGACCACCTCGACCACTACGGCACGGCGGAGGCCTACACCGCGGCGTTCGCGGAGTTCCTGGGCCGCATCGTCCCCGGTGGGAGCCTCGTGACCTGCACGGACGACCCCGGAGCCGCCGCGCTCGCCCGCATGGCGGCCGCCCGGGGGATCCGGGTGCTGCGCTACGGCACCGGGGCCGATGCGGACGCCCGCCTCGTCTCGTTCCGCCCGGAGGGGCACGGGTCGGTGGTCGCGCTGCGGCACGCGGGCGCCGACCACGAGCTGCGCCTGGCCGTCCCCGGCGAGCACATGGCGCGCAACGCCCTCGCGGCGCTGCTCGCGGGTGTCGAGCTGGGGGTGGCGCCCGACCTGATGCTGGAGGGCCTCGCCGGCTTCGACGGTGTGCGGCGCCGCTTCGAGTACAAGGGCCGCGCCCGCGGCGTCGCGGTCTACGACGACTACGCCCACCATCCCAGCAAGGTCGCAGCGCAACTGCGGGCCGCCAGGGACGTGGTGCGTGCGGCGGGGGAGGGCCGCGTGGTCGTCGCGTTCCAGCCGCACCTCTACTCGCGCACCCGTGACTTCGCCGCCGAGTTCGGCGAGGCGCTCGGGCTGGCCGACGAGGTCGTCGTCCTCGACGTCTACGGAGCCCGCGAGGATCCCGAGCCGGGCGTCACCGGTGAGCTCGTGGCCGCCGCCGTCACACTCCCCCCCGAACGGGTCCACTACGTGCCCCGGTGGCTCGACGTGCCGGTCGTGGTCGCCGGACTCGCCCGTCCGGCGGACCTGGTGATCACGATGGGCGCCGGGGACGTCACCGTGCTCGGGCCCGAGGTGCTGCGCGAGCTGGAGCAGCGGGAGCAGCCGTCGTGACCCGGCGCCCCGAGCCTGCGGACGGCGATCCGCCTGCGGGCGAGGCCTGGGCGACCCGAGCCGAGCGGTCCGCGGGCAGCCGTGCCGGGCGCAAGCCGGTCCGCAGGCCCCGCCGCTCGGCGTCCGGGGACGCAGCGGCCGGGACGGTGCCCTCGCCACGGCGCGGGGAGGACATGGACCGGGTGGGCAGGCGCGGGGGCCGGGCCGACGGCGGTGGTACCGACGCCGGTGGGCACGGTGCGACCGGGCGCGCCGACCGGCCGGCCCGGTCCGGGCGGCGTGACCGGTCGGGCCGAACCGGCCGGGCCGACCAGCCGGGACGGTCCGGACACACGGCCCGGGCCGAGGAGCCGGGGCATTCCGGGCGTCGGGGCAGGGCCGCGCGCGCTGGCCGGGCCGAGGAGCCGGGCCGTGCCGGGCGTGAGGAGCAGCCGGGCCGGGCCGGGCGCGCGAGCCGGAAGCGCCGCGGCGAGGACGCGGAGCGGGCCGCCGGAACCGCCCGCACGGCCCGATCCCGGCGGCCCGAGGAGCAGGCCCCGGACCGGGGCGAGCGGTCCGTCCGTGGCCGCGTCCCGCGCGGGGCCCGCCCACCCGGTCGCCAGGGCGCAGCCGGGTCCGGGCGGGGCACCTGGGAGCGCGCCACGCCGCCGCCCCGGGCGGGTGGCGGCCGCCCGGGCGTGCCCGAGCACTTCCGGCGCCGCCGCCGCATCGCCGCCGTCGCCCTCGGGCTGATCTTCGCCGTGTTCGCGGGCGGGCTCGGCGGGCGAACCCTCCTGTACGACGCCGGGCTGGCCGACGTCGAGGGCGTCGAGATCACCGGGGTGCGGACGGTGCCGGAACAGGCGGTCCGGGAGGCCGCGGCCGTCACCACGGGGGTCCCGTTGGCCGGGGTCGACCTCGACGCGATCGAGAGGCGGGTCGAAGGGCTGCCCGCCGTCGCGGACGCCGTCGCGGGCCGGGACTGGCCGCACACCGTCACGATCGAGGTCACCGAGCGCGTCCCGGCCGGGATCGCGGACACCCCGCAGGGGCCCTACCTGGTGGACGTCTCGGGGGTTGCCTACGTCCCGGTCCCCGATCAGGTGAACGTGCCGAAGCTGGCCGTCGGCGTCCTGGACCCGGGGGCGCCCGCGACCCCTGCCACGCGGGCGGCACTCGACGTCGTCGCCGCCCTCCCGGCGGACCTGCGCGGACAGGTCACTGCCGTGGAGGTCGGCCCCGTACCGGCACTGCCCGTGGTGCTGCGCCTCACCGAGAATCGCGAGGTCCGGTTCGGGTCACCGGATCGGGCGACGGACAAGGCTGCGGTACTCGGACCCCTCCTGTCGCAGAGAGCCGCCGTCTACGATGTCGTCAGCCCTGAGCTCCCCACGATCCGGCGATGAGGTCGGCCGATGGCGGCCCCCGGGACCGAGCTGTCGGGTGGTCCGTGTCGACCCCGGCCGCGGTTTCGGCGCGCCTGCTGGCCTAGCCCCTGGCCGCCACCTAGCGTGCGGAGGCATGCCCAGCAGGGATGCGCAGGACGTGCGCCGATCGACGGGTCGAACCGCAGAGCCGACTAGCTGGACCGGAAGGTGCCGCCCATGACGCCCCCGCACAACTACCTGGCCGTCATCAAGGTGGTCGGCATCGGCGGCGGCGGTGTGAACGCCGTCAACCGGATGATCGAGGTCGGTCTGAAGGGCGTCGAGTTCATCGCGGTGAACACCGACGCCCAGGCCCTGCTGATGTCCGACGCGGACGTCAAGCTCGACATCGGGCGCGAGCTCACCCGGGGCCTCGGCGCGGGCGCGAACCCGGAGGTCGGCGCGAAGGCCGCCCAGGACCACGCGGAGGAGATCGAGGAGGTCCTCAAGGGGGCCGACATGGTCTTCGTCACCGCGGGCGAGGGCGGTGGCACCGGCACCGGCGGGGCGCCGGTGGTGGCGCAGATCGCGCGCAAGCTGGGCGCGCTCACGATCGGCGTCGTCACCCGGCCGTTCACGTTCGAGGGACGCCGCCGCGCGAACCAGGCCGAGTCCGGAATCCAGTCGCTGCGCAACGAGTGCGACACGCTCATCGTCATCCCGAACGACCGGCTGCTGCAGCTCGGCGACGCGGGCGTCTCGCTCATGGACGCCTTCCGGTCCGCGGACGAGGTGCTGCTCTCCGGTGTCCAGGGCATCACGAACCTCATCACCACCCCGGGCCTGATCAACCTGGACTTCGCCGACGTCAAGTCGGTCATGTCCGGCGCGGGCAGCGCCCTGATGGGCATCGGGTCCTCGCGCGGCGACGGGCGGGCCATCGAGGCGGCGCAGAAGGCGATCAACTCGCCGCTGCTGGAGGCGTCGATGGACGGGGCGCAGGGCGTCCTGCTCTCGATCGCGGGCGGGTCGGATCTCGGCCTGTTCGAGATCAACGAGGCCGCGTCGCTCGTGCAGGAGGCCGCGCACCCCGAGGCGAACATCATCTTCGGCACGGTGATCGACGACTCGCTCGGCGACGAGGTGCGCGTCACCGTCATCGCGGCGGGCTTCGAGGCGGGCGGTCCCGTGCACAAGAAGCTGGAGCCGGTTCCGGTGCGCTCGCAGGGGCAGCCGCAGGCTCAGCCGCCACCCGCCACCGCGGGGGCTCCGGCGGCGCCCCCGGCGGCCGAGCAGGCACGGACCGCGCCCGCCCAGGCGGCAGGCGTCCAGCCCCCGGCCGCGCCCGCGCAGGAGGCGCCTGCGGGCCAGGCCCCCGCCGCGGCGGCCGGCGCGGTCGCCGCACCGGCGACGAACGGCACGCGGCCCGTCGGCGCGGCACCCACCACGTTCACCCCGGCGCTTGGTGCCGAGCAACCGGCGCATGCGGCCCAGCACCCGCAGGTGCGTCAGGAGCGCACCCCGCACCAGGCCGGGTCGCTGCCGCCCGCGACACCCTCGGAGGCGCCCTACACCCCGCCCGCGCCGCGGCTGCCGGTGTCGGACGTGTTCGGGGAGGCGGCGGCCACCCCGGTGTTCGGTCACGAGCGGCCCATCCCGCCGCGGTACACCCAGCTCGTGGACCGTCTGGACGCCGACGACGACGACGTCGACGTACCGCCGTTCATGAAGCGCTGACCGTGCGCGTCCGCCGGGTGGTCACCACCCGGGCGGGCGGCCGGTCGACCGGGCCGTTCGCCCGGTTCAACCTCTCCGCGGGGGTCGGCGACGACCCCGCGGCCGTCGTGGCGAACCGCCGCCGCCTCGCGCGCGAGCTGGGGGCGGCGGTGGTGTTCCTCGGGCAGGTGCACGGCGTGCGGGTCGTGACGGTCGGGACGCCACCGGTCGACGGTGCCCCCGACGTCGCGGACACCGACGCGGCTGTCACCGCGCTGCCCGGCGTGGCCGTCGCCGTGCTCGCCGCGGACTGTGTCCCCGTGCTGCTCGCCGACCCGGCCACGGGCGTCGTCGCCGCCGCACACGCCGGACGGGTGGGCGCAGCCGCCGGCGTGCTGCCGGCCACCGTCGCGGCGATGGAGGCGCTCGGTGCCCGTCGCGAGCGGCTGGAGGTGTTGCTCGGGCCCGCGGTGTGCGGCGCCTGCTACGAGGTGCCCGCCGCGATGCGCGACGAGGTCGCCGCGGCGCTGCCCGGCAGCGCCGCGCGCACGCGGCGCGGGACGCCCTCGCTGGATCTGCGCGCCGGGCTGCGCCATCAGCTCGCCGAACTGGGCGTCGCGGGGATCGGCGCCGATCCCCGCTGCACGATGGAGGACCCACAGCTCTACAGCCACCGCCGCGACGGTCGTACCGGCCGTCAGGCCGCGGTCATCTGGATCGACCCCCGCCCCTCGTGAGTCGCGCGAACGGCACGTACGGGAAGTAGGTCTTCCCGTACGTGCGTTTCGCGCGGGGGTGGCGGGCGCGGGTCACGCCACCCCGGCGGGCGGGGACGTACGGTCGGGCCGTGGAGACGGGCACGGACACGAGCACGACCGACCGCGCGGCGGCGGACCGGGCGGGCCCGCGTCGCGACGAGCTGGCGCGCCGCCTCACCGCGGTGCGCGCCCGGATCGCGGCCGCCTGCGTCGCCGCCGGCCGCGACCCCGGCGAGGTGGAGCTGATGGCGGTGACCAAGTTCGTGCCGGCGGCCGACGTCGCCACGCTGCTCGACCTGGGTATCACCCTTCTCGGTGAGAACCGGCCGCAGGAGGCGACCCGCAAGGTCGCGGAGGTCGCGACCCTGCGCCCGGCGGCGCGCCCCCGCTGGCACCTCGTCGGCGGGCTGCAACGCAACAAGGCGCGGCTCGTGGCGCCGTGGGCTGCCCGGGTGGAGTCGGTGGACTCGATCCGGCTCGCCGACGCCCTCGACGCCGCCGTCGCCCGCTCCGTCGCCGAGGGCCGCCGGGCAGGCCCGCTGTCCGTGCTCCTGCAGCTCAGCGTGGACGGCGACCCCGCGCGCGGTGGCGTGCCGGTCAGCGGGATGGACGAGCTGGCCGACCACGTCGCCGCGTGCGGGGCGCTACGGCTGGACGGCCTCATGGCGGTGGCTCCACTGGGTGCCGATCCGGATGCGGCGTTCGCGACCGTCTCCGACGCCGCTGCGCGGCTGCGCGCCGCACATCCGCGTGCGACGGTCCTCTCGGCCGGGATGAGCGGTGATCTGGAGGTCGCGATCGGTCATGGCTCGCAGGTGGTGCGTGTCGGAACCGCCCTTGTGGGGGACCGGCCGATAGCCTCGCCGTGATCACGTGGTCCCGTCGCGGACCGGGTGCACGCCGGCGGCGGGGCGGCCGGCAGGGTCGAGGCGAGGGGAGCGCGGCATGGGTGCGATGTACCGGCTCAAGGCCTATTTCGGCATGGTGCCCGCGGACGAGCTCGGGGACTACGTCGACGACGTCGAGTCGCGCTATCCGACGCAGCGCAGGGGCGACCGCTGGGACGAGCGATCGCCCGAGCGGGACGACCGGCCCGGCTACGACGGTTACGACGCCGACGAGTCTCGGCTCGAGACGCGGCCCGAGTCGCGCGGCGACGCGCGGGCCGACGACGGCTGGGAGCGCCGTGCCACGGTCCGGTCGGTCGCGGCAGCGTCCCTGCGCGGCGAGCCCGCCCGCCAGCGGACGCCACCCACCCTCGGGGTGCCCGTGCAGGGCGCGCTCGCGATCGACCGTTCGGCGGACCGCGACACCGACGTCGACGAACGCACCAGGACCGAGCCCGAGCAGGTCCGCACGGTCTCGCCCGCGCGGATCACGACGCTGCAGCCGCGCAGCTACAACGAGGCGCGCACCATCGGCGAGCGCTACCGTGACGGCGTCCCGGTGATCATGAACCTCACGGAGCTCGACGACGCTGCGGCCAAGCGCCTCGTCGACTTCGCCGCCGGGCTCGCGTTCGCGCTGCGCGGTTCCATCGACAAGGTCACCAGCCGCGTCTTCCTGCTGACCCCGCCCGAGGTGGAGGTCTCGGTGGACGATGCCCGGATGCTCGCCGAACGCAGCAGGCACTTCGGCGACAGGTAACCCACCCCGGCGCGTTCGGGTCCCTCACTCGGGGGGCATCGCCCCGTGACCGCCGCCGCGTGTCGTCCCGGTGGGAGCCGGACCCACGCCCCGCCCCGCGTGGGAGGATGGACGGGTGGGACTCGTGATCGCGTTCGTCGTCTACTACGCGCTCTTCTTCTTCTGGCTGCTGCTCACGGCCCGGATCGTGGCCGAGCTGGTACGCAGCTTCGCGCGCCAGTGGGTGCCCGCGGGGCCCAGCGCGGTGGCCCTCGAAGTGATCTTCACGGCCACCGACCCGCCCGTGAAAGCGCTACGGAGAGTGATTCCCGTCGTCCGAATCGGGGGCGTGGGGCTGGACCTGTCGATTATGGTTCTGCTGCTGGTCGTGTTCATACTGATGCGCGTTGCCCAGTCGTGGACGATGTGAGCCCCAGTCACCCGTCGCGACGCCGAGGACTGCATGAGGTGATTTGATGCCGCTGACGCCCGCCGACGTCCACAACGTCGCGTTCAGCAAGCCCCCGATCGGAAAACGGGGGTACAACGAGGACGAGGTCGACGCCTTCCTCGACCTGGTCGAGGCCGAGCTCGCCCGGCTGCTCGAGGAGAACGAGGACCTGCGTGAGCAGGTCTCTCAGCTCGAGCAGCGCCTCGGCGACACGCAGGCCGACCTCGAGGAGGCGCGGTCGCGTCCCCCGGTCGTCGCCCCGATGCCACCTGCTCCGCCGACGCAGCAGATGAGCGTGCAGCCCCCGCCACCGCCGTTGCGCCCCATGGAGTCGCAGCGGGCGATGGGCGGTCCGGGCGAGGACGCGGACCACCACGTCCAGGTCGCGAAGGTGCTGAGCCTGGCCCAGGAGATGGCCGAGCGGCTCACCGCCGAGGCGAAGTCCGAGGCCGACGGCATGCTCGCCGACGCCCGCAATAAGTCCGAGCAGCTCCTCGCGGACGCGCGCAGCAAGTCGGACGGGCTCGTCAACGACGCCCGCGCGCGCGCCGAGACGATGCTCAACGACGCCCGCACCCGGGCCGAGACGCTGGAGCGGCAGTCCCGCGAGAAGGCCGCCACCCTGGTCGGTGACGCCGAGCGTCAGCAGAACGAGATCATCGGCAGCATCACCCGTGAGAAGTCGGCGCTCGAGAAGAAGATCGAGCAGCTGCGCACGTTCGAGCGGGAGTACCGCACCCGGCTCAAGACCTACCTGGAATCGCAGCTGCGCGACCTGGAGGGCCGCGGGTCGGCCGCTCCGACGGACGCCAGGGCGTCGTCGAACGGTGGTTACGCCTCCAGCGGCTACGCCCAGCGCGCCGACGCGGGTAGCTGACCGACGACCGTCGGCGGGTGACCGCACGGTCACCCCCGAGCCAGGTGGAGTGAACTGTGCTGCTGCTCGTCCTGATCCTCGTCCTCGCGGCGTTCGCGCTGCTGGTCGTCGCGCTCGTCCAGGGCAGCGTGCTCTGGGCCTGGCTGTCGGTGGCCATCAGCGTCGCCGCCGCGAGCGTCCTGCTGGTCGACTGGTGGCAGCGCCAGCAGGCGGCCCGCGACGACGAGGAACTCCCCCCTCCGGCGCCTGCGCCTGATCTTTCGGGTGGTTCCGGCACGGTGACGGGGTCGTCGGGGCCGGTCGGCTCCGCGGACTACGACTCCGTCACCGAGTTCATCCCGGTCACACCGCCTATGGAGGGTCTGGCGACGGGCTCGGACGGGCCGGAAGCAGAGACCGGTTTCCTGCCACAGGAGCAGTCCGGCGCACCGGGGGAACCGTCCGCTAACGAGCAGACTGTGATGCTTCCAGTGGCGCGACCGCCCGGCTCTGCGGAGCAACCGCCCGGCGCTGTCCCGGGAACCCCTCCCTGGTCCGCATCATCGTCACAGAGCGTAGCCGCTGGGGGTCCCCCGCCGGGGCTGCCGGACTGGTCCGGCGGGCCGTCGCGCGGCCAGGAATCCGTGCAGCACACCGTCGACAGTTCCATCGACGGCACAGTCGACGGCACAGTCGACGGGACGACGCGCCCGGGACATCCCGATGCCCGGGCCGAGCCGACCGACGACCAGGCCGGGACACCGGAGGATCCGGACGGTCCCACGGGGCTCTTCGCCACGGCATCGGGCGTTGCCTCGGCGGTCTCGGGCACCTCGTCCACGGAGCCGGCGGACCAGAAGGCCGACCAGACGGCGGACGAGCGGTCGGCGCAGGCAGGCGACGGCTCCGATCAGCAGGCCACGGGCGCATCCGCGCCGCAGCAGCCCGCAGGCCAGCTCGCCGCCGCGGACGCGACCCCGGACCTCACCGCGGGGCCGGACGGCGAGCCCCCGGAGGAGCCGCACGACCCGGTCGCCGCGGCAGTGGCCGCGTCGGCCGAGGACGAGGTGGTCGTCGTCGACGAGCGGCCGCGTTACCACGTGGAGGGATGCTCGTTCCTGTCCGGCCGCCCGGTGATCCCCCTGCCGGTCCGCGAGGCCGTCGAACTCGGGTTCAGCGCGTGCGGATGGTGCCGGCCCAACCTGACACTCGCCCGCCGCCACCAGCCGGCGGCCCGCTGAGCGGGGTCCGATCGACGCCCGGGGTCGTCCCCGGAATCCCGGCTCGCACCGGCGCGCTACGCTGGTGCGAGCAGTAACCGACGTTGTACCCACCGGCAGTACGCACGTGCAGGAGTGAAAGCAGTACCAAAGGCGGGGATCCGGCCATCACCGGGGAGCCTCCGGAAGAAACGCGGGTGATCCTGCGGAGTAGAACCGGACGGGTGCGGCCCGTCACAGCCGCTGAACGAGAGGCCGATCACTCGGGTGATCGGCAAGCGGGGTGGTACCGCGGCGCCCGCTGTGGCCGAACACGGCCGGGCCGTCGTCCCCGTGCGCGAGATCCGTCCGCCGCACGAGGAGCACCGACCCGATGTCCGCGATGTCCTCCCAGGACCGCCGCTATCCCGCCGTCCCGGCTCACCCCGCCTTTCCCGCGCTGGAGCGTGAGGTCCTCGCGGACTGGGAGGCGGACGGCACGTTCGTCGCCTCGGTCGAGGCCCGCCCGGCGGGGGAGAACGGCAGCAACGAGTTCGTCTTCTACGACGGCCCGCCCTTCGCCAACGGCCTGCCGCACTACGGCCACCTGCTGACCGGATACGTCAAGGACGTGGTCCCGCGCTACCAGACGATGCGCGGGCGCCGCGTCGAGCGCCGGTTCGGCTGGGACACCCACGGCCTGCCCGCGGAGGTCGAGGCCGAGAGCCAACTCGGGATCAAGCACAAGTCCGAGATCGAGGACATGGGCGTCGCCGCGTTCAACGACGCGTGCCGCGCCTCCGTCCTGCGCTACACCGACGACTGGCGCGCCTACGTCACCCGCCAGGCCCGCTGGGTCGACTTCGACCACGACTACAAGACGCTCGACCTGGACTACATGGAAAGCGTCATGTGGGCCTTCAAGACCCTCTGGGACAAGGGCCTGATCTACCAGGGCTTCCGGGTGCTCTGGTACTGCTGGCGCTGCGAGACGCCGCTGTCGGCCACCGAGACCAAGATGGACGACGTCTACTCCGACCGGCAGGACCCGGCCGTCACCGTCGGGCTGCGGATGGTGTCCGAGGACCCCGAGCTGGACGGCGCGTTCCTGCTGGTGTGGACGACCACGCCGTGGACCTTGCCGTCCAACCTGGCCGTCGCGGTTCACCCCGAGGTCGAGTACGTGCTCGTCGAGGGTGCGGGCAAGGACACGGCCGGGGAGCGCTATCTGCTCGCCGCAGCCCGGGTCGGCGCGTACGCCCGGGAGTTGGGCGAGGAGCCGACCGTTCTTCGCAGGGTTACCGGTTCGGACCTGCTCGGCACGGCCTACACCCCGCCGTTCGACTTCTTCGTCGGCCGGGAGAACGCGCACCGCATCCTCGCCGCCGACTACGTCACCACCGACGACGGCACGGGGCTCGTGCACATCGCGCCCGCGTTCGGCGAGGAGGACAAGGTCGTCACGGACGCGGCGGGCATCGAGGCCGTCGTCCCCGTCGACTCCCGCGGCGAGTTCGACGCCACCGTGCCCCCCTACGCGGGCATGCAGGTGTTCGACGCGAACCCGCACATCATCGCCGACCTCAAGCACGGTGCCCCGCACGCGCTCGGCACGCTGCTACGACACGAGACCTACGACCACCCGTACCCGCACTGCTGGCGCTGCGGCAACCCGCTGATCCAGCGCGCGGTCGACTCGTGGTTCGTGAAGGTCACGCAGTTCCGGGACCGGATGGTCGAGCTGAACCGCGAGATCACCTGGGTGCCCGCGCACATCCGGGACGGCCAGTTCGGGAAGTGGCTGGAGAACGCGATCGACTGGTCGATCTCGCGCAACCGGTACTGGGGCTCGCCGATCCCGGTGTGGGTGTCCGACGACTCCCGCCACCCGCGGGTGGACGTCTACGGCTCGCTGGACGAGATCGAACGCGACTTCGGCGTGCGGCCCACCGACCTGCACCGCCCGTACGTCGACGAGCTGACCCGCCCCAACCCGGACGACCCCACGGGCGGTTCCACGATGCGCCGGGTGCCGGAGGTGCTCGACTGCTGGTTCGAGTCCGGCTCGATGCCGTTCGCGCAGGTGCACTACCCGTTCGAGAACGCGGACTGGTTCGAGCACCACTACCCGGGCGACTTCATCGTCGAGTACAACGGCCAGACGCGCGGCTGGTTCTACACGCTGCACGTGCTCGCGACCGCGCTGTTCGACCGGCCGTCGTTCCGCTCCTGCATCGCGCACGGGATCGTGCTGGGCGACGACGGCGCGAAGATGTCGAAGTCGCGCAAGAACTACCCGGACGTCAACGAGGTGTTCGACCGGGACGGGTCGGACGCCATGCGGTGGTTCCTCATGGCGAGTCCGATCCTGCGCGGCGGCAACCTCGTCGTCACCGAGCAGGGCATCCGGGAGGGTGTCCGGCAGGCGATTCTGCCGCTGTGGAACACGTGGTACTTCCTGTCGCTCTACGCCGGAGCCGCCGGCCGGGCGGGGGAGTTCCGCTCGGACTCGGCGCACGTCCTGGACCGCTACGTGCTGGCCCGCACGGCCGCGCTGGTGGACGAGGTCACGGACGCGATGGACGTCTACGACGTCGCCGGGGCGTGTGAGCGGGTGCGCGACCACGCCGAGGTGCTCACCAACTGGTACGTCCGCCGCTCCCGCGAGCGGTTCTGGGACGGCGACCCCGACGCGATCGACACCCTGCACACCGTGCTGGAGGTGACCTGCCGCGTCGCGGCGCCGTTGCTGCCGCTCACCACCGAGGTGATCTGGCGGGGGCTCACGGGAGGCCGCTCGGTGCACCTGGAGGACTGGCCCGGCGGTATCGATGCGCGCTCCGCCGAGGCTCCGCGCGGTGTGGATGGGCGCTCCGCCGAGGCTCCGCGCGGTGTGGATGGGCGCTCCGCCGAGGCTCCGCGCGGTGTGGATGGGCGCTCCGCCGAGGCTCCGCGCGGTG
>JBFWRR010000024.1:48098-49450 GCA_050248815.1 Pseudonocardia sp. | reverse complement strand
GCGCTCCGCCGAGGCTCCGCGCGGTGTGGATGGGCGCTCCGCCGAGGCTCCGCGCGGTGTGGATGGGCGCTCCGCCGAGGCTCCGCGCGGTGTGGATGGGCGCTCCGCCGAGGCTCCGCGCGGTGACCTGCTGCCGCACGACGGGGAGCTCGTCGCGGCCATGGACCGGGTGCGTCAGGTGGCGTCGTCGGCGCTGTCGCTGCGCAAGTCCGCGGGGCTGCGGGTGCGGCTGCCGCTGGCCCGGCTCACCGTGGCGGCGGCGGATGCGGACGTCCTCGCGCCGTTCGTCGACCTCCTGCGCGACGAGGTGAACGTCAAGGACGTCGTGCTCACCGGCGACGTGGCGGGCTACGGCCGGTTCGAGATCGCCGTCAACGCCCGCGCGTGCGGGCCACGGCTGGGCGGGGACACCCAGAAGGTGATCCGCGCGGTCAAGGCGGGGGAGTGGGAGCAGGGCGCCGACGGCACCGTCGTCGCGGGCGGGATCGAGCTGCTGCCAGGCGAGTTCACCGAACGGCTGGTCGCGGCGCCGCGCGAGGGTGAGGAGGTGGCGGTCGGGGCGCTTCCCGGCAACTCCGGGCTGGTCGTCCTGGACGTCGCGGTGACCCCTGAGCTCGCTGCCGAAGGCCTCGCGAAGGACGTCGTGCGGCTGGTGCAGCAGGCCCGCCGCGACGCCGCGCTGGACGTGTCGGACCGGATCGCGCTCACGCTGGACGCCCCGGAGGGGGTGGTCGAGGCCGTGCGGGCACACGAGGCGTTCGTAGCCGGCGAGGTGCTCGCGACGTCCGTGGGGTACGAGCCGGTCGCCGAACCGACGCTCACGGGCACGGTCGCCGACGGCGCCGAGGTCCGGGTGCTCGTCGCCCTCTGACGCGAGTTGCGGGTTTCGCCGCCGCGAGTTGCGCATCTTGTCAGGCTGAGTTCCGCATTCCATCAGGAGGACCGTTCTCGGGAGCGTGCATGAAAGTGGCCGTCCGGGTCCGTCCCGGCGCCCGCGCCGATGCCGTCGGCGGGTGCTGGGACGGACCGCGCGGTGCGGCGTTGCTCGTCGCCGTGCGGGCGCGGGCCGTCGAGGGGAAGGCGAACGCCGCCGTCGTCGACCTGGTCGCGACCGCGTTCGGCCTGCGCCGCGCGGATGTGACGATCGGGTCCGGACACCATGGGCGCGACAAGATCCTGGAGCTCACCGGGGACGACGCCGTGCTGGCGGCGCGACTCGTGGAGCTGCGGGGTAGCTGAGCCCCGCGGACGTCGCACACACCGTCGCACACACCATGGTGTGGTCGCACATGCTGCCGACGGTGTGTGTGGCCATCGCGGGGGGTGTGCGAGCGGCGGAGCATGTGTTCGAG
>JBFWRR010000024.1:0-47998 GCA_050248815.1 Pseudonocardia sp. | reverse complement strand
ACGGCGGCGCGGGGACCGGCGGCGGACGCAACGGCGGCGCGCCACTGGGCCGAGCTGCAGCGCGGCCGCGGCCTCCCCCCGGAGATCCTGGCGGCCGCCCCCGCGGACCCGTGGCGCCACGATGCACGTGACTTCGCCGCCCCGGCGGTGCCCGCGGACACGCCCTCCCGCGCGGCGGCGCTCGGCCTGCTCGGCGACGGCGGGACCGTGATCGACGTCGGCTGCGGCGCGGGGGATGCGGCGCTCGCGCTCGCCGGGCACGCGAGCCACCTGACCGGTGTCGACCGTCAGCAGGACATGCTGGACGCCTTCGCGGCCGACGCCTCCGCCCGCGGGATCGCGCACGCGACGGTGCTCGGCGGCTGGCCGGAGATCGCGGCCGAGGCCGGCCGGGCGGACGTCGTGGTGTGCCACCACGTGCTGCACAACGTCATCGACCTGCCCCCGTTCGTGTGCGCGCTGACGGCCGCGGCCCGCCGGGGCGTGGTGGTGGAGATGCTCACCGAGCACCCGATGGCCTGGCTGGACCCGCTGTTCGCGCGCTTCCACGGGCTGCGCCGTCCGACGCCCGCGACCAGCGACGACGCCGTCGCGGTGCTGCGGGAGCTGGGGATCGCGCCGGAGGTCCGGACGTGGACGCGTACCCGCACTCCGCCGCATGATCCGGAGTGGGTGACACGGCGGCTGTGCCTCGGCCCCGATCGGGTGACGGAGGTGGCGGACGCGCTGGTCGGTCTGCCGCCCCGAACGAAGTGGGCAGCGACGATCAGCTGGCGTGTGTGATCATCCACCAGGCGATGAGCACGCCGAAGGAGTTGGTCGCGACATGCGCGAGCATCGGTGCCACCAGGTGGCCGCTCCAGCGACGCAGCGCGCACAGCCAGATCCCCGCACCGAAGGTGAAGAGCACGGCGACGGCGATCTCGGCGAGTGCGCCCCAGCCGCCGAACGCCGCCCCGAAAGCGGCGTTGGCATTGCCCATCCCGATCGACGGAAGGACGTGCCAGAGCCCGAACAGGCCCGAGGACACCAGCGTCGCCCGCCACCAGCCACCCCCCACCAGGGCGGGCAGGACGCCGCGGAACGCCGTCTCCTCCAGCATCGCCGTGCCGAGCGGGATCCGGATCAGCGCGGCGAACAGCGCCACCGCGAGCGGCCCGGCCGCGCGCTCGTCGAGGAACGCCGAGCGGGTGGCGGGCATCGACAGCGCGATCGTGTAGACCACGGCGACCGAAGCGGCGACGGCCGCGCCGACCACGACCCCGCGGCGCAGCCGCGGGCGGTGCAGGCCGAGGTCCTCCCAGGTCAGGCCCACGGCCACGCGCGCGCCGACCAGCAGCAGGCCGGTCATCGCGACGTTCCAGAGCAGGTAGCCCTCGGGCCAGATCCGATTGCTCACCACGTTCGACGCTGCGAGGATCGTCACGGCGGCGAAGAACGCCAGCCGCAACCGGAGCGGTCGAGCGGCGGCGGGGGGCGGCCCCTGGCGGGCCTCCAGCGTCGTCGTCACACACTCCATCGTCCGGATCGGCGGCCGGCGCGCAACCAAGGGGGTCGGCGGTGAGCTCGGTGGACGCGTCGGGCGGGTCGCCCGCGTCGCGTCCGGAGCCCCCGGACGGCACCCGCGACGAGTACGGCCGGGACCGCTACATCGACTTCCTGCGCGCGGGCAGCATCCTCGTCGTCGTCCTGTGGCACTGGGCCTTCACGATCCTCATCTGGCTGCCGGACGGTCCGCGCGCGACCAGCCCGCTCGGGTTCACCTCCGGGCTGTGGATGCTCACGTGGCTGTTCCAGGTGTTGCCGCTGTTCTTCTTCGTCGGCGGGTACGTGCACCTGCTCGCCTGGCAGCGGGCGCGGATCCGCGGCGAGACCCTGGACCGGTTCGTGCTGCGAAACCTCCGGCGGCTCTCGGTACCCGCGCTCGTGGTCGCGGGCATCTGGATCGGACTGGGCCTCGTCCTGTGGGCCGGGCTGGGGCTGGAGTGGATCGGGCGTGCGGTGCTGCTCGTGATCAGCCCGCTGTGGTTCCTCGCCGTCTACCTGGGGCTGATCGCGCTCATCCCGCTGTGGTTCGCGATCGCGCGCCGGTTCGGGCCGGTGGCGTTCGTGTGGATGGTCGGGCTCGTCGTGATCGTCGACATCCTGCGCTTCCGCTACGGCGTCGAGGCTGTCGGCTGGGTCAACATGCTGCTGGTCTGGGGACTCGCGTTCATGGCCGGGTTCTGGTGGGAGGCACTGGTGCGCGCGCCGCGGCAGGTCGACGCGACGCTGATGTGGGCGGGGCTGTTCGGGCTGATCGGGCTGGTCGGGTCCGGGCTCTACCCGGGCTCGATGGTCGGTGTGCCGGGGGAGACGTCGAACATGGCGCCGCCCACGTTGTGCATCGTCGCGCTGCTCGCCTTCCAGGTCGGCATCGCCGAGATCGCGCGGCCGAGCGTGTCGCTGTGGCTGCGGCGGCCCGGCCCGCGGCGCTTCGTCGAGATCATCAACCGGTTCGCGATGCCGGTGTTCCTGTTCCACACCACCGGCATGGCCATCGGACGGGGCCTGATCTACGCCTGGAACGGCGAACTCGCCGAGGCCACCGTGCCGGACCTGCGCTGGTGGCTCGAACGCCCGCTCTACATCGCGGTGTCGTTGGTGTGCACACTGCCCGTGATCTGGCTGTTCAACCGGCGGGGACGCCGTAGGCCGCGACCCGCGCCCCACTAGGGTCAGCGCGGAGGTGAGCGGATGGCGAGCCTGGAGATCCTGCTCGGCGCCGTCGCCACCGTCGTACTGGTCGGCGTCCTCGCCGTCCGCGCCTCCGTCCGTCTCGGGCTGCCCTCGCTGCTGCTGTACCTCGGCATCGGGGTGCTGCTCGGGGAGGCCGTGTTCGGCGTCCCGTTCGCCGACGCGGGCCTCACCCAGTCCCTCGGGCTGGCCGCGCTCGTCATGATCCTCATCGAGGGCGGGCTCACCACGCGCTGGGAGTCGGTGCGCCCGGCGCTGGGGCTCGGCATCGCCCTGTCGACCGTGGCGGTGGTCGTGAGCATCGCCGTCGTCGGTGTCGCGTTGCACCACCTGCTGGCACTGGACTGGCGGGTGGCCTTCCTGTGGGGCGCGGTGCTCTCGTCGACGGACGCGGCGGCCGTGTTCAGCGTGCTGCGCGGCGTCGGGGTGTCGCCGCGGCTGTCCGGAGCGCTGGAGATGGAGTCCGGCTGCAACGACGCCCCCGTGGTGCTCGCGGTCATCCTGCTCGCCTCCGACGATCCGATCACCTGGCTCACGCCCCTGATCGTCGTCTACGAACTGGCCGCCGGGGCGGTCGTCGGGGGCCTGTTCGGGCTGGGTGGGGGCTGGGCGCTGCGCCGCGCCGCCCTGCCGTCCGTCGGCCTCTACCCGCTCGCCGCGATCGCCGTCGCGGTGCTCGCGTACTCGACGGGGCAGCTCCTGCATGCATCCGGGCTGCTCGCGACGTACGTGTGCGCGCTCGTGCTCGGCAACGCTCGGCTGCCGCACCGCGGCGGAGTGCTCTCCTTCGCCGAGGGCATGGGCTGGCTCGCCCAGATCGGGCTGTTCGTGCTGCTCGGGCTCTACGCCGCACCGCAGCGGGTGCCGGCGGCGCTGTGGCCCGCGCTCGTGGCCGGGCTCGTGCTCGTGCTGGCCGCCCGGCCGCTGTCCGTGATCGCGGCCGCGTTGCCGTTCCGCGTGCCCTGGCGCGAGCAGCTGTTCCTGTCCTGGTCGGGGCTGCGGGGGGCCGTGCCGATCGTGCTGGCCCTGCTCGCCCTCACCGAGGGCGCACCGGGCGCGGCCATGCTCGTCGACGTGGTCTTCGTGCTGGTGGTGGCGCTCACCCTGGTCCAGGGCACCACCCTGCCGTGGGTGGCCCGGCTGCTCGGGGTGTCCCGGTCGGCCCAGCCGCGCGAGCTCGAGGTCGACGCCGCGCCGCTGGACGAGCTGGGGGCCGACCTGCTCCAGGTCCGCATCCCGGTCGGCTCCCGGCTCAGCGGTGTGTACCTCGCCGAGCTGCGGCTGCCTACCGGCGCCACCGTCAGCCTCATCGTCCGGGACGGGGCCGCGTTCACCCCGGGCCGCGAGACCCGCCTGCGGGAGCGCGACCAGCTGCTCGTCGTCACCACCGCCGAGGTGCGCAGCGCGGCCGAGGCGCGCATCCGTGCCGTGGACCGGGCGGGCCGCCTGGCCCGCTGGCGGGGCGAGGCGGGCCGATGAGGAAGAATCGAGGCGTGAGCACCGGCAGCGACGTCCTCGCGCACCGCACGGTCGCCCTGCTGGCCGTCATCGCGATCATGGTGCTGATGCTCGACGTCATCACCAAGGTCCTCGGGGTCGCCCTGCTGGAGGGCCGCGAGCCCGTCGAGCTGCTCGGAGGGCTGGTCTACCTCGTGCTCGTGCGCAATCCCGGCGCCGCGTTCTCGCTGGCCACCGGGTACACGTGGGTGCTCACCATCATCGCGCTCGCCGTCGTGGTGGCGATCATCCGGATCGCGCGGCGCCTGCGCTCCACCGGCTGGGCCATCGCGCTCGGGCTCATCCTCGGCGGAGCGCTCGGCAACCTCGCGGACCGGATCTTCCGCTCGCCCGGCCCGTTCCGCGGCCACGTCGTGGACACGGTGTCGGTCTTCGCCCCGGACGGCAGCGTGTTCCCCGTGTTCAACCTCGCGGACTCCGCGATCGTCATCGGCGGGGCGTTGCTGGTGCTGCTCGCGCTCCTGGGCCGGGAGCTGGACGGCACCCGCACCGGCGAGAAGGCCGCGGATGGGTGAGACCCGCAGCCTGCCCGTCCCGGACGGCCTGGACGGGCTGCGCATCGACGCAGGCCTCGCGCGGCTGCTCGGCCTGAGCCGCACGGTCGTCGCCACGCTCGCCGAGGACGGGCGGATCGCCCTGGACGGGCGCACCGCGGGCAAGTCGGACCGGCTCGTCGCGGGCGCCTGGCTGGAGGTGGAGCTGCCCGAGCCCGACCGTGAGCCCGACACGATCCTCGGCCCCGTCGAGGTCGTCGCGGGCCTCACGGTGCTGCACGAGGACGCCGACGTCGTCGTCGTGGACAAGCCGGTCGGCGTCGCCGCGCACCCGAGCCCCGGCTGGACCGGGCCCACCGTGCTCGGTGGGCTCGCGGCCCTCGGTGTGCAGGTCGCCACCTCGGGAGTTGCCGAGCGGCAGGGCATCGTGCACCGGCTCGACGTCGGCACCACCGGCGTCATGGTCGTCGCGAAGTCCGAGCGCGCCTACTCGGCGCTCAAGAGGGCGTTCAAGGAGCGCACCGTCGACAAGCGCTACCACGCGCTGGCCCAGGGTCATCCCGATCCCTCGCGGGGCACGATCGACGCCCCGATCGACCGGCACCCGCGTCACGACTACCGCTTCGCCGTCGTCGCCGGCGGCAAGCCGAGCGTCACCCACTACGAGACGATCGAGGCGTTCCGGGCCGCGTCGCTGCTCGACGTGCACCTGGAGACGGGCCGCACCCACCAGATCCGGGTGCACATGGCGGCGCTGCGCCACCCCCTGGTCGGCGACCTCACCTACGGCGCGGACCCCGTCCTCGCCCAGCGGCTCGGGCTGCACCGGCAGTGGCTGCACGCCCGCTCGCTGGGCTTCGAGCATCCGGCGGACGGCCGGTGGGTCGAGTTCGCCAGCGAGTACCCGGCCGATCTCGCGCACGCCCTGGACCTCCTGGTGGACTGACGTGCTGGGATCGCGGGGCCGGCTCCTCGTGCTGCTCGGGTGCGTGGCCGTGGTGCTCGCCACGGCCTGGTACGCGGGGTCGCGGTTCGACCCACCCGCCACCGCGCCGCCGGCCGGCACCGTGCGGCTCGGGCCGGAGCCGGGCGAGGACGTGGCCGCCTACCTCGCGCGCCTGCCGGCGGAGCTGCCCGCGCCGGGGACGGAGGCGCTCGCGCTCGTCCAGCTCACCGCGGAGATGACACCCGCGGAGGCGGCGGATCTCGCGGGCGTGCCCGCCGCGGGGTCGTCGGGCAACGGGCCGGACGGTGGGGGACAGGCGATCACCGCGGCCGGTGCGCGGCTGGCGAGCGTCGTGTTCCACGTCCCGATGCCGCGGGTGCAGAGCGCCTTGCGGTTCGTCGCGGTGGAGCCGGACCCGTCGCCGGTCGCGGCGCTCGACCGGGCGCGCGAGCACGCCCGCTTCCTCGCGGACGCGGACGCGACGCGGCTCACGGACCGTCAGGCGGCCGTCGCCTCGGCGGAGGCCGTCGCGCTCACCGATCCGGCCTGCCGGTGCGTGCTGGCGGTGGTCGTCGCCGCGGACCGCGCGGGCATGGACGCGCTCGCCGCCCGGCCCGGGGTACGGGCCGTGCACGCCGCTCCGGCGGGTGTGACCGCGCCGGAACTGGCGCTCTCGCCCCTGCTGCCCGAACAGCACGCGCGTGCGGACCCGGTGCCCGACGACGGGCCGGTGCCGGCGGGCTGAGCCGAGCGGTCGCCCGGCCCACCTCCACAAGCGATCACCGGTTGCGGGCCGTGGGGTGCGCAGGCACACCCTGTGTCCCCGAACCGGCGATCACCACGCCGATCCCGCCCGCCCGGCTCCCGGCGACGGAGGCGGTTGCAGTCGGTGTGGCCGGTGTCACACTGGCGGTATGCGCCAGGCCTACGCCCACGAGGCGGTCGTCGTCCTGGGTCCCGGCGGTGATCCCGCCGCTCCTGGCGGCGCCGTCACCGAGGAGCTGTGCGGCTCGTGGGACCACCCGCCGCCCTGCCCGTTCGCACCGCACCACGTCGAAGCGGTGCCCGACGGGGACGCCGTCCGCGTGCGGGTGCTGTTCGCCACCGACCCCGCCGACGAACCGCGGGCCCGGGCGGGGATCGAGCGGGCGCTCGCCGCGGGGTGCGCGACCGGCCCGGACGGCAGCACGTTCACGTGGACGCTCCGGTCGTGCGCCCCCGCCACCGTGCGTGCGGACGAGGCGGAGCAAGCCTCCCGACTCGCGGCGACCTGATCGCGCCCACCTGAGGGCGGACCCGGCCGCTGTCTCAGGCGGCGATCCGCACGTCCGGCCTGCCCCGGTCGGCGACCCGCTCGTAGATCGCCTGGAACGCGTCGAGCGTCGCGTCCATCGCGTGCCCGGCAGCGATCTCCCGGCTCGCCTGCCCCATCCGCCTGCGCAGCACGGCGTCGCCGAGCAGCGTCGTCAGCGCCGAGGCGAGGCTCGCCACGTCCCCGGGCGGGAACAGGAAGCCGTTACGGCCGGGTGCCACGAGGTGCGGCAGCGCCATCGCGTCCGCGGCGACGATCGCGGTCCCCGAGGCCATCGCCTCCAGCGTCGCGAGGCTCTGCAGCTCAGCGGTGCCCGGCATGGCGAACACGGCCGCCCGGGCGTAGGCCGCCCGCAGGTCCGGCTCGGAGACGACGCCGCGGAAGGTCGCGGGGACTCCGAGCTGCCCGGCCAGCGCCGTCCACCGGGCCCGTCGCGAGCCGTCCCCGACGATCTCCAGCCGGGCCGGTGGCGGGGACGGGAGCAGCGCGAACGCGCGGATGAGCTCGTCGACCCGCTTCTCCTCGTCGAGCCGTCCCACGAACAGCACGGTCGGGACGTCGCCCTCCGCGCCCGAACGGTAGGCCTGGTGATCGATGCCGCAGGACACCGGGAGCGCCCAGGTCAGCCGGGCCGCGTCGGCGAGGAGGGCGACCGCCCGCGGCGTCGGTGCGGTGACGACGTCGGCGCGGCGGAACACGCGGGCGAGATCGCGCCAGGCCAGCCACGCGGCGGGCCGGTGGAACGCGGCGGGCAGTCGCGAGTGGGCGAGGAGGTTCTCCGGCATGAAGTGGTTGGTCGCGACCAGCGGGCGGCGCGTCTGCTCGGCGGCGACCGCGAGCCCGCGCCCGACGACGAAGTGCGCCTGCACGTGCACCACGTCGGGATCGACGGCGCGCAGCACGTCCGCCGTGGCGGGCATCGCCGCCCACGGCGGGCAGACGCGGAAGTCGGGATGGGTCGGCCAGCGGCGCGACCGGAGGCGGTGCACGGTGATCCCGCCCGCCGTGACGGTGGCGGCGGGCCCCTCCGCCGACGGGGCGACGACGTGCACGTCGTGGCCGCGGCCTGCGAGACCGTGGGCCAGGCGCTCGGCGAAGCGCGCTGCTCCGTTGACGTCGGGCGGGAAGGTGTCGGCTCCGATCAGGATCCGCAGTCGGGTCATCCGGGTCTCCTCCGCGAGGGCAGGGGGTCTCGACGCCGCCGGTCGACGGCGTCGGGGTGGTGCCGGGCCAGGACGAGCACGCCCGCCGTCGCCACGGCCGCGGCCGCCAGGAGCGCGCCGGGGGAGGCGGTGCGGCCCTCGCCGAGCACGGCCATGGCGAGGCAGACGGCGACGATCGGGTCGACGACGGTCAGGCAGGCGACGGTGGTCTCGGGTGGTCCGGACGCGAACGCCTGCTGTACCAGCCATCCGCCCACGAGCAGCGCGACGGCGGCGGCACCCACCGCGCCCGCGGCGTCGACGAGCGACCCGCCGTCGACCATCAGCGAGGCCGCCCGCAGCAGCACCGAGCCGTACCCGAACGAGACCGCCGCCGCGGCCGCGTTGGCGAGGCTGCGGACCCACGCGGTCCGGACGTGGGCGAACCCGACGAGGACCGCCACCGCGAGGGCCACCGCCAGGCCTGCGTCGGTCACGGCTCCCGAGGGGGTCGCCGCGCCGCTCCCGGCGTCCGCCGAGAGCCCGACGAAGCCCGCGACCCCGGCGACCGTCAGCGCCACCCCGATCAGCACCCCCGCCTGCGGCGGCGTGCGGCCGGCGAGCAGCACCGCCATCGGGACCGCGAGGACCCCGAGCGGCTGCACGAGCGGCAGCGGGGCGAGCACCAGCGCGAGCAGGTGCAGCGCCGCGCCCGCTGCGCCGAGCGCGAAGCCGGCCAGCCAGCGTCTGCGCCGGACGAGGTCGCGCAGCCCGCCGGCGGACAGCGTGCCGGTCGCCGGCGTGACCGCACGGACCTCGCGGTGCTGGAGGGTGGCGGCCACCGCGAAGCAGAGCGCACCGAGCACGGCGAGCGCGACGGCGAGCGCGGTCACCGGGCGCTGTCCGGGGGCGTGGCGGGCAGTTCCCGGTCGCCCGCGGTCACGGCAGCGCCTCGGCGGTGCGGGCGGGCATGGCGGACGCCGTGGCCTGTGGAACCCGGGCGAGGACCAGGAGCAGACCGGCACCGCAGAGCACGAACAGCCGTTCCAGCAGGCCGAGCAGGGGGTAGGGATCACCACCTGCGAGGACGGGCACGTGGGCGGCGAGGAAGGCCAGCGCGAACACCGCGGCGGCACCCGACCAGGCGCGCAGGCGTGGTGCGACGGGGCCCCAGCGGACGGTGGTACCTGCCCGCCGGGCGAGGAGCCACCCGGTGAGCGGGAGCAGCGCGAGCAGGCCCGCGGCCGCGCCGCGGTGCACGAGCGCGCCGAGGTCCGGGTCCGTCCCCGGCGGGTTCGTCGGCACCGCGCCCGCGACGGCCAGCGCGGCGCACCAGAGCCGCAGGAGGACCCGCGGGGTCCGGCTCCCCGGCGGGCCGCCGCGGGCGAGGGCCGCCGCCACCAGCAGGCCCGCGACCGCGGCGGCTCCCGCGGCGACGGCGACGAGCACGAATCCCACGGGGTCCGTCGCGTGGTCGCTGATCGGTTCCGCGACGGGGTCGACGCCGGGTGCGGCGAGCGGGAGGAGCGTCACGGTCAGGGCGGCGAGGCCGGCGCACCCGGGGACGGCGAAGCGGGCCGCCTGCTCCGCTCCCGATCTCGTCATGGTCCTCACACTGGGCCGCCGCACCGTCCGCGACATCAGGATCACCACCGAGAAGGTCATCGGGGTAACCCCTCAGGGCCGTCTCGCCAGGTGTTCGCCGAAGCGTCATCGCGGGGGCACCGGCCGGGCACGTCCGTCGTCTCCCGGTGGCGTGCCGGACACGTGCCTGGCCGGGTCGGCCCGTCGCCGGACCGCGGGGTGGGCGGGGCGAGCAGACGAGGCGGCGACGGCGCGCCGTGGATCGATCACCCCCTTCCCCGGACGCGTGGTCTGCCCGGAGTGGGCCTGGCGTGCCACCTGCCGCGCCGCGGGTCCGACACGCCGCCCGGCGCCGGTGAGCAGCCGGTTCGCCCGGTCGTCCCCCGGCGCGCGCGAACTTGTCAGGGCCGCGGGATAACCTGGCTCATCCCGCAGTCGTCCGGCATGGCCGCCAGGAGCCTGCCGGTCCGTCGTGGCCGGCGGCAGGAGGGAGCCCCGCGCCCGATGCCATCACCGTCCGGCGACAGCTTCGTGCACCTGCACACGCACACCGAGTTCTCGATGCTCGACGGCGCCGCCCGCCTGGACGACCTGTTCCGCGAGGCCGCGCGGATGGGCATGCCCGCGCTCGCCATGACCGACCACGGCAACGTCTACGGGGCCTACGAGTTCTGGCGCAAGGCCAGGGCGCACGGCGTGAAGCCGATCATCGGCATGGAGGGCTACCTCTCCCCGGGCTCGCGGCACGAGCGCAAGCGCGCCACGCTCGGCGGGCAGATCGTGAGCGACGACAACCCCGGCGAGATGTACACGCACATGACGCTGCTCGCGGAGAACACCGAGGGCATGCACAACCTCTTCCGGCTCTCCAGCCTCGCGAGCCTCGAGGGCTACTACTACAAGCCGCGCATGGACCGCGAGCTGCTGGAGACCTACGGCACGGGGATCATCGCCACCACCGGCTGCCCGTCCGGTGAGGTGCAGCGGCTCCTGCAGCAGGACCGGTTCGAGGACGCCTGCCAGGCGGCGAGCGACTACCGCGACATCTTCGGCCGCGAGAACTTCTTCTGCGAGCTGATGGACCACGGCATCGAGATCGAGAAGCGGGTCCAGAAGGACCTGTTCGAGCTGAAGAAGCGCCTGGACCTGCCGGGCATCGCCACCAACGACCTGCACTACACCTACGCCGAGGACGCCAAGCCGCACGAGGTGCTGCTGTGCGTCCAGACCGGCAAGACGCTCGCCGACCCGAACCGGTTCAGGTTCGACGCGCAGGATTTCTATCTCAAGTCGCCGCAGGAGATGCGCGCGCAGTGGGACGGCGAGTTCCCCGAGGCCTGCGACAACACGCTGCTCATCGCCGAGCGGGTCGACGTCGGGTTCACCGAGGGGCAGGACCTCATGCCCCGCGCCCCCGTCCCCGAGGGGGAGTCGGAGGAGTCCTGGCTGGTCAAGGAGGTCGAGCGGGGTCTGCACTGGCGCTTCCCGAACGGCGTTCCCGAGCGCTACCGCATCCAGGCCGAGTTCGAGGTCGGCGTCATCTGCCAGATGGGCTATCCGGGCTACTTCCTGGTCACGGCGGACCTCATCGCGTACGCGCGCAAGGTCGGCATCCGGGTGGGGCCGGGCCGCGGGTCGGCGGCGGGCTCGCTCGTCGCGTACGTCCTGGGCATCACCGATCTCGACCCCATCGAGCACAAGCTGATCTTCGAGCGCTTCCTCAATCCCGAGCGGGTGTCGATGCCCGACATCGACATGGACTTCGACGAGCGCAGGCGTGGCGAGATGATCCGCTACGTCACCGAGAAGTACGGGGAAGACCGGATCGCGCAGATCATCACCTATTCCACGATCAAGGCGAAGGCCGCGATCAAGGACTCCGCGCGGGTGCTGTTCGGCCAGCCCGGCTACGCGGTCGCGGACCGGATCTCCAAGGCGATGCCCCCGGCCGTCATGGGCAAGGACATCCCTCTCTCGGGCATCTTCGACCCGGCCCACAAGCGCCACTCCGAGGCCGCGGAGGTGCGGGCGCTCTACGAGAGCGACGCCCAGGTCAAGGAGATCATCGACACCGCACGGGGGCTCGAGGGCCTCAAGCGCCAGTGGGGCGTGCACGCCGCGGGCGTGATCATGTCCGCGAAGCCGCTCATCGACGTCATCCCGATCCAGCGCCGCGAGGCGGACGGCGCGATCATCACGCAGTTCGACATGGGCGCATGCGAGACGCTCGGGCTGCTGAAGATGGACTTCCTCGGCCTGCGCAACCTCACGATCATCGACGACGCGCTGGCGAACATCGAGCTCAACGGCAAGCCGCGCCTCGAGATCGAGAAGATCACGCTGGACGACCCCAGGACCTACGAGCTGCTCGGGCGCGGCGAGACGCTCGGGGTGTTCCAGCTGGACGGCGGCCCGATGCGCGATCTGCTGCGGCGGATGGCGCCCACCGAGTTCGACGACATCTCCGCCGTGGGCGCGCTGTACCGGCCGGGCCCGATGGGCGCGAACGCGCACAACGACTACGCGGACCGCAAGAACAAGCGCCAGGAGGTCACCCCGATCCACCCGGAGCTGGCGGAGCCGCTCAAGGACATCCTCGGCGAGACGTACGGCCTGATCGTCTACCAGGAACAGGTCATGGCGATCGCCCAGAAGCTCGCGGGCTACTCCCTCGGCAAGGCGGATCTTCTGCGCCGCGCGATGGGCAAGAAGAAGAAGGAGATCCTCGACAAGGAGTACGAGGGTTTCGCCCAGGGCATGCGCGACCACGGCTATTCCGCGGACGCGGTGAAGACGCTGTGGGACATCCTGCTGCCGTTCTCGGACTACGCGTTCAACCGTGCGCACTCCGCGGCGTACGGCGTCGTCTCGTACTGGACGGCCTACCTCAAGGCGAACTACCCGGCCGAGTACATGGCCGCGGTGCTCACGTCCGTGCGCGACGACAAGGACAAGGCCGCGGTCTACCTGTCGGAATGCCGCCGGATGGGGCTCAAGGTGCTCCCGCCGGACGTCAACGACTCGGTGCGCAACTTCTCCCCGGTCGGGGAGGACATCCGGTTCGGCCTCGGCGGCATCCGCAACGTCGGTGAGGGCGTCATCGAGTCGATCGTCGCCGCCCGCCGGGAGAAGGGCGCGTTCACCGACTTCTCGGACTTCCTGCGCAAGGTGGACGCGGTGGTCTGCAACAAGAAGGTCGTGGAGTCGCTGATCAAGGCGGGCGCGTTCGACTCGCTCGGCCATCCCCGCAAGGGCCTGCTGCTCGTGCACGCCGACGCGATCGACGCAGTGATGAGCACGAAGAAGGCCGCGTCGATGGGCCAGTTCGACCTGTTCGGGTCGCTGGACGGCTCGGCGGGCGCCGGCGAGGTGGACGACGCCTTCGCGGGTGTGTTCGACACCCAGGTCCCCGACGACGAGTGGGACACCAAGCACCGGCTGGCCGTCGAGCGGGAGATGCTGGGTCTCTACGTCTCGGGGCACCCCCTGAACGGGGTGGAGCACGTGCTCGCCGCCAAGGCGGACACCCCGATCGCGACGATCCTGGAGGGCGACCTCGCCGACGGCGCGCAGGTCACCGTCGGCGGGATCCTCGCCGGGGTGAACCGCCGGGTGAACAAGAACGGCGAGCCGTGGGCCTCGGCACAGCTGGAGGACCTCGCGGGCGGCATCGAGGTGCTGTTCTTCCCGCGGTGTTACCAGGTCGTCGGCATGGACGTCGCCGAGGACGCGATCGTGCTGCTCAAGGCCCGGGTGAACCGCCGGGACGACCGCGTGTCGCTGATCGTCAACGACCTCGCGGTCCCGGACCTGACCACCGGTGACGGCGCGGCGGCTCCGGTGAAGGTGAGCATCCGCACGGAGATGGTCACCCCGGAACGGGTCTCGCGGCTGCGTGAGGTGTTGTCGAACCACCCGGGGAGCTCCGAGGTGCACCTGTCGCTGGTGGGGCCGACGCGCACCACGCCGCTCCGCCTGGCCGACGGGTTCCGGGTCGCCCACTCGCCGTCGCTGATGGGCGATCTCAAGGCGCTGCTGGGGCCGGGCTGTCTGGGCTGACTTGCAGGGGGTGGGCGCGCTTCGCAGAGGCTGGCGCCCCGCCGCGCAGAAAATGAGCCCGCTTCGCAGGGGCTGCGGAGTCTGCGCAGCGTGCCTGGGCTCTGCGAGGTCGCGCCTGATCCCGCTGGTCGCCGGGGAAGGAGCCACGGGGTCGGCCGAGCAGAGGCTGGAGCCCGGCCTTCGCAGAGGCTGGGCTCTCCTCGCAGGGGGCCCAACCGCGCTTCGCAGAGAATGAGCCCGCTTCGCAGAGGCTGCGGAGCCTGCGAAGCGTGCCTGGGCTCTGCGAGGTCGCGCGGCCGAGCACCGTGGGGGCGGCCGCGGCGATCTGCGGCGACCCGGCGCACGGGCGCCGGGTGGCCCCGGCTCGCGGGGGAAGGGCCGCGGTCGGCTGCGCAGGGGCTGGAGCCCGGCGTTCGCAGGGGCCGGCGCGCTTTGGCTGGCTGGGCGCGCTTCGCCGGGTGGTGCCGGCCCCGCAGGGGTCGGGCGCGCTTCGCAGGAGTCCGGCGCGCTTCGCAGAGGCTGGCGCCTGGCCTCGCAGAGAATGAGCCCGCTTCGCAGAGGCTGCAGGCTCTGCGAAGCAGGCCCGGACCCTGCGAAGCCACGCGTTCGCTCACCATCGAGCGGCCCGCGGATGGCCGCGCCGGGGAGCGCCGCGCGTCAGCGGAGGGCCCGCGTCGGGCCCGGGGGAGTCGGGCGCGTCAGCGGAGGGCCCCCTACGTCTGGCCGGGGTAATGCGGCGCGGAGGCGGAGGGCCCCTGCGTCGGGCCCGGGCAGCGAGGGCGGGGGCGGAGGGCCCTGCCCGCGGAGTGCTGCACGTCAGCGCAGCGTCCCCACCACCGCCTCGGCGGCGGCCACCACGCCGCCCGAGGCGACGAGCCGGACGGCGGCGTCGATCTCGGGCGCGAGGTGGCGGTCCGGGCCGGGCCCGGCGACGTGGCGGCGCAGGAGATCCCGGACGGCACCGGTGCCGGGCGCGGGGTGCAGCGGTGCCCGCAGGTCCAGGCCGCGTACCGCGGTGAGCAGCTCGATCGCGAGAACCCGGCGCAGCCCGTCGACGCCGCGGCGCAGCTTGCGCGCCGCCGCCCATCCCATCGAGACGTGGTCCTCCTGCATCGCGCTGGACGGGATGGAGTCCACCGAGGCCGGGACGGCCAGCCGCTTGAGCTCCGAGACGATCCCCGCCTGCGTGTACTGGGCGATCATGTAGCCGGAGTCGATCCCGGGATCGTGGGCGAGGAAGGCGGGCAGGCCGTGGTTGCGGGCGACGTCGAGGAAGCGGTCGGTGCGCCGCTCCGCGACCGAGGCGACGTCGGCCACGGCGATCGCGAGGAAGTCGAGGACGTAGCCGACCGGGGCGCCGTGGAAGTTGCCGTTGCTCTCCACGCGCCCGTCGGACGTGACCACGGGGTTGTCGACGGCCGCGGCCAGCTCGCGGGTCGCCACGGCCTCGGCGTGGGCGAGGGTGTCGCGGGCGGCGCCGTGCACCTGGGGTGCGCAGCGCAGCGAGTACGCGTCCTGGACCCGGGTGCAGTCGGGGGTGCGGTGGCTCGCCATGATCCCCGAGCCGGCGAGCAGGGCCCGCAGGTTGGCCGCACTGTCGGCCTGGCCGGGATGGGGCCGCAGCGCAATGAGGTCCGCAGCGAACGCCGCGTCCGTGCCGAGCAGGGCCTCGACGCTCGCGGCGGCTGCCACGTCGGCGACGCGCAGCAGCTCGCGCAGGTCCAGGCAGGCCAGCACCAGCATGCCGAGCATGCCGTCGGTGCCGTTGATGAGCGCGAGACCCTCCTTCTCGTGCAGCGTCACCGGGGCGAGCCCGGCCGCGGCGAGCGCCTCGCCGGCGGGGCGGCGCGCGCCGTCGGCGTCGTGCACCTCGCCCTCCCCGATCAGCGTCAGGGCGCAGGCGGCGAGCGGGGCCAGGTCGCCCGAGCAACCGAGTGACCCGTACTCGGGTACGACGGGCGTGATCCCGGCGCACAGCAGCCCGGCGAGCGCCTGCGCGGTCTCCGGGCGCAACCCCGTGTGCCCGGTCGCGACCGTCGCGAGGCGCAGCAGCATCGTCGCGCGGACGACCTCGCGCTCCACGTCGGCGCCGCTGCCCGCGGCGTGCGAGCGCACGACGTTGCGCTGCAACCGGACCCGGTGCTCGGCGGGGATGTGGCGGGTGGCGAGGGCGCCGAAACCGGTCGACACGCCGTAGTGCGGCCGGTCGTCGGCGGCCAACGCGTCGATCACGCGGCGGCTCTCGGCGATCGCGGCCTCGGCGGCCGGACTCAGGGATACGGGAGCGTCCCCGCGGGCGACGGCGTGGACGTCGGTGAACGTCAGCGGGCCGTCGCCGACGGTCACGGGGAATGTGCCTTCGTCGAAGCTCATTCCCCCATGTGACTACCCTGCCGCCAGCCGCTGCCAGTGCCGCTGGGCGGTGCGCTGCCAGCGCGAGTGCAGCGCGTCGAACAGCTCGGCCGCCCGGGCACCCGCCCAGCGCGCGGGCAGGAGCTCGGCGGGCAGCTTCGGGTCGAGGAACGGGAAGCGCCGCCAGGCGTGGACGAGCAGGATCTGGTGGGTGAGGACGTCCGCGGCGTCCGCGGGGGCGGCGCCGGAGAAGGTCGTGAGGAAGTCCTCGTAGGCCTGCTCGACCTCGCCGAGGTCCCAGGCCTGGGCGACCATCGTGCGCTCGTCGCCGATGGTGCCGAACGGGCCCACGAACGAGCTGCTGACCGACCCGAGTCCCAGGCTCTCGACGACCTCCGCGACCTCACCCTGCTTGCCGGGATCGGGGGAGAGCCATACACCGGGTGTGGGGGAGCCGAGCCCCGCCCATGCCAGGCGCGTGCGCAGCCGGTGGCGCAACCGGCGGCGGGACTCCGGCACGCTGACCAGCAGCACGAGCCACCGGCCGTCCCACGGCGCGGCCGCGGTGCCGAAGCCGTAGATGCGGGCGGCGCCGTCGGTGAGCAGGCGGTGCCCCTCCTCGGTGAGCGACCACCGCACGCGACGGCCCTCGCGGTCCGAGGTGAGCAGCCCCTCCGCGGCGGTGCGGGCCAGCGCCTGCCGTGCGGACTTCTGCTCCACCCCGAGCAGCCCGAGCACGTCGATGAGCACCTGCGTCCAGACCGGCTCCCCCCGCGGCAGGACGAACTCGCCGAGGATCGTGAGCAGCAGCGACCGCGCACTGGCCGCGCCGAGCTCGCGGCGCCGCGACAGTGCGGGGTGTTCGGCCGCGTCGAGCGCGGGGTCGGTCGCTGACGTGGTCATGGTCGTCCCAGGCTAGTCGGGGCCCCGGGGCGCAGCGACACGCCCGGCCCGGCACATCCTCGACCGGCAGGAAGCACTGCGCCCACCGCGCGGCCGAGAGGAACGTCAGCGGGGTGGAGCGGCCGGCGAACCCCGCTGGTGTTCGTCCCGGCGCGCTCGCCCAGCGGGTTCGTGATCCACCGCCGGTGCCCGGGCACCTGGCTGGGATGTGCAGGGGGATAGCGTCACGGCCCGTGGACGACGTGGACGCCCTGCTCGCCCTCGACCGCGCCCACGTCTGGCACCCCTACGCCCCGATGCCGGCCACGGCGACGCCGCTGGTGGTGACCTCGGCCGAGGGTGTGCGACTGCGCACCGCGGACGGGTGCGAGCTGGTGGACGGGATGTCGTCGTGGTGGGCGGCGATCCACGGCTACCGCCACCCCGTTCTGGACGCCGCGGTGCGCGACCAGCTCGCCGTCATGAGCCACGTGATGTTCGGGGGGATCACCCACGGCCCGGCCGTCGATCTCGCCCGGCTGCTCGTGGACATCACCCCGGAGCCGCTGCAGCACGTGTTCCTCGCGGACTCCGGCTCGGTGTCGGTCGAGGTCGCGATCAAGATGTGCCTGCAGTACCAGCGCTCGCGCGGCCGCCCCGGGAAGCACCGGCTGATGACGTGGCGCGGCGGCTACCACGGCGACACATTCGCCGCCATGAGCGTCTGCGACCCCGAGGGAGGTATGCACGCGCTCTGGCGTGACGTGCTGCCGCGGCAGGTGTTCGCCGGGCCGCCGCCCGCCGCGTTCGAACCCGTGTACGTCGCGGAGCTGGCCGAGCTGGTGGAACGGCACGCGGACGAGCTGGCCGCGGTGATCGTCGAGCCGGTCGTGCAGGGTGCGGGGGGCATGCGCTTCCACGATCCGCGCTACCTGCACGTCCTGCGTGAGCTGTGCCTGACCCACGACGTGCTGCTGGTGTTCGACGAGATCGCCACCGGCTTC
Organism: Pseudonocardia sp.; assembly: GCA_050248815.1. Lineage (GTDB taxonomy): Bacteria > Actinomycetota > Actinomycetes > Mycobacteriales > Pseudonocardiaceae > Pseudonocardia. The sequence goes on along the minus strand of JBFWRR010000024.1, from coordinate 29,969 downwards.
GGGCGCACCGGGGAGCTGTTCGCGGCCGACCACGCCGGGATCAGCCCGGACGTCATGTGCGTCGGGAAGGCCCTCACCGGCGGCTACCTGACGATGGCCGCGGCACTGTGCACAGCGGAGGTCGCCCGGGGGATCTCGGACGGGGAGGCGGGCGTGCTCATGCACGGCCCGACGTTCATGGGCAACCCGCTCGCCGCGGCGGTGGCGCACGCCTCCACCCGCCTGCTGCTGGAGCGGGACTGGCGTCGGGAGGTGCGGGGCGTCGAGCAGGCACTGACGGAGGGGCTCGCCGGGGCGCGGAGCGTGCCCGGGGTCGTCGACGTGCGGGTGCGCGGCGCGATCGGCGTGGTGCAGCTCGACCGGACCGTCGACATGGTCGCCGCCACCCGCGCCGCGGTGGACGCGGGTGCGTGGCTGCGCCCGTTCCGCGACCTCGTCTACACGATGCCGCCCTACGTCTGCACAGCCGAGGACCTCGCGGTGATCGTCCGCGCGGTCATCGCCGCGGTACGGGCCGCCGCCGGATGAGCCGGGCGGCGAGACCTGCCCACGACACGGCCACCAGGGCGGCGACGAGCAGTTGCGCCGCGAGCAGGTGGTCGGCCGGGTAGACGACCCCTGTGAGATAGGTGTCGATGAAACCGCGGGGCAGGCCCTCCTGGCCCGCGGCACGGCGGGCCGCGTCCTCCCATGCGGTGAGAGGGCAGGCGAGCCCGACGGTGACGGTGAGCGCGCCCCAGCAGGCGGCGGCGAGGTGGGGGAGCAGCAGGACGGGACGCCACCACGCGAGGAACCCGCCGAGCGCGACGTAGGCGAGGAACGCGAAGTGGGCGAGCATGAGCAGGTCGGCGAGCCCGGCCACGCCGACAGGGTCCCAGACGCGACACGGCCCGGCTCGCCGTGGCGAACCGGGCCGTCGTTCCGAGGCCCGGGCGCCGTGCCCGTGGGTCACGGCGCCGAGGCGATCCTGCCGGTCAGACCGGGCGCACGCCCTGGGCCTGCGGGCCCTTCGTTCCCTGGCCGATCTCGAACTCGACGCGCTGGTTCTCGTCGAGCGTGCGGAACCCGGTGGCCTGGATCTCCGAGTAGTGGACGAACACGTCGTTTCCGCCGCCGTCGGGCGTGATGAACCCGAAGCCCTTCTCGGAGTTGAACCACTTGACCGTGCCTTGGGGCATCTGCTTCTCCTCATGCAGCCGGTGTCCGCCCAGGGTCGGGCGAGACGAGCTCCCGGCGCGGAGATCGAACCACGACCCGGGTCACACCCGCCACCCGACCCTCCGAAACAACCGCCCGGCGGCCGGACCGCGCGCCGATCGGCGGTATCGCGCGGTGCAGTCGGGTGTGCGGTCGGGCGGTGCCGTCGGGTGGTGCCGTCGGCGTGGGTCAGGAGTCGTCGGCGGCCGCGCGGTGCCTGCGGCGGGCCGCGACGGCCGCCCCCACGGCCAGCACGACGATGCCGCCCACCGCGACGAGGAACGGGGCCGATCCGGGATCCGAGCCGTACGCGCCGATCGTCACGAACGCGACGACCGACGGCAGGATCCCGAGCGCCGTACCCAGGAGGTACTCGCGGAAGCGCAGCGCGGTGAGTCCGCAGGCGAGGTTGAGTGTCGTGAACGGCACGAGCGGCACCAGCCGGGTGGCGGCCACCGCGAGCACACCGCGGCGCTGGAGGAACTGGTCCAGCCGCGCCATGCGGGCACCCGCGAAGCGCAGCACCGTGCCGCGGCCGAGCACGCGGCCCGCGGCGAACCCCGCACTCGCCCCCACGAGTGCCCCGGCGAGCACCGTGGCGATCCCGAGGGACAGCCCGAACAGCACGCCCGCCGCGACCGTGAGCAAGGACGCGGGCGTGGGGGTCAGCGACAGCGTGGCGAAGAGCAGGGCGAAGACGACGGGTCCGGCCCAACCCGCGTCGACGACCCATGCCCGCACGTCGTCGAGCCGGGGCAGCTCGCCCATCGCGAACAGCACGATCCCGGCGCCGACCAGGGCGACGAGCAGCGCCGGGCGGACCCAGCGGGTCCATCGCCGCATCCCCGGCGCGCGCGTGTCCACGGGTGTCGATGATGACTCCCGCGCGGGGCGGGGTCGAGCGCCGATCCGCAGCCCATGATCACCGGAGGCTCGTGCAGCCCACGTCCCGGTCTCGGTGATCAGAGGTCCTGCGCGAGCCGCCCGAGCAGGGGGATCGCCGCGACCTTCTCGGGTGTCAGCTCGGACCACCGGATCCCGCCCGCCGGACGCTCGGCGCGCGCGGCCCGGCAGTCGATGACGCGCTCGGGCGTCACGACCAGGTCCAGCGGGGCGTCGTGCGGCGCCGTCGGGATCTCCCCGGCCCCGCGTACCTGCAGCTCGTGCACCGTGGTGACGACGAGCGTGTCCGGCCCGATCAGCCCGGCCGCCGTCGCGAGCGCGAACTCGAGGTCGGCGAACCCGCCGCCCTTGCCGAGGCGGGCGCCGTCCACGCCCGCGGCCACGCATCCGGTGACGACCAGGTCGACCGGTTCCAGCGCCTCGACGGCCACCCGCTTCGCCGAGCGCGTGGCTCCCGCGATGGATGCCGCCCGCCGCGGCGGGTCGGCCAGCTCGTCCGGGTCGAGCAGGAAGAACGGCTCCGGCTCGGCGAGGCGCGGCACGGCCATGTAGACGGTCTTGCCGTCCTCCAGGGCCCGCTGCCGGACGGGCAGCTGGGCGGAGTCCGGGTTCGCCTTCACCGTCCGCGCGGCCCGCCAGGCCTCGAGCTCGCGGAGGCGCTCGGCGGCGGCCTCCGCCCCGCGGAAGTTGGAGATCCGGTGACGCGCGCCGGGGAAGCGGGCGACACCACCCTCGGTGAGCGCGGTCCAGACCTCGTCGCGCAGCGCGGCCTTCGCGGCGAGCAGCGCGGGGTCGCCGCCCGCGTCGTGGTCGTGGCGGCGGGGGGTCCTCACGTGCGCGTGCGCCGCTTCTCGCCCTGGGCCCGCAGCGCGGCGAGCACCCGCAGCCCGGTGGTGGGCATCGTCGCCCCGATGCGTGACAGGGCCGCCCAGCCCACCGGCATCGACCTCACGATCCGCGTCCCGTCGAGCAGCCCCACGGCGGCGTCCGCGACGGCCTGCGGGGTGAGCAGGGTCCGCTGCGAGAACAGGATCGCGGCGTCGGCGGAGTCCTGCGCTCCCCGCACGAGCGCGGTGTCGGCGGCGTGCGGGCAGAGCGCGTGCACCCGCACCGGGACGCCCGCGAGGTCCAGTTCGCCCTGCAGGCTCGCCGTGAAGTTGACGACGCCCGCCTTCGTGGCCGCGTACACCGACAGGCCCGGCACCGGCCCGAGCCCGGACATCGACGCGATGTTGACGATGTGCCCGCCGTGCCCACGCATCGCGTCCACGGCCACCCGCGAGCCGTGGACGACCCCGAGCAGGTTGACCTCGACGGTGCGCTCGACGTCCGCGTCGGCCTGCTCCCAGGAGCGGCCGGCGTGGGCCACCCCGGCGTTGTTCACCCACACCGTGAGCCGCCCGCGCCCCGCCGCCTCGGCGGCGACCTTGCGGTGGTCCTCGACGCGGCGGGCGTCCGCGACCAGCCCGGTGGCGCCGATCGCCGCGGCGGCCGGGCCGAGCGCGTCGGCGTCCAGGTCGGTGACGATCACGTCGTGGCCGCGGGAGACGAGGCGGCGTGCGATCTCGTGGCCGAAGCCGCGCGCCCCACCCGTGACGACCGCGACCCCGGAGGCGGGGGCCGGTGGCATGCGCACACCCTGCCACGGGCCGTGGACGGCGCCGCCCGTCGGCGTCCGTGCGCGCGGTGCCGACCGGCACCGCCGGCCGCGCCCGGTGCCGACCGGCACCGCGACGGCGAGCCGGCGACCGAGCCGGCCGAACAGGCTGGGCGGGCCGGGTACGCCACCGCTCAACCCAGCAGCTCCGCCAGCACCGCGAGCCCCCGGTGCACCTCCGTAAAGCTCGTCGACAGCGGCGCGAGGCCGACGCGGATGCCGTCCGGTTCGCGGAAGTCGGGCAGCACCCCCCGCTCCCACAACGCCGCAACCAGCGCCTTCGCGTCGGGATGGCGCAGCAGCACGTGGCTGCCCCGGATCGAGGGATCGCGCGGGGAGCCCAGCTCCACGTCCGGCAGCAGCGCGTCGGCGAGCTCGACCGCGAACGACGTGAGCGCCACCGACTTGGCGCGCACGGCGTCGAGCCCGGCCGCGGCGAGCAGGTCCAGCGCGGCGAGCAGCGGCACCGTCGCGAGGATCGGCGGAGTGCCGCTCACGACCGAGCGGACCCCGGCGGCGGGGACGTACCCGGGCGCCATCGCGAACGGGTCGTGGCGGCCCATCCAGCCCTGCACGGGCTGGTGCAGCGTGTCCTGCAGGCCCCGACGGACGTAGGCGAACGCGGGGGAGCCGGGCCCGCCGCAGAGGAACTTGTACGTGCACCCGACGGCGAGATCGGCGCCCCACGCGTCGAGGGCGACCGGGACGACGCCCGCGGAGTGGCTGAGGTCCCACAGCACGAGCGCGCCCGCCGCGTGGGCCGTCGAGGTGACCGCAGCGGCGTCGGCGATCGCCGCGGTGCGGTAGTCGACGTGGCTGCGCAGCACCAGGGCGGTGGCCCGCCCGGCGAGCGGCTCGCCGTCGCGCAGCCAGCGCAGCGTCCGCCCCGTCTCCGCGGCGACGCCCTCGGCGACGTAGCGGTCGGTGGGGAACTCGCCGGGGTCGACGACGATCTCGCGACGGTCCGGCCGGGCGGCGACGGCGGCGCGGGCGAGCTTGTAGAGCAGCACGGTCGTGGAGTCCGCGACGACGGTCTGGCCGGGAGCGGCGCCCAGCGCGAGGGCGCCGACCCGGTCGCCGACCCGCTGCGGCCAGTCCGTCCAGGGATCGGCGCCGTCGGTCCAGCCGCGGATGAGGTCGCGGGCCCAGCTCTCGTGCACGAACTCCTGCAGCCGCTGCGCGGCCGCGCCGGGCGGGCGGCCCAACGAGTTGCCGTCGAGGTAGGCGACGACACCGTCCGCTGTGAGGAAGTGGGCGCGCAGCGGACCCAGCGGGTCCGCGGCGTCGAGCGCCTCGGCGCGGCGCGCCCAGGAGCCGGTCACCGGATGGCCGTACCGGTGCCGGTGTCCGTGCTGATGTCCGTGCTGATGTCCGTGCTGATGTCGGTGCTGATGTCGGTGCGCACGGCGTACAGCTCCGGGAAGAAGGAGTGGTCGAGCACCCGCCGCAGGAAGTCCGCCCCGCTGGAGCCGCCCGTCCCGCTGCGCCCGCCGATCATCCGCTCGACGGTCTTGAGGTGGCGGAACCGCCACAGCTGGAAGTTCTCCTCCAGGTCGACGAGCTCCTCACAGGCCTCGTAGACGTCCCACCAGGTGCGCGGGTCGGCGTACACCGGCCGGAACGCCGCCACCAGCTCCGGGGTGAACACGTGCGGTTCGCGCACGTCGCGGCGCAGCACCGGCTCCGGGACGGGCAGGCCGCGGCGGGCGAGATGGCGCACGAACTCGTCGTAGAGGCTCGGGCGCTCCAGCAGGTCCGCCAGCAGGTCGTGGGCGCGTCGGTCCGCGTCGAACATCGCGAGCATCCCGGCGTCCTTGCGGCCGAGCACGAACTCGACGGCCGGGTACTGGTCGGACTGGAACCCCGAGGACGTGCCCAGCGCACCGCGGAACTGCGCGTACTCCGACGGCGTGAGGGTGGCGAGCACCGCCCACTGGTCGGTGAGCACGCGCTGCACGTGCTTGACCCGGGCGAGGTTCTTGAGCGCGGGTCGCAGCTCGTCGGCCGCCAGGGCCTCGCAGGCGCGGCGCAGCTCGTGGAGCACGAGCCGCAGCCACAGCTCCGAGGTCTGGTGGGCGATCACGAACAGCAGCTCGTCGGGATGCCCGCTGACCGGGCGCCCGGCCGCGAGCAGCTCGTCGAGGTGCAGGTAGCCGCCGTAGGTGAGCTCGGGCACGGGCCCGAGTCTCGCCGGTGGTGACCCGGCCCGGCAATCATGTCCGCCATGGATCTCGACCGGCTCGACACCGACCTGCTCGCGCTGCTGGTGGAGGACGCGCGGCGCAGCTACGCCGATCTCGGCGCCAGGGTGGGGCTCTCGGCGTCGGCGGTCAAGCGGCGGGTCGACCGGCTGCGCGAGGGCGGGGCGATCACCGGGTTCACCGCCCGGCTCGACCCCGGGGCGCTCGGCTGGACGGTGGAGGGCTACGTGGAGCTGTTCTGCCGCATCTCCACCCCGCCGGAGGCGATCCGCGCCGCGGTGGCGCGCTTCCCCGAGGTGGTGGAGGCGAGCACCGTCTCCGGGGACGCGGACGCCGTGCTGCGCATCCTCGCCGCGGACATGCGCCACTTCGAGCGGGTGCTCGAGCAGATCGGTGCGCAGCCCTTCGTGGCGCGCACGAGGTCCGTCCTGGTGCTCTCCCCGCTGCTGCGCCGGCCCGCCCAGCCACCGACGGCGCTGCGCAACGATCCCGCACGGTGAGCGCTGGACGCGCAACGTTTCGGCGTGTGAGGTCAACGGTTCGCGATTGTCCGGGGCAGCGGCGGCCTCCTACCGTCGCAGCCATGACGCTCACCGCCGGTCCCCGCACCCCGACGGCCGTCCACGAGGAGCTGGTGGCGCGCCACTCGGCGCACAACTACCACCCGCTGCCGGTGGTCGTGGCCGAAGGTGACGGCGCATGGGTCACCGACGTCGAGGGGCGCCGCTACCTCGACTTCCTGGCCGGCTACTCGGCACTCAACTTCGGCCACCGCCACCCCGTGCTGGTCGCGGCCGCGCACCGCCAGCTGGACCGGGTCACCCTCACCAGCCGCGCGTTCGGCAACGACCAGCTCGGCCCGTTCTGCGCGGAGCTCGCGGGGCTCGTCGGCAAACAGATGGTGCTGCCGATGAACACCGGGGCCGAGGCCGTCGAGAGCGGGCTCAAGGTGGCCCGCAAGTGGGGCTACGAGCGCAAGGGCGTGCCGGTCGACAGGGCCCGGATCGTCGTCATGGACGGTGGCTTCCACGGCCGCACGACCACGATCGTGGGCTTCTCCACCGACCCGCAGGCGCGCACGGGGTTCGGGCCGTTCACCCCCGGCTTCGACGTCGTCGGGTACGGCGACGCGGCCGCGGTCGCGGAGGCGATCACCCCGGACACCGTGGCCGTCCTGCTGGAGCCGATCCAGGGCGAGGCGGGGGTCGTCGTGCCGCCCGCCGGGTACCTCGCCGCCGTCCGGGAGATCTGTGACGCCGCGGACGTGCTGATGGTCGCCGACGAGGTGCAGTCCGGCCTCGGACGCACCGGACACGTGCTCGCGACGCGTGCCGCCGGGGTGGACGCCGACGTGTACCTGCTGGGCAAGGCCCTCGGTGGGGGCATCCTCCCGGTCTCGGCGGTGGTGGCCGACGAGGCGGTGCTCGGGGTCCTCGCCCCGGGCCAGCACGGCAGCACGTTCGGCGGCAACCCGCTGGCCTGCGCGGTCGGGCGGGCCGTCGTGGCGCTGCTGGCCGACGGCGAGATCCTGCGGGCGGCCCGGGAGAACGGGGCGCTGCTGCACGCGCGCCTGCACGAGCTGATCGGGCACGGGGTTCTCGCGGTACGCGGGACGGGCCTGTGGGCGGGCATCGACGTCGACCCGGAGCTCGCCACCGGCCGGCAGGTGTGCGAGGAGCTCGCCCGCCGCGGCGTGCTCGCCAAGGACACCCACGGCTCGACGATCCGGTTCTCCCCGCCGCTGGTCGTCACGGCGGACGAGATCGACCCGGCCTGCGACGCGCTCGCCGCGGTGCTGGCCGATCTCGCCGATCTCGCCGGTCGCGGTGGTCGCGGTGGTCGCGGTGGTCACGATGGTCACGGTGGTCACAGTGGTCACAGTGGCCGGACGTGATCCCCGGACGCGTCCCTACGCCGGCAGCCGGGTGGGCGAGAGCGCCCCGAACAGGACGGTGAGCATCAGCCGCGTGGTCTCCGCGGGCGGCTCGTCCGGGGCCTCGATCCCGCGCAGCAGCAGCAGCGTCGCGATCATCGCGCTGATGTCCTCGGCGGGCGGGTAGGGCGGTAGCTGCCCGGTGCGCTGCCCCTGGTCGACCAGCAGCCGGATGGCCTCGGACAGCGGCGCGATCACCCGGGGGTCGAGCGGGTCGTCGGCCCGCGGCGGCGCGTGTACCCGGGCCGCGTAGTCCTGGCAGGCCGCGAGGAAGGCGCCCGACAGCCTGCGGTGGCGGCTCATGGTGCTGACCAGGGCGCCGACCTGGTCGGCGAGGGCATGGGCAACCGGACGGCCCTCCGAGACGTCCTGACGGGCGTGGGCCACGAGCGTGTCGACGTAGGGCCGGACCACGTGCGCGATGAGGACGTGCTTCGTGGCGAAGTGGTTGTACGCGGTCGCGGGGCTCACCCCGGCGGTGGCTGCGACGCTCTCCATCCGCGTGCCGGCCCATCCGTGCAGTCCGAAGGACGTCTGGGCCGCGTGCAGCAACGCGGCCCGGGTCCGGTCGCGCTTCGTCCGGGCGGACCGGAGTCGCGCATCCGCGGGACGGCCGGACTGATCCGTCATCTGCCTGGTCACCCTGCGATCGACGGCGGCAAAGAGGCACTTGCTCCCGAGTTGGAGAGTCCCCCAAGATGGTGACCGGAACGGCTCATGTGGCAAGACTCGCGGGGGGACCGGGGTTTGTTTCGCCGTTTCGTACAAGGGCCGCGCCCTGGCTGGGTGCTGCGCTGAGGAGAGTAGTTCGGCCGAGGGGGATGGGATCGTTGGGGCACGCAGCACGCTCACCCGGAAGTGGGCCCGACAGGGACCCGGCGGCTCTGGACATGCTCGTGATCGCTGCACTGGGGGGCAACGGTTCGGCGCTGGAGGCGTTGCTGGCCGCCGTGCACCCGCTGGCCCTGCAGTACTGCCGTGCCCGCCTGGGGCGCCACGAGACCGGCCTGCTCTCCGCGGAGGACGTCGCGCAGGAGGTCTGCGTCGCGGTCGTCAAGGCGCTGCTCACGTATGAACCGTCCGAGCGGTCGTTCCGCGCCTTCGTCTACGGGATCGCGAGCAACAAGGTCGCGGACACCTTCCGCTCGATCGCGCGCAACCGCACCGAACCGGTCGCGGAACTGCCGGACCTCCCGGCCCCTGGGCAGAGCCCCGAGGACCACATCCTGCAGGTCGAGCTGGGTGGTTGGATGGGCCGGCTGGTCAACCGGCTGAGTGCCCGCCAGCGCGAGGTGATCATCCTGCGGGTCGTGATGCGGTTGAGCGCGGACGAGACCGCCGTGATCGTCGGCTCCACTCCCGGTGCCGTCCGCGTCACCCAGCACCGGGCCCTCACCCGGCTCCGCGAGATCATCGAGGCGATGCCCGGCGTGACCTCGGCCCGACCGTACGGGATCGTCGTCGGGGAGTAGCCTGGCGCCGATCACCCATCGTCGCGGCACACCCCGGGGAGGCCACCTTGTCGGCTGGTCAGATCGCTGCGCTGATCGCCGCGGGGGCGTTCGTCCTCCTCGTTCTGCTGCTCGCCGTACCGCTGCTCAAGCTGGGCCGCACGCTGGACGAGGCGACGATCGCCATCCGCAAGGCGCACGAGGAGAGCGCACCGCTGCTGAACAACGCCCAGCACACGCTCGAGCATGTCAACACCCAGCTCGAACGCGTCGACGGCATCACCTCCAGCGCGCGCACGGTCAGCACGAACGTCTCGGTGCTCACGTCGCTGTTCACCGCCACCCTCGGCGGACCGCTGGTCCGGGCCGCCGCGTTCTCCTACGGCGTGAACAAGGCCGTCAAGGCCCGCCGTGCGAGCAAGGCCGCCACCCGCCCGCGCGCGGGCCTGCGCAGGCGGCCGCGGTCGTGAAGCGGCTGTTCTGGCTCGGCGTCGGGATCGCCGCGGGCGCCTACGCCACGCGTCGTGCCCAGGTCGCCGCGCACCGGCTCACCCCGGCCGGAATCGGTGCGAACATCGCCGACGGCCTGCGGGAGCTCGGTGCGGGCCTGGGCGAGTTCGGGGCCGAGGTCCGTCTCGCGATGCGCGATCACGAGGAGCGCCTCGCGGCCGACCTCGAACGGCGCACCGGCACCCAGCTGCCCACGATCGCGGAGACCCTGTCCGAGCCGCCGCCCGCGCCGTCGCACCGCTTCCGGGACCGAGCGCGCCACGCGCGGCGCTAGCCCGCCCGAGCGCCCGCCGCGCCCGTCCCGCCCCGCCGTTCCGGCGCCGATTCCGTCGCCGACCCCGTTGCGAAGAGAAACATCAGTGCAGACCCACGAGATCGCCCGCCGCTTCACCGACCACTTCCTCGCCTCCGGCCATGTCAGCGTGCCCAGCGCGTCGCTGATCCTCGACGACCCCACACTGCTGTTCGTCAACGCCGGGATGGTGCAGTTCAAGCCGTACTTCCTGGGCGAGGCGCCACCGCCGTACCCCCGCGCCACGTCGATCCAGAAGTGCGTGCGCACCGGCGACATCGACGAGGTCGGCAAGACCACCCGGCACAACACGTTCTTCCAGATGGCCGGCAACTTCTCCTTCGGCGACTACTTCAAGGCCGGTGCCATCGAGCACGCCTGGGAGCTGGTCACCGGCAGCCAGGGATCGGGTGGCTACGGGTTCGACCCGGACCGGATCTGGGTCACCGTCTACACCGACGACGACGAGGCCATCGCGCTCTGGAAGAAGATCGCGGGGCTGCCCGAGGAGCGCATTCAGCGCCGCGGCGGTAAGGACAACTACTGGGACATGGGCGTCCCGGGGCCCGGTGGGCCGTGTTCGGAGATCTACTTCGACCGCGGCCCCGAGTTCGGCCGCGAGGGTGGACCGGTCGTCGACGAGGATCGCTACCTCGAGATCTGGAACCTCGTCTTCATGCAGGACGAGCGCGGCGAGCTCAGCCCGAAGGAGGGCCACCCGCCGGTCGGGGAGCTGCCTGCGAAGAACATCGACACCGGCATGGGCATCGAGCGGGTGGCGTACCTGCTGCAGGGCGTCGCGAACGTCTACGAGACAGACCTCGTCCGGCCGGTGATCAGCCGCGCCGAGGAGCTGTCCGGCCGTCGCTACGGGGCGGACGCCACCGACGACGTCCGGTTCCGGGTGATCGCCGACCACGCCCGCTCCGGCGTGATGATCATCGGCGACGGCGTGACCCCGGGCAACGAGGGCCGCGGCTACGTCCTGCGCCGCCTGCTGCGCCGGATCGTCCGCTCCGCGCGCCTGCTGGGCGTGCACGAGCCCGTGCTGGGCTCGTTCGCCGAGGTGGTGCGCGACGAGATGGCGCCCGCGTACCCGGAGCTGGTCACCGAGTTCGAGCGCATCTCCGCGGTCGTGCGCGCCGAGGAGGAGGCGTTCCTGCAGACGCTCACCGCCGGCTCGCGGATCTTCGACACCGCGGTCGCGGCCACGAAGCAGGGCGGCAGCACCCAGCTCGCGGGCGACAAGGCGTTCCAGCTGCACGACACCTACGGCTTCCCGATCGACCTCACCCTGGAGATGGCCTCGGAGGCCGGTCTCACGGTCGACGAGGAGGGCTTCCGTTCGCTGATGGCCGAGCAACGGGCGCGCGCGAAGGCGGACGCGGCGGCCCGCAAGACCGGCCACGGGGACGGCTCGGCGTACCGCGCGGTGCTGGACGCCGCGGGTGCGAGCGAGTTCCTCGGCTACACCGACCGCGAGTCGGAGACGCGGGTCGTCGGGCTCGTGGTGGACGGCGTCGGCGTCCCGGCGGCGGGCGCGGGCACCCGGGTCGAGGTCGTGCTGGACCGCACCCCGTTCTACGCCGAGGGCGGCGGCCAGCAGCCCGACACCGGCTGGATCCGGGGGGACGGGTTCGCCGTCGAGATCGCGGACGTGCAGTCGCCGGTCACCGGGTTGATCGTGCACCGCGGCACCGTCACCGAGGGCGAGATCCGGGTGGACGCCCCGGCGTACGCGGTGATCGACACCTCGCGGCGCGCGGCGATCTCACGCTCGCACTCGGCCACGCACCTCGTGCACGCGGGCATGCGCCGCGCACTCGGCGAGGCCGCGGCCCAGGCCGGGTCGATGAACGCGCCGGGCCGGCTGCGGTTCGACTTCACCTCGCCCGCGGGCGCGGTGCCCGCGTCGGTGCTCGCGGACGTCGAGGACGAGGTCAACGAGGTTCTGCTCGGGGATCTGGACGTCCGCGCGTTCGTCACCTCCCAGGACGAGGCGCGCCGGATCGGCGCGATGGCGCTGTTCGGTGAGAAGTACGGCGACGAGGTGCGCGTGGTCGAGATCGGCGACTACTCGCGCGAGCTCTGCGGCGGCACCCACGTGCGGCGCTCGGGCGAGCTCGGCCTGGTCAAGCTGCTCTCGGAGGCCTCGATCGGCTCCGGGGTGCGCCGGGTCGAGGCGCTCGTCGGGCTGGACGCGTTCCGGTTCCTCGCCAGGGAGCACGTGCTCGTCTCCCAGCTCGCCGAGCAGTTCAAGGCCAAGCCGGAGGAGCTGCCCGAGCGGATCGGCGGGGTCCTCGATCGGCTGCGCCAGGCCGAGCGCGAGCTGGAGAAGGTCCGGGCGGACGCGGTCCTCGCGTCGGCCGGGACGCTCGCCGCGGCCGCCGAGGACGTCGGGGGGGTGTCGCTCGTGGCCACCGCGGTCGCGGACGGCGTCGCGGGCAACGACCTGCGCAACCTCGCCACGGACGTGCGGGGCAGGCTCGGCTCGGCGCCCGGCGTCGTCGCGCTCTTCTCCACCTCGGAGGAGAAGGTGGCCTTCGTCGTCGCCACCACGGCCGCGGCCCGAGAGCGCGGTCTCGCCGCCGGGAAGCTCGTTCCGGCGTTCGCCGCGTCCGTCGGCGGGCGCGGTGGCGGCAAGCCGGATCTCGCCCAGGGCGGCGGCACCGATCCCGCGGGTGTCCCGGCCGCGATCGAGCAGCTGCGCACGGCCCTGCGCGGATGACCCGGTGACCCGGCCGGGAACGCGGCGGGGGCGGCGGCTCGGCATCGACGTCGGATCGGTGCGCGTCGGGGTCGCGATGAGCGACCCGGACGGGCTGCTCGCCACGCCGCTCGCCACCGTCGCCCGGGACGTCGCGGGCGGGGCCGACCTGCGCGAGATCGCGGGGTTCGTCGTGGAGCACGCGATCGTCGAGGTGGTCGTCGGGCTGCCGCGCACCTTGGCCGGCACCGAGGGCCCGGCTGCGCTGGCCGCCCGCGCCTTCGCGGAGGCGCTCGCCGCGGTCCTCCCGGCCGAGGTGCCGGTGGTGCTCACCGACGAGCGGCTCACCACCGTCGTGGCGAGCCGGCAGATGCGGGCCAGCGGCCGCTCGGCGCGCCGCCAGCGCGCGGTGGTCGATCAGGCCGCTGCCGTCGCCATCCTGCAGGGCAGGCTCGACGCCGACCGGCGCGGCTGAGGGTTCGCTCACCGGCGCCGCCGCCCCCGCCCCGGCACGGTCGGGCTGCTGCGGTTAGCCTCGCATGTCGTGGACCGCCCAGCCGACGGCACAGGTACCGGAAGACGCCCCCAGGCCCGGGACATCGGGTCGGCGTGACGCGCGCGGTGGATGCGTCACCCGAGCGTCGCGACGTGGCGCGCCGGAGGTCGGTCGACCAGCGGCGGCGCGGGCGGGTGCGCCTGCTGGTGGTGTCCGTCGCCGTCCTGCTGCTCGTGGGGATCCTCGTCGCGGTCGGGCCCGCCCTGCTCGGCCCGCCGGACTACGACGGTCCCGGCACGGGCAGCGTCGTCGTCGAGGTCCGCGACGGCGCCACCACCACGCAGATCGGTGCGGCGCTGCAGCGCGCGGACGTGGTGAAGAGCACCGAGGCGTTCACGGATGCCGCGCTGGACGAGCCGCGGATCCGCTCGGTGCAGCCCGGGTTCTACGCGATGCGCCTGCAGATGTCCGGCGCCGCGGCGGTGCAGCTTCTGCTGGATCCCGCCTCGCGGGTGGGCCGGCTGGAGATCCGCAGCGGCGTGCAGCTCGACGACACCCGCACGCCGGACGGGAGCATCACCCCCGGGGTGATCACGCTGCTGTCCCGGGCCACCTGCACCAGTCGCGACGGGGCGCAGCAGTGCGTGAGCCCGGACGAGCTGCGCGCGGCCATGGCGGACACGGATCCCGAGACCCTCGGCGTACCGACGTGGGCACGCGCGGACGTCCTGGAGGCCGATCCACGCCGCAGGCTCGAAGGGCTCATGCTGCCGGGCCTGTACGACGTCGCGCCGGGAGCGTCCGCGGAAGACGCGTTGCGCACGGTCGTCACCGCGTCGGCGGAGCGCCTGGAGGCATCCGGCATCGTGGCGGGGGCCCGCGCCATCGGCTACCGCCCGTACGCCGTCCTCACCGTGGCCTCGCTCGTGGAGAAGGAGGGCATCGTCGCGGACATGCCCAAGGTGGCCCGGGTGATCTACAACCGTCTCGAGGCGGGCCAGCGGCTCGAACTGGACTCGACGGTCAACTACCCGCTCGACATCCAGGCCCTGCGCACCAGCGCGGAGGCCCGCGCGCAGGACGGCCCGTACAACAGCTACCGGCGGGCCGGCCTGCCCCCCACCCCGATCGCGGCACCGGGCAAGGACGCGCTCGCCGCCGCCCTGAAGCCCGCCGACGGCACGTGGCGGTTCTTCGTGCGCTGCGAGACCGACGGCACGTCGTGCTTCGGTGACACGCTCGCCGAGCACCAGGCCAACGTCCGCAAGGCGGTCGCGAACGGCGCGTTCTAGCCCGGACGCCCGAAGAACCCCGGTGGCGGCATCGGTGACGGGACGGCCGTCCGGTCCGTGGGGACCACCGCACCTGCGGCGAACGCGCGGGACTGGGTGTCGTCGAGCAGCCGTGCCGGGAACGGGTCCGCGGCGAGGCGGCGCACCAGGTCTGCGGCGGGCAGCGCTACGTCCGATCCCAGCAGGATGAGGTTGCCGAACCGCGGCCCGTGGAGGACCGACGGTGCGACCACCACCGCGACGTGCCCGAACGTCTCCGCGAACGCCGCCACCTGGCCCCGGGCGAAGGCGAGCGGCACGGCGTCGGCGACGTTCGCCGCGTAGAGCCCACCCGGCGCGAGGGCGCGCGCGGCGGCGCGCACGCACTGGGCCGTCGTGAGGTGCGCCGGGATCCGGCAACCGGCGAAGACGTCCAGCACGACCGCGTCGACCGTGCCGGCGACGGTGGCCTCCAGCGCGGTGCGGGCGTCCTCGACCTGTATCCCGCCGTCGAGCTCCTCGGCCGGGAGCCGGGCGGCGACGAGTGCGGCGAGCGCGGCGTCCAGCTCCACGATCCGCTGGGGCGACCCCGGCCGGGTCGCCGCAACGTAGCGGGGCAGCGTCCACGCCCCGCCACCCAGATGCAGGACCCGCAACGGGCCGGGTGGGCGGGTGTCGAGCACGTGGCCTAGCCGCCGGGCGTACTCGAACTCCAGGTGCGTCGGATCGTCGAGGTCGACGTGGGACTGGGAGGTGCCGTCGACCAGGAGCGTCCAGGAGTGCGGCCGGTCCGGGTCGCCGACGAGTTCGGCGCTGCCGTGGTCGACCTCCGCCCGCACCACGCGGGTCACCCCGCCCGGGTGCCTCATCCGGCCCGTCCCGCCGGGCGCGGTCCGATGCCGCGGCGCGCTCCGCACGTGTGCCTCACCCGAGCGCGTCCAGCCGCGCCCGCAGCCGTTCCACCTCGGCCTCGGCGGATGTCGCGGCCCGGGCCGACTCACGCAGCGCGGCCACGGCGGCCCGTTCGTCCTCGGCGGCACGGCGCTCACGGTCGCGGGCGCGCTCCATCTCGGCCGCCAGTCGCGCCACCTCCTCGCGGGCGTCCGCGTGCCGCGCGCGGACGTCCTCGCGGGCGTCCTCGGCCTCCTGCCGCTCGTCCCGGGCGGCGGCGGCGGCCCGCTCGGCCCCCTCCAGCTCGCGGCGGAGCTCCCGCCGCCGGGCCGCCCGCTCCTCGGCCTGCCGGTCCTCGCTCTGCCGGTCCTCGGTCCGGGCGGTCGGCGACTCGGGCTCCGGTGCCTGCTGCGGTGGCCGGGGTGGCAGGGGGACCGCGTGCGGATCGGCGTCCGGGCCGAACCCCGTGTAGCGCAGCGTGCGGGTCAGCCGGCCCGCCTTCAGTTCCTGCGCCACCTCGGGCTGCGCGAGCGCGGCCTCCAGGATCCCCTGCAGCTCTCGCAGCTGCGCCTCCGTGGCCGGTGAGCCCGCGTCCTGCGCGAGCCGCCCGGCCTCCCTGGCCATCGCGGCGACGGCCCGGTTGCGCTGCGACGACAGCGCCCGCAGCTGCGAGCCGTCGAGCGTGCGCTGCGCCTGCGCGAGCCCCGCGGCGAGCGAGACGAGCCCGTCGAGCTGCTCGGCGCGGTGGCGGGCAAGGAGGTTGGCGAGCCAGGCCGGGCGGGTGGGGCGCCGCAGCCGCCCCAGGGCCCGTGCCAGCTCCCGGTCCCCCCGCGAGCGGGCCTGGATCACCTGGTCCTCGCGGGCCGGGACGAACTCCTCCGGCGGTAGCGCGTAGAGCGCGTCCGCGATCGCGTCGAGATCGTCCGGCACGCGCCCGACCCTAGTCCGCGACGGTGCTGCCGCTGCGGTGCGGCGGGCCACCGGGCCGTGTGACGGCGCGTGCCGGGTTCGTCAGGTACGGCTATCCTTCGAATGCACCCACCCGCGGATCCCCCCATCGGCGGGGTGGTGCACCGGCGGCCGTTCACCCACCCCCTCGGTGAGCGGCCGCCGGACCTTCTGCTGCGGCTAGCGTCGGGACATGGTCGTCCCACTGTCCGCCACCCTGCCTGCCGCGGTGGCTCCGATGCTCGCGGTGTCCGGCGAGCCGCCCGCCGGGCCCGGCTGGGCGGTCGAGTTCAAATGGGACGGTGTCCGCGCCGTCACCGCGGTGGCGGGCGAGCGGGTGCGTGCGCACAGCAGGCTCGGCAACGACGTCACCGCCGGCTACCCGGAGATCGCCGATCTGGGCGCGGTGCTCGACGGTCGCCCCGCCCTCCTGGACGGCGAGCTCGTGGCCCTGGATGCGGCGGGCCGTCCGGACTTCGGGCTCCTGCAGCACCGCATGCACGTGCGCCGCCCGCCCGCGGAGCTGCTCGCCCGGATCCCCGTCTCCTACCTGGTGTTCGACGTGCTGTGGCTCGACGGCACGTCGCTGCTCGCGGAGTCCTACGACACGCGCCGTGGCGTCCTCGACGGGCTGCAGCTGGCCGGGCGCCACGTCCGTGTGCCGCCGTCCAGCGCGGACGTCGCGCCACGGCAGATGCTGGCCGTGGCGCGCGAGCACGGCCTTGAGGGGATCGTGGCGAAGCGCCGCGCCGCGCGTTACGAACCGGGACGGCGGTCCCCTGCGTGGGTGAAGACGGCGCTGGTGTCGACGCTGGAGGTGGTCATCGGCGGCTGGACGGCCGGGGAAGGCCGCCGGGCGCGGACGTTCGGGGCGCTGCTGCTCGGAGCGCACGACGGGCAGGGGCGGCTGCGCTACCTGGGCCACGTGGGCACCGGCTTCACCGACGCGGCGCTCACGGCGCTGCTCGCGCGGCTGGTGGCCCGGGAGGCGCCGGCGAGCCCGTTCGCGGACGCGGTGCCCGCGGCGCAGGCGCGGCGAGCGCGATGGGTACGCCCGGAGCTCGTGGGTGAGGTCACCTACCGCAACCTCACCCACGACCTTCGGCTGCGGGCCGCGAGCTGGCGCGGGCTGCGTCCGGACCGGGCACCGGCGGAGGCGCGGCTGCCGGAGTAGCCGGACGGGTCGGCCGAGCGGTCCGGTCTCGGCGGTGGGCGGCGTTTGAGCGACCCGGAGACGGTGGAACGCTCGGATCATGAGGACCGGGGAGCGCGTCGAGTTCGTCCATCGCAGCTGGCCGGCCGATCCTGCGCAGCTCGTTCGCATCCGACGCGAGCTCGCGGGCTGGTTGGGACCTCTGCGACTGTCGACCGACGAGATCGAGCGCATCGTGCTTGCCGTGGACGAGGCTGCCGCGAATGCGGTGTGTCACGCGTACGGACCGGGTGAGTCGGGGATCGTGGACCTGACGCTGTGGACCGAGCAGGCCCCGGAGTCGGGGTCCACGACGCTCTGCATCGAGGTCGTGGACCACGGCAGCTGGCGCCCACCCGCGGAGAAGCCCGTCACCGGCGGCCGCGGCATCGCGCTCATCCGTGCCATGACGGACGCGACGCTGATCCACTACGACGACCGGGGCAGCCGCGTGCTGCTGCGCCACGGCGTGCGGGGCGATCGGGAGGCCGATCCGTCCGGCCCCGCGTAGCGGCCGCCGTCACACGCCGAGCAGTACGGCCAGCCCCTCGAGGTCCGCCCGCGTGGTGGCGACGGACCCGATCGCGACCCGCAGCACGTGGCGCCCGCCGACGGTGGTGTGGGTGACGAACGCCGTCCCCGAGGCGTTCACCCGCGCCGCGAGCGCTCGGGTGGCGGCGTCGTCCGCGTCCGGATCACCGGTGTCGGCGCGCAGGCACACCAGCGCGAGTGATGGGGGAGCAGCCAGCGCGAGCCCGGGCGCGGCCTCGATCCGGGCAGCCAGCTCGGCGGCCAGCGCGACGTGCCCGCGGATGTGGGCCCGCAGGCCTTCGAGCCCGAACGCGTGCAGCACCGCCCACAGCTTCACTGCCCGGAACCGCCTGCCCAGCGGTACCTGCCAGTCCCGGTAGTCCACGACCCGCCCGGACTCCGACGCCGGGTCGCGCAGGTACTCGGGAGTGATCGACAGGGCCGCGGGCAGGGCGGCGGCGTCGCGCACCCAGAGCAGGGACGCGTCGAACGCGGTGAGCAGCCACTTGTGGGCGTTCGTGCAGAACGAGTCCGCCCGCTCCACCCCGTCGAGCAGGTGGCGGTGCTCCGGGCAGAGCGCCGCGACCCCGGCCCAGGCGGCGTCCACGTGCAGCCACGCGCCGTGCGCCGCGGCGAGCGGCGCGATCTCGGGCACCGGGTCCACGGCGCCGGTGCCCGTCGTCCCGACCGTGGCGCACACGAGGACGGGCCGCAGGCCGGCGGCGACGTCCGCGTCCAGCGCGGCGGCGAGCGCGGACGGCGACATGGTCAGCGTCGCGGGCCCGGTCGCCGTGGTGTCCACGATCCGCAGGGCGCGCCCGCCGAGCCCGGCCACGCGCACCGCCTTCGCGAGCGACGAGTGCGTCTCGGCGGTGACGTACACGCGCTCCGTGCCGTCCACCCCGTCGTCGCGCCACGCGCCGCCGGAGCCGCGGTGCAGCGCGGCGAGCAGCACCACCAGCGCGGCCGAGGAGGCCGTGTCCTGGATGACCCCGCCCCCGCCGCCGTCGTGGGTGAGGCCGGCGTCCAGCCCGAGCGCGGTGGCGAGGTGGTCGGTGAGGGCCTGCTCGATCTCGGTGCACGCCGGGGAGGTCGACCAGAGCATCCCCTGCGCGCCCAGGCCGCCGCAGAGCAGATCGCCCAGCAGGGACGGCAGGGAGGCGTTCGCGGGGAAGTAGCCGAAGAAGCCCGGATGCTGCCAGTTCGTCCCGGCCGGGACGACGAGGCGGTCCAGCTCGGCCAGGAGCTCCTCCACCGGCCGCGGCTGCTCGGGCAGCGGCCCGAAGCCGGCGCGGACGCTCCCCGGCTCGACCGTCGGGCGAACGGGCAGCTCGGGCAGCCGCGCACGGTAGCGCGCGACCCAGTCCAGGACCGCGCCGCCCTGGCGGCGGAACTCGTCGGGGGTGAGGTCGGGCACGCCACGCAGCGTAGGTGCCGGGTCGGTGCGGCGGCGGTCCCGGCCGTCGGGACCTACGCTCGGGCCGTGCCCGACCCCCGTCCCGCCACGAGTCCGGTCGGCGAGCGGGGGCGACTGCGACTGCTCCAGCTCGCCGCGCTGACGAGCACCTGCGACCGCTTCGCCATCGCCCCGCTGATCGTCGTGATCGCCGCGGACCTGGAAGTCGGGTTCCCGGCAGCTGCGGGGGTGGCCAGCGCCTACTTCCTCGCCTACGGCGCGATGCAGCCCGTCTGGGGCATGGTGAGCGACCGCATCGGCCGGGTGCGCGCGATGCGCCTCGCGCTGCTGGGCGCGACCGTCGCGGGGATCGGGTCGGCCGTGGCACCGAACCTGCTGCTGCTCGGGGGGACGCGGGTGCTCGCAGGCGCGAGCTTCGCCGCCCTGATCCCCGCATCGCTGGTCTACGTCGGAGACTCGTGGCCGGAGGAGGTGCGCCAGCGCCCCCTCGCGGACGTGATGGCGGCCTCCTCGCTGGGGATCGCCGCCGCGACGGCCGGGGCGGGTGCGCTCGCCGATCTCGCCGGGTGGCGGGCCGTACCCGCGGCGACGGCCGCCGCGGCGGCGGCGCTGTGGGTGGCGCTGCGCCGCCTGCCCGAACCGGACCGCGTGCCGCCCTCGGGCAGCCCGTTGCGCTCGATCGGACGCGTGCTCGCGCAGCGGTGGGCGCGGCTGGTGCTGCTGTTCGCGCTCGTGGAGGGTGCGGTGGTGCTCGGTGTGCTCACCTACCTCGCCCCGGCCGTGCAGGCGCTCGGCGCGACGGCGGCCCTCGCCGGGACCGTTGCGGCCACTTACGGCGTGGGCGCGCTGTTGTTCACCCGCGTGGTGCGCCGCCTCGTGG
Organism: Pseudonocardia sp.; assembly: GCA_050248815.1. Taxonomy (GTDB): domain Bacteria; phylum Actinomycetota; class Actinomycetes; order Mycobacteriales; family Pseudonocardiaceae; genus Pseudonocardia. Next base: position 9,492 of record JBFWRR010000024.1, on the reverse strand, counting down.
GCCGGCTGACGCCCGCGACACTGGCGGCGATCGGCGGGGGCTTCCTCGTCGCCGCCTGGGGTGTGCCCGCGCTGGGGGTGAGCGTGACGACCGTGGCGGTCGCGGGCCTGCTCGTCGGCGGTTCGTGGGCGTTCCTGCACAGCACGCTGCAGACGTGGGCGACCCAGGTGGTCCCGGCGGAGCGGGCCACGGCGGTCGCGCTGTTCGCCGCGATGCTCTTCCTCGGCAGCGGGGTGGGCACCGCACTGGCCGCCCACCCCGCGGGCGCAGGCGCCTTCCCGGAACTCTTCCGCGCCGGGCTGGCGGCCGCGCTACCGCTCGGGATCGCCGTCAGCGTGGCGCGTGCCCGGTACGCGCGGGCCGTGCGCTGATCGGCCTGCGCCCGGATGCCGTCCGGGGGGTCCGCTCGGTAGGTCCGCTCGGTAGGTATCAGTGCGCCGCGTGGTAGGCCTCGAGGACGTTCGACGGGATGCGCCCGCGCTCGGAGATCTTCATGCCCTGCGCCTGGGCCCATTCCCGGATCGCCTGGTTCTGCTCGCGGTCGGCCGCCGGGCGGGACGGGGCCGAGCTTGCCGCGCTGCTGCCCCGCCGCCCGCCGACGCGGCGGGCCGCTGAAACGAACGGGGCGAGGGCGTCGCGCAATTTCGCGCTGTTGGCCGACGACAGGTCGATCTCGTAGGACCGGCCGTCCACCGCGAACTCCACCTGCTCGTCGGCAGGGGAACCGTCCAGGTCGTCGATCAGGGTGACCGTTGTCTGCTTCGCCACGGCGGGGGCCTTTCAAGATTGTGGGGCGGGCGCCGGCCACCGTTCCGCAGAACGGGATCGCGGATCCGCCCGGATGAAGTGTCGACCATTCCGACGAAGTCGACCCTAATCGATGCCCCGCACATTGTCGAACCCGGGGTGGGGGTGTCGACCGATCCCGCGCCTCCGAAACGTAACAATCCGGTGAGCCGAATCCCGCAGGTCATCGGGTCCGGCCGGATCCGGAGCGGGCGTCGATACTCCGGCCGAACCCACTTCCGTGCGCCGGTCGCGCAGTTGTGGGCGGACGGCCAGGTCTCTGCATTCACCCGGGCGGGGTACGCCGGGCCTGGATCGCGACGGCCGTGATCGCCCGCCCGACGGAGCGCGGACCGACCGGCGGGGCGTACGGGCACCGGGCGTACGGGCACCGGCTGCCGGGCGGGCCGCGCCGGATCGCGCCGGGCGCCGGGCGATCCGACCGGCGCAGCGGCACCTCGACGGCCCGGCACACCGCCCGAGCCGAGATCGTCCGCCGGTGAGCGCCGTGTGGGTCGGGCCGGACGCCGACCCGGCTCGTCCCGCCAGCGTCCCGCCGCCGGGCTGCGGGTGCGGTCATCGCTCCAGGCCGCCGCGTTTCACGAGCTGGCCGACGATGACATTGCGCTGGATCTCGTTCGTGCCCTCGCCGACGATCATCAACGGAGCGTCGCGGAAGTATCGCTCCACGTCGAACTCGGTCGAGTAGCCGTAGCCGCCGTGAATGCGTACGGCGTCCAGCGCGATCTGCATGGCCGTCTCCGAGGCGAACAGCTTCGCCATTCCGGCCTCGAGGTCGCAGCGCAGCCCCGCCTCCGCCTTCTCGGCCGCATGCAGGATGAGCTGACGGGCGGCGGTGAGCTTCGTCGCCATGTCCGCCAGATAGTTGCCGATCGACTGATGCTGCCAGATCGGGCGCCCGAAGCTCTCGCGTTCCTGTGCATAGCGGAATGCGTCGTCGAACGCCGCCCGGCCCACGCCCAGGGCGCGGGCGGCGACCTGGATGCGGCCGGTCTCCAAGCCCGTCATCATCTGCGCGAATCCGCGCCCCTCCACGCCGCCGAGCAGCGAGGACACCGGGGTGCGGTAGCCGTCGAAGTGCAGCTCGCAGCTCTCGACGCCCTTGTAACCGAGCTTGGGCAGGTCGCGCGACACGCTGAAACCGGGGCCCGGCTCGACGAGCAGGATGCTGATCCCGCGGTGCGGTGGGTCGGCGGCCGGGTCGGTGCGGCAGAGCAGGGCGATGAGCCGCGAGCGTCGCGCGTTGGTGATCCAGGTCTTCGAACCGGTGACGACGTAGGTGTCGCCCTCGTCGCCGTCGCGGCGGGCGGTGGTCGTCATCGCCTGCAGGTCGGACCCACCGCCCGGTTCGGTGAGGGCCATCGTCGCCCGGACCTCGCCGGTGGCCATCCGCGGCAGCCAGCGGTTGCGCTGCTCGTCGGTGCCGAACGCGAGCAGGAGCTTCGCCACGACGCTGTGCCCGCCCATGGCACCCGCGAGGCTCATCCAGCCGCGGGCCAGCTCCGCCGTGACGAGTGCGTAGCACGGCATCGACACCGGGGCCTCGCCCCACGGCTCCGGGATCGCGAGCCCGAAGATCCCCAGTTGCTTCATCTGCTCGATGAGCGTCTCGGGATAGGTGTTCGCGTGCTCCAGCTCACGGGCGACCGGGCGGACCTCCCGGTCGACGAACTCCCGCACCGTCGAGACGACGGCCTGTTCCTCGGTGCTGAGGGTCACGGACCCGAGCCTAGGTCCGTGCCGGCCGGCCGGGTGGACGGTGTGCGGGCGCCGGCCGTGGGGCGGGAGACAGTTGCGCGCGATGACCGGGCGATGATGAAGCCCTGCGGGACCATCGCCGCCGCTCCCGCCGGCTCGGGCGCCCGGACCAGGCGGGCGGTCACCTCGAACCCCGCGTCGTCGAGCAACGCGACCACGGCGTCGGGTTGCAGGCGGTGGAAGTCGAGCGAGACCTGGTGGCCGAAGGCCTCGTCGAGGTGCAGGGTGTCGTCGCCGATCTGGAAGGCCAGCAGGAGGTAGCCGCCCGGGCGCAGGACGCGGCGGAACTCGCCGATCACCTGGGGCCGCCGCGGGGCGGGGATGTGGATGAACGAGTACCAGGCGACGACCCCGGCCAGGCTCGTGTCGGCGGCGCCGAGGGCTCCCAGCTCCCCGACCTGGAAGTCGATCCCGGGGTGTTCCCGACGGGCGAGCTCGACCATGACCGGTGACAGGTCGATCCCGCGCACGGTCAGCCCGAGCCGGTCGAGCAGCGCGGTGACCCGGCCCGGTCCGCTGCCGGCGTCGATCACCGGGCCGTCGGCATGGTCGCGACGGACCAGCTCGGCGAACCCGGTGAGCAGCGCCCGGTCGAGCGGAGCGTCCTCGAGCGCCGTGCGGAAGTGCTCCGCGTACCTCCCGGCCATGGCGTCGTAGCCGGACCGGGTCGCGGTCAGGTCCGCGGTACCGGCCGCGGTGGGTGGGCGATGGGGGTGGGCCACGTCAGTCCGGCGGGGCCACCGCGATCTCGCCGCCGAGCGAGAAGCCCTCGGCGAGCCGGAGATCGCGGCCGCTCCAGAAGCGGCCGGGGTCGTACCAGTTCGGGGCGCGGTCGCGGGGGAGCAGCCCCATCTCCTCGTAGGTGACGGCGACGACCTCCGCGCAGTACGCGGTCTCCAGCGTCGGCCCGTCCGGCTCGGGCTCCGGCTCCCGGGACGGCTCGGGCTCCGGCTCCCCGGAGGGTCCGGACGCCTCGGGGTCTCGGCGCAGCATGGCGCGCACGGCGTCCCGGACGGACCCGCCGGTGTCGCGCAGGGTGTCACGGACGGTTTCGAGGGCCGTGTCGCGCAGCGGTGCGAGACGCGGCAGCCGACCGCGGGCCCATCGGGTCGCCAGCCGCGCCGTCGACGGGAACGGGGTGCCGTCGAGCCGCGCGATCGTGCGCAGCACCGCGCCCTCCATCTCCTCGCCGACCGGCCCGGACAGCTGGCGCAGCCAGCCGCGCTGGTGGTAGCGGCGCCCCCACTGCAGGACGGCCGCGCGCATGTCGTGCAGCTGCACCCCGCGGTGGTGGGTACCCGTCCAGACGTCGACGAGGGCCTTGCCCAGCTCGGCGTGCCACATCAGCGGCGGCAGGTCGTCGATCACCACCGCCATCCCGACGTGGTTGACCGGGGCGTTCGTGAGCCCCCGGATCGCCCGGTCCGCGCCGCTGGTCCCACGGAAGATCCAGATGTCGCCCGTGCGGGAGAGCTCGACGGCCTCGTCCAGCGTGATCACGCGGCGATCGTAGGGCCGTAGGCTCGTGCACCGTGACGGGGAAGTGGTGGAAGCTGCTCGGCCTCGCCGGGCTGGCGGGGGTGGCCGCGACCGGCGTCGTCGTGGCGCGCGACGAGCGCAGGCGGCGCGCCTACACCCCCGACGAGGTGCGGGCGCGCCTGCACGAGCGGGCGCGGCGGGCGGCCGAGGAGCAGGCCCCGGCTCAGGAGCCGTAGAGCCGGGCGGGGTCCTCGACGCGCTCCATGAGCACGCCCGGTACGGGATCGGCGAAGCCGTGCGGACGGTAGAGCTCGTGGGCGTCGCGGGTGGCGAGCATGAGCCGGCGCAGCCCGTACGCGCTCGCGCGCTCGGTGACGGCGCGCACGAGGGCCGTGCCGATGCCGCGGCCGCGGGCGCCGGGCAGCACGATCACGTCGGCGAGCCAGCCGAACGTGGCCCGGTCCGTGACGAGCCTGGCGAATCCGACCATGCACGCAGGGTCCCGACTGCCGTCGTAGGCGCCGAAGCAGTCCGAGCCGGCGATCGCGGCCTCGACGACGTGGCGGGGGACGCCCGGTGACCAGTAGCTCGCGGCCAGCGCGGGATGCAGCACGTCGACGTCCACGCGCGCCGGGTCGTCGTCGATCTCGATCCCCGCTGGGCTCATGACGGTCCTCCTGCCGTGCCGGTCCCGTGCTCCTGGATACCGGTCCGCCCGCCGCGCCGCCCGACGGATGAACTTCGACAGCCGGTAGAATTCGGCTCGTGATCGATGTCGCGCGCCTGTTCCGGATCGTCGCCGTCGCCGAGGCCTGCTCCTGGGCGGGGCTGCTCGTCGGCATGTTCTTCAAGTACGTCGTGGTGCAGAACGAGATCGGGGTGCAGATCTTCGGTCCGATCCACGGGGCCCTGTTCGTCGCCTACCTCCTGGTCACGGTGCTCGCCGCGCGCGCGCTGCGTTGGGACGCCCGGACGATCGTGCTCGCGCTGGTGGCGAGCATCCCGCCGCTCGCCACGCTCTGGTTCGAGCGGTGGGCGACGCGCACCGGCCGCCTCGGCGCGGATGAGGTCGCTACGCCATAATTCCGCGATCCCCCAGTCGGCAGATGCGGAGGCGCCCCATGACCGCTCCTCGAGACCGGCGCGGACGCGTGTCGGACGAGACCTGGGCCTACGACCAGGCCGACGATCCCAGCGGCGCCGACCGCGCGCCGATGGTCAACACCGGCAAGCTCTGGGCGGGCGGCCTGGCCACCGCCGTCGTCGCGGCGCTGGTGGCCCTGGTCGGGGTGCTCATCGTGCGGGCGATCCTGCCGTCGTCACGCGGGTTCGACAACGACGACGCCGTGCTGCTCTGCCTGCTCGCCGCCGCGGCCGCACTGGCCGCGACGGGTCTCGCGCACCTGCTGCTGATCTCCACCCCGCGCCCGCTCGCCTACCTGGGCTGGATCATCGGGCTCGTGACGGCCGCCGCGGTCGTGCTTCCCTTCACCGGCGGTGCCCCGATCGCGGTGAAGATCGCCACCGCGGCCATCCACCTCGTGATCGGGGTCGCGATCGGAAGCCTCGTCACCGGGGCCGCGGCGGCCGCGGTCCGCCGCGCACCCCGGTACTGACGCTCCGGGCGCTGTCCGGTACTGCGCTTCCCGGTGCAGCGCCTCCCGATACTGCGCTTCCCGGTGCAGCGCTCCCCGGCCCTACCGTCCGTAGGGCACGTACGACGCGGGAACCACGCCGAGCTTGCCCTTCTGGTAGTCCTCGAACGCCTGCAGCACCTCGGCACGGGTGTTCATCACGAACGGCCCGGCCCAGGCGATCGGCTCGTTGATCGGCTGTCCGCCGAGGACGATCACGTCCAGGCCGGCCAGGCGTGACTCCTGCGTCGGGTTCGCGGCGAACGTGACCAGGTCGCCCGGGCCGAACACCGCGAGCTGGCCGGTCTTCACCGGATGGCCCAGCGGCCCGACGGTGCCCTCGCCGGAGAGCACGTAGACCAGCGCGTTGAAGTCGCGCCGCCACGGCAGGCGCACCTGCGCGCCGGGGGAGACCGTCGCGTGCAGCATCGCCATCGGCGTGTGGGTGGCGCCGGGGCCCTCGTGGCCCGCGATGTCGCCCGCGATGAGGCGCAGCAGCGCCCCGCCGTCGGGCGTGCTGAGCAGGCGGGACTCTCCGCCGCGCAGGTCCTGGTACTTCGGCTCGATCCACTTGTCCGCGCGCGGCAGGTTCACCCACAGCTGCAGGCCGTGGAAGAGCCCGCCGGAGACGACGAGCCCTTCCGGCGGCCGCTCGATGTGCAGCAGGCCGGAGCCCGCGGTCATCCACTGCGTGTCGCCGTTCGTGATCTCGCCACCGCCGCCGTGCGAGTCCTGGTGCTCGAACGTGCCGTCGATGATGTAGGTGACGGTCTCGAACCCGCGGTGCGGGTGCCAGGACGTGCCCTTGGGCTCGCCGGGGGCGTACTCGACCTCGCCCATCTGGTCCATGTGCAGGAACGGGTCGAGGTCGCGCATGTCGACGCCCTGGAAGGCGCGCCGCACGGGGAAGCCCTCGCCCTCGAACCCGGACGGGGCGGTGGTGACCGAACGGACCGGCCGGTCGGTGGCCGTCGCGTCGGGCGCGGGGATGCGCGGCAGGACGGTGATGTCGGGGACGGTGACGGCGGGCATGTCGGTTCCTCCCGATCGCGTAATGGTTGAGAGTACAACCATCCGCCCTCAACGGGCGCGCCTGCCCGGATGTTCCCGGTCCCGGGCGGGCGCGTCTACCCTCGGCGCGATGACGTCTCCGACGACCGCGGCCGACCTCCTGACCGACGCGCTCGGGCGCGTGCGCGAGAACGCCCACGACGTCGTGGGCGAGTTGTCCCCGGAGCAGCTCGCCTACCGCGTCGACGGCCGGGGCAACCCGATCGGCTGGCTCGTCTGGCACCTGGCCCGGGTCGCCGACGACCACCTCTCCGAGGCGGCGGGCGTCGAGCAGCGCTGGACCGCCGCCGGCTGGGCGCAGCGGTTCGGCCGCGACCCCGACCCGGCCGACACCGGCTACGGGCATACCGCCGCGCAGGTGGCGGCGTTCCGGTCGCAGGCGGCGGACCTGCACGGCTACGTGGACGCCGTGTGGGAGGAGTCGATCGCGTTCGTGCTCGGGCTGTCCGCGGCGGACCTGGACCGGATCGTGGACGAGCGGTGGGATCCGCCGGTCACGCTCGCGGTGCGCCTGGTCAGCGTCGTGGACGACGCGGCCCAGCACGTCGGCCAGGCCGCCTACGTCCGCGGGCTGCTGCCCGGCTGACCGGCGTGCCGGCGATCGCCGACCCTGCGCGGCTGCGGGAACCGGTGGCGGCCGGCCGGGCGGCCTCCTGAGCGACGGGTCTCATGATCCGCGGATGCGGTGGGAGGCGGCCATCCGCGGCCGCCCTGCCGCCCTGCACCGCGGAAGCGGATCACGGGTCGGGCGGGCCTACAGGTTGCCGCGCCGCTCCTGCTCCCGCTCGATCGCTTCGAACAGCGCCTTGAAGTTGCCCTTCCCGAACCCGAGCGAGCCGTGCCGCTCGATCAGCTCGAAGAACACCGTCGGCCGGTCCTGGACGGGTCGGGTGAAGATCTGCAGCAGGTAGCCGTCCTCGTCGCGGTCGGCGAGGATGCCCAGCTCGCGCAGGGTCGCGACGGGCACGCGGGTCTCGCCCACCCAGCCGGGCAGCGCGTCGTAGTAGCTGTCCGGGGTGGGCAGGAACTCCACGCCCGCAGCACGCATGGCCCGCACGGCCCCGACGATGTCGCCGGTCGCGAGTGCCACGTGCTGCACCCCGGGGCCGCCGTGGAACTGGAGGTACTCGTCGATCTGCGAGCGCCTGCGACCCACCGCGGGCTCGTTCAGCGGGAACTTGACGCGGTGGTTGCCGCTCGCGACGACCTTGCTCATCAGCGCCGAGTACTGCGTGGCGATGTCCTCACCGACGAACTCGGCCATGTTCCGGAAGCCCATCACGCGCCGGTAGAAGCCCACCCAGGCGTCCATGTGCCCGAGCTCTACGTTGCCGACGCAGTGGTCCACGGCCTGGAAGAGACGCGGGCCCGGTGTCACCAGCGGCGAGCGGGCGGTGAACCCTGGCGCGAACGGAGCCGCGGACGCGCCGCCCGCCCCGGGAGCGGCCCCGGCGGCCCCGGCGCGGACCGAGCCCGCAGGCCGGCCCCGCGCGCCGTAGCGGGAGCGGTCGACGAGCGTGTGGCGCACCGGCCCGTACGCGGCGATCGCGGCGGTGCGCAGCTCGCCGTGCTCGTCGGCCACCGTGCGCGGCGGGGCGAGCACGGTGGCCCCCTGGCCGCGGGCGTGCGCGACGGCGCCGTCGACGTCCGGCACCGCGATCGCAAGATCGACGATCCCGTCTCCGTGGGCCGCCACGTGTGCGCCCACCCAGGTGCCCGCCCGCACCTCGCCGGTCAGGACGAAGCGGGCCGAGCCGGACGCGAGCACGTACTCCGCGAGATCGGGATGGCCGTTCTCGGGGCCCCGGTAGGCGACGACGCGCATGCCGAACGCGGTGGAGTACCAGTGCGCGGCCTGCCGGGCGTTGCCCACGGCGAAGCGCACGTGGTCCAGCCCCAGCACGGGGAAGACGTCACCGGTCGGATCGTGGGCGACCTCGCCGACGAGCGGGTCGAGCAGCACATCGGTCATGCCATCGAGTAGACGGCCAGCTGTCCAATCTGGCAACCTCGTGTCAGTCTGCTATGCAGAATGCGCATTGAGATCCCGACGGAAGGGGTCCGGATGTCCACCTCGACCACCTCGCTCGACGCCCTGGACGTCCGGCTGATCGCGCTGCTCACCGAGCATCCGCGGGCCGGGGTGCTGGAGCTGTCGCGGCTCGCGCGCGTCGCCCGCCCGACCGTCGGCGCCCGCCTGGAACGCCTCGAGCAGGCCGGGGTGATCACCGGCTACGGCCCGGACGTCGATCTCGCCGCGGCCGGCTTCCCGGTCCACGCGATCGTGTCGCTGGAGATCGCCCAGGGCGCGATCGAGCAGGTCGCGGCCGAGCTGGACGCCATCCCGGGGGTGCTGTCGGCCTACGCCACCACCGGCAGCGCGGACGTGATCTGCCGGGTCGCCGCAGCCTCGCACGCGGACCTGCACGCCACGCTGCTGCGGATCGACCGCTCACCGGCGGTCATGCGCTCCACCAGCGTCGTGGTGCTCACCGAGGTGGTGGCGCCGCGGGTGCTGCCGCTGCTGCGTTCCGCGCCCCTGCCCGCGCCGAGCCGTGCCCCCGCCTACCGGGCCAAGGAAGGCGGCTCTTCCAGGGAAGGCAGTTAGTGGCCTGGCACGCAGCTTTGACCGGGTAATCGGTCCAGCTCCGGATCGATGACCGACGGCGAAGTCGACCTTGGGGTGGGCTCGGGTGGTGCGCCGACGGACGAACGCCGCGACAGCGGCGTTCTGCTCTGCACG
>JBFWRR010000023.1:46567-66457 GCA_050248815.1 Pseudonocardia sp. | reverse complement strand
ACCGGCCGGTAGCGACGGGCCGGGTCGGCGAGCATCGACGCCAGCACCTGCTGGCCCAGCTCGTCGGCACCGAACACGACCACGCGACGCGCGGTGTCGGCGGGCGGGGTCTCGTCGCGGTGCAGACGGAAGAACAGCCGCGCCCCGACCGCGAGCACCAGGGCGATCGGCAGGGCGATGAGCGACACCGCCCACGGCGTGGCGGCGTCGAGCACGCCGACGGCGAATGCACTGGCACCCGCGATCGCGAACGTCGCGGCGACGTTGGCGGTGTCCTCGGGGCTGCCCACGCCGTAGCGGCCCGCGTACAGCTCGCGCAGGCCACCGGCGAGGAGCAGGACGAGGATGGCGACGATCGCGACCACGCCCAGCGGGAGCAGGACCGCGAGCTCCGGCGCAGTCTGACCGTTGAGCACGGCACCGCAGGCGACCGCGACGATCCACGCCGCGACGTCACAGCCGACCAGGATCGCCCGCCGCGCACCGCGCGACACCGTCCGGTGCCGCCGCGGCTCCACGACAGGTGTCGCCGTCAGCTCCTGAGGCGCGGTCGCCGAGACCGACTGCAGCGGCACCGTGGCGGTCGCCGCCGTGTCCAGGCCGGTCGGCCCGGTGGTCGCCACGGCGGTGTTCGCCACGGCCGTGTTCGTCATCGCGGGGTGCATCGACGTCACCGCCGGATCCCGCATCTCCGGCACGACAGCCCACCGGGCGCGTGGCATGTCCTGCCCGACGGCCTCCCGGACGGGCCGGATCCGCTCCGCGCTCGGCACTTCCATCGCGTCCACCCTGCTTCCGGACCAGCCGGAAGCTCCCCCTTCGGGGTCGGGTGCCAGGTCCATAGCCCCTCCCACTCGCGTCTTGCTGGCCGTACCTGCCCCGTCCAGTTATCGGGCGACCTCCAGGAGGCGTTACACAGCGCCGCCATCGCATTCTCGTTACCCCTCACACACGTGAACTTGATCCACGCTTTTGGTCGTATTTGCACACCAATGATCACTGTCTGTAGACATTGGAGGTTCGGACCGCTGATCCACCGGGGGTGTGACGCATCGCAGGTGCGCCGGGCTGCGAGCTCTGGAAACCTGGGCACGGATCAGTCCGGGCTCCTGCCGAGCCGTGCCATACGAGGGGAGACCATGTTCGCTCGCCGCATCGCGGTCGTCGGAACCGGTTACGTCGGCCTCACGACCGGCGCCTGCCTCGCGTCGCTCGGGCACACCGTCGTGTGTGCCGACATCGACGAGGCCAAGGTCGCGCGACTGTGCCAGGGCGAGGTGGACGTCCTCGAACCCGGCCTCGCCGAGCTCGTCTCCGAGGGGCTCGCCGCCGGACGCCTGTCATTCGTCCTCGGCGCCCCGGCTGCCCTGCAGGGCCCCGCCGGGCCGGCGGAGGTCGTGTTCCTGTGCCTGCCCACCCCGATGGGCGTCGGCGGGGTGGCCGACCTGTCCGCCGTGCAGGCCGTGGTGGAGGAGATCCGCACGGCGCTCGCGCCGGGATGCGTCGTGGTCAACAAGTCGACGGTGCCGGTCGGCACGGCGCAGCGCACCGCCGAACTCATCGCACGCGACGACGTCGCCGTCGTCAGCAACCCCGAGTTCCTCCGCGAAGGCTCCGCCGTCCGCGACTTCCTCAACCCCGACCGCATCGTCGTCGGCAGCAACACCCAGGACGCCGCCGAACGCGTCGCCGCCCTCTACGCCCGCCTCGGCGCCCCCACCGTCCTCACCGACGCCGCCAGCGCCGAACTGGTCAAATACGCCGCCAACTGCTTCCTCGCCATGAAACTCTCCTACGTCAACGCCCTCGCCGAACTCTGCGAACGCGTCGGCGCCGACATCGGCGACGTCACCGAAGGCATGGGCTACGACCAACGCATCGGCCAAGCCTTCCTCCGCCCCGGCCCCGGCTGGGGCGGCTCCTGCCTGCCCAAGGACACCCACGCCCTGCTCCAGGTCGCCGACTCCGCCGACTTCGAATTCCGGCTCCTGCGCGCCGCCATCGAAACCAACACCCGCCAACGCCAACGCATGGTCGACAAGATCCGCGTCGCCGTCACCGGCACCCGCACCGGATCACTGTCCCGCACCCGACTGGGCCTGCTCGGGCTCACCTTCAAAGCCGGCACCGACGACCTGCGCGACTCCCCCTCCCTCGCCGTCGCCGCCCTCCTCCGCCAAGCAGGCGCCGAACTCGTCGGCTACGACCCCGCAGTACCCGCCGGATCCTCCGCACCCGAACTCGCCGGGATGACCGTCGTCGACGACCCCGCACTCGTCGCCAAGGGTGCGGACGCCCTCATCCTGCTCACCGAGTGGCCCGAGCTGCGCAGCCTGGACTGGCCGGCACTGGCCGGGCTCGTCGGGCAGCCGATCGTCGTCGACACGCGCAACATCCTCGACGCCGACGTGCTGCGCCGCGCAGGGTTCGCGTTTCACTCACTCGGGCGGCGCTGACCCGCTACCCAGGGCGACAGCGCGCAGGGAACTGTATCGGTATTCACTCAGTTCGGGGCCACAGTGGCGCCCTTCGACCGATGAGGCTCACAATGGGTACGCAGCCTCACGAAGGAGTGCCGTGGACATCGCTCTCGCCGTCCTCGGCGGTATCGCGCTGTGGTGCGCGGTCGCCCTGGGCGTCGCCGTCGTCGTGGGGCGGATGTGCGCCCGACGCGACACGCAGGTGAGCGCGCCCGACGACGCCCCGCCGCCGCGCTCCGCCGACGGCGACCCGCGGACGCACAGCCACCGGCCCGGGGCCTGATCCGCGTTCGGCACGGCGCCCGCCGCAGCCTCGCCGGGGGGTTCGGGACGTCACCGACGCACCCGCGCCCACGCCGACCACAGCCGGGCGTACGGACCCCCGCACCGACCAGCTCGGCGTGCGTGCCCACCTCGACGATCCGGCCGTCGTCGAGCACGATCACCCGGTCCGCCGCCTCGGCCTGCGTGAGCCGGTGGGCCACGACCAGCGCCGTCCGTCCGGCCGGCGCGCGGTCCGCCGCCGCCTCCAGCAGCCGGGCGCCCGCGCTCCCTGCCTCGGCCGTTGCCACGTCCAGGATCGCGACCGGCCCGCAGCGTGAGGTCGATCCCGCCGAGGACCTCGCGGCCCGGGGTGGTCGAACAGCCGGATGAGGTACAGGGCGGCGGCGGTCGCCGCGCCGACGGTGACCGTGTCGGCGCGCACGAGCAGGAACCCCACCACGAGCACGGCGGACGTGCCGACGAGCTCGGCGCCGTTCAGCATGCCGAAGAAGCGGGTCCGCATCCGCACCGCGCGCAGGCTCACGTCGGCGGCGCGCGAGCGGTGCGCGACGCGCTCCACGTGCTCCTCGGACCCGCCGTAGGCACGCACGGTGGCCGCACCCTCGATGGAGGGCGAGCAGGTGCTGGGCGCGGGCCCCCTCCTAGGAGATCGCCCGTGCCGGCCCGCTCGACATGGTCCGGCGGCACGGCGAGAGCGCGCTCCACCACCCGCTCGCGCAGGTCCGCGAGGACCGGCTCACCGGCCCGGGCCAGCAGCGCCCGGCCGGTGGCGTCGAGCACCCCGGTGGCGAGCGCGACCGCCAGCAGCCCCGGCACCGGCGTGGTGACGTCCGCGGGTGGACGGCCCGACACCGCCACGTCCACGACCGCGCCGAGCAGCGGCGGGGCGAGCAGGGCCGCGACCGTGGCCGCCACGAGGGCGAGCGCCGCGGCCGCCACCCGGCCCCACTGCGGCCGCACGAGGGTGGCGAGCGCGGCCCGGACCTGGGCGGGCGACGCCACCGGCAGCAGCGTGTCGCTCACGAGAGCACCGCCGCCCGGTAGGCGGGTTCGGTGGCGACGAGCACCTCGTGCGTGCCCACCGCGGCCGCCCTGCCCGCCGCGACCGGTACCACCCGGTCCGCGGCGCTGAGCAGCGCCGGGCTCGTCGTGACGGTGGTGGTGGTGGTGGTGGTGGTGTGGTCGCGGCGCCGCTCGGGCAGCCGTTGCGCGATGCACGACTCGGTGGCGGCGTCGACCGCCGTGGTCGGGTGGTGCAGGACCCAGCACCGGGGCCCCGGTGGCCAGCGCCGGGGCGAGCGCGAGACGTTGGCGCTGCCCACCGGACAGGGATCGGGCGCGCTCGGTGAGCTCCGTGTCCGCCCCGACCGTCGCGACGACCTGGTCCGCCGCAGCGGCCGCCAGCGCGGCGCCGGCGAGCGCCGGGGAGGCCGCCGTGGCGGTGACGTTGGCCATCGGTGTCGGTTCGAGCAGGTCGGGCTCGTGGGCGGCGACCAGCAGGCGCGCGCGCACCGCGTCGAGCCGCAGTGCCTCGACCGGTTGCGCGCCGACCTCGATGTCCCCCGCGGACGGCTCGGCCTCGCGGGCGAGGCACTCCAGCAGGGCGGCGGCGTCGGCCGGATCCGCGGCGACGACGCCGAGCAGCTCGCCGGGTGCGGTGTCGAGGTCGAGGCCGCCGAGGGTTCCGTGCGCGAGCCCCGTGAGCCGGACCCCGCCGTCACCGGGGACGTGCCGGCCCTCCCGCACCGCGTCCGGCGCGGCGAGCAGCCCGGCCACCCGCCTGGCCGACGCGCGGCTCTGCGCGTACCCGGCGACGGTCTCGGCGACCGCGCCCATCGGCCCGATCAGGTACTGCGTGAGCCCGACGGCGGCCACCAGCTCGCCGACCGTGATCTCGCCCCGCACGGCGAGCCGACCGCCCACGAGCGCGACGATGGCGAGGAACGCGCTGGTCACGGCCGGGGTCGCGCCGGAGTGCACGGTCCCGAGCCGGGCGGCACGCAGCCTTGCGGCCGGCGAGTCCCGGCTGGCCCGCCGGTAGCGCGCCGTCCCCGCGGCCGCGCCGCGCATGCCATTGAGCACCCGCAGGCCCGACACGAGATCGCCCGCGACGGCCGTGGCGTGCGCGGCCCGCTCCTGCTCGGCGGTGCTTCGCCGGTCCAGCGGCCCGGCGAGCAGGTTGAGCAGCGCGAGCACCGGGGGCACCCGACGAGGACGACCAGCCCGAGCGTGACCGACGAGCGCAGCAGCACCACCGACGCGACCACGAGCCCCGCCGTCGCGATGACGGCCCCGGCGAGCACTCTGACGAACTCGGCGGTGCGCGTGACGTCGGAGGTCGCGACGGTCAGGAGCTCACCTGGACCATGGCCTCCGCCGCCTGCCAGGCGCCCAGCACCAGCAGCGACGCGGCGATGAGCCGAACGCGCCCGGCGATCACGCGCGCAGCACCGCGCCCGGCCCGGAGGGCGGCACGGGCGGCAGACGATCACCCTTGGACGGGGGTAACTTGACCTTCGCCGTGCGGCCCGGGAGATCGTCCGGCCCGGTAGCCGGGCCGCGCACGCAGCTCAGGCCCGGACCGTCAGCCCCACCCGCTGGAACTCCTTGAGATCGGAGTACCCCGACTTCGCCATCGCCCGGCGTAGCGCGCCGAACAGGTTCACGTTCCCGTACGGCGAGGTGGACGGCCCGTACAGCAGGCTCTCGAGGTCGCGCTCCCCCGGCCCGAACCCGGAGACGTCCGAGCGCGGCAGGGACGGGTGCGCTGCCGCCGAGGTCCAGTACAGGCCCTGGCCCGGGGCGTCCGCGGCGTCGGCGAGCTGCTCGCCCAGCATGACGGCGTCCGCACCGCAGGCGATGGCCTTCGCGATGTCGCCGGATCCCGCCATGCCGCCGTCCGCGATCACGTGGACGTAGCGCCCGCCGGTCTCGTCGAGGTAGTCGCGGCGCGCCGCCGCGGCGTCCACGATCGCGGTGGCCATCGGGACGCCGATGCCGAGGACGTCGTCGGTGGTGGTGGCGGAGGACTGCCCGTAGCCGACGATCACGCCCGCCGCGCCGGTGCGCATGAGGTGCATCGCCGTGCGGTAGTCGCCGACCCCGCCCGCGACCACCGGGACGTCGAGCGAGGTGATGAACTCCTTGAGGTTCAGCGGCTCGCCCGGCGAGACGTGCTCCGCGGAGATGATCGTGCCCTGCACGACGAGGATCTCCACCCCGGCCGCGAGCAGCGTGGGCGTGACCTCGCGGGCCCGCTGCGGGCTCACCCTCGCCGCCACGGTGACGCCTGCGTCGCGCACCGTGCGCACGGCCTCGGTGAGCAGGTCCGGATGGATCGGGGCGGCGTGCAGCTCCTGCAGCGCGCGAACCGCGGCGGTGGGGTCGTCGTCCGCCGCGGCGTCGGCGATCCGCTCCAGCGCGGCGGCCGGGTCGGCGTGGCGGGCCCACAGACCCTCGGCGTTCAGGACGGCGAGGCCGCCGAGCTTGCCGATCGCGATCGCACTCGCCGGCGACACCACAGCGTCCGTCGGGTGGGTCACCAGGGGGATCTCGAACCGGTAGGCGTCGAGCTGCCAGGCGGTGGAGACCTCCTGGGAACTGCGGGTGCGCCGCGACGGCACGATCTCGACCTGGGTGAGGTCGTAGGAGCGACGGGCCTCCCGGCCCATCCCGATCTCGACGACGTCCCGCACGGGTGACCAGCCTAGCCCTGCCGATCAGCGGCTACCGCGCGGCGTAGTTCGGCGCCTCCACCGTCATCGTGATGTCGTGGGGATGGCTCTCCTTGAGCCCGGCCGCCGTGATCCGCACCAGCTGCGCCTTCTGCAGCTGGGCGATCGTGGCCGACCCCGTGTAGCCCATCCCGGAGCGCAACCCGCCGACGAGCTGGTGGACGACCTGCTGCAGGGGCCCGCGGAACGGGATGCGGCCCTCGATGCCCTCGGGGACGAGCTTGTCCTCGCTCAGGACGTCGTCCTGGCCGTAGCGGTCCTTCGAGTAGGACTTCGTGTCGCCGCGCGACTGCATCGCCCCGAGCGAGCCCATGCCGCGGTAGGTCTTGTACTGCTTGCCACCGACGAACACGACCTCGCCCGGCGACTCCATGGTGCCGGCCAGGAGGCTGCCCAGCATGACGCTCGACGCGCCGGCGGCGATCGCCTTCGCGATGTCGCCGGAGTACTGGATGCCGCCGTCACCGATCACCGGCACACCCGCGGCCGCGCAGGCCTGGGCCGCCTCGTAGATCGCCGTGATCTGCGGGGCGCCCACCCCTGCGACGACCCGGGTGGTGCAGATCGATCCGGGACCCACCCCCACCTTCACCGCGTCCGCCCCGGCCTCGACCAGCGCCATGGCACCGGCGCGGGTGGCGACGTTCCCGCCGACGACGTCGACGTTGCCCCCGACCTGGGCCTTGAGCTTGGCGACCGTCTCCAGCACGCGCCGTGAGTGCCCGTGCGCCGTGTCGACCATCAGCACGTCGGCCCCGGCCTCGACCAGCGTCATGGCCCGTCCGTAGGCGTCCTCCCCCACCCCCACGGCCGCGGCGACGACCAGCCGGCCGTCCGGGTCCTTCGTGGCGAGCGGGTACTTCTCCGTCTTGTTGAAGTCCTTGATCGTGATGAGCCCGCGCAGGTGGCCCGCGCCGTCCACGATCGGGAGCTTCTCCAGCTTGTGCCGACGCAGCAGGCCCAGGGCCGCCTCCGCCGTGACCCCGACCCGGGCGGTGATCAGCGGAGCGGGCGTCATCACCTCGGCGACGGTGCGCGTGTGGTCCATCTCGAAGCGCATGTCGCGGTTGGTGATGATCCCGACCAGGCAGCCTTCGGCGTCGGTGACCGGTACCCCGGAGATGCGGAAGCGGGAGCACAGCGCGTCCACGTCGGCGAGGGTGTCCTCCGGCGAGCAGGTGACCGGGTCGGTGACCATCCCCGCCTCGGAGCGCTTGACGACCTCCACCTGGGCTGCCTGGGCGTCCACGGCGAGGTTGCGGTGCAGCACACCCAGCCCGCCCGCACGGGCCATCGCGATCGCCATCCGGGACTCCGTGACGGTGTCCATCGGCGAGGACACCAGCGGCACCCGCAGCTGCACCCGGCGACTGAGCCAGGTGGCCGTGTCCACGGCTCCCGGCACGACGTCCGACTCGGCCGGCAGCAGCAGCACGTCGTCGAACGTCAGGCCCAGCATCGCGAACTTGGGAGGAAAGGTGATGTCGAGGTCGGTTGAGCTCATCACAGCGTCTCGTGCTCCTCGCCCGGCTCGGCGATGCGCGGTCACGCGTTCGACCGGCGCGATCGGACGGCGCGGTGGCCGCCTGCGGTCATCGTATCCGGGCGCCCCCGGACGTGAGTTCGGTCGTGTGACCGTCGTGTGATGGAGGTGTCCCGACCAGGTCGCACCGGGCTGTCCACAGGCGCGCGCGGGACCGGGCCGGACGGACCGCGGGCGGGTATCGTCGCCGGTGTGTCCCCCGATGCGCTGCCACCCGACCCGTTCGCAGGCGACCCGACGGATCCGGCGCTGTCGATGGACGACTCCGGTGAGGCCGAGGCCCTGAGCCCGGCCGAGCGCGAGGAGGTCGTCGCCGATCTCGCCGATCTCGCCGTGTACCAGGCGCTGCTGGAGGGTCGCGGCGTGCGCGGCATCGTCGTGGACTGCGGGGACTGCGGGGACCAGCACTTCCACGAGTGGAGCCTGCTGCGGGCGAGCCTGCAGCAACTCCTGGACGAGGGCCAGATGCGGCCCCACGAGCCCGCGTTCGACCCGGACCCGGCCACCTACGTCACCTGGGAGTACTGCCGCGGTTACGCCGACGCGGTGCTCTCCGACGGCTGACCGCGCGCACTCCCCCGACGCCGAACGGCCCCGGTCCTCGCGGAGGACCGGGGCCGTTCGGGCTGTACGGCGTGGCTCAGGAAGTGGGCTCGCCGGACGGGGTGGCCGTTCCGGTGGCCGACATGCTCGCACCGGAGATGCCGGAGCCATGTGGCCGCGTGCGTGACGAATGCGCGGTGGTGGGCCGCTTCGTCGGGTCGCCCGATGTCGTCTCCGGAGCCTGGTTCGTCGTCGGTGCCGGGCCACCCGCCTGAGGTGGCGACGACGGCGACGTGGACGAAGGCGTGGACGACGACGTGTGGGTCGACGGCTCGGCCTCCGTGGGCTTCTTCGGCGGCGGCGGCGGACCCGCGGGCTCCGAGGACGGCGATCCGGAGGTCTGCTCGCCCTGGCCGGGCGGCGGTGCGTCCGCCGAGCGCGGATCCGGCCCCGATGTCGTCGGCGGCGGCTGCGACGTCTCCGACGAGGACGGGTCGGGTTCCTCCGTGCCGGGACGGTCGCTCGGGTCGCCGGAGCCCTGTGCGTCGGGCTCGGTGGGCTCGGTGGGCTCGGCGGTCTCCGAGGACTCCGGCGCCGCCGACGACGAACCCTCGGACGGATCCGGCGACTGCGACGACGAACCGCTCGACCCGCTCCCCCGCGAGGACGTGTCGCGGTCCTCCTCGACGACCGTGGGCACGCCCTGCTCGGAGTCGTCCACCACGACCTTGAGCTTGTGCAGCTTCTGCTCCACCTCGCCGCGGCCGTGCTCGGCGAGCACCGACTCGGCCGCCTCCTGTCCTTCGGCGAGTGCTACCTCCGCACTCTCCTTGTCGCCGTGCGCGAGCGCCTCACGCGCCCGCTCCCGGGAGTGGTGGACGACGTCGAGGGCCTCGTAGGATCGCGCTTCCTCGGCGTAGAGCACCTTGGAGATCGGGAACAGCGCGTCTCCGGGACGCGTGTCGTGGGCGGCGATCGACACACCGGTGATCGCGACGACGACCAGCGCGGCGGCACTCGCCACCGGAACGAGATGGCGGATCCGCGTGCTCGGGCGGCGGGCGGCGGGGCGGCTCCCCGCGAGGACCGCATCCACCGCGGTGTCCAGGTCGATCTGGGGGATCGGCTCGGAGTCGACGTCGGCCTTCCACGCGGCGAGCATCGCCGCCACGTGGTCGTCGGCGTCGTAGCCGTGCACGCCGGGGGCACTGACCGCGAAGCCCGCGGACAGGGCGTTGATCAGCTCGTCGTCCGCCTGCACGGCGACGAGGTCGAGCGGCTCACGGAGGTCGTCCAGCGGCACGGGGTCGGTGCCCATTCCCTCGGGCTCGTGGCCGTTGGCGCGACCGTTGGTGTGTCGACCGAAGGGACGGTCGCGCGGATCGTCGGGCACCTAGACCACCTCCTCGGGCATGCATCTGCGTAGCCGGGCGAGCGCACGGTGCTGTGCGACCCGGACCGCGCCGGGCGTGGAACCGACCGCCTCCGCGGTCTCCTCCGCAGACAGACCGACGACCACCCGCAGGACGAGTATCTCTCTTTGCTTCTCGGGGAGCGTGTCGAGCAGCCGGGACATCTCCGCAGACATCTCCACCCGGAGGGCGCGCTGTTCGGGTCCGTCGGCCATCTCCATGGAGTCCGGCACGTCGGCGACGGGCTCGGAGCGGTTGCGTGTGGAGGCGCGGTGGGCGTCGATCACCTTGTGGGCCGCGATGCCGTACACGAAGGCCAGGAACGGTCGCCCCTGGTCGCGATACTTCGGCAGCGCTGTCAGCACGGCCAGACACACCTCCTGCGCAACGTCGTCCGCCGAGACGGACGACCGGTCCACCCGGCCGAGGCGCGCGCGGCAGTACCGCGTGACCATCGGCCCGATGATGGCGAGAACACGCCCCACCGCGCTCCTGTCGCCCGCCATGGCGGCCGCCAGCAGCTCGCTGGGAACGTCGGTCGTCTCACTCATCGCGCAGTGTCATCCGGGTGTTACGCAACATCCGATTCTCATCCGTTCGCGCGATCCATCACTCTCCGTGACAATCGCTCGTGGCCGGGGCCCACGCCGCCACCTCGACAGTGCGGACACCGTAGCGAACGCCACCGAGGCGTCCGTCGCGATCCCTGCCTCGGTGTGCGCGAGGCCACCCGCCACCCCGGTGACGCCCCGGTGACGCCGAACGCCGCCGACGGGAACCCGTCGGCGGCGCCGTACGACTGCAGAAACGGTCCGGGCGTCGCAGAGACGGACCGACCGAACGGGCTGAGCAGCCCGGTCAGGACACGAGACCGCGCCGGAAGCCGTGGGCGACCGCCTGTGCGCGATCGCGCACCCCGAGCTTGCGGAACAGGCGCCTGGCGTGGGTCTTCACGGTGTCCTCGGACAGGTACAGCTCGCGTCCGATCTGGCCGTTGCTCTTGCCCTGACTCATCCCGCGCAGCACCTGCAGCTCACGCTCCGTGAGCTGGACGCCGGGATCCGCCGGTGCCCGCGGGGTGGGCACGGCCGTGCTCGCGAGCGTATGGGCGAGGGCGGCGACGAGCTCCGGACGAGATGCGTCCCACCGCAGGTAACCACGGGCGCCGCCGGCGATCGCCGCTGCGATGCTGCCCGCATCGTCGGGGGCGCCGAAGACGATGACGTTGGCCTGGGGGTGCGCCGCGACGAGCCGCCGCGTGGCCTCCACCCCGGTCGGAACCGCGCGCTGGGTCCCCACCAGGACGACGTCGACCGGCTGCCGGGAGAACCGGGCCAGCAACTCGTCCCCTTGCGCTACGCAATCGATCCGGTGCACCCCCGGCACCGCGGACATCACGCGGGTCAGGCCTTCGCGGACGCTGCGACGATCGTCGCAGATGAGTACCGTCGTCACGAGGAATCCTTCCTGCAGCTTCCTGCAGCCGGGTGATGTGTCACCCCCCATCGGCGGGTGACCTGGCCTTACCTTGACACGATCAGGGCGCTGATGTGCCCTCCATTCGAGAACCTGTCGCCGAGTGGCACTCGTCAAGTGGGTGACGAGGGTCCGAATGGAGCAGTCAGACTACCCACTGCCACTCGTGGTACCCACACGGACTCCCCCATCAGGCGCCTGCCGACCGGGTCGGCGTAGCTCTTCAGGACGCTCATCGTGTGCATTGCGGTGTGACGCATGCCACTTTCGGCCCGAGGATCCGCGTGTCGCAGGAGATCCGCGGCCGCGATAGCGGCGGGCCACACGAGTGGCAGCAGTCCGTGATCTGCCGCCTCGTCACGGGCGGTGGTGAGCTCGTCCACCACCTCCGGGACCACAGCCGGATCGGCGGCCGCACGGGCCACCGCGAGCACGATGCGTGACTTGAGGGCATGGCGCAGGGCTCCCGCCCGCCGCGCCGCGGCCAGGGCCGCCTCCGCAGGCGCGACGGCGTCGGCCGCGCGGCCCTCGACCAGCGCCAGCTCGGCCCGCACCCAGTGGGCCCGGACACCGGGACGCCAGGCGCCGGGCGCAGGTGGCGCGGTCATGTCGGGTGCGGCGCGCGGCCGGGGGACCGGGGCGGCAGCGCCTGCGCCGGAAGGCTGTGGTGCTGCGCCGAACGGAGCTGCGCCGAGCAGCAGCCGGTCCGCCGCCGCGAGCAGCCGGTGCGCGCCTGCGAGGTCGAGGGTGCCCAGTGCATCGGCGGCGAGGCCGACGAGCGCGTCGATCCGGGCCGAGCCCGCATCGAGGCCCGCGCTCGCGTCCGGACGGGCAGCGGACGGCGTGCGGACACCCGGCCCCGCCGAGGGCGCGCAGACATCTGCGACATCCGCGACATCCGCCCCGGCCACCGCGGGCGCCGACGGACCCGGGCGGGAACCGTGCCCGTCCCGGCACGCAGCCGCAGCCAGGCGCAGCCCCAGGGCGTCCCAGCGCCGCGCCGCGGCGTGCCCGCCCAGCTGGCGCCGGTGCGCCCCGAGCGTGACGGCCGCGTGGGCGGCGAGCGCCGCGGGTACCGCTCGGTCGGCGACGAGCCCGCCGAGCAGGGTGGCCGCAGCGGCGTAGCGCCCCTGCCCGCCCAGCACCACGGCGGCGAGCCAGCGCACGTCCGGCGCAGCCCCGGGAAGCGACGTCACCATCGCCCCGGGATCACCCCCGAACGCAGCGTCACGAAGCTCCACACTGTGAGTAACGACCGAGCGGCACTCCGTTCCGGTCGAATCCGGAACGGAGTGCCGCTCGAATGGGTGATCTGTGTCCCGGGCGGGTCAGTGCCCGTGCCCGTGGCCGTGACCGCCCGCAGGTGCGGGGGCGGGCGGCTCGGGCTTGTCGACCACCGCGCTCTCGGTCGTGAGCACCATCCGCGCGATGGACGCGGCGTTGACCACGGCCGAACGGGTGACCTTGACGGGGTCGATGACACCGTCGGCGACCAGGTCGCCGTAGGTGAGGGTGGCGGCGTTGAAGCCCTGCCCCCACTCCTGCTCGGTCACCTTCGCCACCACGACCGGGCCCTCGAGCCCGCCGTTGGCGGCGATCCAGTGCAGCGGTGCGCTGAGCGCGGAGCGCACGATGCCGACGCCGGTGGCCTCGTCACCGCTGAGCCCGAGGTTGCCCTCCAGCGCCTCGGCGGCGTGCACCAGCGCGGAACCGCCGCCGGGCACGACACCCTCCTCGACCGCGGCCCGAGTGGCCGACACCGCGTCCTCGATGCGGTGCTTGCGCTCCTTGAGGGCGGTCTCGGTGGCCGCCCCGACCTTGATCACCGCGACGCCGCCCGCGAGCTTGGCCAGCCGCTCCTGCAGCTTCTCGCGGTCCCAGTCGGAGTCCGACTCCTCGATCTCGGTGCGGAGCTGGGCGATCCGGGCGTCGACGGCATCCTTGGCGCCGCCACCCTCGATGAGGGTGGTGGTGTCCTTGGTGATCACCGCACGGCGCACCCGGCCGAGCATGTCCAGCCCGGTCTCGGAGAGCTTGAGCCCGATGTCGGGGTTCACCAGGGTGCCGCCGGTGGCGATCGCGAGGTCGTCCATGAACGCCTTGCGCCGGTCGCCGAAGAACGGCGACTTGACCGCTGCCACCTTGATCGTCTTACGGATCGAGTTGACGACGATCGTCGACAGCGCCTCGCCCTCGACGTCCTCCGCGACGATCAGCAGCGGCTTGCCGTCGGCGAGAACCTTCTCCAGCAGCGGGAGAAGGTCGGCGATCGCCGAGATCTTCTCGCGGTGCAGCAGGACGTAGGCGTCCTCGAGCACGGCCTCCATCGACTCGGTGTCGGTGACGAAGTACGGCGAGAGGTAGCCCTTGTCGAACTGCAGGCCTTCGGTCAGCTCCATCTCGGTCGCGAGGGTGGAGCCCTCCTCGATCGTGATGACGCCGTCGTTGCCGACGGCCTCGAGTGCCTCGCTGATCAGGTCGCCGATCTCGGTCTCGCGCGAGGCGATGGTGCCGACCTGCGCGATGTGGGTCTTGCTCTCGACCGGGGTGGCCTTCTTGGCGAGATACTCGTTGATCGCCTCGGCGGCCTTCGCGATGCCCGCGCCGAGCGCCATGGGGTTGGCACCCGCGGCCACGTTGCGCAGCCCTGAGGCCACGAGGGCCTGGGCCAGCACGGTGGCGGTGGTGGTGCCGTCGCCCGCGACGTCGTTGGTCTTCGTCGCGGCGGCCTTCGCGAGCTGCGCACCGAGGTTCTCGAAGGGGTCCTCGAGGTCGATCTCGCGAGCGATGGTCACGCCGTCGTTGGTGACGGTCGGCGCGCCGAACTTCTTGTCGATGACGACGTGACGGCCGCGGGGGCCGAGGGTGACCTTGACCGCGTCGGCCAAACGGTTCACCCCGCGCTCCAGCGCCCGCCGCGCCTGCTCGTCGAAGCTGATCTGCTTCGCCATCTGTTGCCTTTCTCCAGGCGGACGGCGCCGCCCCGGACGGCCCGTGGATCGGACCGCGCGGGGCGGCGGAGGCGGTGACTAGTTGACGACCGCGAGGACGTCGCGGGCGGAGAGGATGAGGTACTCCTCGCCGTTGTACTTGACCTCGGTGCCGCCGTACTTCGAGTAGATGACGACGTCGCCCACGGCGATGTCGAGCGGAATGCGCTTGCCGCTGTCGTCCACGCGGCCCGGGCCCACCGCGAGAACCTTGCCCTCCTGGGGCTTCTCCTTGGCGGTGTCGGGGATGACGATGCCGGACGCGGTGGTGGTCTCCGCCTCGCTGGCCTGGACGACGATCTTGTCCTCGAGCGGCTTGATGTTCGCCACTTGATGACCTCCCCTTCCTGGGGTGCGTTCTTCTCGGGCTGTATCGGGTTCGCGATCGGTCGGACGCGACAGCCACCCGCCGTCGCGGTGTCGGGAGGCCGGGTCCGACCGTGCGCCTGGCACTCTACCCACGAGAGTGCCAGCCTCTCAAACCCCCGTCCACCTGCGTGACGAAACATCCCCGAAACCCCGCGAACATGGCACCCTCGCCGCGGTGGAGGCGCCTCGGGTGGGACGTCGGGCGGTGCTGCGCGCCGCCGCCCTGCTGCCGCTCGCCGGCTGCGCACCGGTGCTCGACCCGTTCACCCTCGGGGTCGCCTCGGGCGATCCCACCCCGGACGGTGTGGTGCTCTGGACGCGACTCGCGACCGATCCACTCGCCCCGGACGGACTCGGCGGGATCGGGACACGACGCACCGAGGTGCAGTGGCAGGTTGCCGAGGACGAGCGCTTCGCCCGCGTCGTCGCCTCGGGGACCGCGACGACGGGGCCGGAGCAGGGGCACGCGGTGCACGTCGAGGTCGCCGGGCTCTCGGCGGGCCGGGAGTACTCCTACCGTTTCCGGGCCGGCGGCGCGCTCTCGCCCGCGGGCCGCACCCGCACGACCCCCGCGCCGGGCTCGCTCAGCCCGCTGACGGTGTGCGTCGCGTCGTGCGCGCAGTACGAGCACGGCTTCTACACCGCCTACCGCCGCATCGCGCAGGACGCGCCCGATCTCGTCCTGCACCTCGGGGACTACATCTACGAGGAGGCGCCGGGCGCGTACCGGGTGGCGAGCGGCAGTGTCCGGTGGCACACCGCCGGGGAGGCGCGCACGCTCGCGGACTACCGGCTGCGCCACGCGCAGTACCGCGCCGACCCGGACCTGCAGGCCGCCCACGCCGCCGCGCCGTGGCTCGCCGGGTACGACGACCACGAGGTCGCCGACGACTGGGCGGGTGATCGGCCCGCCCTACCCGACCCGGACTTCCCCGCCCGGCGCAGCGCGGCGCTGCGGGCCTACCGGGAGAACCTGCCGCTGCGCCCGTCACCTGTCCTGTACCGGCGGATCAGCTGGGGGGCACTCGCGACGGTGCACCTGCTCGACACCCGCCGCTACCGCACGCCGGGCGATCTGCTCGGGCCCGCGCAGGAACGCTGGCTCACCGACGGCCTCGCCGCCTCGTCCGCCCGTTGGGACGTGCTGGCCCAGCAGGTGTTCTTCGCCCGCCTCGCCGAGCCGACGGGGCCCGGCAACCCCGACGCCTGGGACGGCTTCCCCGCGTCCCGCGACAGGATCGCGGACGCGCTGGCCGGCGTGCGCAACGGCGTCGTCCTGACCGGCGACGTGCACTCCTGCTGGGCCGCCGACGTGCACCGCCGCTGGGACGCCGCGGCGCCGGTGGTCGCGTCGGAGATCGTGACCACGTCGATCAGCTCCGGTGGGGACGGCTCCGAGGTCGCGAGCCCGCTGCTCGCGCTCAATCCGCACGTGCGGTACTTCGCCGACCGCCGCGGCCACGTCCGCGCCCGCTTCACGCCCACCGAGGTGCGCGTGGAGTTCCGGACGCTGCCCTACGTCTCCCGGCCGGGCGCGCCCGTCGCGACTGCGGCGGCCTTCGCGGTCGCGGACGGGCGGCCGGGGCCACGCCCGGTGTGAACCGGGGATCGCCGCGCACCGTTCACCAGGGCAGTGACCGAGCTCGCGAGGTCACCATCAGACTCGAACACCGCCGGCACGGCGGCGACGAGCGTCAGCGAGGAGCAGACGTTGACCGAGCGTGCGAGGCCACCATCACACACAGCACCGCCGTGCAGGGCGGTGATGAGACTCTGCGAGGAGCAGACCGTGACCGACGACCTCCTGCGCCACCCCGACTTCCCCCGCAGCTCCCGCTACGCCCCCGCCTGGATCACGGCCGCCGTCAGCGGCGGGGCCCACTCGCTGTGGCTCACCGAATGGCTCGCCGGGGCGCTGGACCTGCGACCCGGGATGCGGGTGCTCGACCTCGGCTGCGGGCGCGGCGCGTCCTCGGTGTTCCTGCACCGCGAGTTCGGCGTGCAGGTGTGGGCGACCGACCTCTGGTTCGGCGTCGACGAGCGCGCCGCCCGCATCCGCGACGCCGGGGTCGCGGACGGCGTCTTCCCGATCCACGCCGACGCCCGCGGCCTGCCGTTCGCCGCGGGGTTCTTCGACGCCGTCGTCAGCATCGACTCGTTCGTCTACTACGGCACCGACGACCTCTACCTCAACACACTGGCCCGGTTCGTCGTCCCGGGCGGGCCGATCGCGATCGCCGGTGCCGGGCTCGTCCACGAGCTCGACGGCGTGCCGGAGCACCTGCGGGACTGGTGGGAGCCGGGCATGGCGTGCCTGCACTCCGCGGACTGGTGGCGCGCGCACTGGGAGCGCAGTGGGCTGGTCGACGTCGTGCTCGCCGACACGATGACCGGGGGCTGGCGGCGCTGGCTGGACTGGCAGCACACCGTCGCACCGGACAACCACACCGAGATCGCGGCGCTCACCGCCGACTGCGGCCGCACGCTCGGATACGTGCGCGTCGTGGCCCGGCGCCGCGAGGACGCGCAGCCCGACGAGCCGATCGGCGCGATCCCGACGACCTACGAGGCGCACCCGCTCCTGCGGTGAGCCGCCGCGCGCCTCGCCGGCGCTGGCACACACGTGCGAGCGGTGACACACACTCGAGCGGGCTCGCACACATCGCCGGCGATCTGTGCGAGCACCCTGCGGGGTGTGTCAGACCAGCACCTCGGTGACCGGCAGCGACGAGTCCGCCGGCAGGTCCAGCGCGGACGGGGTCGCCCCGCCGGCGACCAGGTGCGCGCCGAGGGCGGCCACCATCGCACCGTTGTCCGTGCACAGCCCCGGCCGCGGCACCCGCAGGACGATCCCGGCGACGTCGCAGCGCTCCTGGGCCAGCGCGCGCAACCGGGAGTTCGCCGCCACCCCGCCGCCCAGCAGCAGCGTCTCCGTCCCGCGCTCGCGGGCGGCCCGCACCGCCTTCGCGGTCAGCACGTCCACGACCGCCTCCTGGAAGCTCGCCGCCACGTCCGCCACCGGGACCGGGGCACCGGACCGCTCCAGTGCCTCGACGTGGCGGGCGACGGCGGTCTTCAGGCCGGAGAACGAGAAGTCGAACGGGGCGTCCCGGGGCCCGGTGAGCCCCCGGGGGAACGAGACCGCCGTCCGATCGCCCTCCCGCGCGACCCGGTCCACGTGCGGTCCGCCCGGGAACGGCAGGCCCAGCAACCGGGCGATCTTGTCGAAGGCCTCGCCCGCCGCGTCGTCGATGGTGGCGCCGAGCGGCGTGACCGGCCCCGCGAGGTCCGGCACGTCGAGCAGGCTCGAATGCCCGCCCGAGACCAGCAGGGCGAGGCACGGCGGCAGCGGGCCGTTCTGCAGGGTGTCGACGGCGACGTGGGCGGCGAGGTGGTTGACCCCGTACAGCGGGACGTCCCACGCCGCGGCGTACGCCTTCGCCGCCGCGACCCCGACCAGCAGTGCCCCCGTGAGCCCCGGCCCGGCCGTGACGGCGACGGCGCCGACGTCGCGGCCGCGCAGTCCCGCCCTCTCCAGCGCGCGGCGCACGGTGGGCACCATCGCCTGCAGGTGCGCCCGCGACGCCACCTCCGGGACGACGCCGCCGAAGCGGGCGTGCTCGTCCACCGAGGAGGCGATCTCGTTGGCCAGCAGCTCCGGCGCGCCGTCGGTGACCCGCACGATCCCGACGCCGGTCTCGTCGCACGACGTCTCGATTCCCAGGACGATCACCGGGCGTCCCTCCGCATCGTGTGCGCGTCCGCCCCGCTGGGCCGGTAGTAGCCGCGTCGTAGCCCGACGACAGTGAATCCCTCCGACTCGTAGAGCGCCCGCGCCACGTCGTTGTCCGTGCGGACCTCCAGGAACACCGTCGCGTGCGCCCCGTCCGCGATCGCGAGGAGCCCGCTCAGCAGGGCGCGTCCGACGCCGCGGCCCTGGAACGCCGGGTCGACGCCGATCGTGTGCACCTCGGCCTCGGCGTCCGGTGGACCCGCGACGAAACCGAGACCCGCGTACCCGACGAGCAGCTCGCCCAGGCTCCGCGCCGTGCCGACGGGCGCTCCGCCCACGCTCCGCGCCGTGCCGACGGGCGCTCCGCCCACGCTCCGCGCCGTGCCGACGGGCGCTCCGCCCACGCTCCGCGCCGTGCCGACGGGCGCTCCGCTCACGCTCCGCGCTGCGAGATACGGGTGCCCCCACGCCAGCGCGTCCAGGAACGCACGGGTACTCCACGGGTCGTCGCCGGGGAACAGGATCCGTTCCAGCTCGGCGCACCGCGCGGCATCCCGGGGGGTCAGCGCGTCCACGATCACCGTTGCGTTCACGCCGTCACCCGCTTGCGCGCACCGGGCACCTCGGCGTCCGGGCGGCGCAGGTAGAGCGGCACGAGCGGCTGCGGAGGCGTGCCGGACCGCAACACGCTCGCCGCGGCGACGAGCCCAGCGGGCGAGGGGACGGCGGGCTCCAGGAGCGCGAATCCCAGCGCCTCGACGTGCGCTGACGAGCCCGCCCCGGCCGCCACCTCCAGCTCCCGCATCTCCAGCGCTGCCACCGCGGGCGGGTCCACGTGCGGCCCGGACAGCCGCTTGCCGCAGTCGTAGACGGCCCAGTAGACCTCACGGCGACGGGCGTCGGTGAGCACGGCGAACCGCTCCGGCCCGGTGGCGGGGGCGACGTCGCAGGCGATCGCGTCGAGTGAGCACACCCCGTGCACCGGGATGTCCAGGGCATCCCCGAGCGCCGCGGCCGTCACCATCCCGACCCGCAAGCCCGTGAACGGCCCCGGCCCGCGGCCCACGACGATCGCGCCCGCGTCCCGCAGCCTGATCCCGGCCTCGGCGCATGCCTGCTGCAGGCCCGGGATCAGGAGCTCGCCGTGCTTGCGGGTGTCGTGCGCGACCCGCGCCCCTCGGACCGCGGGCCCGGAGCCGGTCAGTTCGACGACGCCCGCGACGACGGCGGACGTGGCGGTGTCGATGGCCAGGACGAACACGACCACTGAGCCTACGAGCGTCCGGCCCGGTGCCGCCGTTGGGCCCTGGGCCACGGCCCGCCCC
>JBFWRR010000023.1:0-46467 GCA_050248815.1 Pseudonocardia sp. | reverse complement strand
CCGGACCGGCCCTCAGCGCCGCACGCGCTCCACGGTGGCGACGCGTACGTCGTCCGGCCGCCGCTCCAGCCGCACGAGCACGTGCTCGGTGGCGAGCCGCTCGGCCACACCCTCCCCCCACTCCACCGCGACGACGGCGCCGGTGAGCGGGGTGTCGAGATCGAGGTCGTCCAGCTCGTCGGTGATCCGCGTGCCCTCGCCGATCCCGAGCCGGTAGGCGTCCACATGCACCAGCGGCACGCCCCGCGACCCGGGTGCGGGCCGATGCTCGCGGGCGATGACGAACGTCGGGGAGGTCACGGCGCCCGTCACGCCGAGGCCGCGGGCCAGTCCGCGCACGAAGACCGTCTTGCCCGCGCCGAGCGGCCCGGAGAGGACCACGAGATCGCCCGCGCCGAGCGTGGCGCCCAGCCGGGCCCCGAGCTCCTCGGTGTCCTCCGGGGTCGGCAGCTCCGTCGCAGCGCCGAACCGCGTCATGCCCGCCTCCGCCATCGCCGCACGATCGACCCCGTCCGTTTCGCGCTGCGGCGCAGGAGCTCCACCAGCGCCTCGTCCACCTCGTCCGGACGCTCCAGCATCGGCATGTGCCCGACGCCCGGCACCCGCACCAACCGCGCCCTGGGCAGCTCGGCCGCGATCACCTCGCTGTGCGAGAACGGGATGACGCGATCGGCGTCGCCCGCGATCACCACGACCTCGCAGCTCGCCAGCGCCGGCAGGGCCGCGACGCGGTCGTGGCTGCCCACGGTGTCGACGAAGTCCGTGAGCGCATCCACGGCGTTCGCACTGATCATCGTGTCGACGAGGTCGACCAGCCAGCCCTCGACCGTGCGGTCGCCGTAGGCGTAGCTACGGGTGATCACCCAGATGACGTCGCTCAGCCCCCGGCGCACGAACTCCACCAGGGACGGCTGGACGCGGGCCAGCAGGCCCACCCCGCGCAGCAGCGGGTTGCGGTGCGACAGCAGCGAGCGCTGCAGGCCGCCGCCGATCACCTCGCCCGCCGAGGTCCCCACGAGCGCCACCCCGACGACGCGGTCGGTGAACAGCTCCGGACGCTGCTCGGCGAGCGCCATGATCGTCATACCACCCATGGAGTGGCCCACCAGCACGAGCGGACCCTCGGGAGCGAGCGTGCGCACGACCGCGTCCAGGTCGCGGCCCAGCTGCTCGATGGTGCAGCTCTCCCGCGGCGCGCGCTCGGAGCGCCCGTGGCTGCGCTGGTCGTAGAGCACCTGGCGGACCGGCAGCTCGGCCAGGTCCGCGAGCAGCATGCGCTGGAAATGCCAGGTGCGCCGGTCCAGCGCGAACCCGTGCACGAAAACCACGGTGAGCACCGGGCGGCGACCGCCCGCAGGCGCGATCTCCTCGCAGGCGAGGCGGATCCCGTCGTCCGCGGTGACCGAGGACTGCTCCCCCGGCGGCTGCGTGCCGGGCTCCTCACCGCCCAGGGTGAGCTCGGTGGCCAACCTGCGACGCTCCGAGACGAGCTTGCCCTGATGGTGGGCAGCAGCACCGGCGGCCACCCCCGCGACGCCGGCCACGCCGGCGACCACCCCCCAGAGGAGGCGGTTCACGGCGACCCCGACACTGTGCGGTGCACCCGGCGCCCGTGCACCCCGGTGACGACCTCGTAGTGGATCGTGCCCAGCTCGTCCGCCCACTCCTGCGCGGTGGGCTCGCCGCGGCTCCCCGTGCCGAACAGCAACGCCTCGTCACCCGGGCGCACGGTGTCGTCCCCGCAGTCCACGACCACCTGGTCCATGCACACCCGGCCGACCACCGGCCGGGACCGGCCCGCGAGCCACACGCGCATCCGGCCGCGCGCGGCGAGGCGGCGCGGGACCCCGTCCGCGTACCCGACCGGGAGCAGCGCGAGCGTGCGCTCGGTGGGCGTGGTCCACTCGTGGCCGTACGACACCCCCTCGCCCGCGGGGACCCGCTTGACCAGCGCCACCCGCGCCCGGAACGTCATTGCCGGGCGCAACGGCGTCTCGGCGACCGGCCGGCCCAGCGGATCGAGCCCGTAGACGGCGATGCCCGGGCGGACCAGGTCGAAGTGCAGGTCCGGGCGGGTGAGCGTGGCCGCGGAGTTCGCCAGGTGGCGGATCGGGGTGAGCCCACGCTCGCGGGCCGCCCGCCACGCGGCGTCCAGCCGGGCCGCCTGCACGTCGAGTGTGGGATGGTGCGGCGCGTCCGCGTGCGCGAGGTGCGACCACACCGCAACCACCTCGGCGGTGCCGTCCGCGGCCGCCTTCGCCGCGTCGTCCAGCAGGGCCGGGACGTCGGCGGGCTGGGCGCCGTTGCGGGAGAGCCCCGTGTCGGCCTTGACGTGCAGCCGCGCCGGCCGGCCCGCCGCGCCCGCCCCGGCCAGGACCGCGGCGAGGTGCGCGCGCGAGGACACCGACAGGTCGACCCCCGCGGCCACCGCCGCCGCGAAGTCCTCGCCCGGCAGGTGCAGCCACGACAGCAGGGGTGCCGTGATCCCCGCCGCGCGCAGGTCCAGCGCCTCGTCGAGCGTGCAGACGCCGAGCCAGGAGGCGCCCGCCTCGAGCACGGCCCGCGCCACGGGGACGGCGCCGTGGCCGTAGCCGTCCGCCTTCACCACGGCCATCACGGCGGCGCCGGAGGCCGCCTCGGCGAGCACCGCGACGTTGTGCCGGACGGCCTCGAGGTCGACGACCGCCTCAACAGCCGGTTCGGTCATGGCCGCCATCATGGCATCCGGCACCGACGGTCCGCGGCGAGCGGGTCAGAGCGCCGGGACGGTCTCCACGTCGTACCTCGGGATGTTGCGGTCCGCCGTGACGATGGGCACACCCTCGACGAGGGCCTGGGCGATCAGGAGGCGGTCGAAGGGGTCGGCGTGGTGGTCGGGCAGATCGGCGACGCCGATGACGTGCACCTGGTCCACCGGGAGCGGGGTGAGCACCAGGCGGCGCACCGCGGTCTCGATCCACTCCCGCGGATGCACCGGCAGCGGCAGCTTCCCGATCCGCCACTTGATCGCGACCTCCCAGGGGACGACAGCGGACATCAGCCGGGTCGTGCCGGCGTCCATGAGCAGCGCCTCGACCTCGGGGCGCACGCTGCGCCGGTCCAGCGACCAGCTCAGCACGACGTTCGTGTCGAGCAGGACCTTCACCGGAAGTGCTCCATGAGCTCGTCGGGAAGCTCGTCGAAGTCGTCCGGGACCTCGAACGTCCCCGCCGCCCAGCCCGGATCGGGTGGCTGCGCCCGCTGCGCGGGCACCAGCCGCACCAGCGGCTCACCCGACCGGGTGATGATGATCTCCTCACCCGCGAGCGCCCGCTCCAGCAGCTTGGAGAAATGCGTCTTCGCCTCGTGGACCCCGAACTCGGCCATGGACTTAGTCTAGCGCTTAGTCCACGACGCGGACGCGGCGGATCGCGGCCGGGATCGCGTGCTGGATCGCCGACGCCGGAGCGGGCGCCCCGGCCGCGGCGAGCGCGGCCGCCACCCCGTGCAGGTACGTCGCGCACCCGCCGGCCCACCACGGGGTGAAGCCCGCGGCGAGCAGCGCCCCCACGATGCCCGAGAGCACGTCCCCCGAACCGGCCGTCGCGGCCCAGGACGTCGCGGACGGGTGGACGAGCGCCCGCCCGGCCGGGTCCGCGACGACCGTCGCGTTGCCCTTGAGCAGCACGGTCACGCCCAGCTCCGCCGCCGCGCGCCGGGCGGCGGCGATCCGGTCGGGCCCGACCTCCCCCGCGACCCGCGCGAACTCCCGGTCGTGCGGGGTCAGGAGGATCTCCCGGCCCTTGATCCGTTCCCGCAGCGTGGGGTGCGTGCCGAGCACCGTGATCGCGTCGGCGTCCACGCAGGCCGGGACGTCGTGGTCGAGGACGGCCGCGAGCAGCGCGGCACCGTCGTCCCCGGTGCCCGATCCAGGGCCGACCGTCCAGGCCTGGGTCTGGCCCGCCGCCGCGATCGAATCCGTGGCGATGACCTCCGGCCAGGCCGCCCGCACGCCGTCCGCGGCGCTGCCCGCGAACCGCACCATGCCGCTGGTCGCGAGCACCGCCGCGCCCGTCGCGAGCACCGCGGCACCGGGGTAGGTCGCCGAGCCCGCGGCGATCCCGGTGACACCCTGGGTGTACTTGTCGTCGCCCGGGCCGGGCACCGGCCAGCGCGCACCGACGTCCGCCGCCTCCAGGACCTCGGCGTGTGGCGCCGGCAGGTAGGGCGCCAGCCCGATGTCGACCAGGTGGACCGGGCCGCAGCGCGCGGCCGCCAGCACGTGCACGGGTTTGAGCGCGCCGAACGTCACGGTCTCGGTGGCGGTCACCGCGGGCCCGTCGACGGCGCCGGTGTCGGGATCGACCCCGCTGGGCAGGTCGACGGCGAGGATCGGCGCCGTCACGGCCGCGACGAGGGTGGCCGCCGGCTCGCGCAGCGCACCGCGCCCGGAGATGCCGACGATCCCGTCGACGACGAGATCGGCGCGCCGCAGCACCCCGGCGGCCGGGTCGGCCCCGCCCGCACCCGCGCGAACGGCACGTACTGGAGCTAGGACTTCCCGTTCGTGCCGTTCGCGCGCCTCCCCGGGGCCGCCGCCCGCACCGACGCCGCCCGCCGCAACGACCCGCCCCCCGGCCCGGCGCAGCGCCGCGAGCCCGGCGGGATGCGCGCGTGGCGGATCGAGGAGCACCGCCGTGACGGCGAGGCCGCGGCGGCGCAGCTCGTAGCCCGCCCACAGCGCGTCCCCCCCGTTGTTGCCCGCCCCGACCAGGAGCGCCACCCGCCGCCCGCCCGACCGGGCGAGCATCCGCCGGGCCCGCACCGCCAGGCCGAACGCCGCGCGCCGCATCAGCGCCCCCTCGGGCGTACGGGCGAGCAGCACCTCCTCCGCCTTACGCACCTGCCGGGACGTCCACACTCCGCGCACCTGGCGGACGCTACCCGCGCACGCAGCCCGGATCGATCAGCCGACGAGCGCACCCGGTCCGGGCAGCGTGCGCACGCGGGTGGCCGCCTCGACGGGATGTCCCGCGGCGCACCGCAGCTCGGCGTGCACCGCCGCGCCGCACCCGACGTGCTCGATCGTGACGGGCGGGCCGTCGTCCCCGGCGAGGTGGCGGTCGCCGAACTCCAGCATCGCGATCAGGACCGGCCGAAGGTCGCGCCCCGCCGGTGTGAGGCGGTACTCGTGGCGCTCGCGGCGGCCGGGCTCGCGGTAGGGGACGCGCTCGACGAGCCCCGCGGCGGTGAGCGTGGCGAGCCGGCGGGTGAGGACGTTGCGGGCGATGCGCAGATGCCGCGCCAGATCGTCGAACCGGCGGATGCCGTTGAAGAGGTCCCGCAGGACGAGCACCGTCCACGCGTCGCCGACGAGCGCGGCCGTGCGGGCGATCGAGCAGCGGGTGCTGTCGAGGTCGCGCGGATCCATGCCCGCAGCCTACCGGTTTGGGTTGCCACTAGAAACTCAGGAGACGTAGCGTCGTCGCCATGACCTCGATCGACGACCGGGTGCACCGGCGCAGCCACGAGTGGCGGGATCCGGCGATCACCGCCGCCGCGGCACGCGACCTCGACGGCGTGACGTTCCTGAGCCGCCTCGCCGCGGGCGAGCTGCCGCCGGCCCCGATCGCGACGACGCTCGGGATGACGCTGCTCGAGGTCGACCCCGGCCGAGTCGTCTTCGGTCTCGACCCGGCCGACCACCACTACAACCCCATCGGCTCCGTGCACGGCGGTGTCTACGCCACCCTGCTCGACTCCGCGGCGGGCTGCGCCGTCCACAGCATGCTCCCGGCCGGGGTGGCCTACACCAGCCTCGACCTCTCGGTGAAGTTCCTGCGGCCGCTGCGCAGCGGCACCGGTGCCGTCCGGTGCGAGGGCACGGTGATGCACATGGGCACCCGGACCGCGCTCGCCGAGGCCCACCTCACCGACGGCGAGGGGCGGCTGTGCGCCCACGCCACGAGCAGCTGCGTGATCCTGCGACCCTGAGGCCCCTCAGGTGCTGGTGGGCGTCTCGTCGACCTCGATGTCGTAGTTCGTCCGGTCGCCCTCGACGGAGCGCAGCTTCACCGTCACTCCGTAGACCTGACCGTCGTCGAGGCGCACCATGCAGCGGATCGAGCTGCCCGACCGCGTGGGCAACGGCTCGGGGCAGCTCACGTCCGCGGCCGGGCGGCCGTCCGCGCGCAGCACCAGCTTGTGGATCTCCTGCTCGATCTGCTGGGCGGGTACCGCGTCGCGGCCACACCCGGCGAGCGCGAGCAGCAGGCACAGGGCCGCAGCGGTGCGGCCGATCGCTGGGCCGATCGAGCAGGTCGTCAGCATGGCAAATCCTTCATTCCGTACGCCGGACGGTTCATCGATCGCGGTGACGTCCGGCGGTGTTACCGGCGACCACAGTAGGCGCCCCCTTCCCAGCGGGACTACGGTGCCTGCCGTGACCAGGACGCGCGCGTCGATCCGGCCCCCCGAGCCGAGCTCCATCAAGGACGCCGTCGCCACGCTGGCGCGCCCGGGGCCGCTCGAGGTCCTCCGCGGCGATCTCGGCATCGTCGGCATCCCCGGCGTCCTGTTCGCCCCGGCCGAGGGCTACGGGCTGCCCGCCGTCGCCTTCGGTCACGACTGGCTGCAGCCCGCGGAGCGCTACGCCGAACTCCTGCGCCATCTCGCCTCATGGGGCATCGTCGCCGCCGCGCCGAACAGCCATCGAGGCCCGCTGCCCAGCCACCATGCCTTGGCCGCAGACCTGCGCTCCACCCTCGAGGTCTGCGCCGGTGTCCGGCTCGGCGACGGCCACATCAGCGTGGACGCCCGGCGCACCGCCCTCGCGGGCCACGGCCTCGGCGGCGGTGCGGCGCTGATGGCCGCCGCCGGGCACCCGCGGGTGGCGGCCGTGGTCACACTCGCACCCGCCTACACGCACCCGGGAACGCTGGACGCCGCCCGCGCCGTCACCGTGCCGACGCTGCAAATCGCCGCGGGCAAGGACACCGTCACCCCGCCCGCTGGACACGCCGAGCCGATCACCGCCGCCGCGGGCGGGCCGGTCTGGCTGCGGACGATCACGAAGGCGAGCCACACCGGTTTCCTCGACGGGGTCCACTGGAGCGATCTCGTGCTCGCCGGCAAGCCGAGCGCCAAGGTCCGCACCCTCACCCGCGCCCTCGTCACCGCGTTCCTGCTCACCCACCTGTGCGGCGAGCAGCGCACCGAGGCGCTGGTCGACGGCAAGATCTCCGGCACGGTGCTGCACCACCCGGCCGCCCGGGTCGCCCCGGCCTGACCCGCGAGTTCCGCATCTCATCAGCCCGAGTTGCGCATCCCGCCGCCGCGAGTTGCGCATCTCATCAGCCCGAGTTGCGCCGCTCGCCGACCCGAGCAGGCCGGCTGACCCGTGGTGTGGCGCACGCGGGCGGTCTCCTGGTGGCGCACGCGAGCGGCATCATGTGCCTCACGGTGAGGCGCACGCGAGTGGCGCGCCTCCGGAACGGCGCAGCCCGGGCCCACCGCCGCCGGGCCGCCCGCCCGGCGGGGTCAGAATCAGCCGCCGCGGACACCGTGGTCCGCCTCGCCGAGCGTCGCGATCCGGATCCCGCGGGCGGAGTCCGCGCGCCGGGCGGCCGTCGACCCCAGCACGGGGCCGCCGACCAGGTCCGGGTCCTCCGGCGACACCCGGGCGATCCGGTCCGCCAACTCCGCACACGCGGCCGCTTCCCGGTCCAGGCGGCGGCGGACCAGCCCGGCCCGCTCGTTCCATTCCCGGCCCTGCTCGTCCGCCCAGGCCCGCTCGACGCGGTCCGCGATCCGTCCGAGCTCGCCCGCGGCCCGGGCGAGCCGGGCGCTGCACTCCCGCAGCCAGCCGACCACGTCCTCCGGGTCGATCACGGCCGGTCCAGCCCGCGCAGGGACCGCGCGGCGTCGCGGTCGGCACGATCGGTGGCGGCGCAGTGGCGCGCCACCGCCTCCAGCAGTTCCAGCTCGGCCACGGCGTGGCCCGCCGCGACGCGCATCTGCTCCTGCCCGGCCGCGACCGCGCCCTCCCGTGGCGCCGGCGGTACGGCCAGCAGGGGCCGGAGTTCGTCGAGCACGCGCGCCACGGTGTCGGCGGCTGCGCGGATCTCGTCAGGGTCGCGGTGGATGTCGGGACGGTTCATGGCCGGATCGTGGCGCACGGGGTAGGGCCCGCGGGGCGGAACGGCGGAACTCGCGCCGAATCCACCACCCGCACGCGCCGGAGGCACCGACCATGCACCCACGCAGGCCCAGGACGGACCGACGCTCGGCACGTGCAGCGGCGCTTCGGGGCTCAGCCGGCCGCCGCGACCACCTCGACCAACTGCAGGGCGACGGCCTTCGCCTGCTCCGGCGTCGGCGCCTCGACCATCACCCGCACGAGCTGCTCGGTCCCCGAGGGCCGCAGCAGAACCCGGCCGGTCTCGCCCAGCTCGGCCTCGGCGGCCGCCACCGCCGCTCGGACCTGCGAGGACGCCGCGACGGCCGCCTTGTCGCCGACCCGGACGTTCTTCAGAACCTGCGGCAGCGGTGTGACGATCCCGGCCAGCTGGGCCAGCGACGACCCGGTGGCCGCCATCCGCGCCATCAGCCGCAGGGCGGTGAGCAGGCCGTCCCCGGTGGTGGACAGGTTCGGCAGCACGACGTGCCCGGACTGCTCGCCGCCGAGCGAGAACCCGCCCGCGCGCAGCTCCTCCAGCACGTACCGGTCCCCGACGGCGGTGGTACGCACCGTGATCCCGGCCTCGCGCATCGCGAGGTGCAGACCGAGGTTGCTCATCACGGTGGCGACGAGCGTGTCCGCCGCCAGCTCCCCGGCCTCGCGCATGGCGACGGCGAGCACGGCCATGATCTGGTCGCCGTCGACCGGGGCGCCCGTGGCGTCCACGGCGAGGCAGCGGTCCGCGTCGCCGTCGTGTGCGATGCCGAGATCGGCCCCGTGGGCCCGCACCGCCGCGCACAGTGGCCCGAGGTGCGTGGACCCCACGCCGTCGTTGATGTTCAGCCCGTCCGGCTCGGCGTGCAACGCGACGACCTGCGCACCGGCCCTGCGGTAGGCCTCCGGCGCGGCGACGGACGCTGCCCCGTGGGCGCAGTCCACGACGACCGTGAGCCCGTCCAGGGGGGCCGGGACGGCGGCGAGCAGGTGGGCGATGTAGCGATCCAGGGCGTCAGGCAGCTCGCGGACGCGGCCGATGGCGGCGCCGGTCGGGCGCTCGTGAGCCCCCGCGAGCCCGGACTCGACCTCGGCCTCCAGCGTGTCCGGCAGCTTGTGGCCGCCCGTCGCGAAGAGCTTGATGCCGTTGTCCGGCATCGGGTTGTGCGAAGCGGAGATCATCACGCCGAGATCGGCACCCAGCCCGTCCACCAGGAACGCGACGGCCGGGGTCGGCAGGACACCGACCCGGACCGCGTCCGCACCGGCCGAGGCCAGCCCGGCGACGACGGCCGCCTCCAGCATCTCGCCACTGGCCCGCGGGTCGCGCCCCACGACGGCGACCGGCCGGTGTGACCGGTCGTGCGCGGCAAGCACCCGCGCCGCCGACGCCGCCAGCCCCAGGGCGAGCTCCGGGGTGAGGAGCTCGCCGTTCGCGAGCCCCCGGACGCCGTCGGTGCCGAAGAGCCTGCGCACCCTCAGCGCTTGCTGTACTGCGGTGCCTTGCGCGCCTTCTTGAGGCCGTACTTCTTACGCTCGATGACCCGCGGGTCGCGCGTGAGGAAGCCCGCCTTCTTCAGCGGCGGGCGGTCCTCCGGGTCGGCCTCGATGAGCGCGCGGGCGATCGCCAGACGCAGCGCACCGGCCTGGCCGGACGTGCCGCCGCCGGTGAGGTTGGCGAAGATGTCGAACCGCTCCGTCTTCTCGACGGTGACCAGCGGCTCGCGGACGAGCTGCTGGTGGAGCTTGTTCGGGAAGTACTGCTCCAACGTGCGGCCGTTCAGCGTGAACTTGCCGGTGCCCGGGAGCAGGCGCACCCGGACGACGGCCTCCTTGCGACGGCCGACGGTCTGCACGGGACGACCCGAGAGCACGACCGGCGCGGCGACCTCGATCTCGGCCACGTCGATCTCGCCCACGTCGCTCTCGGCCACGTCGCTCTCAGCCATGTCGATCTCAGCCACGTCGGTCTCGGCCACTCCGTCGGCCGTGTCGTCGGCCGGGGCGTCCGCCGCCTCCTCGACCGGGACGTCGACGGCCTCCGCGTCGGCCTCGTACTGGTGCTCGGGCGTGCTCACGGGCTGTCCCTCTTCTGGCTGGGCGGTCGGCGAACTCGGCGAACTCGGCGAGGTCGGCGAGGTCGGCGAGGTCACTGCGCGACCTGGGTGATCTGGAACTCGACGGGCTTCTGCGCCCCGTGCGGATGGGTCGGGCCGGCGTAGACCTTCAGCTTCTTGCCCATCGCCCGGCCGAGCCGGTTCTTCGGGAGCATGCCCTTGACGGCCTTCTCGACCAGCCGGTCCGGGTGCTTCTCGATCATCTCGCCGACCGAGCGCTGGCGCAGGCCGCCCGGGTAGCCGCTGTGGCGGTACACGAACTTGTCGGTGCGCTTGTTCCCCGACACCGCGATCTTCTCCGCGTTGACGATGACGACGAAGTCACCGGTGTCCATGTGCGGGGCGTAGGTCGGCTTGTGCTTGCCGCGCAGCAGCGTGGCCGCGTGGGTGGCGAGACGGCCGAGGACGACGTCCGTGGCATCGATCACGTGCCAGGCGCGCGTGATGTCGCCGGGCTTGGGGCTGTACGTGGACACGGACCTACCTCGTCGCAATCTCGATCGGCACTCGGGCTCTGTACTACGGGCTCTGTACTGCAGCGGAGGCGAACGCCCCGGCGCGCACGCCCGGATGATCGCTTCCGATCGTGGTGCGAAGGGTGTGGGCGCCGTCCGGGAACGGGCCGACGAGCCGCGTGAGAGCGGCCGCAGGTTTCCACCCGCCGCACGTCGAGTTACGAGGGTACCCGCCGGTCCAGGCCGGGTGCACAACGCCCCCTACCGGACCGGCGGACACCCCCGCGTCAGGCCCAGCGGGCCGCGTTGGCGCGCTCCACCTCCTGGTAGCTGTCGTTCGCCGCGCCCACCGCGCCGCCGATGCGGGCGAGCACCGCCGTGAGGTCCGCCGCAGCGGTGTCCCAACGGCGCTGGGCCTCCGCGTAGCGCTCGGCGGCCTGCCCCTGCCAGGTGGCGACGAGCGGCTGCAGGTAGCTGCGGAGGTCGTCGAGCTGGCTGTTCATGCGGCCGGCGGCGCCGGCGAGGCTGGTCTGGGCGTTCGCGAGCTCGGCGAACGTCACCTTGATCGTCGACATCGGGTCTCTGCTCTCTCTCGGTCTCGGTCTCGTCAGCCCAGGACGGCGGTGATCGTCGACATGCTCGATGCCTGCGCGTCCTCCTGGGCCTGGTAGTTGCGCGCCGAACCGTCGATGGACTCGCCGATGTCGCGCAGCGCCTGGTTGAGCTGGGCGGCGCTGGTGTCCCAGCGCGCCATCAGGCGGGTGAACTCCGTGGCTGCCGCACCCTGCCAGGCTCCGGCCAGCGGGGCGAGCTGCCCCCGCAGGGTGGCGAGGTCGCCCTGCACGGCCTCGTCGACCGCCCGGACATGCCGCGCGGCCTGCGCCATCTCCTCGGTCGTGGTGGTGAACTGCGACATCGCCGCTCCTTCTGCTCCGATGCCCCCGGTCGGGAACGGGCTCACCGTCGCAGGCGGGGGCGGCCCGGCGCGGCGTTTCACGGGGCGAGGGTTCGCGGTCGTGAACGTTCAGCCCGTCCGCTCCCCGATCCGGACCGATCCGACGACGGTCGCGCAGGCGCGCGCCACCTCCTCGACGCCGGCGGGTGTGTGCCGACAGCCGACGCTGAGCTGGTCGGGGACGTCGAGCAGGACGTACCAGTCGACGGGGCCGTCCGGGCCGGACTGGTGGTAGGTCGCCACGGGGCGGCCCGCGTAGTCGCCGGACGCGACGAAGTCCGCGAGCGGCGCCCCGGCGGCCACTGCGCCGTCGAACGCGACGCGCAGGTCCGCGAGGGCGCGCCCGGGCTCGGCGACGGCGTCGTAGCCGAGGACGGTGCGTTCGACGGTGACGACGTCCGAGCCGTCCGGGGCCGCGGCCGGCGCGA
This sequence comes from Pseudonocardia sp., assembly GCA_050248815.1. Lineage (GTDB taxonomy): Bacteria > Actinomycetota > Actinomycetes > Mycobacteriales > Pseudonocardiaceae > Pseudonocardia. The sequence goes on along the minus strand of JBFWRR010000023.1, from coordinate 34,360 downwards.
GGAGGGTCCGGCGGCGCTCGGGGAGCCCGCCCGCGTGCACCCAGCCCTCGGGCATGCGCACCGAGTACCCGTACTGGACGACGACGTCGCCGTCCGGGATCTCCGGCCCGGACGGTGCGGTGAGCAGCGCCGCGGCGACGACCGCCGTGACCGCGGCGGCCACTGCAGCCGGCCCCCGATGGCGGCGGCGCGGGGGTGACGGCAGCCAGCGACGCTCCGAGCCCCACGGGGCGCGGCCGCGCCTGCCGGCCACCGCCGCCCGCGCCGGACCGGCCGGCGACGGGGGCCCGGATCGCCCGAATGGCCCGGATCGCCCGGACGGGCAGGACGGGCCGGATGGGCCGGACCGTCGGAGGGGCCGGGCGGTGGGACCGGAGGGCGGAGCCGGACCCGCGCACGTCCCCAACGCCCCGAGCACCGCGACGGCGTCCGGCCTGCGCGCCACCGTCACGGGCCCGATCCCGGCGGCGTCGAGCATCTCCGCGAGCAGCGGCGTCCGGGCCAGCCCTCCGGTGAGCAGCACCGGCACCGGGCGACCACCGGCCACGGTGCCTGCCTGCGCGACCACCTGGGCGACCACCTCGGCGAGCACCGGCCGCAGCACGGCCCGTACCTCGAGCACGCCGAGCCGCACCGCCGGCCCGGACGGTGGCCGAACGGAAACCTCGGGCTGCAACGACAGCGTCTCCCGCGCCCGCCGCGCGACCGCCACCGGCACCTCGGGACCGCCGGGAACGCGCAGCATCGCGGCGACCGCCTCGTCGAGCCGGGCCCCACCGGCGTCGCAGCGCCGCGACGTACAGCGGCCGTCGGCCTCGACGAGGGTCGTGGTCGACCCGGAGTGGCCGCAGTCCAGTACGAGCCACGGGCCTGGCCTCACCGCAGGTCCGGGCGCCTGCCGGCCGAGCCCGGCCCCGCACACCGCGGCGAAGGCGGCGTCCACCTCGCGGGCACCGGCCACGAGCGCGCGCCCGCCACCGGGTTCCACCAGGCCGCGCACCACGACGAGGTCGTCCGCCTCCGTCGTCTCCGGTCCGAGGAGCTCCGCGAGCACCTCACGCACCCGTGCGGGAGTGGCCGGCCCGGGCACCTCGGCGAGCACGTACGGCTCCCCGTCCTCGACCGCGGCGAGCCGGACGGCGGTCGCGCCCGCGTGCACCGCGACCCGCATCCGGCTCACGGTGCCTGCGCCGCGGCGGACTCGGCGGCGTCGTCCGGCTCGAGCCAGGCCAGCTGGACCCGACGGGTGCCGCGGCGGCGGTCGACCAGCGTGCCCCGCCCGGGCGGGAGCGGGACGGGCTTGACCTTGCCCACCAGCGGGCCCTCGTCGGGGCTGCCGCTCATCACCAGCGTCGGCGAGGCGAGCTCGCGCAGCCGCCCGAGGACGGGGTCGAACATCGCGCGCCCCGCCCCTCCGCTGCGCCGGGCGACCACCACGTGCAGGCCGACGTCCTTGGCCTGGGCGAGCAGTTCCACGATCGGGAGCAACGGATGCGGGGCGGCGGTCCCCGCGGGGGCGACGAGGTCGTAGTCGTCGACGAGCAGATACACGTCCGGCCCGCTCCACCAGGTGCGTTCCCGCAGTTCACGTGGGGTGACGCCGGGCCCGGGAAGGCGCTTGCGCAACGACGTGGCGAGATCGCGGGCGGCGGCGGCCGTGGCGTCGGCGGTGCTCGCGAACCCGATCAGATGGGAGTCGGGGACGGCACCGAGCAGGCCGCGGCGGTGGTCGACGACGACCACGCGCGCCTCCTGCGGCGAGAACCGTTCCACGACCCCGCGGGCGACCAGCCGCAGCAGCGTCGTCTTGCCGCACTCGGCGTCGGCGAAGCAGACGAGATGCGGCTCGGCGGAGTCGAGCTCGACGAGGCCGAGGCGTTCCTCGTCGAGGCCCAGCGGGATGCCGGACCCCGCAGGCAGCACGTCCCGGGCGACCCGTTCCGGCAACAGCCGGACGGGGGGAAGCCCCGGCCCCGCGCACTCGGCGAGCCCCGCCACGAGTGCGGCGGTGTCCGCACCGGTGGTGCGGGGCGCGGCGAGGACCATCGGCGCGCCGTCCGCGGCCAGCCCGTGCCCGGGACGGGGCGGTACGGCGGCCGCGCGGCGGCGGTCGACCTCGGACTCGGCGGGCTCGCCGAGCCGCAGCTCCAGGCGGCTGCCGAGGAGGTCCTTGAGCGCGGGGCGCAGGTCGGTCCACCGGTTCGCGGAGACCAGCAGGTGCACCCCGTAGGACAGCCCCTTCGCGGCCAGCGGCAGCAGGCGCGCCTCGACCTCCTCGAACTCGGCCCGCAGTACCGGGTGGCCGTCGACCACGAGCAGCAGGTCCGTACACGGCTCGTCGGCGAACTCCCCGGCGGCCCGCCGGGCGCGGAACTCCTCGACCGAGGCCACGCCCGCCTCGCGGAACAACCGTTCCCGGCGGTCGACGGCCGACGCGACCTCGGCCACGACCCGCCGGACGAGCTCGGGCTCCTGGCGGTCCGCCACGGTGCCGACGTGCGGCAGGCCTGCGAGCCCGCGCAGCACGCCGCCGCCGAGGTCGAGCAGGTGCGCGCCCAGCTCGGTGGGCTCGTGGGCGAGCGCGAGGCCGAGCAGCACCGTCGCGAGCGCCGTCGAGCGGCCCGACCGCGGACCGCCGACGACGGCGAGGTGGCCTGCCGCCTCCGAGAGGTCCAGCACGAGCGGGTCGTGGCGCTGCAGGTAGGGGCGGTCGACGAGCCCGACGGCGACGCGCAGCCCTCCCCCGCCCGCGCCCGGCAGGGCGTCCAGGGCGGGCGGCTCGCCCAGCGGTGGCAACCAGACCCGGTGCGCGGGCGGACCACCCGCGAGCGCCTCGCCGAGGACCTCGAGCACGGACGGTCCGGCGACCGGCCCGTCCGGGGTCTGCTCGGGCAGCCGCACCGCTGCCGCGGTGAACAGGTGCGCCGTGCGGCGGCCCGGCGGGCCCGGGAGGTCGGCCCCGGCGGCGCCCGACACGTACGCCGCCCGGAATCGCACGAGCTCGTCCGTGCCGGTGGCGAGGAAGGCCGCGCCCGGCATCGGTGGCAGGTGGTGCGCGTCCGGCACCCCGAGGACGGCCCGCGACTCCGCCGCGGAGAACGTCCGCAGCGCGATCCGGTAGGACAGGTGCGACTCGAGACCCCGCAGCCGCCCCTCGTCCAGCCGCTGGGAGGCGAGCAGCAGGTGCAGGCCGAGCGAGCGGCCGAGCCGCCCGACCGTGACCAGGAGATCGACCATCTCGGGCCGTTGGGCGAGCAGCTCGGAGAACTCGTCGACGACGACCAGCAACGCGGGCAGCGGCGGCAGGTCGGGGCGCTGCGCACGGGCCGCGGCGTACTCGACGACGCCGGTGAGGTTGCCGGCGGCACGCAGCAGCTCCTGGCGTCGGGTGATCTCGCCCGCGAGGGCGTCGCCCATACGGTCGACCAGCGTGAGCTCCTCGGCGAGGTTCGTGATCACCGCCGAGACGTGCGGCAGCCCGGCGAGACCGAGGAACGTGGCGCCGCCCTTGAAGTCGACGAGCACGAGGTTGAGCTCGTCCGAGGCGTGCGTGACCGCGAGCCCTAGCACCAGGGTCCTCAGCAGCTCGGACTTCCCGCTGCCGGTGGCGCCGACGCACAGCCCGTGCGGTCCGCTTCCGCCCTGGGCGGACTCCTTGATGTCCAGCAGGACGGGGGCACCGTGCTCGTCCACGCCGACGGGCACGCGCAGACGGTCCGCGGGCGCCCGGCGGGCACGCAGCGCCGCGACGCCGTCTCGACGGGTGTCCTCGAGGCCGAGCAGCGACGGCAGCGCCCGCTCCCGCGGGGCCTCGGCGACCGGGTCCGCGCCCTCGGGCCGCAGCCGGGCCAGCCGCCGCGCGAGGGCCAGCGCCTCCGCCCCCGTCATCGCGTCCGGGCGCCCGAGCCACGTCCCGCCGGCGCGCTCCAGCCGCCCCGACCCGACCGTCAACCGCACCACCGAGGCGGCGGGCCTGCGGCCCACCGGCGTCCCGACCCGCAGCACCGAGATACCCGCCGCGGCCGCCCACGGGCCCGGACCGTCGGTCGCCCCGTCCACGACGATCAGCAGGTGCGCGGCCGCCCGCCCACCCACCCACCAGCGGCGCAGCTCGTCGGGGTCGCAGGTGATCATCCGGGCCGGGCCGAGGGCGTCGCGGCGGTCCGGGTGCGCGGCGTGGGGCAGCCACTTCACCCAGTCCCAGTCCGCCACGCGGTCCGGCGACGCCAGCACGCAGACGAGCGCGTCGTCCGGACCGTGCCAGAGCGCGTACTGGGCCACGACGGCCCGCGCCGTGCCGCGAACCGCCTCCGGATCGCCCTCCTCCAGCCACACCGTGGCCCCACCGCGCATCGAGAGCGCCACCGGGAGGTCCTCGACCACCCCGTTGCGCACCAGGAAGCGCCGCAGCGCCCGGGCCGTCACCGGTTCGACGCCCTCCACCGGCCCGGTCTGCGGCGCCACCAGCTCGACCGCCAGCCGCTGCGGCCCCCGCGCGATGCGGACGTGCCCGAAGTCGGGGTCGTCGGGGCGACGCTCCCACACGCGGCCGGCGGCGAGCACCGCGGGCCACGCCGCCGGATCGGGATGGACGGCGTCCAGCGCGTCCCGCTGCTCGCTCACGACCGCCCGCACCCGCCTGCGCTGCACGGCGAGATAACGCAGGTAGTCGCGACGGTCCTCGTCGAGCCCGGCCCGCCGCCCGCCGCCACCGCGCCCGGCCCCGGACAGCGCCATCCCCAGCGTCGAGAGCGCGAACAGGCCCCCGAACAGCCACGACGTCGGGTTCGACGGGCCGAGGACGGCCACGAACCCCACCGAGCCCGCGATCATCACCACGGGCAGGATCCGCTGCACGGGCCCCGTGGGCACCGCCCGCTCCGGCTCCGGCGGCGGTTCCAGCTGCAACCGGCCCGCGGGCAGGCGCGGCACGCTCCGCGGCGGCCTCGCGACGATGACGGTGCGCGGCATCTGTTCTCCCCGACTTTCCCCAAAGCGGCCCGCGGAGGGGGTCGCGGCGGCGAGAGTAGGCACCCGACGCGGCCCGCCGGGGCCGAATGGCGAGATCCATCCCCAGGAGCGAACGATGCGTGCGGCTCTCGACCGGCAGGCGTTCTGCCGGGTCACTCTGATCACTCCGCGCCACCGCGTGGACGTCGCGCTGCCCGTGGACGTGCCGCTGGCCGAGCTGGTGCCGATGGTGCGCGAGCTCCTCGGCACGCCGCTCGGTCCGGCCGGATGGCGCTTCAGCCGGGTCACCGGCGCTCCCCTCCCGCCGTCGGCGACCCTGGACGGGCTCGGCGTGCCGGACGGCGAGTTGCTGCGCCTGGGCCCGCACGTCGCGGCACCGGCGGCGCCGGTGATCGACGATCCGGTTGAGGCGGTCGCCGCCCGCGCGGGATCCGGTGGCCCGGCGAGCCCGCGCGTGCGGGCGGCTGCGGCACTGACGGCGTCCGTGCTGGCGGCGGCGTTGCTGGGTCTCGCGGCGCGGACCGGCTCGGGGACGCCGGTGTTGCTCACTCTCCTGGCTGCGGCCGGAGCGGTCGTGGCGTGCCTCGTGGCGGCCTCGGCCGCCGGCGCGCAGGCGCGGCGCGCCGCCGCCGGTGCGGCCACGGCCCGCGCGAGCGGCGCCGGACGGCCGGGCACGGGACGCGCGCGGATCCCAACCGGTCCGGGCGGGGCGGGCGGGCGGGGCGACGCCGTCCGCGCCACGGCGCACCCCACCGCGCCCGGGACACCACCGGCCGGCAGGCCGGCACCCATCGGTGACGACGGTGCGGGCGAGCGCGCCGGGTTCGCCGCCGCGGTCGCCGCGGCGTGCGCGGTGCCGTTCGCGGCGGCGGCCGGCTGGATCGCGGTGCCCGGACCACCCGGCGCCGGTCAGCTCCTGGTCGCGGCCACTGCCGCGGGCACGGTCGCGGCGATCGGTCAGGTCCTCATCAGGGTGGTGGCGCCGGTGCTGGTCGGGGCGGTGGCCACCGCGTCGGCGCTGGCCGGGGTCGCCGTGGCACGCCTGTGGCTGGCGGCGGACCCCGCCGCGCTCGCCGCCGGGGCCGCCGCGCTCGCGCTGGCCGCAGGCCCCGCGGTGCCGCGGGTGGCGCTGCGGCTCGCCGGGCTGCCCCAGCCCACCGTGGCGTCGGATGCCGCCGAGCTCGTCACCGAGGACCGCCTGGACCGGCTCTCCGCCGCAGAGCTCGCCGACCGCACCGATCTCGCCCGCGGCTTCCTCGCCGGTCTCACCGGTGCGTGCGCGGCGGTGGCCGCCGGGGCCGCCGTCCCGGTCGCGGCCGCCCCCGGCTGGGCAGGCCCGGCCACGGCGCTGGTCGTCCTGGCGGTCGTGGGGCTGCGGGTACGCGGGTTCGCCGACGTCGGGTCGGCCCGGGCGTGCCTCGTCTGCGCCCTCGCGGGAGCCGCGGGCGTTGCGACCGTCCTCGCCCTCGACGGCGGCGCCGTGGTCCGGCTGCTCGTCGCCGCAGCCGCCGCCACCGCGGCGACGGCGGCGGTGGTCGTGACCGGCCGGGACGAGCCGATCGGAGGCCCCGCCGCGCGCCGGGCCGTCGACCTGCTGGAGAGCGCCCTCCTGGCCGCGTCCGTCCCCCTGGCACTCGCCGTGATGGACGTCTACGGGCTGGTCCGGGCACTGTGACGGCCCCGGAGCCACCGGCCCGGCACCCCCGTGGCGGTGACCGTCCAGCCGCCGTCGCCCGCGATGCACGGTCCGGCCACCGGCACCGGCGGGGCGCGCCGTGACACCCCGCCGCAGCCGCTGGCCGGCCGCGCTCGCGGCAGCGGGGATGCTGCTCGCCTGCCCGGCGGCCCCGGCCGCAGCCGCCACGTGGCTGAACCGGCCGTCGGGCCCGGAGCCGAACCCGCCCGCGGGGATCCACGAGACGTTCACGATCGCACACGCCGTCGCAGCGGGCGCCGGTCCCGCTGCGCCCTCTCCCATCCCGCTCGCGGCGCCGTTCCCGATCGCGCCCGCCGCGGCGGCCGCGGTGCTGCCCGCCGGCTGCACGCCCCCGCCCGCGGACGCCGTCGCCGCCACCACCGACGCCGCGCGGCTGCTGCACCTCGAGGCCGTCCACCGGCTCGCCACCGGTGCGGGCCAGACGATCGCGGTCGTCGACACCGGCGTGGCCCCCCATCCCCGGCTCGGTACCCGGCTGCGCGGGGCGGGCGACCTGCTCGCCACCGCCGGGATCGATGAGCGCACCGGCGGGCGCACCGACTGCGACGGCCACGGCACGGCCGTCGCCGGGCTGCTCGCCGCCTCGCCGGGTCGCGGCGACGACCTCGTCGGGATGGCGCCCGGGGCCCGAGTGCTCACGATCCGCCAGACCGGCACCGGCCCGGACGGCCGCCCCGCGGGCGATGTCGACTCACTCGCCCGAGCGATCACACTCGCCGTCGACGCCGGGGCGGATGTGGTCAACCTGTCCGAGGCCGCCTGCCTCACCGCGGACCGGGCCGCGCGCGACGGTGCGCGCCTGCGCGCGGCGCTACGGGCGGCGGCGCGACGCGACGTCGTCGTGGTCGCCGCGGCCGGCAACCTCGGCGTCGGCGGCTGCACCGGCGGCGCCCCGGTGGGCGAGGTCGCCCTCCCGGGATGGTTCGCCGAGGACGTCCTGACCGTCGGTGCGAGCGGCCCCGACGGCGCGCCCGCGGAGTTCACCGTGCCCGGCCCGTGGGTCGACGTCGCCGCGCCGGGCACCGGCCTGCGCTCGCTTGCCGTGGGCGGTGGGCTGCGCGGGGGCCTGGACGGCACCAGCTTCGCCGCACCGTGGGTCGCCGGGCTCGTCGCCCTCGTGCGTGAACGCTTCCCCGATCTGACGGCCGCCGAGGCCGTCGACCGGGTCCTCGCCACTGCGCGGCGACCCGCCGGGGGCCGCGACCCGCTGGTCGGGCACGGGGTCGTCGATCCGCTCGCGGCGCTCACGGCCGTCCCCGTCCGCCTGCGGCCGGATGCGGTGGCAGGCCCGCGCTCGGCGGTGCTCGCCGGCACGGAGCCCGTGGCTGCACCCGCCGAGCCGGACCCGCCCGTGGAACTGCTCGCGGTCGCCACCCTGGCCGCCGCCGCCTGCTCCGGGGTCGTGGTGCTGCGCCGCCGTCCCGAGGGCCGCTGATCGCGCAGCACAGCACGATCGCTGCGGCGATCCGGCCGGCCCCTGTACCGACGCGCACGCCTCGCGCCGATGCACACCGATCCGCACGCCCGCACCGGGGGCGCCAAGCCCCTCCGACCCGCACCGGCCGCGCCGCCCAGGCCCACCCGCCCCGGCCGCGCCGCCCACACCGGCTCGTCCCGCCGTGTCGGGTGCCGCATCGCCGCCCGTGCGCCGTGCGGGCCCCTCAGCCCCCGGCCGCCACCGGGACGTCGACGAGGGCTCCGGCGTCCCGCACGTCCAGCCGGGGCCCGGTGGGAAGCAGGTCCAGAGCTTCCCGCGGGGCCGGGGACGCGGCGTCGATCCCGAGGGCCGCAGCGGTGTCGGCGTCTGCGATGCCGTGAACCACTCCGGTCTCGGAGACGAGCGCGAGCCCGCCCGAGTCCAGCGGGCCCGCCGCCGCCACCGACCGCACGGGCCCGCCGCCGCTGCCGAGGACGACGGCGTCGAGCAGCGGCCCGGCGCCATCCGCCTGTGCCAGCGCGACCGGCCGGACCCCGGGCGGTGCGGGAACGGCCCGGCCGAGCAGCACCCGCCCCTGCGGACCGTCCTCCCCCGACCACGTCCAGCAGGTGACGGGCGCCGCGGCGAGATCGGTGAGCCGGGGTGCCGCGTCGGGCCAGCCACGAACGTCCAGCCGTTCCACGACCGGGACATCCGCCACCGCAGCGGCGTCCACCTCGCGCGGCGCCCGCCCGGCCAACACCGCTGCGAGCGCGGGCGACACCGGCTGCAGCCCGTCGGCGAGCACGACGAACGCGCGCGGCGCGGTCCCGGCGGCGCGGACGGCCAGCACGTCCCCGACAGCGCGGCCGGCGGGCCCGGGCCGCCCGGTGCCGGGGATCGCGGGCCTGCTCAGGCGCACGCCGACGGGGAGAGCGGAGAGCAGCGCCGCGGACGCCGGACGGGGCACCGCGCCGGTGAGGCCGAGCGTCGTGAGCACGAGCCCGTCGCGGACGTCGATCTCGTGGCGGACACCGGCCGCGACGAGCCAGACCGAACCGTCCGGCCCGAGCAGCAGCACGCCGTCTCCCGCCGGTTCGACGAGCGGGGGTCCACCGGCCACGACGGTGGTGCCGGTCAGCCGTACCCGCCCGGCGGTCCCGGCCTCGACCTCGTCGCACACCGCCCACCGGGCCGGCACGGGCGCGGCGTCGAGCCGCACGGACTCGGCCCCGGCCACCCCGGCCGCCGCGGTGCGGGGCGCGGCGGTGAGCGCCTCGTCCGGCACCACGACCGGGACGGCGGTGGCGGGCGCCCCGCCCGCCGAGCCCCCGCGCTGCAACGCCCCGAGGACGAGGCGTGCGGCGACGAGGTTGGCGACCGGGACGAGCCGGTCCGGCCCGTGCGCGACCACGTACATCGCGCCCGACTCCCGCCCGACGACCACAGCCTGGCGGGTCCAGTCCGGGCGCGGCGCGACGAGGGCGAGGGCCGCCGCGACGGCGACGGCGAGTGCCGCGAGGAGCACCCCGCCCGCGGCGGCGCGTCGCTGCGTGCGCAGCGGTTCGTGCAGGAGCACGGCGTCGCCGCGGACCAGCGCCGACTCCAGGCGCCGCAGGCCGAAGCGATGGGCGTCCACCTGGTCGCGGGTGGCGGGGGCCCGCAGGCCACGAACGGGTCCGGTCACGGGGGGACGTTAACGGTCGTGATCACCTTCGCGGGGCGGATTGGCGCAGCTCGACCCGGACGCGGCGGGTGACGGCGGCCCGGGCGGCGAGCTCGTCGTCGGGCGGGTAGTCGACGCCGACGAGCGTGAGCCCCTTCGCCGGTGCGACGGGCACCTCACTCGCGCGCGACGTTCGGGTCAAGAGCGCGGCGGGCCAGCCCGGCGGGCGGCGGCCGCGACCGACGTCCAGGAGCGCGCCGACGAGGCTGCGCACCATCGAGTGGCAGAACGCGTCGGCGCTGAGCTCGGCGACGAGGAGGTCGCCTTCGCGCGTCCAGCCGAAACGCTGCAGCTCACGGACGGTGGTGGCGCCCTCGCGGTGGCGGCAGTAGGCGGCGAAGTCGTGCTCGCCGATCAGGTCCTGCGACGCCGCGTGCATGCGCGCGACGTCCGCGGCATGCGGCCACGCCACGGTGTCGCGGGCCCGCAGCGGATCGGCGCCCGACGGCCCGGTCGCGATCCGGTAGCGGTAGTGGCGGCGCAGCGCGCAGAACCGGGCGTCGAACACGTCCGGCACGACGGCGACGGCCCGCACCCGGACGTCCTCGGGCAGGAGCCGGGCGAGCCGGCGCACCAGTCCCTCCCCGGCCACCGGTGGGCCGCTCGTTGCCCGGCACCGGGGACTCGAGCCCACCCCACACCGCACCCGGCACGTCCGCGTGCGCCACCTGCCCGCTCGCATGCACTCCCGCATCCGTGCGGCCCGCGACCGTCAGCGCGACCGGTGTGCGCAGCACGGTCGAGAGCGCCTCGGTGAGCACCCCCTGCACCGTCCGCCGCCCGGGCTGCGCGGCCCAGCCGGAGAAGTCCGTGCCGTCGTAGGCGATGTCGAGCCGCAGACGCGCGAGCCCGCCGTCGGTGTCGACGGCGGGCTCGTGCGGACCGTGCCGGGAGGTCAGGACTCGTCCTCCGAGGAGGCCTGCCCCTTCGGCGCCGAGAATCCGGCGGCCTCAGCGGCGTCCGGCGAGGCGAACCAGACCTCGGCGACCGTGCGGTCGTAGTGCGGGGACTCGGGCGTGTGGTAGAGCTTCGAGTCCTCGTTGCCCTTCACCGGGAAGCCCTCGGGGGCCTCGGCCGGGTCCTCCAGCGGGGCGTGGCTGCCCTCGCCGTAGGGGGCATCGGCCGTGGAGGAACTCTCCTCGACCGCGACCTCGGTCGCCTCGGTGGCCTCCGTGGTCGCCTCGGTGGCCTCCGTGGTCGCCTCGGTGGCCTCCGTGGTGGCGGCCTCCGCCGGAGCTGCGGCCGACTGCGATGCCGCGACCCGGCGTGCCCGCTCCGCCTCGCTCGTGACGGTCTTCTGCGACACCAGCTCGATCACGGCCATGGGGGCGTTGTCGCCCTTGCGCGGCAGCGTCTTCGTGATGCGCGTGTAGCCGCCGTTGCGGTCGGCGAAGAACGGCCCGATCTCGACGACCAGCTTGTGCACGATCGACTTGTCGCGGATCACCTTCATGATCTCGCGACGGTTGTGGAGGTCGCCCTTCTTGGCCTTCGTGATCAGGCGCTCGGCGTACGGACGCAGCCGCCGGGCCTTGGCCTCGGTCGTCGTGATCCGGCCGTGCTCGAACAGGGCCGTCGCCAGGTTGGCCAGGATCAGCCGCTGGTGTGCGGGCGACCCGCCGAGGCGGGGCCCCTTGGTGGGCTGAGGCATCGCTACAACTGCTCCGTTTCTGCGTAGTCCTGGCCGTCGTCCCCGAAGCGGTCGGGGTCGAAGCCGCCGTCGGTACCGAAGTCGACGGCCGCGGACGACGGGTCGAATCCGGGCGGGCTGTCCTTCAGCGCGAGGCCGAGGCCGACGAGCTTCATCTTGACCTCGTCGATCGACTTGGCACCGAAGTTGCGGATGTCGAGCAGGTCGGCCTCGCTGCGGCCCACCAGCTCACCCACGGTGTGGATGCCCTCGCGCTTGAGGCAGTTGTAGGAGCGGACGGTGAGGTCCAGCTCCTCGATCGGCATCGCGTAGGCGGCGATCGTGTCGGCCTCCTGCGGCGACGGGCCGATCTCGATGCCCTCCGCGTCGATGTTCAGCTCGCGGGCGAGACCGAACAGCTCGACGAGGGTCTTGCCCGCCGAGGCCAGCGCGTCGCGCGGGGTGATCGAGGGCTTGGTCTCGACGTCCAGCACGAGCTTGTCGAAGTCCGTGCGCTGCTCCACACGGGTGGCCTCGACCTTGTAGGTGACCTTGAGCACCGGCGAGTAGATCGAGTCGACCGGGATGCGGCCGATCTCGGCACCGGTGGCCTTGTTCTGCATGGCCGGGACGTAGCCGCGGCCCCGCTCGACGACGAGCTCCACCTCGAGGCGGCCCTTGTCGTTGAGCGTGGCGATGTGCAGGTCCGGGTTGTGCACGGTGACGCCGGCGGGCGGCACGATGTCGCCGGCGGTGACCGGGCCGGGGCCCTGCTTGCGCAGGTACATCGTCACCGGCTCGTCCTCCTCGGAGCTGACGACGAGCTCCTTGAGGTTGAGGATGATGTCGGTGACGTCCTCCTTCACCCCCGGCACGGTGGTGAACTCGTGCAGCACGCCGTCGATCCGGATGCTGGTGACGGCCGCGCCGGGAATGGACGACAGCAGCGTCCGGCGCAGCGAGTTGCCGAGCGTGTAGCCGAAGCCCGGCTCCAGCGGCTCGATGACGAACCGGGAGCGGGTGTCGACGACCGGGTCCTCGGTCAGGGTGGGGCGCTGAGAGATCAGCATGGAAACGGACTCCTTCAGTTGTGCCGCGGCAACCACTATTTGATGCCGCAGTGAGCCCCCCGCCCCACTGCAGGGCGGGGGGACCGGGACGCCGGAGCGACCCGGGGGAACTACTCGCGAGCCCTCGCGGGGGTTACTTCGAGTAGAGCTCGACGATCAGCTGCTCGGTGACCTGCGTGTCGATCTGCGCACGCTCCGGCAGCTGGTGCACCAGGATGCGCAGGTTCGACGGGACGACCTGCAGCCACGCCGGGATCGGCCGGTCGCCCAGCAGTTCCTTGGCGATGATGAACGGGTCGGTGGACAGCGACTTCGGCCGCACGTCGATGACGTCGTACTGCGACACGCGGTAGCTCGGGATGTCGACCTTGTGCCCGTTGACCAGGAAGTGCCCGTGGCTCACGAGCTGGCGGGCCATCCGCCGGGTGCGGGCCAGGCCCGCCCGGTAGACGACGTTGTCCAGGCGCGACTCGAGGATCTGCAGCAGGTTGTCGCCGGTCTTGCCCTGCCGACGGTTGGCCTCCTCGTAGTAGCGGCGGAACTGCTTCTCCAGCACGCCGTACGCGAAGCGGGCCTTCTGCTTCTCCTGCATCTGCAGGAGGTACTCCGTCTCCTTGATCCGGATCCGGCCGTGCTGGCCGGGCGGGTAGGGACGGCGCTCGAACGCCTGGTCGCCGCCGACGAGGTCGACCTTCAACCGGCGGGACTTGCGGGTCATGGGTCCGGTGTAGCGAGCCATCTCTCGTTACCTCCCTCAGACCCGGCGCCGCTTGGGCGGGCGGCACCCGTTGTGCGGCTGCGGCGTGACGTCGGAGATCGTGCCGACCTCCAGGCCCGCGGCCTGCAGCGAGCGGATCGCGGTCTCCCGGCCCGAACCCGGGCCCTTGACGAACACGTCGACCTTCTTCATGCCGTGCTCGGCGGCCTTGCGCGCGCAGCTCTCGGCACACATCTGCGCGGCGTACGGCGTGGACTTGCGCGAGCCCTTGAAGCCCACCTGGCCCGCCGACGCCCACGCGATCACCGCACCGGTCGGGTCCGTGATGGACACGATCGTGTTGTTGAAGGTGCTCTTGATGTGCGCGTGGCCGTGCGCGACGTTCTTCTTCTCCTTGCGCCGGACCTTCTTCGGCCCGGCCTGCTGACGGCTGCGGGGCGGCATTACTTCTTACCTGCCTTCTTCTTGCCGGCGACGGTCTTCTTCGGACCCTTGCGGCTGCGGGCGTTCGTCTTGGTCCGCTGGCCGCGCACCGGCAGGCCCCGGCGGTGCCGGATCCCCTGGTAGCAGCCGATCTCGATCTTGCGGCGGATGTCGGCCTGCACCTCGCGGCGCAGGTCGCCCTCGACCTGGAGGTTGGCCTCGATGTACTCGCGCAGGGCGGCGAGCTGGTCCTCGGTCAGGTCCTTCGAGCGCATGTCCCGGTCGATGCCGGTGGCCTTCAGGATCTCCAGGGAGCGGGTGCGTCCGACCCCGTAGATGTAGGTGAGCGCGATCTCCATCCGCTTGTCGCGGGGGAGGTCGACGCCGACGAGTCGTGCCATGTAGGCGTGTTCTCCTGTCGTGTCCTCACCAGGTCTGGCCGACGCCCGCCCCGGGGTGACTCGTTCCCGGGCTCCGGCCTGGCTCCGGAGGTGACCCGCGCCCGTGTGGCGCGGGAGGTGCGTCGGGGTCCTCGGTGTTGCTCTGGATGTTGCTCTGGTGGTGCTGCCGCTCTGCCCGCGGTCGTCACGTCCACGGGGAACGCGCGCCGCCGACGAGGTGCGGGTGATCAGCCCTGGCGCTGCTTGTGGCGCAGGTTCTCGCAGATCACCATGACCCGCCCGTGGCGGCGGATCACCTTGCACTTGTCGCAGATCGGCTTGACGCTCGGCTTGACCTTCACGTCCCTGTTCTCTCTTACTTGTAGCGGTAGACGATGCGGCCGCGGGTGAGGTCGTACGGCGACAGCTCCACCACGACCCGGTCCTCGGGGAGGATCCGGATGTAGTGCTGCCGCATCTTGCCGCTGATGTGGGCGAGGACCCGGTGTCCGTTCTCCAGCTCCACGCGGAACATCGCGTTGGGCAGGGGTTCGACGACCCGGCCCTCAACCTCGATCGCCCCGTCCTTCTTGGCCATGTCCTCCGCATTCCTGCAGACCGGTGTGCGTGCTTCTGTCGGTTCGACACGCCTGACAGACCTACGGCACTGTGGTGGAACACAGCACTCCCCGGACCGCGAAGTGCTGGAGGGCACGACGGAACCGGCGCCATCGGGCGCGCGCGAAGTACCAGTGTACGTCGGTTGCGCGGGCCCCCGCACATGGGGTAGGGCCCGCTCCCCGGGTGGGCCCTCCGCGCTTGGGGGGACGGCGACGCCCGGGCGGGTGCGCACACCATCGTCGCGGACGGCCCGGATCGCGACCCTGGATCTCAGTCGCCCTCGGGGCGAACCCCGCCGACCCGCCGCAGGAGATCCCACCATGACGCGCACGAACACCCCCACCACCACACGCGCGCACCGTCGCGGGCCGGGAATGACGGCCGCGCTGTTCGCCGCGACGGCCGCCGTCGCGGCCTTCGGCTTCGTGTCCGGCCCGGCCGCCTCGCCCGGGCCGCTGCACCTCGTCGCCGACGAGAGTGCAGATCCGGCGGCGAGCTGCGACGTCGCGGCGCTCGCGACGAACCTGACCGAGGACCCGCAGCGCGCCGCCGCCTGGGCGGGTGTCCGCGGGATCGCCCCCGAGGACGCGGGGAGCTTCTTCGTCACGCTGAGCCCCGCCCCGCTCGACAGCGACGCGACCTTCACCCACTTCAGCTACGCCGACGGCAGCTACATGCCGGAGGAGGCGGAGTTCCCCGCCGGGACCGAGGTCCTGGTGGACGGCGACGGACTCCCGGCCGCGACCTGCGATCTCGGCGACCCGCTGACCACCGCGTCGGACGAGCAGGCTCCCGCGCCCGAGGAGGGCCCCGGCCCCGAGTACCAGCCGGACATGGGCGAGCCGGCCCCGGACATGGGTCCGCAGGACCCCGGCTACGACCCGATGCACGACCCGGGCCACGAGCCCATGCAGGACCCGATGCACGACCCCATGCACGACCCCATGCACGACCCCATGCACGACCCCGGCCATGACGGCATGCACGACGGCATGCACGACCCGGGCCACGACGGCATGCAGGACTCCGGCCACGACCCGATGCACGACCCGGGTACCGACGGCACGGGCCGGCCCGGCGACCCCGGCAGCGACAACCCCGCCGACGCCCCGGACGCCTCCCAGCCGTCCTGACCCCGCGCCGGCCGACCGCTCCATCTCGGACCAGCCGCCCGACCGCGCCGCCCGACCCCCGCCGGGTCGTACCGTGGACCGACCCCCGTCGACCCCGTCGACGGGGGTCCACGCCCATCGACACCGTCCACACCGGAGTGCCAGACTGCGCCGCGACGCGGCCACCCGCCCCGGCGTGTCCGGTCGCCCCGAGCCGAGGACGGACCGATGCACATCGTCGTCAACCACCTGCGCCTCGGGTCGCCCGTACCCGGGTCGGCGCTGCGCGCGCTGGAGGAAGAGGCGCTACCTCGCTGCCGAGAGATCCCCGGCTTCGTCGGGGCGCACCTGGTGCGCGTCGACGACGAGCACCACATCATGGTCGTGCTCGGCGCGGACGAGGAGACGCTCACGCAGGTCAGCAGCGGTCCCGGCGGGCAGTGGGTGCGCGAGCACCTGGTCCCGCTGATGGTCGGCCCGTCGGAGCGCCACGTCAGGCAGGTCCTCACGGCCTGACCGCCGCCGGGCCCGGTCCTCAGCCCGGCTCGCCGATGTCCTCGTTCCACAGGTCCGGGTGCTCCCGCACGAAGCCAGTCATCAGTGCGACGCACCGCTCGTCGTCGAGGACCGTGACCGACACGCCGTGCTCGGCCAGCCAGTCGTGGCCCCCGTGGAACGTCCGCGCCTCCCCGATCACGACGGCGCCGATCCCGAACTGGCGCACGAGCCCGGAGCAGTACCAGCACGGCGACAGCGTCGTCACCATGATCGTGGAGCGGTAGTCGCGCTGGCGCCCGGCCGCCCGGAACGCGGACGTCTCCGCGTGCATGGACGGATCCCCGTCCTGGACGCGCCGGTTGTGGCCACGTCCGAGCAGCGTGCCGTCGTCGCGGAAGAGCGCGGCTCCGATCGGGATGCCGCCGGCGGCGAGACCGGCGCGGGCCTCCTCGAGGGCGGTGTCGAGGGCCGTGTCGAGGGCCGTGTCGAGGGCCGTGTCGAGCAGCAGGGCGAGATCGCGCATCCGGCCACCGTAGGCCCCGGACCGGCGGGAAACGCGCTTGACCTGAACCCACCTCGAGGTGGTCACATGGCGCGCGTGACCCGCCTGCCACGGGCGTTGCGCCCCTTCCGCCACCGCGACTACCGGCTGCTCATCGGCTCGATGGCGCTGTCGCTGTTCGCCAGCGGGATGTGGATCGTCGCCGTGGTGTGGCAGGTCGTCGCGCTGGGCGGAACGCCGTCGGAGCTGTCGGTGGTCGCCACGGCCACGAGCATCGGGATGCTCGGCGCGATCCTGGTCGGCGGGATCGCGGCGGACCGGCTGTCCCGGCGGACGCTGCTCGTCGTCGTGGAGTGCGTCCGCGTGGTGACGGCGCTCGCGGCCGGGGGCCTCGCGCTCTCGGGCGAGCTGCGGATCTGGCAGCTCGCGGTGATCACATTCCTGGTCGGGGCCGCCGAGGCGTTCTTCTTCCCCGCCTACACGGCGCTCCTGCCCACCCTGCTGCCCCCCGACGAGCTGCTCGCCGCGAACGGTGTCGAGGGTGCACTGCGTCCGACGGCGCAGAACGCCCTCGGCCCGGCGGTCGCGGGTGCCGTCGTCGGTGCCTTCGCCCCCGGTGCCGCCCTCGCCGCGGCAGGCGGGTTCTACCTCGTCGCCCTCGCGCTCGTCGCACTGATCCGCACCCCGCCGGTGGCCGCCCCCGAGGTCACCCGGTCCGTGCTGGGCGATCTGCGCGAGGGCTTCGCCTACATGTTCCGCACCGGCTGGCTGTTCGCGACGCTCGCCTTCGCCTCGCTGTACGTCCTCGTGCTCATCGGCCCGATCGAGGTGCTGCTGCCGTTCGCGGTGCGCGACCAGACCGGCTCGGGCGCAGGCGGCTACGCGCTGGTCCTCGGCGCGTTCGGGGTCGGCGGGGCGCTGGGGTCGCTCGCGGTGTCGTCGATGCGGCTGCCGCGCCGGTACCTGACGGCGATGATCCTGCTCTGGGCCCTGGGCATCACGCCGATCGCGGTGATCGGCCTCACCGACCGGCTGTGGCTCATGGCGGTCGCCACGTTCGTCTGCGGGGTGACGGGCTCGGCCGCCATGGTGATCTGGGGGACGCTGCTGCAGCGGCGCGTGCCGCCGCACCTCATGGGCCGCGTGTCGAGCCTGGACTTCTTCGTCTCGCTCGCGCTCATGCCCGTGTCGATGGCCGCGGCGGGGCCGGTGGGCGAGGCGATCGGACTGGGCCCGACGTTCGTGCTGGCCGGGGTGGTGCCGGTGTTCCTCGGCGTGGCGGCGATCCTGATCTGGCGGCTGCCCGCGGACGAGATCGCGCACCCGCTCGACGCCGCAGTCCCCGTCCACACCCCCGTCCGTGCGCAGACGGCGTGAGCGGTCAGCGCCGGTCGGAGTCCACGCCGGCGATCCGCGCGCCGATCCACCCGGCCAGCATCACCGCGCCCCATGGGCCTGCCACCCAGATCCACCACGGGTAGATCCAGGAGCCGCTCGCGATGCAGCTGACGGCCCAGATGACGATCGTGATCGTGCTGACCGAGGCCCAGGAGGCGAGCGCGGCGCGCTGCCCCGCGCGCACCCGCCCCGCCTTCCCGTGCCGGGCCGGCTGCACGGCCTGCGGCGCGCGCTCGGCCGGCAGGTCCGCGGTGACGCGGGTGAGCTCCCCCACCGTCCGCGCGGCGTACACCGCCTTCAGGCGCTCGTCGTACTCGGCCAGGTCGAGCCGCCCCTCCGCTTGAGCCCGGCCGAGCCGGGCGGCCACGGCCTCACGGTCGCTGTCGCCGACGCGGACGTCCTCGGGACGGACCGGCTGGTTCATCGCGCACCCTCCCTGTCGTCTGACATCCACCTTCCACCTGCCACATCGACATGTCAACATAGACAGGTGCCGACCGCGACCGACACCCTCAACCCGACCGCCGCGTCCCTCCTGGGCCTGCTGCACCACGGCCCGATGACGGGCTGGGAGCTGGTGTCGAGCGCCCAGACGGCGATCGGCCCGTTCTGGTCACTCACCCGCAGCCAGGTCTATCGCGAGCTGTCGGCGATGACCGCGGCCGGCCTGCTGGAGGCCGGACCGCGCGGGCGTCGCGACGCCCGCCCGTACGCACTCACCGCGGACGGGCGCGCGGCGTTCGCGGCGTGGCTGGAGCGCGGTCCGGACGCGGAGACGATCCGGTTCCCGCTGCTGCTCACCGTGCTGTTCGGTCGCCACCTCCCGCCGGGGCGCCTCGCGGAGGTCCTGGCCGGGCAGCGGGCCGAGCACGCCGAGCGGCTCGCCGGGTACGAGGCCGCGGACGCCGACGCCGACCCGTACGCGCGCGCGGTGCTGGACTTCGGCCGCCGCTACGAGCGCGCGGTGTTGGAGTGGTTCGACGGGCTGCCCGGCGCACTCACGGCCCGCTAGCGGGGCGGTACCGGCTCCGGCCCACTCCGAGGGCGATCCGGACGGGGACCCGCTCAGGGCTGGCTATCTCCAACGCACATTGGTTCTAGAGTGGGGTCGTGACCACCGAACGCGCGGCGCAGCTGGACGCCGTCGCCGCGCTGGCCGAGCCGACCCGCCGTCGCCTCTACGACCACGTCGTGCGGCAGAGCGGGGCGGTCAGCCGCGACGAGGCCGCCACCGCACTGGGGCTGGCCCGGACCACCGCGGCGTTCCACCTGGACCGCCTCGTCGACGAGGGTCTGCTCGGGGTCGAGTTCGCGCGGCGCACGGGCCGCTCGGGACCGGGGGCCGGGCGGCCGAGCAAGCTCTACCGCCGGTCGGGCTGCCAGGTGGACGTGTCCGTACCCGAACGCCGCTACGAGCTGGCCGCCCGGCTGCTCGCGGACGCGGTCGCCGGGGCGGAGCGCTCCGGAGCCTCGCCGCGGGCCGTGCTGGACGAGCGCGCCTACCGCGGCGGCCGCGAGCTCGCCGCGGCCGGCACCGAGCTGCTCGCGACGCTGGAGGCGAGCGGTTTCGCCCCGGTCGTCGAGCACGGCGACGTCACGCTGACCAACTGCCCGTTCCACGCGCTCGCCCACGCGCACACCGAGCTCGTCTGCGGGATGAACCTGCAGCTGCTCACGGGTCTGCTGGACGCGCTCGCGCCCACCGGGCTCACCGCCCTGCCGTCTCCGAGCCCCGACCGTTGCTGCGTCCGGCTTTCTAAAAACAATTCTGATTGACAATATGCGGCCCGAGGGGCTCTACTCCTCCTATCGCCGGTTCCCGAAGGAGGCCCCGATGGCGTCCGACCCCGCCCACGCGGCGCGTCACGCCCCCCGCCGTCCAGGGGCGCGCTCGTGATCCGGCCCGCACGCCAGGTCGACTCCCCGCTGCGGCTGCGGATCGTCCGCGACCGCACCGGCATCGACGTCGCGGCGGCCCGCCAGGCAGTCGCCGACCTGCTGCGCGCGCTGGGGCGGGACCCGGAGTCGCCACACCTGGCCGACACCCCCCGCCGCGTCGTGGACTCCTATCTCGAACTGCTCAGCGCCCGCCAGTTCGATCTGACCACCTTCCCCAACGACGAGGGTTACGACGAGCTCGTGCTGGCCACCCACCTGCCCGTCCAGTCCCTGTGCGAGCACCACCTCCTGCCGTTCTCCGGGGTCGCGCACATCGGCTACCTGCCGGGTGAGCGCATCCTGGGGCTCTCCAAGCTCGCGCGGGTGCTGGAGCTGTTCGCCCGCGACCTGCAGGTCCAGGAACGCCTCACGCGCCAGGTCGCGGACTGGCTCGCCGAGCACCTCGCCCCGCGCGGCGTCGGCGTCGTGATCGAGGCCGAGCACCACTGCATGTCGATGCGTGGGGTCCGCGCAACCGGCGCGCGCACCATCACCTCCGCGCTGCTCGGACAGCTGCGCGACGACCCGCGGTCCCGTCAGGAGTTCCTCGCGTTGACCGGCACCCGCCCCCGTCCGTAGGCCGCGAGGAAGGTCCGCACCCCCTCGCCCGCCCAGCGCTCGACGTCGGCCGGGTCGGGCGGGCCGTCCTCGCCGAGCAGCATGGCCCGGTTCAGCGGGGCGGACATGACCAGCCAGTTGAACTGCCGAGCCGCGAGCGGGGCGTCGTCGACCTCCAACAACCCGCGCTCGGCGAGCCGCGCCAGCACGGCGGCCAGGGCGTCCACGGTGCGGGCCGGGCCCTGCTCGTGGAACGCGCGGCCCAGCTCCGGGAACCGGCCGGCCTCGGCGATCACGAGGCGGCGCAGCCGCATCATCCGCGGCTGGAGCACGAGTTCCAGCTGACGACGGGCGAGCGCGTGCAGAGTGCCGCGGACGTCGTCGGTCCCCGCGGCGAGAGCGATGCCCTCGGCCACCGGGTCGCTGGCCGCCGTGACGGTGGCGGCCACGACGGCCTGGAAGAGCCCCGCCTTGCCCGCGAAGTGCTTGTAGACGGTCTGCTTGGACACCCCTGCCGCCGCCGCGATCTCGTCCATGTTCGTGCCGAGGTAGCCGCCACGCAGGAACGCGGCCTCGGCGGCGTCGACGATCGCGCGCAGCTTGCGAGCCGATCGGGTGCCGGCGGGATCCGTCATGCCCCGGATGGTACTGGACCGTCCAGTTCCCACTTCGGTACTGTACGGTCCAGTTCCCGATCCGAGGGGGAGAGATGGCCGACCCGCACGTCCTGCTCGACGGCCTGGCCTACGTCGAGTCCCCCCGCTGGCACGAGGGCAGGCTCTGGTTCGCCCACTGGGGCGCCGGCGAGATCGTCGCCGTCGACCTCGACGGGCGCAGCGAGGTGGTCGCCCATGGCCCGCCCGGCCTGGGTTGGTCGGTGGACCACCTGCCCGACGGGCGCCTGCTCGTCAGCGGCGAGCGCCTCGTCGTCCACGAGCCGGACGGCACCGTGCGCCCGTACGGCGCGCTGCACGAGATCGCCGACCACGGCTGGAACGAGATCGCCGTGGCCACGGACGGCAGGGGCGGCGGCAACATCTACGTCAATGGCTTCGGGTTCGACTTCCTCGGCGGGGGCGCTCCCGAGCCCGGCGTGATCGCCCTGGTCACACCGGACGAGCGGGCGCGCATCGTCGCGCGCGACATCCACTTCCCCAACGGCATGGTGCTCACCCCGGACGGGCGCACGCTGATCGTCGCGGAGTCCTTCGCGGGCCGCCTCACGGCGTTCGACGTCGAACCGGGCGGCAAGCTCACGAACCGGCGCGTGTGGGCGGACGGCCTCGCCCCGGACGGCATCAGCCTGGACACCGAGGGGGCGATCTGGACAGGCGCCGCGGGCGGTTTCGACCCCGACGGCGTGCCCGTGGACAACGCCGCGATCCGCGTGCGCGAGGGCGGTGCGGTGCTCGACCGCGTCCCGGTGGAGCACAGCTGCTTCGCCACGGCCCTCGGCGGACCGGACGGCCGCACCCTGTTCCTGCTCACCGCCGTATGGCGCGGGATCGAGCAGGTGGACACGGTGCTGGCCGAACGCACCGGCCGGATCCTCGTGGCCACCGCACCCGCTCCCGCGGCCTGACCCGCGAGTTGCGCATCTCATCAGCCCGAGTTGCGCATCTCATCAGCCCGAGTTGCGCATCTCATCAGCACGAGTCGCGCATCCCACCACCGGCGAGTCGCGCACCCCACCAGGGCGAGAAGCGCGACTCGCCGGCGGCCCGCGGCCTACAGGGCCTTGAGCTCCTCGGTGACCTCCGCGACCGACCTCTTCGCGTCGCCGAAGAGCATCGCGGTGTTGTCGGCGTAGAACAGCGGGTTGTCGATGCCGGCGAACCCGGAGTTCATCGACCGCTTGAGCACGATCACCGAGCGGGACTCGTCCACGTTGAGGATCGGCATCCCGTAGATCGGGCTGCTGGAGTCCTTGCGCGCCGCCGGGTTGGTGACGTCGTTCGCCCCGATCACCAGCGTGACGTCGGTTCGGGCGAACTCGCCGTTGATGTCGTCCATCTCCTTGAGCTGCTCGTAGGGCACGTCGGCCTCGGCCAGCAGCACGTTCATGTGGCCGGGCATGCGCCCCGCGACGGGGTGGATGGCGTACTTGACCTCCACACCCTTCGCCTCCAGCAGCTTCGCCATGTCCTTGACGGCGTGCTGGGCCTGCGCCACCGCCATGCCGTAGCCCGGCACGACGATCACCTGCGACGCGTAGGCCATCTGGATCGCCGCGTCCGACGCGCTCGTCGACTTGACCGTGCGGTCCACCCCGTCGCTCGACGCCGCGACCCCGCCACCGCCGAACCCGCCCGCGACGATCGCTGGGATCGTGCGGTTCATCGCGACGGCCATCTGGTTGGTCAGGATCGAACCGGATGCACCGACGATCATGCCGGCGACGATCATCGCGGTGTTGCTCAGGGCGAGCCCTGCCGCCGCTGCCGACAGGCCCGTGAGGGCATTGAGCAGCGAGATCACGACGGGCATGTCCGCGCCGCCGATGGGGAGCACCACCAGCACCCCGAGCAGCGCCGCCAGCACGAGCAGCGCGATGATCCACAGCTCCGCGCCGCTGCGGTAGGAGACGACCGCGCACACGACGGCGGCCACCAGGAGCAGCCCGTTGACCACCTGCTGCGCCCTGCCCAGCCCGATCGGGCGCCCGGGCAGGAGCTCCTGGAGCTTGCCGAACGCGATCAGCGAGCCCCAGAACGACACCGAGCCGATGATCGCGGCGAGCAGCGACGCGATCACGACGTAGAGGGCCTCGTGGGCGAACCCGTCGGTGGAGCGGAACTCCGACCAGGCGATCAACGCCACCGCGCCGCCACCGACGCCGTTGAACAACGCCACCATCTGCGGCATCGCCGTCATCTTCACCTGCCGCGCCGACGGCACGCCCAAGAGCGTCCCGATGACGAGGCCGACGATGATCAGCAGCCAGTTGTGCGTGACGAGCAGCAGCGTCGCCGCCACCGCGATCGTCATGCCGACCGCGGCGATCCAGTTGCCGCGCACGGCCGTCTTCGGGCCGGTGAGGCCCATCAGGCCGTAGATGAACAGCGAGAACGCGACGATGTAGAGGATCGGGACCAGGACGTCCATCAGGCGTCCCCGCCCTTGCCGCGGGCGGCGCGGCCCTTGAACATGCCGAGCATCCGGTCCGTCACGAGGAAACCGCCGATGACGTTGATCATGCCGAACGCGATCGCGACCACCAGGATGATCGCGTCGGCCGCGCCGGGGTTCTCCAGCTCGCCGAGCACGATGATGCCGCCGAGCAGGACGATGCCGTGGATGGCGTTCGTGCCCGACATCAGCGGGGTGTGCAGCGTGTTCGGCACCTTCGAGATCACCGCGAACCCGACGAACCCGGCGAGCACCAGGATCGCGATGTTCGCCAGCAGCTCGGCGGTGCCGGTCTCGGCCGCCGCGGGCGCGGCGGCCAGGATCACGTGGTCCATCAGCCCTCTCCTCGGGTCACGCAGGACTTCGCGAGCACCTCGTCGTCCCAGTTCGGGGCGAGCGCACCGGACTCGTCGAGCATCAGCTCCAGCAGCGACGACACGTTGCGCGCGTACAGCTCGCTCGCGTGCTCGGGCATCGTCGCGGGCAGGTTCAGCGGTGAGGCGATCGTCACGTCGTGGCGCACGATCGTCTCGCCCGGCTCGGTGAGCTCGCAGTTGCCGCCGCTCTCCCCCGCCATGTCGACGACGACGCTGCCGGGCTTCATGCCCTCGACCGCGGCGGCCGTGACGAGTGTCGGGGCCTTGCGGCCGGGCACGTTGGCCGTCGTGATGACGATGTCGAACCCGGTGATCGCATCCTCGAGGCGCTTCTGCTGCTCGGCACGCTCGGACTCCGTCAGCTCGCGGGCGTACCCGCCCTCGCCCGCCGCCTCGATCCCGAGGTCCAGCCACTGAGCGCCCAGCGAGCGCACCTGGTCCGCGACCTCGGGGCGGACGTCGTAGCCGGTGGTGCGGGCACCGAGCCGCTTGGCGGTCGCGAGCGCCTGCAGGCCCGCGACGCCCACGCCGAGCACCAGCGCCGTCGCCGGCTTCACGGTGCCTGCCGCCGTGGTCAGCATCGGGAAGAACCGGGTGGAGCGCTCGGCGGCGAGCAGCACGGCCTTGTAGCCCGCGACGTTGGCCTGCGAGGACAGCGCGTCCATCGACTGCGCGCGCGAGATGCGCGGGATGGCCTCCATCGCGAACGCCGTGATCCCCGCGTCCTTCAACGCCGCGACCGTCTCCGGGGACGTCAGCGGGGCCAGGAACCCGATGTAGGACGCGCCGCGCTTCAGCTTGGCGACCTCCTCCGCCGTGGGCGGAGCCACCTTCACCACCACGTCCGCCGACCACGGGTCGCCGATCGTCGCGCCGGCCTGCTCGTACAGGGCGTCGGGCATCAACGCGCCCTCACCCGCACCGGCCTCCACGACGACGGCCACGCCCCGCGACCGGAGACGTTCCACCACCTTGGGCACCAGCGCCACCCGGCGCTCGCCCGCACCCGATTCCCGGGGCACGCCGACGACAGTTGGATCAGCGGTCATGGCAGGAACCTAATGCAGGAAGACCCGAAACCATTCACTCGGCCCAGCCCTCCTGGCCGTTACGGCAGTGTGAGGATCCGCGGCCCGTCCTCGGTGACGGCGACGGTGTGCTCCCAGTGCACGGCGCGGCCGCCGTCGGCCGTCACGACCGTCCAGCCGTCCGCCAGCTCCAGTGCCTCGGGGTCGCCCGCGGTGAGCATCGGCTCGACCGCCAGCGCCATCCCCGACCGCAGCCGCGGGCCGCGCCCCGGGTCGCCGTGGTTGGGCAGGAAGGGGTCCATGTGCATCGACGTGCCGATGCCGTGCCCGCCGTACTCCGCCACGATCCCGTACGTGACGCCGTCGCGGCGGCCGGCCTCGATCGCCGCCGTCTGCACGGCGTGGGAGATGTCCGTGAGCCGCCCACCCGCGCGGACGGCGGCGATCCCCGCGTCCAGCGCCGAGCGGCAGGCTGCGGACAGCGCCCGGTCGGCGTCCGAGATCGTGCCGACCCCGATCGTGACGGCAGCGTCGCCGTGCCACCCGTCGACGATCGCGCCGCAGTCCACCGAGATCAGGTCGCCGTCGGCGAGGATCCGGTCCCGCGACGGGATACCGTGCACGATCTGCTCGTTCACCGACGCGCAGATGCTCGCCGGATAGCCGTGATAGCCGAGGAACGACGGCACGCCGCCCCCGTCCCGGATCGTCTGCTCGGCGAGCGCATCCAGCTCGCCGGTGCTCACACCCGGTTTCGTCTGCTCGACGACGGCGGCGAGGGTGCGGGCCACGAGCGCGCCCGCGACGCGCATCGCCTCGATCTCGGCAGGAGCCTTCAGCTCGATGTCGCGCCCGCGCCAGCGGGCGAAGACTCCTCGCGCACGTGAGATGACCCGCACCGCCTGCTACCGCCCCAGTGCCGCCGTGACGCGTTCGGTGATCTCCTCGACCGTCCCGACGGCGTCGATGGTGAGCACCCGGTCCTGATAGTGCGCGAGCAGCGGCGCCGTCTCGTCCCGGTACACCTGCTGGCGGCGCCGGATGACCTCCTCGGTGTCGTCCGCGCGGCCCCGGCCGAGGAGGCGCTGCACCAGCAGCTCCTCCGGCACCTGGAACTCGACGACGGCGTCCAGCGCCTCGCCCCGGCTCGCGAGCAGCTCGCCGAGGGCGACCGCCTGGGCGACGTTGCGCGGGAAGCCGTCGAGGATGAAGCCCTTGGCGGCGTCTCCGGAGTCCAGCCGGTCGCGCACCATGGCGACCGTCACCTCGTCCGGGACGAGCTCGCCTGCGTCCATGTAGCGCTTGGCCTCGACGCCGAGTGCCGTCTCCTGCTTGAGGTTGGCGCGGAAGAGATCCCCCGTCGAGATGTGCGGGATCTCCAGCCGCTCGGCGAGCCGTTCCGCCTGAGTGCCCTTGCCCGCGCCGGGCGGACCCACCAGAACCAGACGCACGCGACCGACCTCCTGTTGCCGAAGGGATACCGTGGCCCACACCGTCGCGGAGGGCCGGAACGACCGACGTTAGCGCAGGAATCCCTCGTAATTGCGCTGCATGAGCTGGCTCTCGATCTGCTTGACCGTGTCGAGCCCCACACCGACCATGATCAGCACCGCGGTGCCGCCGAACGGGAAGTTCTGGTTGCCGCCCGAGCCGGTGATGCCGAGGAAGAAGTTCGGCAGCACGGCGACGATGCCCAGGTAGAGCGATCCGGGCAGCGTGATGCGGGAAAGGACGTACTGCAGGTATTCGGCGGTGGGGCGCCCCGGACGGATGCCCGGGATGAAACCGCCGAACTTCTTCATCTCGTCGGCCCGCTCCTCGGGGTTGAACGTGATGCCGACGTAGAAGTACGTGAAGAAGATGATCAGTGCGACATACAACAGGATGTGCACCGGATTGGACTGGTCGACCAGATAGGTCTGGACGAACTGCTGGAAGCCGCCGCCCGTCGCGCCGGCCAGCCGGGAGATCAGGTCCGGCAGGTAGAGCAGCGACGAACCGAAGATCACGGGGATGACACCCGCCTGGTTGACCTTCAGCGGGAGGTAGGTGGAGGTCCCCCCGTACATCCGGCGGCCGATCATCCGCTTGGCGTACTGCACCGGGATCCGGCGCTGCCCCTGCTCGACGAACACGACGCTCGCGATGATCGCCAGACCGAACACGCAGACGCCCGCGAAGACCAGCGGGCTGGAGTTCTGCAGGATGTTCGCGCCCTCGGCCGGGATGCGCGCCGCGATGGAGGCGAAGATCAGCAGCGACATGCCGTTGCCGATGCCGCGCTCGGTGACCTGCTCACCCAGCCACATGATGACCGCGGTGCCCGCGGTCATCACGACGACGATGATCAGGGAGGAGAAGACGCTCTTGTCGGGGATGGCGTTCGGGCAGTCACCGAGCAGCCCGTCGTTGCGGACGAGCGCGACGATCCCGGTGGACTGCAGGACGGCGAGCGCGATCGTCAGGTAGCGCGTGTACTGGGTCAGCTTGTTCTGACCCGACTGCCCTTCCTTCTTCAACTGCTCGAAGCGCGGGATGACCACGGTGAGCAGCTGGATGATGATGCTGGCCGTGATGTACGGCATGATCCCCAGCGCGAAGATCGACAGCTGGAGGAGCGCGCCCCCGGAGAAAAGGTTGAGCAGCGAGTAGACCTGCGAGTTCTCCCCGTTCGTCACCCGTTGCAGGCACTCCTGCACATTCGGGTAGGAGACCCCCGGGGACGGGATGGCCGCTCCGAGACGGTAGACCGCCACGATCCCGAGCGTGAAGAGGATCTTCTTCCGGAGATCCGGCGTGGCCAGGGCCGACCGGAAGGCGCTGAGCAAGTGGATCCTCCTGACATGGCGGCCGGAGCAGCCGGCCTGGGGCCGAACGGGCCCGACTCTAACGAGCCGCCCGGCCGCGCCCACCCACAGGGAGTGGGCGCGGCCGTCGGCTACAGCTCGGTGGTGCTCCCGCCCGCGGCCGCGATCTTCTCGCGGGCGCTGCCCGAGAACTTGTGGGCCGACACCGTGAGGGCCACGCCCTCGAGGTGGCCGTCGCCCAACACCTTCACCAGCTGGTGGCGGCGCACCGCACCGGCCGCGACGAGCTCCGCCGGGCCGACCTCGCCGCCCTGCGGGAACAGCCGCGCCAGGTCGCCGACGTTCACGACCTGGTACTCGGTGCGGAAGCGGTTGCGGAAGCCCTTGAGCTTGGGCAGCCGCATGTGCAGCGGCATCTGCCCGCCCTCGAACGGGGCCGGGACGGTCTTGCGGGCCTTCGTGCCCTTGGTACCGCGACCGGCGGTCTTGCCCTTGCTGCCCTCACCGCGGCCGACCCGGGTCTTGTCGGTCTTGGCTCCGGGGGCCGGGCGCAGGTGGTGGATCTTGATGGGGCTCACTTCCCCACCTCCTCGACCGTCACGAGATGCCGGACGGTCCGGATCATGCCGCGGATCTGCGGGGTGTCCTCCCGCTCCACCGACTGGCGGATCTTGCGCAGCCCGAGCGAGCGCAACGTCTCCCGCTGGTTCTGCTTGCACCCGATCGTGCTGCGCGCCTGCGTGATCTTCAGCTTCGACGTGTCAGCCATGGCGCTCACGCCCTCGACGCCGCCGCGGCGGCGGCCCGGGCCTGCAGCATCTTCGCCGGCGCAACGTCCTCCAGCGGCAGACCGCGGCGGGCCGCGACCTCCTCCGGACGCTGCAGCTGCTTCAGCGCGGCCACCGTGGCGTGCACGATGTTGATCGCGTTGTCGCTGCCCAGCGACTTCGACAGGACGTCGTGGATGCCGGCGCACTCCAGCACGGCACGCACCGGGCCACCGGCGATGACCCCGGTACCGGGGCTGGCCGGGCGGAGCATGACCACGCCCGCCGCCGCCTCGCCCTGCACCCGGTGCACGATCGTGCCGCCGATGCGCGGGACGCGGAAGAAGTTCTTCTTCGCCTCCTCGACGCCCTTGGCGATCGCGGCCGGCACCTCCTTGGCCTTGCCGTAACCGACACCGACCAGGCCGTCGCCGTCGCCGACGATCATCAGCGCGGTGAAGCTGAACCGCCGGCCGCCCTTGACGACCTTGGCGACGCGGTTGATCGTCACCAGGCGCTCGATGTACGGGGTCTTGTCCTGGGCCGCCCCGCCACGGCCCCCGTCGCGGCGGTCCCGGCGGTCGCGGTTGTCCCCGCTGCCGCCCCCGGGGCCGCCGCCGTCACGCCGTGCACGTCCCGGCATCAGGCGTTCCCTTCCATCTCGTGAAGCATCATCAGAACTCCAGACCGCCCTCGCGGGCGGCGTCGGCCAGCGCAGCGACGCGGCCGTGGTACTCGTAGCCACCCCGGTCGAACACGACCTTCGTGACCCCCGCCTCGCGCGCGCGGGCGGCCAGCAGCCTGCCGGCCTCCGCCGCGCGGGCCTTCTTGTCGCCCTCCAGGGCCCGGACGTCCGCCTCCATCGTGGAGGCCGACGCCACGGTGTGCCCGGCCAGGTCGTCGACGAGCTGCACGAACATGTGCCGCGAGCTGCGGTGCACGGCCAGGCGCGGACGCTCGGCCGTACCGTTGATCTTCTTGCGCAGCCGGTGGTGGCGGTGGCCGCGGGCGATGCGGCGCTGGGCCGACACCCGCGAGCCGGTGCGCTTCTTCGCGTTGGCGGAGAGAGTCTCGTTGGCAGCCATCACTTACCCGTCTTCCCGACCTTGCGGCGGACGACCTCGCCGGCGTACCGCACGCCCTTGCCCTTGTACGGCTCCGGCTTGCGGATCTTGCGGATGTTCGCGGCCGTCTCGCCGACCAGCTGCTTGTCGATGCCCGAGACGGAGAACCGCGTCGGCGTCTCGACGGCGAACGAGATGCCCTCCGGCGGAGTCACCACCACGGGGTGGCTGAACCCGAGCGCGAACTCCAGCGTGGAGCCCTTGAGCTGTACGCGGTAGCCGACGCCGTGGATCTCCAGCTTCTTCTCGTAGCCGGCGGTGACGCCGGTGACGAGGTTCTGCACCAGCGTGCGCGACAGGCCGTGCATGGCCTTGCTGCGCCGCTCGTCGTCGGGCCGGTGCAGCAGCACGCGGCCGTCGTCGTCGCGCTCGACCGTGATCGGCTCGATCACGGTGTGCGACAGGGTGCCCTTGGGCCCCTTGACCGTCACCGTGCGGCCGTCGATGGTCACGTCCACCCCGGACGGCACGGTGATCGGAAGCTTCCCGATGCGGGACATCGCGTTACCCCCTCACCACACGTAGGCGAGGACTTCCCCGCCCACGCCCTTGTTGTTCGCCTGCTTGTCGGTGAGCAGGCCCTGCGACGTCGAGATGATCGCGACGCCGAGGCCGCCCAGCACCCGCGGCAGGTTGGTGGACTTCGCGTAGACCCGCAGACCGGGCTTCGACACCCGGCGCAGACCGGCGATGCTGCGCTCGCGGTTGCGCCCGTACTTCAGCTCTATCACCAGGGACTTGCCGACCTCGGCGTCCTCGACGTTGTGCGAGGCGATGTAGCCCTCGCGCTGGAGGACCTCGGCGATGGCCACCTTGAGCTTGGAGTGGGGCATCACCACCCGGTCGTGGTACGCGGAGTTCGCGTTGCGCAGACGCGTGAGCATGTCTGCGATGGGATCGGTCATCGTCATGGTGACCACGTCTCGTTTCCCGCCACGGTTCCCGTCGCCCTCAATCGGGTCCGGGCCTGCGGCGAAGTCGTTACCAGCTGGACTTGTTGACGCCCGGCAGCTCGCCGGCGTGTGCCATCTCGCGCACACACACCCGGCAGAGGCCGAACTTGCGCAGCACCGAGCGCGGACGTCCGCACTTCTGGCACCGCGTGTACGCGCGGACCTTGAACTTCGGCTTGCGCGCCGCCTTGATGATCAGCGCCTTCTTGGCCATCGTGTCAGCTCTCCTTGAACGGGAAGCCGAGCCGGCGCAGCAGCGCCCGGCCCTCCTCGTCGGTGGTCGCTGTGGTGACGACCGTGATGTCCATGCCGCGCGGACGGTCAATCGAGTCGGGGTCGATCTCGTGGAACATGGACTGCTCGGACAGGCCGAACGTGTAGTTCCCCCGGCCGTCGAACTGCGTGCCGGACAGGCCGCGGAAGTCCCGGATGCGCGGGAGCGCGATCGTCAGCAGCCGGTCCAGGAACTCCCACATCCGGTCGCCTCGCAGGGTGACCTTCGCGCCGATCGGCATGCCCTCGCGCAGCTTGAACTGGGCGATCGACTTGGTGGCCCGGCGGACCTGCGGCTTCTGGCCGGTGATCGTGGCCAGGTCCCGCACGGCGCCGTCGATGAGCTTCGCGTCGCGCGCGGCGTCACCCACACCCATGTTGACGACGACCTTCACCACGCCGGGGATCTGCATGACGTTGCCGTAGGAGAACTGCTCCTGCAGCCCGTCACGGATCTCGTCGCGGTAGCGCTGCTTCAGCCGCGGCACGGCCGGTGCTTGTGCCGTCGTCATCAGATCTCCTTCCCGGACCGCCGGGAGACCCGCACGCGCTTGCCGTCCTCGGTCGCCTTCTTGCCCACCCGGGTCGGCTTGCCGTCGGAGTCGATCACCATCACGTTCGAGACGTGGATGGAGGCCTCCTGCGTGATGATCCCGCCCGACTGCGCGCCGCGCTGGTTCTGCGTGATCCGAGTGTGCTTCTTGATGCGGTTGACGCCCTCGACGAGGACCCGGTCCTGCGTCGGGTAGGCCTGGATGACCTTGCCCTTCGCACCCTTGTCCTTGCCGGCGATCACGAGCACCGTGTCGCCCTTCTTCACCTTCATGTCAGAGCACCTCCGGCGCGAGGGAGATGATCTTCATGAACCGCTTGTCGCGGAGCTCGCGACCGACCGGTCCGAAGATGCGCGTCCCCCGCGGCTCGCCGTCCGGCTTGATCAGCACGGCGGCGTTCTCGTCGAAGCGGATGTAGGACCCGTCCGGCCGGCGGCGCTCCTTCACGGTGCGCACGATCACGGCCTTGACGACGTCCCCGCGCTTCACACCCGCCGCCGGGATGGCGTCCTTGACGGTGGCGACGATGACGTCACCGATCCCGGCGTAGCGACGACCCGACCCGCCGAGTACCCGGATGCACAGGATCTCCTTGGCACCGGTGTTGTCCGCGACACGCAGTCGCGACTCCTGCTGGATCACAGTGTCACCTACTTGGCCTTCTCAAGAATTTCGACCAGACGCCAGCGCTTCGTCGCCGACAGCGGCCGCGTCTCCATCAGCCGGACGCGGTCGCCGACGCCGGCCGTGTTGGCCTCGTCGTGCGCCTTGACCTTGCTGGTCCGCCGGATGACCTTGCCGTACAGCGGGTGCTTCACGCGGTCCTCGAGCGAGACCACGATCGTCTTGTCCATCTTGTCCGAGACGACCAGGCCCTCGCGGACCTTCCGCTCACCGCGGGCCTTCTGGGTCGTCGGACCCTGCTGCGTCTCGTCGCTCATGCCGCGCCCTCGCCACTCTCATCAGGTGCGGCCGACAGACCCAGCTCACGCTCGCGCATGATCGTGTAGACCCGCGCGATCTCGTGCCGGACGGTCCGCAGCCGCCGGTTGTTGTCCAGCTGCCCGGTGGCCATCTGGAAGCGGAGGTTGAACAGCTCCTCCTTGGACTCCCGGACGCGCAGCACCAGCTCCTCGTCGGTGAGCCCGCGCAGCTCAGCTGCGGTCGTGCCGCCACCGGCCATCAGTGCTCGCCTCCCTCACGGGTCACGATCCGGCACTTCATCGGGAGCTTGTGCATCGCGCGGCGCAGGGCCTCGCGAGCGGTCTGCTCGTTGGGGTAGGTCATCTCGAACAGCACGCGGCCCGGCTTCACGTTCGCGATCCACTTCTCGGGCGAGCCCTTGCCGGAACCCATGCGGGTCTCGGCGGGCTTCTTCGTCAGCGGGCG
This sequence comes from Pseudonocardia sp., assembly GCA_050248815.1. Classification (GTDB taxonomy): domain Bacteria; phylum Actinomycetota; class Actinomycetes; order Mycobacteriales; family Pseudonocardiaceae; genus Pseudonocardia. The sequence continues at coordinate 1,280 of JBFWRR010000023.1, read as the reverse complement.
GTCCGGGAAGATGTTGATCCACACCTTGCCGCCACGGCGGATGTGCCGGTTGATGGCGATACGAGCGGACTCGATCTGCCGGTTCGTGACGTAGGCGGGCTCCAGCGCCTGGATGCCGAAGTCGCCGAACGACACGCGCGTGCCGCCGGTGGCCGCGCCCGTGCGGTGCGGCCGGTGCTGCTTGCGGTGCTTGACCTTGCGGGGGATCAGCATGGCTCAGCCCTCCCCACCCTGCGCGGGGTCGCCCGCCGGAGCAGGTGCGGTGGCCACCGAGCTCTGCTCGGCGGCCGCGCGCCCGGCCTCGGTGCTCGTGCCCGTGGTGCCGGACGAGCCGGAGCGGCGTCGCGGCGGACGCTCGCGGCGGGGGCCGCGCTCATTGCCTGCGGGCGCGGCCGCGACGGCCTCGCGACGGCCGCCGACGACGTCACCCTTGTAGATCCACACCTTGACGCCGATGCGGCCGAACGTGGTGCGGGCCTCGAACAGGCCGTAGTCGATGTCGGCGCGCAGCGTGTGCAGCGGCACGCGACCCTCGCGGTAGAACTCCGAGCGCGACATCTCGGCACCGCCGAGGCGGCCCGAGCACTGCACGCGGATGCCCTTGACCTGCGGCGAACGCATCGCCGACTGGATCGCCTTGCGCATCGCACGGCGGAACGCCACGCGGTTGGACAGCTGCTCGGCCACGCCCTGCGCGACGAGCTGGGCGTCCGACTCGGCGTTCTTGACCTCGAGGATGTTCAGCTGGATCTGCTTCTTGGTGAGCTTCTCCAGCTGACCCCGGATCCGGTCGGCCTCCGCGCCGCGGCGGCCGATCACGATGCCGGGACGTGCCGTCCAGATGTCGACGCGGACGCGGTCGCGCGTGCGCTCGATCTCGACCTTGGAGATGCCGGCCCGCTCCATGCCCTTGGAGAGCATCTTGCGGATCTCGACGTCCTCCTTGACGTACTCCGCGTACTGCTTGTCGGCGTACCAGCGGGACTTCCAGTCCGTGGTGATGCCGAGCCGGAACCCGTGCGGGTTGATCTTCTGACCCATCAGCGGGTCCTCCCCTGCTGAGACCTGCGGCCGCCGGCCCGCTGCGCCGACGTCCGCGGCACGCTCTCGAGCTCGACGGTGATGTGGCTCGTCCGCTTGCGGATGCGGTAGGCACGCCCCTGGGCGCGGGGCCGGATGCGCTTGAGCGTCGGCCCCTCGTCCGCGGCCGCGACGGCCACCACGAGGGTGTCGCGGTCCAGGTCGTGGTTGTTCTCCGCGTTCGCCGCGGCGCTCGCGAT
>JBFWRR010000022.1:65967-68703 GCA_050248815.1 Pseudonocardia sp. | reverse complement strand
TGCGGTTGCCGGCGAACTCGGCGATGTCGTCGGTGTGGATCGGCAGGGTCTCGGTGAGGTACTTGGAGAAGATGTCCTGCGCCGCCTCGGCGTCCGGCCGCTCGATCTTGATCTTGACGTCCAGGCGACCGGGCCGCAGGATCGCCGGGTCGATCATGTCCTCGCGGTTCGAGGCGCCGATGACGATGACGTTCTCCAGGCCCTCGACGCCGTCGATCTCGGCGAGGAGCTGCGGCACGATCGTGGTCTCGACGTCGGAGGACACGCCCGAGCCACGGGTGCGGAAGATCGAGTCCATCTCGTCGAAGAACACGATGACCGGGGTGCCGGCCGACGCCTTCTCGCGCGCCCGCTGGAAGATCAGCCGGATGTGCCGCTCGGTCTCGCCGACGAACTTGTTGAGCAGCTCGGGGCCCTTGATGTTGAGGAAGAACGAGCGGGCCTCGTTCGGGTCGTCCCCGCGCGCGGCAGCGACCTTCTTGGCCAGCGAGTTCGCCACCGCCTTCGCGATGAGCGTCTTACCGCAGCCGGGCGGGCCGTAGAGCAGCACGCCCTTCGGTGGGCGCAGCTCGTACTCGCGGAAGAGCTCGGCGTGCAGGAAGGGCAGCTCGACGGCGTCGCGGATCTGCTCGATCTGCCGGAACAGGCCGCCGATGTCCTCGTAGGCGACGTCCGGCACCTCCTCCAGGACGAGGTCCTCGACCTCGGCCTTCGGCACGCGCTCGTAGGCGTAGCCGGCCTTGGTGTCGACGAGCAGGGAGTCGCCCGGCTTGAGCGGGACGAAGTCCGGGTGCTCGCTGTGCAGGGTGAGTGGGGCGGCGAGCCACACGACGCGCTCCTCGTCGGCGTGCCCGACGACCAGCGCACGGCCTGCGAGACCCTCCGGGGTGGGCTCGGTGAGGACCTCGCGCAGGGCGCAGACCTCACCGGTCCGCTCGAACTCGCCGGCCTCGACGACGGTGAGCGCCTCGTTGAGCCGGACGGTCTGGCCGGCCCGCAGTTCCTCGCTGGAGACCGCGGGCGACACCGCGACGCGCATCCGGCGGCCGGAGGTGAACACGTCGACCGTCTCGTCCGGGAACCGGGCCAGGAAGACGCCGTAGCCGCTCGGCGGCTGGGCGAGGCGGTCGACCTCCTCGCGCAGCGCGATGAGCTGGCTGCGCGCTTCCTTGAGGGTCTCGGTGAGCTTCTCGTTGCGGGCGGAGAGCTGCGAGAGCCTGCTGGCGGACTCCGCCAGGCGCTGCTCCAGGATCCGCGCGTGTCGGGGGGACTCGGTGAGCTTGCGGCGCAGGAGGGCGACCTCTTCCTCGAGGTAGCGGATCTGCGCCGCGGCCTCTGCCGGGCTGTACTCCGCGTCGCCACCCGAGCCACGCCTGCCGGGCCCGTCGTCGTAAGGGTTCACGGCATCCTCCCTCCGTGTTCCGTTTCCATACGGTACCTGGGCACGCGAGTGAGAATGGTGCAACGAACCGGTGATCCGTCACTCAGCCGGACGGCACCTTGACGGGGCGGGCATCCTGCGGTCCGTGACGGTGGGTATGAGCCGGATGGCGGTCAGCGTGCGGTCGGTCGGCGCTGTGGGCGAGGGGGAGTCACACCGTCTGCGAGCCGTCGCGCCGTCACCAGGAACGCTGTGTGACCCTGCATGCGGTGCTCCGGACGCACGGCGAGACCCACCACGTGCCACGGGCGCATCAGTGTCTCCCACGCCTGCGGCTCGGTCCAGCACTGCTGCTCGCGCAGCGTCTCGACCAGCCGCGACAGCTGCGTGGTGGTGGCGACGTAACCGACCAGCACACCGCCCGGGACCAGCGATTTCGCGACCGTGTCCAGCACCTCCCACGGCGCCAGCATGTCGAGGACGGCCCGGTCCACCTCACCCGTGTGACCCGCGACGTCGCCCAGATGACGCGTCCAGTTCGGCGGGATCTCCCCGAAGAACGTGGTGACGTTGCGCTCCGCGAACTCCAGGTGGTCGGCCCGCACCTCGTAGGACGTCACGCTGCCCTCGGCCCCCACGGCCTGCAGCAGCGAGCACGTCAACGCCCCCGATCCCGCGCCCGCCTCCAGCACCCGCGCACCCGGGAAGACGTCCCCCCACATGAGGATCTGAGCGGCGTCCTTCGGGTAGATGACCTGCGCGCCGCGGGGCATCGAGAGCACGTAGTCGGCCAGCCGCGGCCGCAGCGCGAGGTAGGGCGTGCCGACCGGCGAGTGGACCAGGCTGCCCTCGGGACGGCCGATGAGATCGTCGTGGCGCAGGCCGCCGCGGTGCGTGTGGTACTCGGCTCCGGCCTGCAACGTCACGGTGTAGTGGCGACCCTTCGGGTCCGTGAGCTGCACGCGGTCCCCGTCGCGGAAGGGGCCGCCGCGGGCGCGGACGGACGGCCGCGCGGGGGCGGGGCTCTCGACGGGGTCGGCGGGCTCGGGCACGGCGACACGCTAGTGGGCGCACCCGCCCCCACGCGGGGCCGCCCACCGCGCCGGTGTCTCACGGTGACCGGTCGGGTCGCGACGACGACCGTGCGGGGTGTCCGGTTCGGGGTCGGCGCGGGCGGGGACTCACGCCTCGGCCGTGGGTCCGGACGAGCCCGACACCCGGGACGGCGCCGAGCAGCATCGGCATGACCGGCGGCAGTGCGAGGCAGGCGATCACGGACGCGCACCCAGGACGCCGACCGTGGCCGCGCTGCGCCGGACGACCGTGCTCACGACACCGCGCCCACGACACCGCGC
>JBFWRR010000022.1:52875-65867 GCA_050248815.1 Pseudonocardia sp. | reverse complement strand
CACGACACCGCGCCCACGACACCGCGCGGTGCACATTCCCACGTTGCCGTGCACGCGTTCCGCGCTGTGCACCGCAGCGCCGCGGTGTGCACGGCGCACCGGGAAGGCCTGCACGCCCACCGCCCCGTCAGGCGCCCGCGTCGAGCAGCCGCCACCGGCCGTCGATGCGGCGCAGGCCGGTGTCGACGGTCCGGGTGCTCCCGTTCGCGGCGAAGGTCCAGGTGAGGCGGGCGGTGTCGCCCTCCACGGCGACACCGTCGACCCGGGCCGTACGGCTCACCTCGTCCGCCACGGTGGCACCCGGGCCGCCGTAGACCGTGGCGAGCGCCTCCTCACAGCTGCCGGCCGCGCCACCCTGGGCGTTCACGTTGCGGACGAGCTCGGCGCTCGTCTCGGGGGCGTTGAGCGCACACGCCGTCGGGAAGTCCCGGGCGAGGAGCGCGGCATGGTAGGCGTGAAAGATCGTCTGCACCCCGCTCCCGTCCGCCTCCGACGGCCCGCAGCCTGCGAGCACGGCGGGCACCAGACCCAGCGCCGTGACCAGCGCGGCTCTCCGCATGATCCTCATCGGACGACCGTACGCAGTACCACGCGCCGATCGCGCGCTGGCCCGGCGAACGGTGGATCCGCGGCGGCCGAGCGGCGTCGACGATCCTGTCGGTGGGCTCGCTTACGCTGCCGGGCATGGATCACGGGTCCCGGGCTCCGGTGGAGGAGGCGGCCCCGACCGACGACCTGGCGGACGCGCCGCGACGTCGGCCGGCGCTCTCGCCGTCGCGCGCGGACGATTTCAAGCGGTGCCCGCTGCTCTACCGGTTCCGCGCCATCGACCGGCTGCCCGAGGTACCCGGCCGCTCGCAGGTGCGTGGCACGCTGGTGCACGCCGTCCTGGAACAGCTCTTCGACCTGCCCGCCGCGCAGCGCCTGCCGGCGGCGGCGCGCGCAGGGGTCGCCCCGACGTGGGAGCGGCTGTGTTCGGAGGCCTCCGAGTTCGCGGCGCTCTTCTCCGGCGCGGACGATCCCGAGCTGCAGGCCTGGCTGGCCTCGGCCGGTGAGCTGCTGGACGCGTACTTCCGGCTGGAGGACCCCCGCCGGTTGGAGCCGCAGGCCCGCGAGCTGCTGGTGGAGACGGAGCTCGACTCCGGCGTGCTGCTGCGCGGCTACATCGACCGCGTCGACGTCGCAGCGACCGGAGAGGTTCGGGTGGTCGACTACAAGGGGCTCGCCCTCGACACCCCGCTGCCGACGCCCGAGGGATGGACGACGATGGGCGACGTTCAGGTGGGAGACGCGCTGATCGGCGCGAACGGAGCGCCGTGTCGTGTGGTCGGAAAGTCGGAGATCCACCGCAGACCCTGCTATGAGATCCGCTTCACCGACGGAAGCAGCGTCGTCGCGGACCATGTCCATCTCTGGTCGGTGCACATCCCGTCGAGGTCCGACGGCCGCTACATCCCACGCACCATCAGCACCGAGGAGCTCCACCGGGTGACGACGGCTCCACCCCCGACAAGGCGCGGCCGGCGGAGGCCGTTCATCCGCGCCACGTCGGCCGTCGATCTTCCGGAGGTCGACCTCCCGATACCGCCGTGGATCCTCGGAGCGTGGTTGGGCGACGGTGCCACTCGTGGTGGTGCGATCACCATCGGCCACGCGGATCGCGAGGACATGCTGCGTCTGCTGAAGGAGCACTGGACCGGCGGGCTCTCCGTCGAACCGGCATCCGAGCTCGCCGGCGCACTCACCGTCCACCTCGACCGGCCGCGTCCGGACCTCTGCCCGTACGGACACGACGACTTCCGCGACGTCCACCGGCGTGATCGACACCACCGGCGCTGCCCGCGGGAACGGGAGCACAGGGAGCCGGCACGGCCGTGGAACGCGTGCCTGTCCGAACTGCTGAGATGCGAGGGGCTGATCGGCGCCAGGCACGTTCCCCTCCGCTTCCTGCGGGCCTCCCGCCCGCAGCGGCTGGCGTTGCTTCAGGGGCTCATGGACACCGACGGCAGTTGGAACAGCACGCGTCGGCGAGCGGTCTTCGCCACCGCCGTGCCCGAGCTCGCCCGCGTTGTCCAAGAGGTGGTCCACTCGCTCGGCGGGACGAGCACGCGGTTCGAGAAGCCGTACCGCGCTCAGCGGGGCGGGCGGGGGGCGTACACGGTCGAGTTCCGGCCGAATGGTTTCAACCCGTTCTCGCTGCCTCGCAAGGCTGTCCAGGTCGACGCGTGGTTTGGGGGGCCGGGTCGCGCCCGACGCGGCGAGGTGCCGGGCGAGCTGCGACGGACCATCACGGCGGTGACGCCGGTCGACTCGACTCCTACCCAATGTGTCATGGTCGACGCCCCGGACTCGCTCTACCTCTGCGGCGACACGTTCATCCCCACGCACAACACCGGGGTGGCGCCCGGCGAGGCCGCCGAGGCGCGGGCGCTGTTCCAGATGAAGTTCTACGCGCTGGCGCTGCTGCACCTGCGCGGCGTGGTGCCCCGGCAGCTGCGGCTGCTCTACCTCGCCGACGGCCAGTCGCTCACCTACTCCCCCGACGAGGCCGAGCTGCGCCGCTTCGAGCGCGTCCTGGACGCGATCTGGGCGGCGATCCGCGCCGCCGGCGTCACGGGGGACTTCCGGCCCAACCCCGGCCGCGCCTGCGAGTGGTGCAGCCATCGTGCGCGCTGCCCCGCCTGGGGCGGGGAGCCGCCGCCGTACCCGGGCTGGCCCACCGATGGGGCGACGGTCGAGGAGCCTCCCGGTCCGCTGGCGGCGGTGCTGGAGCACGCGGACTAGGACGTGGCGCCCCGAGCGTGCACGGAGTCCGGCCCCGACCTGACGGAGTGCCTGCTCGCCGAAGCGCTTCGGCCGCGGTCAGACGGTCCCCGGGTGGCGGGACTTCGGCGCGCGCCGGGCCGGCTGTTCGACCGGCTCGACCGGATCCGCGACCGGGATCGGGAGCACCACCGGGGCATCCGCGAGCGCGACCGGCTCGCCGTGGTGGCGCAACCGCATGGGCAGGCCGTCCACCAGCCGGTACTCGACCTCCTCGCGGGTGATGTGCACCCGTAGCCGCCTGCCGTGCCAGCGCAGCCCGAACGTGACGTGGGTCAGCGCGGGTGGCAGGCGCGGGCCGAACCGCAGCCCGTCCGAGTCGCACACCATCCCCCCGAACCCGGCCACCATCGCCATCCAGGTGCCGGCCATCGACGCGATGTGCACGCCGTGGTCGGTGTTGCCCGCGAGATCGTGCAGGTCGATGAGGGCGGACTCGGCGAGATAGTCGTAGGCGAGCTCCAGGTGGCCCGTCCGGGCGGCCATGACGGCCTGGCTGCAGGCCGAGAGCGACGAGTCCCGCACCGTGATGGCCTCGTAGTAGGCGAAGTTGCGGACCATCTGCTCGTGGGTGAACGCGTCGGGCCGCAGCTGCATGGCCAGCACCAGGTCGGCCTGCTTGACGACCTGCTTGCGGTAGAGGTCGAAGTAGGGATAGTTCAGCAGGAGCGGGTAGGACTCGGGCTTGGTGGCCTCGAAGTCCCACAGCTCGTGGTGGGTGAAGCCCTCGGACTGGGGATGCACGCCGAGGTTCTCGTCGTAGGGGATGAGCATGGCGTTCGCGGCGTCGCGCCAGCTCGCCATCTCCTCGGCGTTCACCCCGAGCCGGGCGGCGAGGCGGCTGTGGCGAGCCGCGGTCTCCGCGGCGACGCGCAGGTTCAGCTGCGCCATGAGGTTGGTGTAGACGTTGTTGTCCGCGATCGCGGAGTACTCGTCCGGGCCGGTCACGCCGTCGATTCGGAAGCGGCCGCTCGCGTCGTGATGGCCCAGCGAGCGCCACAGCCGGGCGGTCGCCACGAGCAGTTCGAGACCCACCTCCTTCTCGAACTCGACGTCGCCGGTGGCGGCCACGTACCGGCGCACGGCGTCGGCGATGTCGGCGTTGATGTGGAACGCGGCGGTGCCCGCGGGCCAGTAGCCCGAGCACTCCTGGCCGCGGATCGTGCGCCACGGGAACGCCGAGCCCTTGAGCCCGAGCTGCTCGGCGCGCTCGTAGGCCAGCGGCAGGATGGAGTGGCGCCAGCGCAGGGCGTCCGCCGCGGCGCGGGGCGCGAGATGGGTGAGCATCTGCAGGCAGAACGTCTCGGTGTCCCAGAACGTGTGGCCGTCGTAGCCGGGCCCGGTGAGGCCCTTGGCACCGATGGCGCGCCGCTCGGCACGGGCGCCGGCCTGCAGGACGTGGAAGATCGCGAAGCGGATGGCCTGCTGCAGCTCGGCGTCGCCCTCGATCTCGATGTCCGCGGTGGCCCAGAACTCGTCGAGGTAGGCGCGCTGCTCGGCGACCAGCCCGTCCCAGCCGGTGTAGCGGGCGGCGGCGAGCGCGGCGCCGACCTGGTCGTAGACGGCGGGCAGGGAGCGGCGGGCGGACCAGCCGTAGGCGAGGTACTTGACGATGCGCAGCACCTGGCCGGGCTCGACGCGGGCGATGATCGTGGTACGGCCGGTGTCCTCCGTGGCCTCGGAGGAGATCTTGTGATCGGGGCCGGTCACCTCGTGGTCGGTGGCGGCCCCGACCCGCAGCCCGGAGCTGCGGGTGTGGTGCACGAGCGTGGTGCCCGCGACGTCGCTGCGGTGCAGCTCGGAGATCAGCGGGTCGGTGAGCGCCTCCTCGATCCGCGGGTCGCCCTCGTCGTCGTGCTCGGGCAGCTGCTCGTTGGCCACCAGCTCGGACTGCACCACGAGCAGCGCGGGGCGGTCCACGACCTCCACCTCGTAGGCGATCGCCGCCACCGCCCGCTGCGTGAGCGAGACGAGCCGCTCCGAGCGCACCCGCACCACGCGGCCCGCGGGCGAGACCCACTCGACGTCGCGGGTGAGCATCCCCGCCTGCATGTCGAGCACGCGCTCGTGGCGGCGCAACGTGCCGTAGCGCAGGTCGAACGGCTCGTCGTCCACCAGCAGGCGGATGATCTTCCCGTTGGTGACGTTGATGATCGTCTGCCCGGACTCGGGGTAGCCGTAGCCGCCCTCGGCGTAGGGCAGCGGGCGACGCTCGTAGAACGAGTTCAGGTACGTGCCGGGCAGCGCGTGCGGATCGCCCTCGTCGAGGTTGCCGCGCAGGCCGATGTGGCCGTTGGACAGCGCGAACACCGACTCGGTCTGCCCCAGCGCCTCGAGGGTGAGCCGGTTCTCGCGGATCGTCCAGGGCTCGATGGCGAACGGGCGGGGCTCCGGGTTCACCGCTCCTCCAGCAGCTCGGCGAGATCGGAGACGACGACGTCGGCCCCGTGTGCACGAAGCTTCTCGGCCTGGTCGAGCCGGTTCACGCCGACGACGGCGCCGAACCCGCCCGCGCGCCCGGCCTCGACGCCCGCCAGCGCGTCCTCGAAGACGACGGCCTGCTCGCGCGGCACGCCGAGAGTGGCCGCGGCGGCCAGGAACGTGTCCGGGGCGGGCTTGCCGGGCAGGCCGCGCTCCTTGGCGGTGACCCCGTCCACGCGCACGTCGATGAGGTCGGTGAGCCCGGTGACCTCCAGGATCTTCGCGGCGTTCGCCGAGGACGAGACCAGCGCGGTGTGCAGGCCGGCGGCGCGCACGGCGTGGAGGTAGCGCACCGAGCCCGGGTAGACGTCCACGCCCTCGGTGGCGATCAGCTCCTGCACCATCGCGTTCTTGCGCGTCGACAGCGCGTACACCGTGTCGGCGTCCGGGGCGTCGCCGGGGCCACCTTCCGGCAGCTCGATCCCCCGGGAGCGCAGGAACCCGCGGGTGCCGTCCAGCCGCGGCTTCCCGTCGACGTAGGGGCCGTAGTCCGCGGTGGTGTCGAACGGCCGGAACGGTTCGTCGTGCGTGGCCGACCAGCGCCGCAGGAACTCGTCGAACATCCGCTTCCACGCCGCGGCGTGGACGCTCGCGGTGTCCGTGATGACCCCGTCGAGGTCGAACAGGCACGCTTGCGTGCCGTCGGGAAGACCCAGCATGCGCGAACGGTACCGAGTGGATCAGGCCGCGCGGGTATCCGCCGGATGACGGATCCTCGGGTTCCCGCCGCGTCAGGCCGGGCCCGGTCCGACCGGGACGCGGGCGTGCGGCGCCTCGCCGTCGACGGCGATCGTGCACTCCCCCCGCAGCACGGCACGCAGGACCAGCGTGCCGCCCTCGGGGCGCGGCTCGATGCGTTCCTGGACCGTGGTGCGGACGGCGTCCAGGAGGGCGAGCGGCGGGAGCTCGAGGTCGTGCAGGGCCGCGTCCACGTCCAGGTCGACGCGCAACCGTCTGCCGAAGCGGGCCTGTTCGAGCTGGAGGTAGGCGCGGACGGCGGCCAGCTCCTCCCCGAGGGTGGTCGTGGCCGCGGCGCGGTCCGTGGCCCGGTTGAGGTCGGCGAAGCCGAGCAGGAGGTCGCGGGCGCGGGCGGGGTCGGTGCGGATCACCGAGGCGATCGTGTTGAGCGAGTTGTAGAAGAAGTGCTGCTCCAGGCGCCTGCGCTCGGTGGCGGGCTCGGCATCGGGCTGGGTGCCGGGCGTGCTGCGGGGTTCCGGGGCGCCGGGTGTCGGCCCGTGGGGCGCGGCGCCGGGTGGTCCCGCCGGCCCCGCGTCCGACACCGCGTCCGGGCCCGTCGGCGGGGCAGTGGCCGCGGCCGTGGCACCCCCGGTCACAGCGCCGGTGGGCGCCCCCACGGGTGAGGTGGCGCCGGCCGCTCCGGGCCGTGCTCCCGGGACCGACGGGTCCGCCGCGTCCGGGGCCGGCGCCACCTCGACGAGCTGTGCGGGGTCGATCTCGCCGTCCGGGACGAGGCCCCGCCACGTCGGCAGGCGCAGCCGCCCGTCCGGCATGCGGTCGGCGAACTCGACCCGGCCCACGAGCTGCGGCGCCATCCACACCGCGGACTCGGCGATCTCCCGCGGCAGCGGTGCGGTGAACGGCGAGTGTGCGCGGCGCAGACCCGGCAGGGCCTCGGCGATCGCGCGTCGGTCCGCCGCGTCGCGCAGCCCGGCCCGCCCCACGTAGCGCAGGGCGCCGCCGTCGGGCACCCCGAGCAGGAGGGCACCGATCGCGCTGTCCGGACGCCGCGGATCAGCCGGGCTGAACCCGCCCACGAGGACCTGACGTACCCGTCGTACGGGCAGCCGCAGGAAGTGCCTGGACCGCCGGCCGGGCCGGTACGGGGCGTCGAGCTGGCGGCCGTAGAGCGCATCGACGCCGTGCTGGTCCGCGGCGTGCATGACGGGGCCCAGCTCGGTGGCGGGGAACGTCGGCGTCAGCCACACGGCGGGCTCGTCGGTGGGCAGCCCTTCCGCGAGCTCGCGACGCTGCCGGTAGGGCAGGTCGAGCGTGGAGCGTCCGCCGTGCCACAGCAGGTCCCCGACGAGGAAGGCGACGGGCACCCGGCGCATCAGCGCCTCCGACGGCCGGAACGTGCCGGCGCGGCTCTGCAGCGCGCGCCGGCGCGGCGTCCCCGAGGGACCCTGGGCGACCACGGTGCCGTCCAGGATCATCCCGCCGCGGGGCGCGACCGCGCGCAGTGCGGTCTCCAGGTCCGGGAAGACCGATGCCAGCGAGCGACCCGACGAGCTGCGCAGCCGCGCCCGCTGGGCGGTGACGTGCGCGACGACCCGCAGGCCCTCCCACGCGAACTCGACCGACCAGTCCGGGCCGCCGGGGAACTCACCGCTGCCGGCCAGCATGGGTTCGACCAGGTCGGGCATGGTGGCCGCGGCTCCCGAAGCTGCGCGGCCCGTCACCCGTCCCACGCTAGTGGGGCCCGATCGGGTGGCGTGTCAGGGGGCGTGGCGGCGCAGCCACTCGATCGGGTCGCCGTCGCGGACCGGATCAGGCGGCCCGTGGCCGCACACCGGCTCCCCCACGTCGATCCCGGCCTGGCGCAGCAGCGCCCGTGCGAGCCCGCGCCGTTGTGCGGAGTAGACCAGGACGTGGGCGAGCACGCTGCCCAGCACGAAGCTCTCCGGCGGGTCGCACAGCGCGTCGACGAGCCGGTCGCCCCAGGCGCGACGGCGCTGCGTGTCACGCACCCAGCGCAGCCAGCGCGGCGCGACGGTGTCCAGCCGGGCGATGAGCTCTGCCGGGTCGGAGTCCTCGGCGATGCGGCCGGGATGGTCCGCGCCCTCGATCGAGGCGAGCCAGATCGCGTAGGTGCCGACGCACCGGTTGAGCAGTGCCTTGATCGAGCCCTCGGGCCCGGCCCAGTGCAGCAGCGTGAACCCGGGCAGCCGATCGAGGGCGTAGGCGTCCGTGTCGAGACCCTTCGCGAGGTCCACGAGCGCGCGCACGTCGTCGACGTCCTGGTGCACGAGCAGCGCCGTCACCTCGGCGGCCGACGTGCCGCCCGGGCCCTCCACCCACAGGCCGTCCGGGGAGTGGAAGTGGATGCCGTTGGGCGCGGGCAGCCAGTGCGGGCAGCCGGGCCCGGCCGCGGCCGGCGGGGTGTCGCTCGGCGGGTGCCCGTACGCGCGCGAGTAGGCGCGGGCGAACCCCTCCACGGAGCCGTAGCCCGCCTCGAACGCCGCCTCGGTGACGGAGACGCCGCGGCCGAGCCGCCAGGCCGCCCGCTCCAGTGCCACGCGGCGGCGCATCGCGACCGGGGGCTCGCCCGCGTCGCGGGCGAGCCTGCGGCTGAAGTGGAACGGCGAGGCGTACGCGCCCTGGGCCATGTCGCGCAGGGTGCGGTGATCCTCGTCGAGGACGGCGTCGATCAGCTCGCGCAGCCGGTCGCGTCCCGGGCCCGTCACGTCGTCCAGTCCGTGGTCCGCGGGCCCAGCACGGCGTAGCGGGCGCAGGCGAAGTCGCCGTTGCGGGCCAGCTCCGTCATCTTCAGCTTGTAGCGGCGCGGGAAGATCGGCCGCCCCTCGCCCAGGGTGACGGGCGCGATCGAGACGACGATCTCGTCGAGGAGGCCGGCGTCGGCGAACTGCCCGGCGAGGTCTCCGCCCCCGACGACCCACACGTCCTTCCCGGCCGCCGCCGCCACCAACTGCGCGTGCACCTCGCGCACGTCACCGGAGGCGAACCGGATGTCCGCGCCGTCGACCGCGGGCAGGTCGCGGTGGGTGAACACGACGGCGGGCATGTCGTAGGCCCACTTGTCGGTGCCCGCGACGACCCGCGCGCGGACCCATTCGTAGGTGGTGGCACCCATGACGATCGCCCCGACGTCCGCGATGAACTCCCCGTAGTTCATCGGGCCCGCCTCGTCGATGTCCTGGACGAAGAGCCAGTCCAGGCTGTCCTGCGGGTCGGCGATGAACCCGTCGAGGGTGGTGGCGGTGTAGTACACGGTCCTCATGGCTCACCAGCCTGGCGGATCCAGGGGCGCGGGCGCCCGACCGTTCTTGCGCTGGTGGTACCCGGTTGCTTCCGGCGATGGGGAGGTCGGCGGCGCGCGATGGCCGCCGCTCCGGGCCCGCCCGCCTTCGCAGGGCTCCGCCCGCCTTCGCAGGGCTCCGCCTCGCAGGGCTTGGCCCGCCCTCGCAGGGCCCCCACACGCCTCGCAGAGGCTGCAGCACCTGCGAGGCGCGCCGGAGGTCTGCGAAGCGAGCTGAGGTCTGCGAGGGCCGCCCAGAGGCTCGACGCCCGGGCAACCCCGCCGGCCCCCGCAGGGCCCCGCCCCCGCAGAGCCCCGCCCACCCGCGCAGAGAGGCCCCCCACCTCGCAGGGCCCTCACACGCCTCGCAGAGGCTGCAGCACCTGCGAGGCGCGCCGAGGGTCTGCGAAGAGCGAGCTGAGGTCTGCGAAGAACGAGCTGGGAGTCTGCGAGACCCGCCCAGAGCCTCGACGCCCGGGCAACCCCGGCCGGTCAGGAGCCCTCCACCAGCTTCCGGACGTGGCCGTACGCCGCGTCGACCAGCGCCGCGAGCGCCTCCTCGTCCGCCGCCGCGCCGGGCCGCAGCTTCACGTGCCGCATCCGCCGTCCGCGGCCCTCCAGCAGCCCGGCCGGGTCCTCCAGGTCGGCGCCGTGGAAGAAGCCCACGGCCGCGTGCGCGGTGTATGCGCCCACGTAGGCGAACGGCACGTCGCCCAGGCACGCCGTCGGAACCCCGTCGTGGACGAGCTCGCGGATGTCGTCCCCGCCGCCACGCATCCGCGCCCACCACGGCTGCACGAGCGCCGCCAGAGCGGGACGCTGCCGGACGAACCAGGCGTCGATCGCCGGGTCGAGCTCCACCGCGCCGTCGAACCGCAGGAACCCCGTCATCTTGCCTCCGGCCGGGACCGTAACAGCCGGGGCGGCGATACTGGGGCCACCATGACCCTCACGTCGCGCCTGCCCGCCACCCCCGATCCGGACGCGCTGGTCGAGGCGTTCGCCGACTGGGCCTTCGACGAGCAGGGCATCTCCCTCTACCCGGCGCAGGAGGAGGCGCTGCTGGAGCTGGTCACCGGCGCGAACGTCATCCTCTCCACGCCGACGGGCTCGGGGAAGTCGCTGGTCGCGATCGCCGCGCACGCGGCGACCTTCGCCGCGGGCCGCCGCACGTTCTACACCGCACCGATCAAGGCGCTGGTCAGCGAGAAGTTCTTCGCGCTGTGCGACGTGTTCGGGCCCGAGCACGTCGGCATGCTCACGGGGGACGCCGCCGTCAACGAGACGGCGCCGATCATCTGCTGCACCGCGGAGATCCTCGCCAACATCGCGCTTCGATCGGGTCCAGGCGCCGACGTCGGCTCGGTGGTCATGGACGAGTTCCACTTCTACGCCGACCCGCAACGGGGCTGGGCCTGGCAGGTGCCCCTGGTCGAGCTGCCCCAGGCGCAGTTCCTGCTGATGAGCGCCACACTCGGGGACGTCACGTTCTTCCGCGACGATCTCACCCGACGCACCGGGCGCTCCACCGCGGTGATCACGTCGGTCGAACGGCCGGTCCCGCTGCACTTCCGCTACGTCGTGAGCCCCCTGCACGAGACGATCGCCGAGCTGCTGCAGACCCACTCCGCACCCGTCTACGTCGTGCACTTCACCCAGGCGGCGGCGATCGAGCGGGCGCAGGCGCTGATGAGCGTGAACGTCGCGTCGAAGGAGCAGAAGGCCGAGATCGCCGCGCTGATCGGCGACTTCCGGTTCACCGCCGGGTTCGGGCGCACCCTGTCGCGACTGGTCCGCCACGGAATCGGCGTGCACCACGCCGGGATGCTCCCCCGCTACCGCCGTCTCGTCGAGACCCTCGCCCAGGCGGGACTGCTCAAGGTCATCTGCGGCACGGACACCCTCGGCGTCGGGATCAACGTCCCCATCCGGACGGTGCTGTTCACGGCGCTGTCGAAGTACGACGGCACCCGCGTGCGAGGGCTCAAGGCGCGCGAGTTCCACCAGATCGCCGGGCGGGCGGGACGGGCCGGGTACGACACCGTCGGGACGGTGGTCGCCGAGGCGCCGGACCACGAGGTGGAGAACGCGCGGCTGCTCGCCCGCGCGGGCGACGACGAGCGCAAGCGGAAGCGGATCGTCCGCAAGAAGCCGCCGGAGGGTTTCGTCGGGTGGTCGGAGCGCTCGTTCGAGCGGCTGCAGAACGCCCAGCCCGAGCCGCTGACCAGCCACTTCGCCGTCACGCACGCCATGCTGCTCAACGTGATCTCCCGCCCGGGGGACGCCTTCGCGGCGATGCGGCACCTGCTGGAGGACAACCACGAGCCGCGCGAGCGCCAGCGTCGTCACATCCTGCGCGCGATCGCGATCTACCGGGCACTGCGCACGGCGGGGGTCGTCGAGGAGCTGGAGTCGCCGGACGCGGAGGGGCGCCGCGTGCGGATCGTGGGGGATCTCCAGCTGGACTTCGCGCTCAACCAGCCGCTCTCCCCGTTCGCCCTGGCGGCGATCGAGCTGCTGGACCGGGCGTCGCCGGAGTACCCGATGGATGTCCTGTCGATCATCGAGGCGACCCTGGACGACCCCCGCGCCGTCCTGATCGCGCAGGAGAAGAAGGCGCGCGGCGAGGCCGTGGCGGCGATGAAGGCCGAGGGCATCGAGTACGAGGAGCGCATGGCGCTGCTGGAGGACGTCTCCTATCCCAAGCCGCTGGAGGAGCTGCTCGGCGGCGCGCTGGAGACCTACCGGCGCGGGCACCCGTGGGTGGAGGACGCGCGACTGTCGCCGAAGTCCGTCGTCCGGGACATGTTCGAGCGGTCCATGACCTTCGTCGAGTACGTCGGGTTCTACGGCCTGGCCCGCTCCGAGGGCCTCGTGCTGCGCTACCTCGCCGACACCTTCCGCGCGCTGCGCCAGACGGTGCCGGACGAGGCGAAGACCGAGGAGCTCGCGGACGTCGTCGAGTGGCTGGGCGAGCTGGTGCGCCAGACGGACTCCTCGCTGCTCGACGAGTGGGAGAAGCTCGCGGCCGGGGCGGACACCGGCGTCGTCGAGAAGCCCGCGCTGGACCGCGGGCCCGAGGCGGTGACGGCGAACGTCCGGGCGTTCCGGGTCCTCGTACGCAACTCGCTCTTCCGGCGCGTGGAGCTCGCGGCGCTTCGCCGTTGGGACCTGCTCGACGAGCTGGACCGCGACGGCGGCTGGGACGCCGACGCCTGGCGCGAGGCGCTGGAACCGTATTTCGCCGAGCACGGCGAGATCGGGATCGGCCCGGACGCCCGCGGGCCGTCGATGATCACCATCGCCGAGGAACCGGAGCGCTGGCTCGTCCGTCAGGTGCTCGACGATCCTGCGGGCGACCGGGACTGGGCGATCAGCGCCGAGATCGACCTCGCCGCGTCGGACGAGCGGGGCGAGGCGGTCGTGTGGGTGACGGCCGTGGAGCCGCTGGGCGGGTACTGAGCGCTCGGGCCGTCGGGTCGGTCGGGCCGGGGTGGGCCCGCAGCGGCGATGAGCCCCAAGAACCACATCGGGCCCTGGACAACCCTGGCGCCCGCAGGCCGAACCGGCACGCTTGTGACACAGACGGGAGGTCCCGGCCCGCAGTAGCCTCGCAGCTCCGACCCCGCGCCTCGCAGACCCCGCACCCACCCTCGCAGACCCCGCACCCACCCTCGCAGACCCCGCACCC
>JBFWRR010000022.1:0-52775 GCA_050248815.1 Pseudonocardia sp. | reverse complement strand
CCTCGCAGACCCCGCACCCACCCTCGCAGACCCCGCACCCACCCTCGCAGACCCCGCACCCGCCCTCGCAGACCCCGCACCCGCCCTCGCAGACCCCGCACCCGCCCTCGCAGATGCTGCATCCGCCTCGCAGATGCTGCGGCCCCTGCGAACCGCGCCAACCCTCTGCGATGAACGCGCCGAGCGGCGCCGCCCGGCGCGGCGGCGCAGGCCGGGTCGCGGGTGAGGCCCGCGGGTCCCGAGCTGGCCGGGCTGCCGAGTGTGGACTCCGTCAGACCGGCACCTGCTCCAGCGCACACTCGGCCCGCCGGCGCCTGCTCCAGCGCACACTCAGCGCGCGAGCGCCTGCTCCAGCGCACACTCGGCGCGGTCGGCGCCACGTCCGTCCGATCAGCGACCCTCGCCGCAGAAGCCGTCGCCGTCGCCGTCGCGTTCGCCGGGCAGACACGGGTGGCCGCTCTGCCCGGAGCGCGGCTTCGACGGCGGATCCGGGTCGGGCCGCGCCGCCCGCTCGTCCGAGCCGCTCCCAGACCCGCCGTCGCTGTCATCGCTCTCGTCAGCGCGTTGCGGGTTCGGCTTCGGCTGGGGTTTCGGAGCCGGTCTCGGCGCCGGCCGGGGTGACGCGGTCGTCGTCGGGGTGCTGGAGGTCGTCGCGGATGCCTGGCCGGGGCAGGGCTCGGCGGTTCTCACGACGCCGACGTCGACCGTGGCCTCCCGGTCCGTCGTGCCGGCGGCCGGGGTGTGCGAGCAGACGGTCCAGCCCTGGCCGGCGGGCACCCGGCCCTCGCCGTGGCGTCGTGCGAGGTGAACCGCACGAAGCCGGCCTCGTGCGTCGCGTCCTCCGCTGCCGGGAGCGCCTTACCGACGAGTCGGGGGAGGCCGGCGTCTTCACCCGGGCAGCGCTCGTCGGTCCGAACGACACCGAACTCGACCGCAACGCCAGGGTCGGCACGACCGGGCGGCGGGGTCTGCGTGCACACCCGCCAGTCCGACGCGACGGCCTGGGAGCGTGCGCGGAGCAGGTCCCGGGAGCTGAGTGTGCTGAACCCGGCCGCGGTCGCGGTGGCCCTGGCGTCGTCCAGCGCCCGTCCAGCAAGATCCGGCAGCTGTGCGGGCTCGGCCGAGCCGCATCCGGTGAGCAGCGCGAATGTCGACACGGCCAGCCCGGCCCGGACCCGTGGGGAAGGGCGCGACGGACTGTCCGCGGGGAGCGTGGCGAACATGGCCGGGCACCATAGTGGAAGGTCGACAGCGACATTAACCGGGCCTACATTAACCGGGCCTACATTAACCGGGCCGACATGAACCGGGCCGACATGAACCGGGCCGGCACGAACCCGCGCTCGACACGAGCGCGGTCCTGACCGGGACCCGATACGGCCCGGGCCGACACAGCCTGTGCCACCTCGCCCGAGGCCGATCACCCGACGGCGTCAGCGCACCCGTCGGAGCCCCTGCGCGGCCAGGTCGACGATCGCGCGCGCCGCACCCAGGTCGGCACGGACGTCCTCGGGATCGGCCTCCCCGCCCAGGTACTCGACGGCGTTGCGCTGCCGGCGGACGCGGTCGAAGGCCCGCAGCGGGCCGCGTGCACCATGCAGGGCCGTCACCGCATGCTGGACGGCGAGGTGGCCACCCCGGCTCGTCGCGCGCAGGCCGTCGGCCAGCAGGAGCGCGGCGCAGGACTTGCGGATGGCGTCGTAGAGGGCCGTGTAGGCGAGGTCCGGATCGATGTCGGCGAGAGCCTCGGCGGAACGGAGGTGGCGGCGCGCGGCGCCGATCGCACGGGCCGCGGCCTCGGTGTCCGGCGGGACGCGCTCCAGGCGGCCCGCGGCCAACAACGCGTCGACGTCGCGTCCGTCCCGGCTCACCGGGCTCGAGCTCCGCCCCGGGACGTGATCACCGGTTGCGCGACATGGCCTGCACCGGCACACCACATGTCACGGAACCGGTGATCACCGCGGACGCGGTGGCGGTCACCGGTCACCCCGGGCGGGATGCCCGTCACCGCGGCACCGGGACGCGCGCAGCCGCGCGGACCCGCCGGACGAACCCGTCCTCCCCTGTCGCCCAGCGCTGCGCGGACACGACCGTGACGTTCACGGGCAACCCGATCCGCTCCTCGGCACGCCGGGCGGCCTCGTGGACGGCGTCGCGGTCCGGCTCGCCCACGGCGAGCACATCCACATCGGACGGCGGGCGGCCGCGCTCACCGTGGTGGCGGGCGGCCCACGAGCCGAAGACGTCGAGCACGTCCACGCCCACGACGCCGTCGAACTCCTCGGCGAGGATCTGCACGGGCCCGAAGCTCAGAGCGACGAGGTCGGTCAGCGGGGCGACGGCGGGCGAGCCCCGGTCCGCCGAGACGAGCCGGGCCGGGCCGACGCGCCGGGAACGGAGCAGCCCGGCCTCCTCGAGGCGGTCGACCTCACGCTGGACGGCGGCGAGCGACGCCCCTGTGCGGCGGGCCAGCTCCGTGAGGGTGTGCTCGGCGTCGGGGACGAGCAGGAGCGCCGCGAGCAGGTCTCCCTGCAACCTGCTGCGGAACAGCGGGAGGAGCGGCGGTGCAGCAACTACCACATCGCGCAATATACCTTGCGTGATACGAGAGTGCTCTCAACCGGCGAGCGCTCTCGCCTCCTCCGCCTCGATCTGCTGGTTCCACTCCCGCTTCGACGACCGCCAGCCCTCCTCGTCGCGGCCGAGCCGCCAGTAGCCGGAGATGGACAGTCGCGCCAAGGGGACGCCCCGCTCGAGGCGCAGGTGCCGACGCAACAGCTTGACGAACCCGGCCTCGCCGTGCACGAACGCCTGCACGGCACCGCCGGGGAACGCGAACGCGCGGACGGCGTCCACCAGTCCCGCGCCCACCGGTCCGGACCCGCGGTGCAGCCACCGGATGTCCGCGGCGGCCTCGGTGGCGAGCTTCTGCTGGTCCTGTGGCCCCTCGACCTCGACGAACACGTGGGCGGGCGCCCCCGCGGGCATCCGCTCCAGGGCGGCCCCGATCGCCGGCAGGGCGCTCTCGTCCCCGGCGAGCAGGTGCCAGTCCGCAGCCGGGTCCGGGGCGTAGGCGCCACCGGGACCGAGGAACCGCACCACGTCGCCGGGCCGCGCCGCGGCGGCCCACGGCCCGGCCAGGCCGACGTCCCCGTGGTGGACGAAGTCGATCGTCAGCTCGCCCGCGTCCGGGTCGCAGGCGCGCACGGTGTAGGTGCGTGTGGCCGGCCAGTGGGCACGCGGCATCTCGCCGCGGATGCGGGCCATGTCGAACGGTTCGGGGTAGGTCACGCCGGGCTGAGGGAAGAGCAGCTTCACGTAGTGATCGGTGTAGGTTCCCGCGGGGAAGCCGGGGAGCCCGCCCAGCACGACGCGGATCATGTGCGGGCCGAGGCGTTCGGTGCGCAGCACCGTCCCGACATGCACCCGTTGGCCCCGTTCGTCCGCCATCGGTCCTCCTCAGTAGGCGAGCCTAACCTATCCTAGCGGCTCCGGAAGTGCCCGCACCCGGCGATGATCGCGCTCCCTCCCCCGACGATGGACACCGGGCCCCCAACGCGCCAGTACCACTTCGTTCGGTGTCCGGCCGGGTACCCGCTGCCACGTCGCACACGCCGGAGGCGACCCGCGGCGCGCGCCGGCTGTGGCCGTCAGAGACGCCGCAGGCCGGTCAGCACCCGCTCGAGGAACGCGAGGTCCGGGACGTCCTGCACGCCGGCGGCATGCACCGTGACCGCCCCCTGGGAGGCGAGGTCGCCCAGTACGACCCTGGCGACGCCGACGGGCGCGTTCATGAGCGCCGCGACCTCGGCCACCGACACGGGACGGTGGCACAGCCCGACGACGGCGTGGTGCTCCCGCGCCGGCCGGGGCCCGGCCGACACCAGGGTCTCGAGCTCCAGCTCGATCTCGGCGCGGGTTCGCCCGCCGGTCAGGATGTAGGGGCGCACGCGGATCGACGAGGGGGCCCCGGCGGGGCTACCGCCGGTGAAGGTGGCGGTGTCCGGGTCGAAGTCGGCGTCCGGGTCGGCATCCCGCCCTGCCCGATCCTGTTCCGCGTGATCCTGTTCCGCGCGGTACAGCGGCCACTCCACCGAGAGCGGGGCCGGCCCGACCGGCTCCGGCTCCGGAGTGCGCTCGGGAACGGGCTCGGGCGTCCGGCGGCGCGGCGAGCCACCGAAGCGGGCACCGGTGTACCCGACGGCCGGGATGTCGCGCTCGGGCGCCGACCCCACCTCCGGGGCCTGTTCGGCCGCGCGCGCTGCGGAGGCGGCGGAGGCGGGCGCGCGCCGCTTCCGGCCGCCGCCGAAGCGGGCGCCGGTGTAGCCGATCTCGGGTCGTGCGTCCTCAGCCATGCCGCACCTCCGTCGCGCAGAGTGGCGACGGCACATTACGGGCATGTGACATCCGGGTTCCTCACTCGTGACTTCGGACCATGATCGGTAACACGACGCGATCGGGTGACGATGATGATGCCCACGGACGGTCGCACGCCATCACCCGGGTGCCGGAGCGGCCGGCCTGGCGCGCCACCGGCCCGGCAGCCTGGAAAGCTCACCCACGTGACCGTCCCGGACTTCGCGAAGGTGCGCGCCGAGTTCGCACTGCCCGAGGGTTTTCCCGCGGACGCGCTGGCCGAGGCGGCGGCCGCACAGGCCGGGGCCGGTCGACGGGCCGACCGCACGGACGCCACGGCCGTCGAGCTGGTCACGATCGATCCCCCCGGCGCCCGGGACCTCGACCAGGCCGTCGGAGTCGTCCGTCGCGGAGACGGGTTCCGCGTGCACTACGCGATCGCGGACGTCGCCGCCGCCGTCGTCCCCGACGGTGCGCTGGACGAGGAGGCGCGCCGCCGCGGGCAGACCGTCTATCTGCCCGACGGGAACGTGCCGCTGCACCCGCCGGTGCTGTCGGAGGGCACCGCGAGCCTGCTCCCGGACGGCCCGCGGCCGACGGTGCTGTGGACGTTCGACCTGGACGCGGCGGGCGAGCCGGAGCGGGTCGACGTCCGTCGGGCGACGGTGCGCTCCCGCGCGCAGCTCACCTACGAGGGCGTGCAGGCGGATGTGGACCGGGGGACGCCGCATCCGGCGATCGCCGCCCTGGCGGAGCTGGGGCGGCTGCGGCGGGCCGCTGCCGTGCGGCGCGGAGCGGTCGAGCTGGAGCTGCCGGAGCAGGAGGTCGTCCGGTCCGGCGGCGCGTGGTCGGTCCGGGTGCGGCGACGCCTCGACGTCGAGGCCTGGAATGCGGAGATCTCGCTGCTCACCGGCATGACGGCGGCCCGTATGATGCTCGACGCCGGGGTCGGCCTGCTGCGGGTGCTGCCCGCACCGGAGCCGAACGCGGTGGCGGAGCTGCGCGACACCGCGCGGCGGCTGGGCGTGCAGTGGCCGGACGGCGCAAGTGCCGCCGAGGTGCTGTCCGTGCTGCCCCGGGACACCCCGACGGCGCTCGCGCTGCGCCGGGCGGCGACGTCGCTGCTGCGCGGGGCCGGCTACGCCGCGTTCGGGCAGGCGGCGCCGCCACCGCAGCAGCCCGGTCACGGCGGGATCGGTGCACCGTACGCGCACGTCACCGCCCCGCTACGACGGCTCGCGGACCGTTTCGGCGCCGAGGTGTGCCTCGCCGTCGCCGCGGGTGAGGATCCGGCTTCGTGGCTGCAGGAGGCCCTCGGCCTGCTGCCGGCGATCATGTCCGAGTCCGACACCCGCGCGAACGCCGTGGCCCGGGCCTGCGTGGACCGCACCGAGGCCGCGACGGTGGCCGGCCGGGTCGGCGAGCACTTCACCGCCGTGGTCCTGCGGCCGGCGGCCGCGGCCGACGGGACGGGCGAGGTGTACGTCGCCGATCCGCCGGTCCTCGCCCGCTGCGCGGGGCCGCTGACCGCGGGCGAGATCGTCACGGTGCGGCTGGTCGCGGCCGATCCGGACACCGGACGCATCGAGTTCTCGGCATGACCCGGGCCGGACGACAGAGTGCGGGAATCCTGCTGCACCGGGCGGGCGCAGCCGGGGGCCCGGAGGTCCTGCTCGGGCACATGGGCGGGCCGTTCTGGGCGCGCAAGGACGCTCGCGCCTGGTCGATCCCGAAGGGCGAGCTCCTGCCCGGCGAGGATCCGCTCACCGCGGCCGCCCGGGAGTTCACCGAGGAACTCGGCCTTCCCGTGCCGGACGGCGAGGCGGTGGAGCTGGGCACCCTGCGCGTCTCGGGCAAGTCGGTGACCGTGTTCGCAATGGCCGCGGACCTCGACGTCGCCCTCGTCGTCCCCGGCACGTTCACGCTGGAGTGGCCACCGCGTTCGGGGCGGATGCAGGAGTTCCCCGAGATCGACCGCGCGGAATGGTTCGACATCCCCAGCGCCCGGGAGAAGATCGTCAAAGGGCAGCTGTCGTTCCTCGACCGGCTGGGTGACGTGCTCCGGGAGCCCGCCGAGTAGCGCCTCCGACGGGAGCGCACATCACCGCCTGGCGCCCCGCAGCCGTCCGGACGGGTGCGCGGTGACGCCCGCGGCTGCGTGGTGCACCGGCGCCCCGCCCGGGCATCCCATTAGGTCAGACGCCCGGGACCGCCCGGGGGGCCGGGATGCCTCCGGGATGGGCCCGCGCCACGTCCGCGACCGCCGCGAGCGCGCCCCGGTAGCCGGTGCACCGGCAGAGCACCCCCGACATGTCGTGCGCGAGGCGTGCGGGCGCCGGGTCCTCACGCAGGAGCCCGTAGGCGCTCATGAGCATCCCGGGCGTGCAGAAGCCGCACTGCAGCGCGTGGTGGGCGGAGAACGCCTCCTGCAGCGGGTGCTGCGCGTCCGGCGTGCCGAGGCCCTCGACCGTGACGATCTCCGCGCCGTCGCACTGCACCGTGAACAGCAGGCAGGCCCGCGCCGCGACGCCGTCCACGAGCACGGTGCACATGCCGCAGACGCCGTGCTCGCAGCCCAGGTGGGTGCCGGTGAGTCGCAGGCGGTCGCGCAGGGTGTCGGCGAGGTGCTGGCGCGGCGGGACGGGGACGGTGGCGGGCACGCCGTTGACGGTCAGGCTCACGTCGGTCCGGTCCTCCGCCTCGACCCGCCCGCGGGGACCGCGCTGCGGCACCGGATCGCCCGGCTCCGCCCCGGTGGGCGCGGCGTCGTCGCCGACAGCTCGGGGCGCGCGGTCCGGGGTCGGCGTGCCGCCCCCACCGGCGTCTGCGCCGAGGTCCGCGTCGGGCTCCGCTCCGCCGAGACCCGCGCCCGCGCCGCCGGTGCCCACGCCACCCGCGCCCACGCCACCCGCGCCTGCGCCGCCCGCGCCGCCGGTGCCCACGCCACCCGCGCCTGCGGCCCGTCGCCGGGCCGCCACGAGCTCCCGCGCCGCCAGCACGCGCAGCAGCCGGCGCCTGTAGCCGGCACCGGCGTGCCCGTCTCCAGCCGTGTCGACCAGCGCGTCGACGACGTCCCCCAGCGCCTCGCGCAGGGCAAGCTCGGCGGTGGGCTCGGTGGGCTCGGTGGGCTCGGTCGGCTCGGTCGGCTCGGTCGGCACAGCAAGGTCGGCGAGCAGCGCGGTGACATCCCAGGTCCGCGGCCGGTCCGAGACCCCGAACGCCGCCAGCCTGGCCTCGTCGACCGCGCCCGCGGCGTCGATCCGGACGCGGGTAGCGACCCCGGCGAGCGCGAAGTCGCCGTGCCTCCGCGCGATCTCCGCGAACCCGAAGCCCTCCCCGGGCCCTGCCAGCGGCAGCTCGACGGCGACCAGGACCTCGTCCTCCGCGAGCGCGGTGGTCATGAAGCCGGCGAAGAACTCGTCCACCCGCACCCGTCGTCGCCCGGACGGCCCGGCGATCTCCATCACCGCGTCCAGGCAGGCCGCGACGGCCGGTAGCTCGGCAGCCGGGTCGGCGTGCGCGAGCGAACCGCACACCGTGCCGCGGCTGCGCAGCTCCCGGTGGCCGACGAACGGCAGCGCCATGCCGAGCAGCGGCACCGCCCGCGACAGGGCCGAGCGCTCCACCGCCCGCTGCCGCACCGCTGCCCCGATCCGCAGCACCCGCCCGCCGGCACCACCGTCACCAGCCCGAGCAGCACCGCCACCAGCCCGAGCACCACCACCGCCAGCCGGACGACCACCGCCACCAGCGGGAGCCGCGCCAGCCCGAGCGGCGTCCGGACCGGAACGACCGGCCACGTCCTCGGCAGCACGACCGACGAGGCCGAACCCACCCAGCTCCGGCACCGCCGTGACGTCCACCAGCGTCGACGGCGCGCCCAGCCGCATCGCGAGCACCGGCACCAGCGACTGGCCCCCGGCGAGGACCTTGGCGTCCTCGCCCGCGAGCTCGGCGAGCACGCCGTCCAGGGTCCCCGGCCGGACGTACGCGAACGGTGCCGGCTTCATCGCCCCGTGAACTCCGGGCGCCGCTTCTCCCCGAACGCCGCCACGCCCTCGGCGAAGTCGTGGGTGGAGCGCAGCATCGCGTAGGCCTTCCGTTCCAGCTCGATGCCGGTGTACAGCGGCCCGTCGATCCCGCGGTCGAGCACCTCCTTCGCGGTGCGCTGCGCGGCCGGGGAGAACGCGGCCAGCTTCACGGCGAGCGCGTCCGCGGCGGCGTCGAGCGTCGCCCGGTCCTCGTGCAGCTCGGCGACCAGCCCCCAGTCCAGCGCCTGCTGCGCCGGGATCCGCGTCGCGGTCAGCACGTGGTACTTCGCGCGGGACAGCCCGATCAGCCGGGCGAGCCGCTGGGTCCCGCCGGACCCGGGGATCATGCCGAGGTTCATCTCGGGCAGCGCGAACCGGCTGCGGGGGGTGGCCAGCCGGATGTCGCAGGACAGCGCGATCTCCAGGCCGACGCCGAAGCAGTACCCGTCGACCGCGGCGATCACCGGCCGCGTGCTGCGCGCGGCGGCGGTGACGTTGTGCCCGAGATCGGTGAAGTCGATCGGGTCGACCTCCATGAACCCGGCGATGTCCCCGCCCGAGCTGAAGTGCTCGCCGTCGGAGCGCACGACCACCACCCGCACGTCCGGGTCGCGCTCGATCCCGGCGAACACCTCGGCGACCCGCTGCCGCATCTCCCAGGTGATCACCGTGTACGTCCCGTGGGAGAGGGTCAGGTTCGCGACCCGTCCGTCGTGCCCGTGGTCCAGCAGGACCTTCCCGCCGGTCAGTGCCATGTCATCCCTGCCCCGTCATCCCTGCCCTGTCATCCCTGCCCTGTCATCCCTGCATGTCATCCCAGCCATCGCGTCTCCTCCAGCAGCCGGTGGATCACATCCCCGTGCAGCGGCAGCCGGTCGACGACCACCCCGGCGGGCGCCAGCGCATCGGCGACCGCGTTCGCGAACGCCACCGGGAAGCTCATGGACGACCCCTCTCCGCAGCCCTTCGCCCCGAGCGGGGTGAGGGGCGAGGGGGTGACGACGTGCCCGGAGCGCAGGTCGAAGCCGGTTTCCGCGCTGGTCGGGCACAGGTAGTCCAGGAACGTGGCGGCCGTAGGCTGGCCCCCCTCGTCGTAGGTCAGCTCCTCGTAGGCCGCGCCCCCGAGGGCATGTACGAGCGCGCCGTGCACCTGGCCGTCGAAGAGCTGCGGGTGCAGCACGGTGCCCGCGTCGTGCACCGAGGCGACCCGGTCGACCGCGATCTCCAGGGTGTCCGGGTCGATCCGCACCGCGACGATCTCGGCGACGAACCCGTAGCAGAGCGAGGAGTTGATCCGGTCGTCGCGGGTGGCGGCCCGGGCCCGCGGCGTGAAGGCCGCCTCCTCGTACAGCCGCGCGGGCACCCCGTCGGGCAGCGCGCCCGGGTCCCAGTGCACGAGCCCGGCGGCGTGGCGGAACGCCACCTCGGCCCCCGACGGGTGGCGGACGGCGCCGCAGGCCAGGTCCAGCTCCCCCGCGGGCAGGCCCAGCAGCACGGCGGCCGCCGCCCGGACGGTGCCGGCGATCCGGTCGGCCGCCTCGACGACGGCGCTGGTCACCAGGGGGGCGAAGCGCGAGGAGTAGCTGCCCGAGGTGACCGTCCAGGGTGTCGTGGCGGTGTCCATGTCGACCACGACCCGGACCTGCTCCACGGGCAGCCCGAGCCGGTCCGCGGCGAGCGCGCGCGCCACCGTCGCGTGCCCCTGCCCCTGCGGGACCGACCCGAGCAGGACGGTGACCACCCCCTGCACGTCCACGGAGATCCGCACGTGCTCGGTCGAGCCGGACTTGCCCCGGCCGCGCTGCGCGGCGGGGGTGGCGAGGCCGACGTAGCCGATGTTCGTGGCCGACGGGTCGGTGACCAGCCCGACGCCGACACCGTAGAACGCGCCCTGTGCCCGGGCGGCCTCCCGGCGGGCATGCAGCTCGTCGAGATCCGCGAGCGTCACCGCGAGATCGACGGCGGCGTGGTAGTCCCCGGAGTCGTACACCCCGCCGGTGGGCGTCTCGTGCGGGAACGCCGTCACCAGGTTGCGCCGCCGGACCTCCAGGACGTCCAGGCCGGTGGCGGACGCGACCGCGTCCATGAGCCGTTCGAGGCCGAAGTAGAGCTGCTGGCCGCCGAAGCCGCGGTTGAGGCCGGTCGGCATCGTGTTCGTGACGACGGCGCGGGCGCGCAGCTCGACCGCCCCGATCCGGTACGGCCCGGTGACGTTGCCGTAGCAGCGGTAGAGCGTCGACGGCTCGGGCGGGCGCAGGTAGGCGCCCACGTCGTCCACGAGATCGGCCTTCAGGGCAGTGACCTCGCCCGACGCCGTCACCGCCGCCGCGAACCGCATGACCCGCGACGCCCCGCAGGAGCTGGCGAGCAGGTGCTCGGCGCGGTCCTCGGTCCACCGCACGGGCGCGCCCGCGTGCTTCGAGGCCAGCGCCATCAGCACGACGTAGGGGTAGACGGCGGCCTTGATGCCGAAGCTGCCGCCGATGTCGGCGGGCACGTGCAGGCGCAGCGCGGACGTCGGCAGGCCCAGCGCACCCGCCATGACCGGCACCATCGTGAACGGACCGTGGAAGTTCGCCCACGCCTCCACCGCCGGGCCGGGGCGCCAGTGCGCGATCACGGAGTAGCACTCCATCGGGACCGAGGAGTAGCGCGGGAAGTCGTACTCGCCCTCGACGACGTGGTCCGCCGCCGCGAACGCCTCGTCCACCGGGCCGAAGCGGAACGTGCGGTCGGTCGCGACGTTCGTCCCGGCGTCGGGGTGCAGCAGCGGCGTGTCCGGCGCCAGCGCCGCCCGTGCGCCGATCACCGCGGGGAGCGGCTCGTCGTCGATCTCGACGAGGTCCGCGGCGTCCTCGGCGGTGTAGCGGTCCCGCGCGACGACCACCGCGACCGGCTCGCCGACGTAGCGCACCCGGTCCACGGCCGACGGGTGGTAGGCCATCGCCGCGCCCGTCGAGAGCGGGAACGGCCGCAGCCCCGCGCGGACCTCCTCCGGGCCGATCACCGCCACGACCCCGGGCTGGGCGCGAGCCGCGCGGAGGTCGACCGCGCGCAGCCGGGCGTGCGCCCGCGTCGAGCGGACGACGGCGGCGACCAGCGTGCCGGGCAGCGGGTCGAGGTCGTCCAGGAAGCCGCCGCGACCGGTGACGAGGGCGGCGTCCTCGATCCGGCACGGAGTCCAGCGCGCGTCGGCCACCCCGGATTCACTGCGGGCGAGGCGGGCGCCGTCCGTCCCGACGCCGGCTCCGCCCGCGGCGGGCCGCTGCGGCTCCGCCGGCCTCTCAACCATCCCGGCCGTCCGCAAGGGCGTCGTAGTCCCCCGCCACGAGCGTGCGCCGCAGGGTCTTGCCGACCCCGGAGCGCGGGATCGCCGCCACCGCCACCACCCGCTTCGGACGCTTCAGTGACGGCAGCACCTCCCGGGCGTACGCCCCCGCAGCCCGCACCGCCGTCGCCGGGTCGATCCCCGCCCGCGCCACGACGAAGGCGGTGACCGCCTGGCCCCACCGCTCGTCCGGCAGCCCGACGACGCAGACGTCGTCGATCTCGGGGCAACGCACGAGCGCGGCCTCGATCTCGTCCGGGTAGACGTTCTCGCCGCCCGAATTGATCATGTCGTCGACGCGTCCCGCCACCCACAGGTCGCCGTCCCCGTCGGCCACGGCGAGATCGCCCGTGTAGTACCAGCCGTCCCGGATCGCCTTCGCGTCCGCGTCGGGGCGGTTCCAGTAGCCGCCGAACGCCTCGGGGCTCTCCATCGACACGATCACCTGCCCCTGCTCCCCCGGCCCGACCAGCGCATCCGCGGGCGCGCCGGTCTGCGGGGCGATCAGGCGCACCCGCGAGAAGATCCCGGCGCGCCCGGCGGATCCGGGTTTCGCGGCCACGTCCGGGCCGATCGTGAAGGTGTAGATCTCCGTCGAGCCGAAGTGGTTGACGAACGCCGCGGGCGCCACCAGCTCGATCAGTTCCTCGGCCAGCGCGGGGGTCATCGCCGCTCCGGCGTAGGCGAGCCGGGCCACGCCGCGCAGCACCTCCGGGCGCCCGGTGCGCAGCAACGACCAGTAGATCGTGGGGACGAGGTAGAGCGCCGAGACGCGCTCGCGCTCGATCAGCTCCAGCGACTCCGCGGGGTCGAAGGCGTTCTGGCCGACCCAGGTGCCGCCGACGAGGATGCTGCACAGCAGCGTCCGCAGGCCCATCGTGTGGAACAGCGGCATGACCCCGAGCACCACCTCGCCGTGGCGTTGTTGCAGCTGGACGGCCTGGGCGAGCGCCGCGGCGTGCTCGGCCGCGTGGCTGCGGGGCACGCCCTTCGGCCGGCCGGTGGTGCCGGAGGTGTAGAGGATGACGCTCGTGTCCGCCGGGGCGGGGCGACCCGCGAGCGGTCCGGGGGACGCGCCGTCGGCGGCGGTGTCCAGCTCGGCGACGGAACGGACGGTCGCGGCGTCGACCACGGTGTCGAGCGCGGCGGCGCGCCCGGCGTTGGCCTCGTCCACGACGACGAGCGCCGCGCCGCAGTCGCCTGCGCAGTAACGCAGTTCCTCCGGACCGAAGCGGGTGGACAGCGGCACCGACACCGCGCCGAGCTTCTGCGCCGCCAGGTGCAGGCTCGCGAGCGGCTCGCCGCCACCGGTCACGAACGCGACCCGGTCCCGGCGTCCGACACCGGCTGCGGCCAGTGCCCGGGCGAGGCGGTTGGTCCGGGCGTCCCATTCGTTGTACGTGAGCGTGCGGCCCGTGCCGCCGACCGCCCGGCGGTGCGGGTGGCGCTCCGCGGCCCACGTCAGTGTGGTGGCGAGATCCATGCCGTCGGTCTCCGCTGATCGACTCCGCTGTCCGGCGTCCAGCCTACGCAGATCATCTGATTCAGACCGTCTTGACGGTACTGTGCCGGGCGGAAACGTACAACCCGGACCGTCCGATCGATATGCTCCCGCGCGTGCCCGCCCTGCGCCTGTCCGCGACCTCCTACGTCGTGCTCGGGATGATCGCCCTGCGCGGACCGTCCACCCCGTACGACCTCAAGCGGGCCGTCGCGCGCTCCGTCGGCTACTTCTGGCACTTCCCGCACGCCCAGCTCTACTCCGAACCGGACCGGCTCGCCGAGGCGGGGCTGCTCGATCTCGCCGTCGAGGACCGCGGCCGGCGCCGCAAGACCTACTCGATCACCGAGGAGGGCCTCGCAGCCCTGCGCGCGTGGCTGGCCGCGCCAACCGACGAGCACTTCGAGATGCGCGACGTCGCGGAGCTCAAGCTGTTCTTCAACGAGGTCGGGGACCCGGCGGACGTGCCGCGGCTGGCCGCTCAGCAGATCCGCCAGCACGAGCAGCGGATCGCCGCCTACGAGGGCATGGTGACCCGTTACGGGCACTCGGCGGCGCTGCGACCTCGGATGATCACGCTGGAGCTCGGCCTGGAGATGGAGCATGCCGCCCTGCGCTTCTGGCGAGCCCTGGCTGACGATCGGCTCGATGAGTTACGCCGGACGCGGGTACGGTCGTTACCCAATGTGGACTGATGCGTGGCAAGCGGGCGATCATTTCCGCCTGACCGGGTGAGAGGGCCATCAGGCACATGACTGAGCGACAGCACCGGGTCAAGCTGTCCCCATGCGACGTAAACTGCTGGCGACACTGGCATTGCTGGGAGTGGTGGCCGGGTCGGCGTTCCTCGGTGGGAACGCCGCAGCCACCACGGACCTCGCCAAGGGCGGCGGGACCGTCACCACGAGCAAGATCAACCGGGGCTGGTGATCTCGGAGCTCCTCGCGACCGTCGCGTCTCCCGGCTCCGCGCCCACGACGCGCGGGGAGAACGGGGATCCCGCGAACAGCGCGGCCACGGCCGCGGCCGCCGGACCCGAGAGCAGGATCTCGGTGCGCCCCTCCTCGTAGGTCGCCGGCCCTGTGAGCACGGCGTCCACCACGTTCTCGGGCCCGAGCAGGGCGGCGATCTCGTGCACCGTCTCCAGGGGCACGGTGTTCGCCTCCACGTAGAGCGGGGGCAGGGCACGCCCGGCCGCCGCGAGGGCGACCTCCGCGGCGAGCTCCCGCGCCGCCTCCGGCGGGCACAGCGCGATCACCACGTCCGCGCGGCGGACGAGTTCGACGGTGTCCGGAACCCCGACGAGATCGGCGATCTCGGCCCGCTTCGACGTGCGCACGCTGCGCCCGGCCGCCGCCCAGATCACCGCGCTCGCCGCCGGTTTCAGCGCCGAGCCGACGGCGGCGCCCATCTTTCCCGGGTGCAGCACGCCGATGATCGGGCGCGGGGGCAGGCTCCGTTCGCTCACCGCGACATCTTCGCCCACGACCCCGACGCCTCGCCCGCCGATCCCTCCTTCGCCCGTCGCTGCGGGTGCGCCGCGCGCCCGCCCACCCATTCGACCGGTGGGGGTACGGCACGTAAGGGGGGTTGGTCTTGCCGTACGTGGCGTTCGCGCACCAAGCCCGGGGCCCCCGTTCGCGCGCCAAGCCCGGGGGCCCCGGTAGCGCACCAAGCACGGGGCCGCCGTTCGCGCACCAAGCCCGGGGCACCCACCGGGCGCCGCCGTGGCCTACACGGGGCCCGGTCCGGCGCCGCGCGCCTCGAGCACGTGAAGGATCCGCTCCGCGGCGAGGGTGGGCGTCAGGTCCCCACCGCGGACGTCGCGCTCCAGCTCGGGCAGCGTCGCCCGCACCGCCGGGTCGGAGGTCAGCCGCTCCATGAGGCGGTCGCGCACCATCGACCACATCCAGTCCAGCTGCTGGTCCGCCCGCCGCGTGGCCAGCTCCCCCGCGGCCTCCAATGCGGCCCGGTGTGCCTCGACCGCCGTCCAGACCTCGTCCATCCCACGCCCGGTCTGCGCGCTGCACGCCAGGACCTTCGGGCGCCAGTGCGTGCTCGTGGGGGACATCATCCGCAGCGCACCGGCCAGCTCGCGCGCAGCAGCCCGGGCGTCACGCTCGTGCGCGCCGTCCGCCTTGTTCACCGCGACGACGTCGGCAAGCTCCAGGATCCCCTTCTTGATCCCCTGCAACGAGTCGCCGGTGCGCGCGATCGTGAGCAGCAGGAACGTGTCCACCATGCCCGCGACGGCCACCTCGGACTGGCCCACGCCCACGGTCTCGACGAGCACGTGGTCGAACCCGGCGGCCTCCATCAGCACCATCGTCTCGCGCGTGGCGCGCGCGACCCCGCCGAGCGTCCCGGCACTCGGCGAGGGCCGCACGAACGCGTCCGGGTCGTTGGCCAGCCGCGCCATGCGGGTCTTGTCGCCGAGGATCGACCCGCGCGTGCGGGTGGACGACGGGTCCACGGCGAGCACGGCCACCCGGTGCCCCGCCCCGGTGAGGTTGGTGCCGAGCACCTCGATGAACGTCGACTTGCCCACGCCCGGCACCCCGCTGATCCCCACCCGGTGCGCGCCGCCCGCGTGCGGCTGCAGCTCCATGAGCAGCTGCTGCGCCGCCTGCCGATGGTCGGCGCGCCGCGACTCGACGAGCGTGACCGCCCGGGCCAGGACGGACCGGTTCCCGTCGAGGACCCCCTTGGCGAGGGCCGGGACGTCGGGGGTGCGCGCCATCAGCTGCCGTGCAGCTCGGCGGAAAGCTTGCCGACGAGGTCGATGGCCGCCTCCGCGATCACGGTGCCCGGCCCGAAGACGGCCACCGCACCCATGTCGAGCAGGCGCGGGACGTCCGCGGGCGGGACGACCCCGCCGACGACGACCATGATGTCCTCGCGGTCCAGCTTCGCCAGCTCGGCACGGAGCTCCGGTACCAGCGTGAGGTGCCCTGCGGCCAGCGACGACGCCCCGATGACGTGCACGTCCGCCTCGACGGCCTGGCGCGCCACCTCGGCGGGGGTCTGGAACAGCGGGCCCACGTCGACGTCGAAGCCGAGATCGGCGAACGCCGTGGCGATCACCTTCTGGCCGCGGTCGTGGCCGTCCTGACCCATCTTCGCCACGAGGATGCGGGGCTGGCGCCCCTCCTGCTCGGCGAACTCGTCCACCAGCTCGCGGGCCCTGGCCACGGCGGGCGAGCGCCCGGCTTCGTCGGAGTACACACCGGAGATGATGCGGATCTGGCCGGAGTGGCGCCCGAAGACCTTCTCCAGCGCGTCCGAGATCTCCCCCACCGTGGCCTTCGCCCGCGCCGCCGCGACGGACAGCTGCAACAGGTTCTGCGCATCCGTGCGCGCCGAGCCCTCCGCGATCGCGGCGGCGGCGTCGGTGAGTGCCTGGCAGGCGGCGTCCACCTCGCGCTGATCGCGCTCCTCGCGCAGCCGCCGCAGCTTGTCGATCTGCTCGGCGCGCACCCCGGCGTTGTCGACGGCGCGGACCTCGATCTGCTCGTCCTCGGCGACGACGTACTTGTTCACTCCGATCACGGGCTGGCGACCCGAGTCGATCCGCGCCTGGGTGCGGGCGGCGGCCTCCTCGACACGCAGCTTCGGGATGCCCGCGTCGATGGCCTGCGCCATGCCACCGGCCTTCTCGACCTCGGTGATGTGCGCCCAGGCGCGGCGCGCGAGGTCGTAGGTGAGCCGCTCGACGTAGTACGAGCCGCCCCAGGGGTCGATCACCTGCGTGGTGCCCGACTCCTGCTGCAGCAGCAGCTGGGTGTTGCGGGCGATGCGCGCGGAGAAGTCCGTGGGCAGCGCCAGCGCCTCGTCCAGCGCGTTCGTGTGCAGCGACTGCGTGTGACCCTGGGTGGCGGCCATCGCCTCGATGCAGGTGCGGACGACGTTGTTGTAGACGTCCTGCGCGGTGAGCGACCAGCCCGACGTCTGCGAGTGCGTGCGCAGCGACAGCGACTTGGCGTTCTTCGGACCGAACTGCTTCACGAGCTTCGACCAGAGCAGGCGCGCGGCCCGCATCTTGGCGACCTCCATGAAGAAGTTCATCCCGATCGCCCAGAAGAAGCTCAGCCGCGGCGCGAACGCGTCCACGTCCAGCCCGGCGTCGATCCCGGCCCGCAGGTACTCCACGCCGTCCGCGAGGGTGTAGGCGAGCTCGAGGTCGTTGGTGGCCCCGGCCTCCTGGATGTGGTAGCCCGAGATCGAGATCGAGTTGAACCTCGGCATCTCCCGCGAGGTGAACGAGAAGATGTCCGAGATGATCTGCATGCTCGGCTGCGGCGGGTAGATGTAGGTGTTGCGGACCATGAACTCCTTGAGGATGTCGTTCTGGATTGTCCCCGTGAGCTGGGCGTGCTCCACGCCCTGCTCCTCCGCCGCCACGACGTAGAGCGCGAGCACCGGCAGCACGGCGCCGTTCATCGTCATCGACACGGACATCTTGTCCAGCGGGATGCCGTCGAAGAGCTGACGCATGTCGTAGATCGAGTCGATCGCGACGCCCGCCATGCCGACGTCGCCGGCGACGCGCGGGTGGTCCGAGTCGTAGCCGCGGTGCGTGGCCAGGTCGAACGCGATCGAGAGGCCCTTCTGACCCGCGGCGAGGTTGCGCCGGTAGAACGCGTTGGACTCCGCCGCCGTCGAGAACCCGGCGTACTGGCGGATCGTCCACGGCTGGGTGGCGTACATGGCCGGGTACGGCCCGCGCAGGTACGGCGCGATGCCCGGGTAGGTGGCGAGGAAGTCCACGCCGTCCAGGTCCGCGGGTGTGTAGAGCGGCGAGACCCGGATGCCCTCGGGGGCGTCCCAGGCCGGCGGGCGCTCCTGCGGGTCCCACTGCGCCGCGGGGGCGGGTGTGCCCAGCTCGACGCTGGTGAAGTCGGGGATCGCGGTCACCGCACCGATTGTCCGCTGCGGACCGGCCTCCGCTCCTCGCTCGCCGGAGCTCGCTGCGATGCCCACCCGTTCGTCGCTCACTGGTCGTCCTCCAGCGTCTCGTAGACGGACTCGATCACGGCGAGGGTGTCGCAGCCCACGGCGATCAGCCCGTCCAGGCCCGGCACGTCGGCCGCGCCCGCCAGCAGGATGCGCCGCGCTCCGGCCTCGCGCAGCGCGGCGACGGTGGCCTCCGCCCGCTCGCGGTAGAGCGCGTCGGTGGAGCACAGCACGGCGACCGGGGAGGCGTGTCCGGCGTAGGCCTCGACGACGTCCTGGGCCGTCTCGGTGGGCCCCGCCTCGGCGGTGTCCACGCCGCCGGCTGCGAGCAGGTTGCGCGCGAAGCCGGCCCGGGCGGTGTACGCGGCCAGCGGCCCGAGCGTCGCGAGGAACGCCATGGGCCGCGCCCCGGTGCGCTCGGCGATCTCGTCCGAGCGGTCCCGGAAGGCCTCGTACGGCTCGGCGAGGCGGAACACCGGTAGCCCGCCACCGGGGACGGGCGCGACGGCCGCCCGCTCGACGGGCTTCTCGTGCAGGTCGGCGAACTCGGAGACCCCGGTGAGCGGGGCGCGACGGGTGGCGATGTCGTGCAGGCGGCGGGCCCGGACCTCCTCGATCCGCGCGGCGAGCCGGCCGGAGTCCAGCACCGCCAGGGCCCCGCCCTCGGCCTCGATCGCCTGGAAGAACGCCCACGCGGCCCGCGCGAGCTCCTCGGTGAGGTGTTCGACGACGTACGAACCGCCCGCCGGGTCGATCACCCGCGCCAGGTGCGACTCCTCCACCAGCAGGGCCTGGGTGTTGCGTGCGATCCGCCGCGAGAACGGGACGGCGGCGCCGATCGCCGCGTCGAAGGGCGCGACCGTGACGGCGTCCGCGCCCCCCACGCCCGCGGCGAACCCGGCGACGGTGCCGCGCAGCAGGTTCACGTACGGGTCGCGGCGGCTCTGCATCACCGGCGAGGTGACGGCGTGCTGGGCCTGCGGCAGAGCCTCGCCGCAGGCCTCGGTGACCCGCGCCCACAACCGCCGCGCCGCGCGCAGCTTCGCGATCGTCGGGAACTGCTCGGCGGTGGCGGCGTAGCGGAACTCCAGCAGGGCCGCGGCGGCGGCGAGATCGAGCCCTCCGCCGGTCAGAGTGCGCAGGTACGCCACCCCCGCGGCCAGCGACCAGCCCAGCTCCTGGGCGTCCGAGGCCCCGGCGCCGTGTACCGGCAGCGCGTCCACCACGATCGCCTTGACCTGCGGGAACTCGGCGGCGACCCGCCGGGCCAGGGGGACGACCGAGGCGATGTCGGGCCCGTCACCGGTGCGCGCGCGCAGGCCGAGCGGGTCCAGGCCGAGCGTGCCGAGCAGGGCGGCGGGGTCGAGCCCGCGCTCCCCGGCCAGCGCCAGGTACTCCGGCGCGCCCGCGCCCGTGCCGCCCGAGTCGAGCACGACGGGCGCGAGGTCGAGGTAGACGTCGGCGAGCACCGCGGGCAGGTCCGCGACGGCTGTGCCGCCGGCGCCGTCACCGACGACCAGCCAGATCGAGTTGACGCCGTTCTCCAGGTCCGCCGCGATCGCCTCGCGGGCCGCCGCCACGTCCGGCTCGGCGAGGCGCTGGCGCACGTCCCAGCCCTCCGGGACCACTCCCCCCGCCCGCGAACCGCGCACGAACGGTGCGGAGCCCGGCACGCCGGTCTCGACGCCCGGGGCGTCCCCCGCCGTCAGCAGCGGCGGCACCCGGATCCCGTCGGGCGTCGTGCGGGTGAGCTTCTCCACCCCCGCGCCCGCCGGGGCCTCCTCGCCGATCCGGCGCGCCTTGCGCAGCACCTGGTCGACCATCGCCACCCAGCGGTCGCGATCCGCAGCCGGGAAGTCCGCCGCGAGCGACAGGTGCTCCGGCTCCGGCGGAACCGCCCGGGCCGCCGCTTCGTCGTCCTTGACCGTGCCCATCGACCACTCCCCTCGGTGCGAGGGAAGTCTAGAGACGCAAGGCGGTGCGGGGCCCGTCCTGTGACCGAGGCCGGATGCGCCGGACCTCACACCCGCTCAGGCGAGGCTGATCGTCGTCCCCTCGACGGTGATCTTCTTCTCCGGCAGCGGTGCCGGCGCGGGCCCGGCCACGACCGCACCGTCCGCCACCGCGTACCGGCTGCCGTGGCAGGGGCAGTCGATCGTGCCGTCCGCGACCGCGTTGACCGTGCAGCCCTGGTGCGTGCAGGTGGTGTCGAACGCCTTGAACGTGCCGGCCACCGGCTGCGTGACGACGACCTTCTGGGCGGCGAGGATCACTCCCCCGCCGACCGGGACGTCCCCCGTCGCGACCAGGGCGCCCGGCGCGGCCCCGGCCGGCGGCGCCGGCGGCGGGGGCGCGGCCGGTCCGCTGCCGTAGCCCGCGCAGCCTGCGACGAGGGCGGTGCCGGCGGCGCAGGCGCCGGTGAGGACCGACCTGCGGGTGACGTTCGGCTGGTGGGTCATGCGCGTCGGGGCTCCTGTCGGGGCGGAACGGGGCGGACGGGTCAGACGACGAAGCCCTTGGTGGTGAAGTACCACAACGACGCGGTGAGCCAGAGGACCGTCAGCCCGGTGAACACCGTGCCGCCGAGCACGGGCAGCGCCCACCAGGGGGACTTCGGGCGCTGCAGCACGATCATCTTCGCGACGAAGGCACCGTAGAACACCGTGCCGAAGATCGAGTGGACCAGCGCCCTCGGTGACCCGCTGGAGAAGCCCAGCGCGTAGAGGCAGTGCACCGCCACGGGCACGGAGACGAGCACCGCGATACGCCCTGACCAGCGGTGCAGGGTCCCGATCCAGGAGGGGCTCTTGATCGGCAGCTTGCCGTACATGATCAGCGCCGACACGAGCTGGACCAGCGCGAACAGGAACGCGATCGACGCGAGCCACGCCTTCGCCGAGACGCCGTTGGAGAAACCCGCCACGCTGAACCCGAAGTGCTGCGGCTCGTGCACCCGGCCGTACACGCCGAGGACCACGGTGACCGAGAGGCCGATCGCGATCGCGAGGAACGTCCCCCGCCCGCCGGAGTCCTTCTTCTGCGCGGGTTCCGGTGCCGGCTCCGACCCGGGCGGCGGGGGCGGTTGCTGCGCCTGCGGCGGGGGCGGCGGCTGGAGCCCCTGGCGGGGCAGCTCGATACGGGCCGTGGGCCGGTTCGGGTCGTAGGCG
The DNA here is from genome assembly GCA_050248815.1 of Pseudonocardia sp. Lineage (GTDB taxonomy): Bacteria > Actinomycetota > Actinomycetes > Mycobacteriales > Pseudonocardiaceae > Pseudonocardia. The sequence continues at coordinate 31,439 of JBFWRR010000022.1, read as the reverse complement.
TCGAACGATCCGGTCATCGGGCCACCACCGGGGTCGATCCGTCGAGGCTGGTCACGGTGACGACGACGCCGTCGATGGTCACGCCGTCGGGGTTGGCCGGGTCGAGCGGCGGCGCGGGGTTGGTCTGGCCACCGCCCTGCTGGATGCCGGTGACCTGCCCGTCCGGCTCGACGACCCAGCCGATGCGGGTGGCCACGCCGCGCACGTCCGCGCGACCCTCGTAGAGCCCGGCCGGGGCCTCCACGCCCTTCGCCGTGTACTTCCACGTCCTGCCCGCGACGACGATCTCACCCTCGGAGGACTGCTCGTTCGCGGTCCCGGTGACGCTCGCCCCGTCCTTGCCCGCGAGCACGAGCTTGTCGCCCTGCAGCGTGCCGTCCAGCCAGGCCTCGACCTTCTTGCCGTCGCAGACGTAGGCGATGGCCTTGCCGTCCTTGACCGCGATGGCGATCGTCATCTTCCGGTCGGCGGAGCGGCCCGCGTAGGCCTTCTCGGCCACGGCCGGCGGCTCGACGGCCGGGGGTGGCGGCTCCGCGCCTTCGGCGGGCGGTGGGGGTGCGGCGGCCTGCGCCTGCTCGACGGCCTGGTTCCCCGGGTTGTTCATCGAGCTCAGCGTGAAGAGCGCGGCACCGAGTACCACGACGGCCACGAGCGTCAACAGGGGTGCGTACCGCTTCATCGTCTCCCCCGAGGGGTGTGGTGGGCGCGGGCCGGTGCCGGCGTGTTCTGTCTCGCTCACGAGCCGCAGCACGTAACGGTTCACCGGGATCGAACCGATCGCATCACCCGTCCGTGCGAATGGTGTGGAGGCACCTCGCTACGGTGGCGGTTCGTTACCGAACCGATCGAAGGGCAGGTTCCGCGGATGCCCGACCCCGCCGACGAGGCGCTCGTGCGGGCGATCTACTCCGAGCACGGTCGCGCGCTGCTCACCTACGCCACGCGGCTGCTCGGCGGAGACCGCGTCGCCGCGGAGGACGTCGTCCAGGAGACGCTCGTGCGTGCCTGGCGCAACCCGCAGGTGCTCACCAACGGCCGCGGCTCCACGCGCGGCTGGCTGCTCACCGTGACCCGCAACCTCGTCACCGACCGGATCCGGGCGCGCGCCGCCCGGCCGCAGGAGGTGCCGGAGGCGCCCGAGAACCCGCCGGTGGAACGCGACCACGCCGAGGCGGTCGTCGCGTCGGTCACCGTGCTCACCGCGCTGGAGGACCTCTCCGAGGACCACCGCGGCGTCCTCGACCAGATCTACTTCCAGGGCCGCAGCCTCGGCGAGGCGGCGACGGCGCTGGGGATCCCCGCGGGCACGGTGAAGTCGCGGTCGTACTACGCCCTGCGGGCGCTGCGGGAGAAGCTCGCTCCCCGGGAGGGGAGTCGTGACGGGCTGGAGGTGCCGGCATGAACGCGCGGCACGCGCTGCCCGACGACTTCGACGTCTCCCGGGACCGTGAGTTGCTCGGCGCCTACCTCCTGGACCTCGCCGACGCCGACGAGACACGGCGGGTCGAGCACCGGCTCGCCGTCGACGCGGCCTACCGCAGCGAGATGGAGGAACTGCGCCAGATGACCGACCTGCTCGGCGAGGTCCCCCCCGAGGCCTTCCTCGACGGCCCCCCGGACGCCGACCTCGTGCTCCAGCGGGCCCTGCGCCGGATCCGGGACGAGCACACCACGCGCCGACGGCGGCGCCTCGCAGCGATCGTGGCCGTCGCTGCGATCGCGCTGGGTGCGGTCCTCGCCGGCGGCGTGTTCGTCGGGCGGGCCACCGCCCCGTCCGAGACGGTGCTCGCCCAGCCCGCCGCGCCGCCGGCAGGCGGCCGGGTGCTCTCCGGCAGCAACGGCCCCGTCTCGATGACGGCCACGCTCACGCCCGCGTCCGGCTGGGTGCGGGTGGCCGCCTCCGTCGTGGGGATCCCGGCCGGGGAGCGCTGCCATCTCGTCGTGGTGGCCCGTGACGGCCGTCGCGAGATCGCCGGGGGCTGGGTGGTGTCGCTGCAGGGCGAGGCCACCGGGACGGCGCTCGACGGCTCGGCGATGGTGGCCCCGCAGGACGTCGCCGCCGTCGTGGTGGCGAACGAGGCGGGCCAGGAGTTCGTGTCGCTCCCGGCATAGGTGGTCGCCCTCGCCGTGACGTGACCGTGCACGGATGCAGCCGAGGTCACGGGGAGCCGGCGATCACCGCCCGCCCGGAGTGTTCCCGGCGTGGGTGGGACGATCGGCGCCGTGCCCGAACCGCGCGAGCCGTCGCCGGCCCCCTCGACGGCGCGGGCCCGGCCGGCGCCTCCTGGACCGGCGGCCGGACCGATGACCCCCGACGAGGGCGCCACGCTGCTCGCCGACGTCTACCTCGTGCTCGGACCGATCTACCGCCGCGTGCTGCGGGAGGTCGAACAGGACCGCGCGAACTCGGGTGTGACGGCGGGCGAGCGCGCGGTGCTGGACATGCTGCGTCGCCGCGGGCCGATGACGGTGCCACAGATGGCCCGCGAGCAGGACCTGAGCCGCCAGTTCGTGCAGCGGATGGTCAACTCGGCGGCCGCGGCCGGGCACCTGGAGACCGTGGAGAACCCGGCACACCGGCGCTCCTCCCTGATCCGGCTCACCGAGCGGGGCCGGGCGGCGATCGAGGCGGTGGTGGCGCGGGAGCACGCGCGGCTCGCGGTGGCGGCGGAGGGGTTGCGCCGCGACGAGGTGGAGGCGTGTCTCAAGGTGCTCGGGCAGATGCTGGACGCGCTGGCGCCGGCCGACGAGTGAGGGGGATGATCGTCGATCTTCGCTCGACCCATGCCGTAGCCGGGGGTGAGACCCGTGACGCCCCGGCGAGCTTCTCCTCGACGGCGTCCGTGGTGATCTCGCGGTGCTCCGCCGCCGTCGCGTTGGCCGTCTCGTCGACGAGAGGGCGCACCGGGCACACCCTCGGGACACCGTGCACACGCCCCACCACCTGCACGGCAACGCGAAGGCGTGCACGGCGCCGGCCCATGTGCACGGCGCCAGCCCATGGTGCCCGCGCCAGCCCGTGGTGCCGGCGCCAGCCCGTGGTGCCCGCGCCAGCCCGTGGTGCCCGCGCCAGCCCGTGGTGCCGGCGCCCGCCCCCGGGCCCCCCGCCACCGTGCACACCCCGGCGCGCCGGGCACACCCTCGGGACACCGTGCACACGCCCCACCACCTGCACGGCAACGCGAAGGCGTGCACGGCGCCGGCCCATGTGCACGGCGCCAGCCCGTGGTGCCCGCGCCAGCCCGTGGTGCCGGCGCCAGCCCGTGGTGCCGGCGCCAGCCCGTGGTGCCGGCACCCGCGCCCGGGCCCCCCGCCACCGTGCACACCCCGGCGCGCCGGGCACACCCTCGGGACATCGTGCACACGCCCCACCACCTGCACCGCAACCCGAAGGCGTGCACGGCGCCAGCCCATGTGCACGGCGCCAGCCCATGTGCACGGCGCCAGCCCGTGGTGCCGGCGCCCGCGCCCGGGCCCGGGCCGCCGTGGCCCGCGCCACCGTGCACACCCCGAGGCGGCCTGCCGGTGCGGAGGTATCGGCCGGTGATCGGCCCACGTGAGCGCGCTCGCGAGAGAATGACATCTTAGTTGTCAAACTCTCGCCAATCTGACACCTTAGTTGTCATGACCGAGACATTCAGCGTCCCCGTGCCGGACGGTCGGCTGCACGTCGTGCACTCCGGCTGCGGCCCCGCCGTCGTCCTCGCCCACTCCGGTGCCCTCGACCACACGATGTGGGACGAGCTCGCCGCCGACCTCGACGGCGACCACCTCGTCGTCCGCTACGACGCCCGCTCCCACGGTCGCTCGTCGACCGCACACGTCGATCACCACCCTGCCGAGGACCTCGTCGCGGTCATGGACGCGCTCGGCATCGAACGGGCCGCGCTCGTCGGCAGCTCGATGGGCGCGGTGACCGCCGCCGACGTGGCCTGGCGCCGGCCCGAGCGGGTCGCCGGGCTGATCCTGCTGGGTGGCGACGTGTCCGAGCCGCGCGCGCACGAGGACCCGTTCGTCGCCCGCTGGCACGCCGCGCAGGAGGCCGCCGTCGCGGCCGGGGACGTGCAGGGCTGGGTGGAGGCGCTCCTGCGCTACGGCGTGGACGGGCCCCGACGCGGCCCCGCCGACGTCGACCCGGCGGTGCGGGAGCGCTGCCGCGCGATGGCGACGGCCACCGTGATGGCGCACCACACCGCCACCGGCCGCCAGCTCTGGTACGACGTCCGGGAGCGGGTCGCGGAGATCACCGCGCCCACCCTGGTGGTCACCGGGGAGCTGGAGATCCCCTGGCTGCACACGGTGGCGCGGCGGCTGGAGGCGGCGATCCCGGACGTCCGGCGCGCCGAGATCCCCGCCGTGGGGCACATGATGATGACCGAGGCGCCCGCCGCCACCGCGCGGCTGGTACGCGGGCACCTCGAACGGCTTGCAGTCCCGGGCGCACCCGAGGCGCGCCGGTACAGCTCGGCCGGGCGGTCCGGCTAGGCCCTCGGGCCACCCGCCACGTAGATCACCTGCCCGGAGACGAACCCCGCGGCCTCGCCGACGAAGAACGACACGGTGTTCGCGATGTCCTCGACCTGCCCCGCGCGAGCGACCGGGATCTCGGCGGCGCGGGCGGCGACGTAGGGCTCCCAGTCCAGGCCGAGACGCTCGGCCGTGGCCTTCGTCATCTCGCTGACGATGAAGCCCGGGGCGACGCAGTTGACCGTGACGCCGAACTTGCCCAGCTCGATCGCGAGCGTCTTGGTGAAGCCCTGCAGCCCCGCCTTCGCCGCCGAGTAGTTGGCCTGGCCGCGGTTGCCGAGCGCCGAGGTGCTCGACAGGTTGACGATCCGGCCCCACCTCGCGGCGACCATGTGCTTCTGCACGGCCCGCGACATGAGGAACGAACCACGCAGGTGCACGTTCATGACCAGGTCCCAGTCCTGCTCGGTCATCTTGAACAGCAGGTTGTCGCGCGTGATGCCGGCGTTGTTGACCAGCACCGTCGGCGCGCCGAGACCCTCGACCACCCGTTCGACGGCCGCCTCGACGGCCTCGGGCGACGACACGTCCGCACCCACGCCGAGCGCCGTCCCACCGGCCGACTCGATCGAGGCCACGGCGGCCTTGGTGGCGGCCTCGTCCAGGTCCAGCACGGCGACGGCGAGGCCGTCCGCGGCCAGCCGCTGGGCCGTGGCGGCGCCGATGCCGCGGGCCGCTCCGGTCACGATCGCCACACGCTGGCTCACGAGCGTTCCTCCGTCGTCCCCGGGGCCGCGACGGCGCGGCCCATCCCTCGGGGGAACCTAGCCGACCGGGCGTGACCACCACGATGATGACGGTCACGTCTGACCGGATCTAGCGGGTCACCTCCGCGCCACGGGCCGCCGCGAGCAGCATCCCGGCGGCGGCCCGGTCGCCCGGCAGCGCGAGCACGACCCCGTCGACCAGCGGCTGCGGGCCCGTCACCAGCTCGGCCACCAGCTCGGCGGCGAGCAACTGCCCCACCGCCTGGGCGGAGCCCCCGTCGGCGGCGGAGAGCGCGGCAAGCGCCGACGGGGGCACCGCCACGTCCGGCACCTCGTGGGCGAGGAACTCGGCCTCGGCGAAGGAGGCGAGCGGGCGCACGACCGCGAGCAGCGGCACCGGAGCGCCCAGCGCCTCCCGCAGCCGCAGCACGGACCCCGCGTCGTACACGGGCCGGGTCACGAGGAACTCCGCGCCCGCCGCCACCTTGCGCAGTGCCCGTGCGGCCTCGAGTGTGACGTCGCCGCCGGGCGCGACGCGAGCCCCGATCTCGAAGGCGGTCCGTCCCGCGAGCGGCAGGCCGTTGCGGTCGCGGCCGTCGTTGAGGTGGGCGAGCAGCTCCACCAGGCCGAGCGAGTCGACGTCCCACACCCCGTCCGCGTGCGGGTAGTCGCCGAGCAGCGGCGGGCTGCCGGTCTCGCACACCACGCGACGCACGCCGAGTGCGTGCGCCCCGAGCAGGTCGGCCTGCAGCGCCATGATCGTTCGGTCCCAGGTGGTGACGCAGGCAATCGCCGTCACGCCGAGCTGGTTCTGCAGGTGCACGGCCAGGTTGACGGGGCTGAGCCGCGCCCGCGGCCCGTCGCCGGGTGGCACCCACACCGCGCCGACGCCCAGCGCGCGGATCTGCGCGACGCGCGCCACGGTGTCCGCCACGCCCCCGGCGAGCGGCGCCTCGACCTCGGCGAGGACCCGTGGGGGTGCGGGTGAGCGGCCCTGGTCCGGGCCGTCCCGGCCATCCGGGACCGGAGCGGTACGCGCCGGCGCCCGGCGGCCGATCTCGCGCGCGGGCCGGGGAGCCGCCCGATCGGCGGCCGCAGCCGCGGGGCGCACGGCCCGGGTCGGTTCGGCCGGGCCGCCACGGCCGTGTCCGGGGCCGGACCCTCCGCCCGGCACACCACCCGCCGCTCCGGCCGACACACCGCCCTCGGCGGTCTCCCCGGCCCGACCGGCGCGCACACCGTCCGCGTCCGGTGCCACCGCCGACGCGATCGCCGCGAGGTGCGCGGGTGTCGTCCCGCAGCACCCGCCCACGACGGCTGCGCCCGCCGCGACGAGGCGCTCGGCGTAGTGCGCGAGGTAGCCGGGGTCGACGTCGTAGGAGTACGAGGGCCCGCGGCGGCGGGCCAGGCCCGCGTTGGGCAGCGCGGACACGGGCAGGTCCGTGTGCGCGACGAGCTGCTCGACGACGGCCAGCACGCCCTGCGGCCCGAGGGTGCAGTTCGTCCCCACCACCGCGACCGGCAAGCCCTCGAGAGCCCGGCACACGTCCCGCGGCGTGTGCCCGGACAGCGTGCGGCCGTCCGCGGCGAACGTCGCCTGCGCGATCACCGGCAGGGTGCCCGCCGCGCCCGCGATCCCGACGGCCTCGACGAGCTCGTCGAGGTGCCCGAACGTCTCGCACACGAGCACGTCCACACCCGCGAGCGCGGCGACCTGCTCGCGCAGGGCGGCCTGCCGCTCCCGCGCCCCCACGCGTCCCCGCCGGCGGATGGACACCGCGGGTGACACCGACCCCACCACCAGCGCGGGCCGGCCGGCCACGGCCTCGCGGGCCAGCGCCACACCCGCCGCGTTGATCTCCGCCGCACGCTCCCCGAGGCCGTGTTCCTCCAGGCGCAGGCGGCCCGCACCGAACGTGTTGGTCTGCACCAGGTCGACACCTGCGGCGAGGTAGGAGGCGTGCACGCCGCGGACCAGGTCCGGGTCGGAGAGGTTGAGCTCCGGCAGCGCCCGTTCCAGGGGGTTCCCGGCGGCGTGCAGAACGGTGCCCATCGCGCCGTCCGCAACGAGCACCCGGGTGCCGAGCAGGTCGTGCAGCCTCATCCGAGCACCCCGAGGATCTCGCAGGCGACCTGCGCCATCAGGCGGTCGCGGTGGTCGTCCAGGCGTAGCCCGGTGAGCTCCTCGACGCGCCGCAGCCGGTAGGTGACGGTGTTGGGATGCACCTCCAGCTCGCGCGCGGTGCGCTGCGGGCTCGTGGTGCAGCGGAACCAGACCGTGAGGGTGTCGAGCAGGTCGGGCTGCCCCTCCAACGCGCCGAGAACCTCCGCGGCGAAGGTGCGCAGCCGTCCCGGATCGGGGACCTGGAAGAGCAGACGGTGCACGCCGAGGTCGTCGAACGCGACCACCCGGGCTCCGGCGCCCATGCGGGCGGCGGCGTCCACCGCGCCGCGGGCCTGGGCGCAGGACCGGGCGATCTCGGCGGGCTCGGCGCACGCACCGCCGATCCCGATGACGGCCGCGGCAGCGGGATGGTGCTGCGCGACCTCGGCCAGGCAGTGCTCGGCGAGGGCACGCGCCACGTCCGGGCCACCGGGCACGATCGCGACCACCTCCGTCTCCCGGGCGGCGACGATCGCCCCCGCGAGGCGCCGGTGCACCGCCCGTTCGACGATGTCGAGGACGGCGCCCGGCCCGGACCCGGTCCGGCGCGCGGCGAGGACGTGATGCGGCGCGCCGCGGACGAAACCCAGGTGGCGGGCCCACCGGTCCAGCTCGGCCGCGTCGCGGTCCCGACCGAGCAGGAGCCCCTCCACGAGGTCCGTACGGGCACGCCCCGCGGCGGCCGCGACGACCCGCTCGCGCCCCAGCAGGAGCCCGCAGATCGTCGCGGCGTGCTCGGTGAGCAGCAGCGCGAGGTCCTCCCCCAGCTCGGCCTCGCCGCAGGTCAGGGTGACGAGATGCGCGGCGACCTCGTCACCGACGAGGATCGGCGCCACGAGCACGGTCTCGGGGCCTTCGCCGGGGCCGAGCCCCGGGACGGCCGTGGGCCTGCGGGTGTCGGCCGCGGCCTCCAACACCGTCGGCAGCGGCGCCCCGACGGCCCGGCGCACCCGGCGCGCGGCATCGGGGGGCTCGGCGGCGAGCGGCTCCAGTCCCGGGCCGAGGACGGCCACCGCGGCACCCGTGCGGCGGGCCACGAGCGCGATGACCCCGGCCACGCCCGATTCGACTCCCGAGCCCGCACCGTCCACACCGCCGTCCTGCGCAGCCAGGGCGGAGAGATGGCTGTAGGCGGCGACGAGCTCGCGCAGCAGCGCGTTCTCGCGGCGGTACGCGGCGCTGTCGCCGGTGAGCGCCGCAGGCTCCCCCGAACCGATCGCCGTGCCGGGTCGCCGCATGCGGCCAGTAGACCGTGCCGGGCGCCGCACGGGAAAGCCGGGACACCCGCCGACCAGTGCCGGACCCACGCGTGTGACCCTGGCCCTACCGGTCGACCACCTGGCCGGACCGAGGCGGGCGCCGGGGAGGATGGGAACGTGGAGGATGTGAAAGGGTCGCCTGAACGCGTTCCGCCGCGACCGCTCCCGGAGAAGGAGAATCACCCATGAGGCCGCTGGCCGACAACGAGCACCTGTTCACCTCCGAGTCGGTGACGGAAGGCCATCCCGACAAGATGGCCGACCAGATCTCCGACGCGATCCTCGACGCGGCGCTCACGCAGGATCCGTCATCCCGGGTCGCGTGCGAGACCCTGATCACCACGGGGCTCGTCGTGGTGGCCGGCGAGATCACCACCACGGCACAGATCGACTTCGCGTCGGTGGTCCGCGACACGGTGAACCGGATCGGCTACGACCGCGGCGAGTACGGCTTCGACGGCAACCACTGCGCCGTCATGATCACGCTGGACAAGCAGTCGCCCGACATCGCCCAGGGCGTGGACGCTGCCTTCGAGACCCGCCGCAAGCTCTCCGAGGACGAGCTGGACGCCGCGGGCGCGGGCGACCAGGGCATGATGTTCGGCTTCGCGTGCCGGGAGACCCCGGAGCTGATGCCGCTGCCGATCGCGCTGGCGCACCGGCTGTCGCGGCGGCTGTCGACGGTCCGCAAGGACGGCACGCTGCCCTACCTGCGCCCGGACGGGAAGACCCAGGTCACGGTGCGCTACCGCGACGGCGTACCGGTGGCGGTGGAGAAGGTCCTGATCTCCACCCAGCACGCCGAGGAGGTGGAGACCGAGCAGATCCGCAAGGACCTGTGGGAGCAGGTCGTCACCCGGGAGATCCCGGCCGAGCTGTACTCGCCGGACGAGCTGGCGGAGAGCTTCTACGTCAACCCGACGGGCCGGTTCGTCATCGGCGGCCCGGTCGGCGACGCGGGCCTCACCGGACGCAAGATCATCGTCGACACCTACGGCGGGTTCGCCCGCCACGGCGGCGGCGCGTTCTCGGGCAAGGACTCCTCGAAGGTCGACCGGTCGGCCGCGTACGCCGCCCGCTACGTCGCGAAGAACATCGTCGCGGCGGGCCTGGCCGACAAGGTCGAGGTGCAGGTCGCCTACGCGATCGGTGTGGCGCACCCGCTGTCGCTGCTGGTCGAGACGTTCGGCACCGAGCAGGTGCCGCTCTCGACGATCCGCAAGCTGGTCGACGACCACTTCGACCTGCGCCCGGCCGCGTTCCGCCGCCACCTGCAGCTCAACCGGCCGATCTTCTCCAAGACCGCCGCGTACGGGCACTTCGGGCGCGACGACGAGGACTTCACCTGGGAGCGCACGGACAAGGCGGACGAGCTGCGGGCGGCCGCCGGGCTCTGAGGTTCCCCGTCAGCCGGCCTGGGGTTGCGCCCTGCGGCACAGGCCGGCCCGTTCCAGGATCTCCGGGACGCCGCGCTCGTAGCCGAACGCCATGACGTGCACCCCGGCCACCCCGGGGACCTCCCGCAGCGCCTGGATCGTCTCGACGCACGCCGTCACGCCCTCGGCGGCGACGAGGTCCGGCGGGACGCCGCGCAGACGCCGACCCAGCGCCTCCGGGACGACGACGCCGGGCACCTTCGTGCGGATGAACTCGTAGGCACGCAGCGACCGCACCGGGCCCACCCCGGCGATCACCTTGCAGCGCTCGGTGATCCCCCGGTCGACGAGTTCGCGCATGAAGCGGGCGAACACGTCGAGGTCGAACACGAACTGGGTCTGGCAGAACTCCGCCCCGGCCGCGACCTTCTTGGCCAGCCGCGCCGCCCGGAAGCCCACGGGTGGGGCGAACGGGTTCTCCACCGCCCCGATCAGGTAGCGCGGCGCCGGGTCCACCGTCCGGCCGGTGAGCAGCCTGCCCTCGTCACGCAGCGTGCGGGCGGTCCACACGAGCTGGACGCTGTCCAGGTCGAACACCGGCTTGGCGTCGGCGTGGTCGCCGTGCACGGGGTGGTCGCCGGAGAGCAGCAGGACGTTCGGGACGCCCAGCGTGGCGGCGGAGATGAGGTCGGACTGCAGCGCGATGCGGTTGCGGTCGCGGCAGGTCAGCTGCATGACGGGTTCGATGCCGGCCCGCAGCGCGAGCACGGATCCGGCCAGGCTCGAGAGCCGGACGTGCGCGCTCTGGTTGTCCGTGATGTTGGCCGCGTCCACCCAGCCGCGCAGGAACGCGGCCGAGCGGGCGATCGCCTCCGGGTCGGCGCCGCGGGGTGGGCCGATCTCGGCGGTGACCGCGAACCGGCCCGTCGCGAGCGCCCCCCGAAGGCTCATGCGGCGTCCTCGTGGGGGGCGCCCGCCTGCCCGGCCCGACCGACATGGCCCTCGTGCGGCCCCGCCGTGGCGGAACCGTCCGGGCGGGCGTAGACGGCAGGCGGCGCGGCCGCGGTCCGTGCGGGCACCGCCGGCAGCCCGAGATCCACGGGCGACCGGTGGATCGAGGGCCGCGGCTCGGACACCGGGTCCGCGGGTGCGGTCCACAGATCCTCGTCGCGGCCCAGCCAGTAGTTGATCCACGAGCTGGTATTGCGCAGCCGGTGGTCGACGGGCCGCTGCAGCGCGGTCAGGTCCGCGCCGCGGCCGGCCGCACCGGCGCGCTCATGGGCGACCACCCACACGCAGGTGAGGTCGGGGTGCACCTCGCACTCCCCCGCCGGGCCGACGCCGCCGCACGGCCCGTTGCGCAGCTGCTTCGGGCACGTCATGGGGCAGGCGTAGCCGGTGGCGGGCAGCGCGCACTGCCCGCACATCCGGCACCCGAACAGCGCCTCCTTGCCGCGCCGCTCGGCCGCGGTGAACCAGCGTCGCACCCGTGGCGAGCGTTCCAGCCACGCGGCGAGCCGCCGGTTGAAACCATTCGGCGCGACGATCGGCGCCACCCGGTATGCCGTACCGGGGGTGAGGGTGGGCCGCTTCGGTCGCGGCCAGAGTTCACGGGCCATGGAGACCCCCGTCTAGGAGAGGTTGACGACGTTGCCGTCGGCGTCGAGGTCGATGTGGTGGGCGGCGGGGTCGGTGCCGAGGCCCGGCATGGTGCGCATGTCGCCGCAGATGGGGTAGACGAACCCGGCCCCGACCGAGGCGCGCACCTCACGGACCGGCAACCGCCACCCCGTCGGCGCCCCCTTCAGCGAGGCGTCCGAGGAGATCGACAGGTGGGTCTTGGCGATGCACACCGGCAGGTGCCCGAACCCGTTGCGCTCGTAGGAGTCGAGCTGGCGGGCCGCCGCGGGGGCGTAGTCCACCCCGTCCGCGCCGTACACCTCACGCGCGACCGTCTCGATCTTCTCCCGCAACGACGCCGAGTCCGGGTAGAGGAACCGGAACTCCGACGGCTCCTCGGCCGCCTCGGCGACCGCCTCGGCCAACTCGGTCGCACCCGCCCCACCGTCGGTGAAGTGGGTGCACACCGCCACCCGCGCGCCCATCGACTCCGCGATCTCGCGGATCGCGGCGTGCTCGGAGGGATGGTCGCCGGGAAAGGCGTTGATCGCCACCACCGGCGACACCCCGTGCAGCCGGATGTTCTCGATCTGCTTGCGCAGGTTCGCCCCACCCAGATGCACCTCGTCCGGGTTCTCCGCGAACAGCGCCTCCGGCAACGCCTTCCCGGCCACGATCCTGTGCCGCCCGGAGTGCGCCTTGAGCGCCCGCACCGTGCACACCACCACCGCCGCATCCGGCGTCAGCCCGGACGCCCGGCACTTGATGTTGAAGAACCGCTCCGCGCCCATGTCCGCGCCGAACCCGGCCTCCGTGACCAGGTAGTCCCCACCCCGGATCCCGATCAGATCCGCCACCACCGAGGAGTTGCCGTGCGCGATGTTGCCGAACGGACCCGCGTGCACCAGCACCGGCGTGTTCTCCAACGTCTGCAACAGGTTCGGCTTCAACGCCTCCTTCATGATCACCGCCATCGCACCGGCCCCGCCGATGTCCTCGGCCGTGACGGGCGTGCCGTGCCCGGTGTAACCGACCACGATCCGCCCCAACCGTTCCCGCATCTCCCGCAACGACCGGGCCAACGCGAAGATCGCCATCACCTCGCTGGCGGCGGTGATGTCGAACCCGGTCTGCCGGGGCACCCCGTCCATCCGCGAGCCGAGGCCGACGACGATGTTGCGCAACGCCCGGTCGTTGACGTCCAGCACCCGCCGCCACGTGATGTTGTGCTGGTCCAACCCCGTGGTGTTGCCCTGGAACAGGTGGTTGTCCAACACCGCCGACAACATGTTGTGCGCCGCCGTGACCGCGTGGAAATCCCCGGTCAGATGCAGGTTCAGCGTCTCCATCGGCACCACCTGCGAGTAACCGCCACCGGCCGCGCCGCCCTTGATGCCGAACGTCGGCCCCATCGACGGCTGGCGGATCGCGATCGTCGCCCGCTTGCCGATGTGCGAGAACGCCTGGCCGAGCCCGACGGTCGTGGTGGTCTTGCCCTCCCCCAGCGGCGTCGGCGTCACCGCCGACACCACCACGTACTTCGCCCTCGGCCGCGACCCCAACTCCTCGACCGCCGACAGCTTGATCTTCGCCACGTGCTCGCCGTAGGCCTCCAACAGGTGCGACCCGATCCCCATGGACTCGGCGACATCGCCGAGGGGCTTGAGGTGCGCGCCCTGCGCGATCTGCAGGTCACTCGGGAAACTCATCCCCGCCTCCGCTGTCCTGGTCGGGTCCGGCACGGCTCCGCTCCTCGCTCGCTGACGCTCGCTGCGATGCTCACCCGCGCCTTCCCCTCCGCCTGAATGGTCGGGTCCGCCACGGGCTCCGCTCCTCGCTCGCTGACGCTCGCTGCGATGCTCACCCGCGCCTTCCCCTCCGTCGAATCTCCGCGGTGATCGCCGGCACGATCTCGTGCATGTCGCCGACGACGGCGTAGGTGGCCTTCGTGACCATCGGCGCCTCCTCGTCGGTGTTGATCGCGACGATGGTCTTGGAGCTCGCGCAGCCCGCCCAGTGCTGGATCGCACCGCTGATCCCGCACGGGATGTAGACCTCGGGGGCGATCCGGCTGCCGGTCTGCCCCACCTGCTCGTGGTGCGGGCGCCAGCCCAGGCTCGTGACGACCCGGGAGACGCCGAGCGCTCCGCCGAGGACCTCGGTCAGCTCGACGACGCCGTCGAAGCCGTTGGGGCCGCCCGCGCCACGCCCGGCGCCGACGACGACCCGGGCCGAGGTGAGCGCGCCGGAACGGTCCGGGCCCGCCGGTTCGGTGGAGACGACCCGGGCCACCAGGTCGGCGGCGGCCACCTCGGGCTCCAGCACCGTGACGGCGGGCGTGCTCGCCGCGGCGGCGGGCTGGGCCTCCACGGCGTGGCCCGCGATGGTGAAGAGCGCGGGCCGGTCCGCCAGCTGCATCTCCTCCAGCACCGAGCCGCCGACGACCTGGCGGGTGACGATGTCGCCGTCCGCGGACACGACGTTCGCCGCCATCGCCACGTCGCGGCGCGCCGCGAGGTGCGCGAGCACCTCCATGCCGCGCGGCGTGCCCGCCGCGGTGACGGTGTCCGCGCCGGAGGCGTCCAGCGCCGCCTCCAGCCCGGCGGCCCAGGTGGCGCCGCCGTAGGCGTCGAACGCCGACCCGGTGACGTGCAGGACGCTCTCGACGCCGTACGCGCCGAGCTGCGCGAGCACACCGTCGGCCTGCGCGCCGACCAGCACCGCGTGCACCGGCGCACCCGCGGCCCGGGCGAACGTCAGCGCCTCGCGGGAGACCTCGGTGGCCCCGTCCGGGCCGGTCTCGACGAACACCAGCACACTCATCGGGTCACCCCCAGCGACTCCAGCAGATCGACGACGGCCGGTGCGGCCTCCGGGCCGCGGCCGAGGATCTCGACGGTGCTCGGCTGGGCGGGCGGCAGCGTGAGCCGCACGCGCCCCGCTCCGGCGGGCGCCGACGCGGGCGAGCGCGTCTCGACCGGGGTCTTCTTGGCCTTCATCCGGCCGGTGATCGTCGGGTAGCGCGGCTCGACGCCGCCCTCCAGCACCGTGACCACCGCGGGCAGCGGCACCTGGAACGTCTCGACGCCGTCCGGGCCGTCGCCGACGGCGGTGACCGTGCCACCGTCCGTGTGATCGTCTGTGTGACCGTCCACCGACACCGTCTTCACCCCGTTCACCACAGGGCGTCCCAGCAGGTAGGCCAGGCGGATCCCGACCTGGAAGTCCCCGGAGTCCGCGGCGTCGTTGCCGAGCAGGACGAGATCGTGACCGCGCCCCTCACCCTCGTGGGCCTGCACGACGGCGGCGATCTCGCGGGCGACGTCCACCGGGCCGAGCGCCGCGGGGTCCGTCTCCACCAGCGTGGCGGCCGTGCACCCGACCCCCAGGGCCGTCCGCAGCTGCTCCACCGCATCCGCGTCACCGACGGTGAGCACCGTCGCGGTGCCGCCCGTGTCGCCGGCGATCCGGACGGCGAGCTCCACGGCGCAGGCCTCGTGGGCACTCGTCGTGAACCCGACGTGACGGGCGTCCACGCCCTGCACGTCGGGGGTCAGCGTCACCTCGGAGCCGACGTCCGGGACGCGCTTCACGCACACCAGAACGTTGGTCACTTCAGCCTCTCGTTGCTCGGGTCGAACAAGGGGGTGGCGTCGGCGGAGCCGACGGTCACCGGGTAGAGCTCCTCCATGTAGGAGACGGCGAGCCGGTTGCCCACCCGCGCCTGGTCCGGTGGCAGGTAGGCGAGCAGGACGTGGGCGCCGAGCGAGGGCGCCGAGCCCGCGGACGTGACGTACGGGTGGTGGCCGTGTCCGTCGACGAGCGGGCCGCCGTCGCGGGTGAGGATCGGCTCGCCGCCGAGCATGTAGCGCTTCACCCCCGACGAGGACGTGTGGTCGTCGACGGTGAGCGTGCACAGCACGGCGGCGGGGTCGGCGGCGCGCTGGGCGAGGTAGGCCTCGCGCCCGACGAACTCCGCCTCCTTGACCTTCGGCCGGGCCATCCCGGCCTCGACGATCGTGCGCTCGGCGTCCAGCTCGAAGCCGAACGCGCGGTAGCCCTTCTCCAGCCGGCCGGTGGTGCCGTACACGCCGATCCCGACGGGCACCGCGCCGTCCTGCGCGCCCGCGGCGTGCAGGAGCTCCCACAGCCGCGCGCCCTGCTCCATCGGCACGTACAGCTCCCAGCCCAGCTCGCCGACGTAGGAGATCCGCGAGGCGAGCACCGCCACGTTGCCGACGGTGATCTCGCGGCAGGTGAGGAACCGGAACCCGGCGTCGGAGACGTCGTCGTCGGTGAGGCGGCCGAGGATGTCGCGGGCCTTCGGGCCCCACAGCCCGATCGTCGTGTACGCCGAGGTGAGGTCGACGACGGCCGCGGCCCCGCCGGTGAGGTCGGCGGCGTGGTCGGTGAACCACTTGAGGTCGGCCATGCCGTGCGCGCCACCGGTGACGACGCGGTAGCGGTCGTGGGCCAGGCGCATGACGGTGAGGTCGGAGCGGAACCCGCCGTTGCCGTCGAGCACCGGGGTGTAGATCACGCGGCCCTCGCCGACGTTCGCCTGCGCCACGACGATGCCCTGAACCGCCTCGGCCGCCCTGGCGCCCACCACGTCGAAGATCGCGAACGCGGAGAGGTCCACGATGCCGGCCCGCTCGCGCATCGCGAGGTGCTCGGCGTTGATGATCGGCGACCACCAGCGGGCGTCCCACTCGTGCTCGCGCGCCATGACCTTGTCGCCGTAGTCGCCCAGGAGCGCCTCGTTGGAGGCGTACCAGAACGGGCGCTCCCAGCCGGCCGTCTCGAAGAAGACGGCGCCCGCGGCCCGCTCGGCGGCGTGCATCGGGGCGAGTCGCTTGCCGCGCTCCCCGTCCCACTGCTCGCCGGGGTGCACGATGCCGTAGGTCTTGTTGAACGCCTCCGACGTGCGCGAACGCACGTGCTCGCGGGTGCGCTGGTGCGGGTAGAACCGCGCGATGTCGGAGTGGTGCAGGTCGATCTCGGAGTGCCCGTGGGTCATCCACTCGGCGACCGCACGCCCGACGCCCGGCCCCTCCTTGACCCAGACGGCCGCGGCGGACCAGAGGCCGCGCACCTCGGGGGTCTCGCCGAGGATCGGCGCACCGTCCGGGGTGAGGGAGAGCAGGCCGTTGATCGCGTAGCGGATCTCCGCCCCCTCGGCGCCGAGCGCCTCGGGCATGAGCTCGAGGGCCTGCTCCAGCTGCGGGTCGAAGTCGTCCTCGGTGAACGGCAGCTCGGTCGGCGAGAGCTTGGCCTGCTCGATCGAGGGGATCTCCTCGGGGTCGTAGAGGATCGCGCGGTGGGCGTAGGAGCCGACCTCCATGTCGGCGCCGTGCTGGCGCTCGTAGCAGAAGGTGTCCATGTCCCGGATGATCGGGAAGCTGATCTCGCCCGGGCGCTCCGCGAGCTGCGGGATCGGGCCCACCGAGATCATCTGGTGGACGGCGGGGGTGAGCGGGATCGACGCCCCGGCCATGCGCGCGAGCTTCGGGCTCCATACGCCGCACGCGATGACGACGTACTCGGCCTCGATGTCGCCCTTGTCGGTGCGCACGCGCCGGATCCGGCCGCGCTCGACGTCCATGCCGAGGACCTCGACGTTGGGCACGACGGTGAGCGCGCCCGCGTCGATCGCGGACTCGCGCATCAGCGTGCCCGCGCGCAGCGAGTCCACCACGCCCACCGACGGCGTCCAGAACGCGCCGATGATCCGCTCCTTGTCGAGGAAGGGCACCTTCTCGACGACCTCGTCCGGGGTGACGAGCGCGGACTCGATGCCCCACGCCTTCGCCGAGGACATGCGACGGCGCAACTCCTCCATGCGCTCCTCGGTGCGCGCGACCTCGTAGCCGCCGGACTCGGTGAACACGCCCAGCTCCTTGTACTGGCGCATCGAGTCCAGGGTGAGGTCGGCCAGCTCGCGGGAGTGGTCGACGGGGAAGATGAAGTTCGACGCGTGCCCCGTCGAGCCGCCCGGGTTGGGCAGGGGGCCCTTGTCGAGCTGCACGATCTCGCGCCAGCCCAGGCGGGCCAGGTGGTGCACGAGGCTGTTGCCGACGATGCCGGCGCCGATGACGACGACGCGGGCGGAGGCCGGGACCGTGGCCATGCTGTAGCTCCTCTCTCGGTCTGCGTTGTTCGTCTTCGGTGTTGCTCGTCTTCGGTGTTGCTCGTCTTCGGTGCTAGTCGCCTAGCTCGCGGCGGCGGCGGGTGACGTACTCCTCCAGCTCGGCACGCACGGCGTCGTCCAGTGGCGGCTGCTCGTACTCGGCGAGCCTCTTGCGGGCGATCTCCGCGGCCCGGGCCGCGGCGTCGCGCCCGCCGCCGCGCATCCAGCGGTCGTAGTTCTCCGAACTGGACAGGAACGGCCGGTAGAAGCAGGTGCGGAACCGTTCCATGGTGTGGGCGGCGCCCAGGAAGTGCCCGCCGTGGCGGACCTCGTCGTGGGCGTCGAACGCGAGCGACGCCTCGTCGATCTCCAGGGGGGTGAACTCGTGCTGCAGCATCTCCAGCACCTGCACGTCGATCACGAACTTCTCGTAGCTCGCGACCAGGCCGCCCTCGAGCCAGCCCGCGGAGTGCATGACCCAGTTGATGCCCGCGAGGAAGGTCGGGAGCATCGTCATGAGGCCCTCGTAGCCCGCCTGCGCATCGGGCATCTGGCTGGAGGTCAACCCGCCGCCGGACCGGACCGGGAGGCCGAACCGCCGTGCGATCTGACCCGTACAGAGCAGTCCGATTGCGGATTCCGGCGTACCGAAACACGGGGAGCCGGACTGCATGTCGATGTTCGACAGGAACGACCCGAAGATCACGGGGCAACCGGGCCTGATCAATTGCGACAGGGTGATTCCGGTGAGCGCCTCGGCGATCTGCTGGGCGAGCGACGCCGGAATGGACACCGGGGACATCGCACCCATCAACAGGAAGGGCGTGATCACCACGGCCTGGTTGGCCTGTGAGTACTCGAACTGGGCGTCGAGCATGCGGTCGTCCCAGCGCAGCGGGGAATTGCAGTTGATGAGCGAGATCGTCGCCGGGGCGGCCTCGATCGCCGCTCGGCCGCCGAAGAGGATCTCGCTCATCGCGATCGTGTCGCGGGCGTTCTCCCCCGACACGACGTTGCCCATGTAGATCTTGTCGGTGAGCGTCTGGAGCGCATAGGTCATGTCGAGGTGGCGCGAGTCCAGCGGCGCGTCCTCGGGCTCGCAGATGACGCCACCTGCGCTGTCCAGGACGTCGAACGACTGCGCGAGCCTGGTGAAGTCGCGGAAGTCGGCCATCGACGCGTCGCGGCGGACGTCGCCCTCCCGGACGAACGGCGGCCCGTAGACGCTGCCGAAGGCCATGGCGTCGTCTCCGATGTGGACGCTGCGCGCCGGGTTGCGGGCCTGCACGTCGAACGCGCGGGGCGCCTTGGCGACCTGCTCGAGGACGAAGTCCGGATCGAAGCGGACGCAATCGTCCTCGACCTTCTGCCCCGCCTGGCGGAACAGCTCCAGCGCGCGCGCGGACAGGAACTCCACGCCGATCTCGGAGACGATCCGCCGCCAACCGCGGTCCAGCGTCTCCATGGCGTCCTCGGAGAGGATCTCGTAGCGGGGCATGGCGTTGCGGAACATGCACTGTCGCTTTCTCACGACGGAGGGCCCTGGCTGCCGGGCACTTGACTCGGTGCCCGGTCGGCGTCACAGTAGCTGCAATTCGCGGAACACAGGTTCCACAATATGAAACTCTTCGGGAGACAGGCGCGAAACAATGGCGACACAAGTGGGCAGCCAGGCCGTCGACCGCGCGAGCGCATTGCTCGCGCTGATCGTGGAGGCAGGCGCGCCCCGCACGTTCACCTCGCTCGTCGACGAGCTGGGGCTCGCGAAGTCGACGACTTCGCGGCTCCTGCAGGCCCTGGAGCGCAGCCGCCTCGTGCAGCGCGACCGCGCGGGCGCATTCCGCCCCGGCGCGCTCTTCTCGCTCTACGCGGCCCGCCCGAGCGCGCTGCACGATCTCTCGGAGCTGGCCCGGCCCACCATGGAGCACCTCTCCGACGTCTGCCGCGAGACCGTGAACATCGCCGTTCCGCGGGGCAGCCAGGTCGTGCAGATCGGGCAGGTCGACAGCCGCTACATGGTCGGCGCCACGAACTGGGTGGGCGTGGACGCCCCGGCGCACTGCACCGCGCTGGGCAAGGTCCTCTACGCCTACGGTGCGCTCGCCCCACCGCGGGGCAACCTGGAGCGGCGCACCGCGCACTCCCCGATGGACCGTGCCCAGCTCGACCACATGCTCGTCGAGGTGCGCCGCCGCGGCTGGGCGGCCTCGCTCGACGAGCTCGAGGTGGGGCTGGCCGCCGTGGGCGCACCCGTGCGCGCCGTCGACGGAAGCGTCGTGGCGGCGATCTCGGTGTCGGGGCCCACCAACCGCATCAACGACCTCGGTATCACCAAGCTCGGCGACCTCCTGGTCGGCGAGCTGCGCGGGCTCTCCGCGCTCCTGGGACACCAGCACCGGAAGGAAGGCGTGGCCTGACATGAGCCCGACCGAGACCGAACACGTCCTGCGCGGCCTCTACGACGAGACCCTCGTCGGCAACGGACCCCGCGTGCTGGAGCTGACCCGGGAGGGTCTCGACGCGGGCCTCGCCCCCGAGACGATGCTGTTCGACGCGCTCATCCCCGCGCTGGAGGAGGTCGGGGCCCGGTTCGAGCGCGGCGACTTCTTCGTCCCCGAGATGCTCGTCGCCGGCCGGGCGATGGCCGGTGCCCTGGACCTGCTGCGCCCGCTCCTGGCCGAGACCGGCGCCCAGACCGTCGGCACGTTCCTCATGAGCACCGTCAAGGGTGATGTGCACGACATCGGCAAGAACCTGGTCAACATCATGCTCGAGGGTGCGGGCTTCCACGTGATCGACCTCGGCGTGCAGGTCTCGCCGGAGAAGGTGATCGCGGGCATCAAGGAGCACCGCCCCGACATCGTCGGCTTCTCCGCGTTCCTCACCACGACGATGCCGATGTTCAAGGCCAACATCAACGCGCTGCAGAAGGCCGGCCTGCGCGACGACGTCATCGTGATGGTCGGCGGCGCACCGGTGACCCAGGAGTACGCGGACGCAGTGGGCGCGGACGGCTATGCCGCCGACGCGGCCACGGCCGTCCGCAAGGCGAAGGAGCTGCTCGCGGTGCGCCGCGCGGCGGTGTCGGTCTCCGGGGGGGTGGCGTGATGCACACGGTGGTCAGCTCGGAGACCCGCGAGGTGGTCATCGGTCCGGACCGGCCGTTCTGCCTCATCGGCGAGCGGATCAACCCCACCGGTCGCAGGCTCTTCGCCGAGCAGCTGCGCGGCGGGGACCTCTCGCGCATCGCGATCGACGTCGAGCAGCAGGTGGCGGGCGGCGCCCTCATGCTCGACGTCAACATGGGCGTGCCGCTCGCCGACGAGGCCGAGCTGCTCGCGCAGGCCGTCACCATGATCCAGGGACTCACGGACCTGCCGCTGTGCATCGACTCGTCGGTCGTCGAGGCGCTGGAAGCGGGCCTCGCGGTGTACAAGGGCAAGGCGCTGGTCAACTCCGTCACCGGCGAGCGGGAGCGGCTGGACGCGATCCTGCCGCTGGTCGCGCGGTACGGGGCCGCGGTGATCGCGCTGCCCAACGAGGAGGACGAGATTCCCGAGGAGCCCGAGAAGCGCCTGGAGATCACCCGCAAGATCGTCGAGATCGCCACCGGGGAGTACGGCATCGCGATCGAGGACATCGTCGTCGACCCGCTGGCGATGCCGGTCGGCGCCGACACGACGCTCGTGCGCACGACGCTGCGCACGATCGAGATGATCCGCGACGAGTTCGGCCTCAACATGACCCTCGGCGCGTCCAACGTGTCCTTCGGGATGCCCGGGCGCCACGCCCTCGGGGCGGCGTTCCTGCCGATGGCGATGCACGCCGGGCTCACCAGCGCCGTCATGGACGTCCGGGCGCCGCAGATCGTCGAGGCGGTGAAGGCCGCCGACCTGCTCATGGGCAACGACGACTGGGGGGCGAACTGGATCGCGGCCTACCGTGCGGCCCAGGCCTCGCAGGCCGCCGCAGCCGCCCAGGCCTCGTGAACGAGACGGTCCCGTGAGATGAGCGGGTCGCCCACCCCCGACCGGGTCCGGATCACCTTCCACCCCGACGGCGGGCAGCCGCGCGAGGTGCGGGTGCCCGCCGGGGTCACGCTGTTCGACGCCGCGAGCTGGAACGGCATCGCCGTCGACTCCACCTGCGGCGGGCACGGCACCTGCCGCAAGTGCCGGATGCGGGTCACCGAGGGCGAGATGGCGGTCTCGCGGCTGGATCCGCGGGCCTACTCGCCCGACGAGCTGCGGGCGGGCTGGCGGCTGGCGTGCACGGCCGCGGCGACCGGCGACCTCACCGTCGAGGTACCGCCGCTGGTCACCCGACCCAAGGCCGCCACCGTCGGCGTCGGGCGCCAGGTCATCCTGCGCCCGGCCGTCCAGAAGCGGTGCGTGACGCTCACCGAGCCGACGCTCGCCGACCAGCGCTCGGACCTGCAGCGGCTGCGCGATGCCCTGCCCGACCTGGAGCTCGTGGCCGACCTGCGGGCGGTCCGCAACCTCGCCACGGCGATGCGGACACGCGACGGCGAGGTCACCGCGATCGTGGTGGACGACCGGTTGATCGACGTCGAGCCGGGCGACACCAGCGCCCGACGCTTCGGCATCGCCTACGACCTCGGCACCACCACGGTCGTCGCCACCCTGCTCGACCTCGCCACCGGCACACCGGTGGCCGTCGCGTCCGTCCTCAACCCGCAGCAGCCCTTCGGTGCGGACGTGATCACCCGCATCAGCGCCACGATGCTCGACGAGGGCGCCCTCGAGCGCCTCTCGGCACTGGCGCACGGCTGCCTCGACGACCTCGCCGCCGAGGTGTGCGCCGAGGGCGACGTGGACCGCGGCGAGGTCTACGAGATCGCACTGGCGGGCAACGCGACGATGGTGCACCTGGCGCTGGGCATCGCCCCGGAGCCGCTGGGGGTGGCCCCGTTCGTGATGGCCTCGCGGACGTTCGAGGGGCTCACCGCCGCCGATCTCGGCGTGCGCGTGCACCCCGGCGCGCGCGCGTTCGTGTTCCCGGCGCTCGGCGCGTACGTGGGCGGCGACATCGTCGCGGGCGCGCTCGCCTCGGGCATGGACCGCGACCGGCGCATCCGGCTGTTCATCGACGTCGGGACCAACTGCGAGATCGTCCTCGCGGCGGGTGAGCGGCTGCTCGCCACCGCCGCCCCGGCCGGACCGGCGTTCGAAGGCGCCGCGATCCGGTGCGGGATGCGGGCGGCACCGGGCGCCATCGAGGGCGTGAAGATCAGCGACGACGACGTCGCACTGCAGGTCATCGGCGATGTCGAGCCGTTGGGGCTGTGCGGCTCGGGGCTCGTCGACGCCGTCGCGTCGCTGGTGGCGGCCGGACTGCTGGACCCGTCGGGGCGGCTGGTCGCAGCGGACGCCCCCGGGGTGTCGCCCGGGCTGGCCGACCGGCTGCGCCAGGTCGGCCAGGAGCGGGTGTTCGTGCTCGCCTTCGGGCCGGGCGGCCCCGACGGCCCCGACGGCTCCGACGGGATGGCGGGGGCCGTCTACCTCTCCCAGCGCGACGTCCGCGAGCTGCAGTTCGCCAAGGCCGCCATCTCCACGGGCTGGCGGCTGCTGCTCGAGGAACACGGCCTGACCGACGCCGACGTCGCCCAGGTGCTGCTCGCCGGCTCCTTCGGCAGCTACCTCTCCCCCGCGAGCGCCGTGCGGATCGGCCTGGTCCCGGACGTGTCGGTGCTGCGGATCGTCAGCGCGGGCAACGTCGCGGGCGAGGGCGCGAAGATGGCCCTGCTGTCCGTGCGCGAGCGCGCGGCGGCCACCGCCCTGCTGGAGGGGGTGCACTATGTCGAGCTCTCCGATCGCGCCGACTTCAACGACCGGTTCGTCGATCAGCTCTCCTTCCCGGTCTGACCGGGTCGCGGTGGTGGCGTGCGGCGCGCTCGCCCGCCACGTGCACGCCGTCGCGCAGCGCCGCGGCTGGCCCGTCGACGTCCACCCGCTGCCGCCGCTGCTGCACAACCGGCCTGCGCGGATCGCCCGCGCCGTCGAGGACGCCGTGGAACGGCTGGGCGCCTACGGTGCCGTCGCCGTCGCCTACGCCGACTGCGGCACCTACGGCGCCCTGGACGACGTGTGCACGAGGCTCGGCGTCGCGCGGCTGCCCGGCGCCCACTGCTACGACGTGTTCGCCGGCCAGCGGCGGGTGCAGGAGCTGCTGGCCGAGGAGCCGGGCACGTACCTGCTCACCGACTACCTGGCCGCCACGTTCGAGCGGTCGGTGGTCACCGAGCTGGGGCTGGACCGGTTTCCCGAGCTGAAGCCGGACTACTTCGGCCACTACCGCCGGGCCGTCTGGCTCGCACAGGAGCCCACGCCCGAGCGGCGGGCCGCGGCGCAGGCCGCGGCGTCCTTCATGGACCTGCCGCTGATCGTCGTGTCCGTCGGGGACGGGGGGCTGGAGCGGGCGCTCGCGGCGATCATCCCTCCGCCCCGGAGTTCCAATTCCGCATCTCCCGGTTGACGGCGCCCGGACGCGCACTCATCGTGATCGGAACCGGCGGCCCTTGACCCGGTCGCGGCGCGTCCTTTGTCGGTCGATGACGACCCGTCACCGACCTCGGCACTCCTTGGGGGAGCGATGAGCATCCAGGACCGGCCAACGGACACACCATCGGCAGAACCCGGACCGGAGGACCAGCCCCTCTGCGAGCGGCGATACCCGGTCGACCGAGTCGTCTTCGGGGTTTCCGCCGTCCTCGTCCTCGCCTTCATCGTGTGGGGCGTGGTGAGCGCGCCGTCGCTCGGTTCAGTCGCGTCGAGCATCCTCGGCGCCGTGATGACCGGGGGTGGCTGGGCGTTCGTACTCGCCGCCAGCGGCTTCGTGATCTTCTCCCTGTGGCTCGCGTTCTCGAAGTACGGTCGCGTGCCCCTGGGACGCGACGACGAGATGCCGGAGTTCCGGACGGTGTCGTGGATCGCGATGATGTTCAGCGCCGGCATGGGGATCGGGTTGATGTTCTGGGGCGTCGCCGAACCGCTCGCGCACTTCACCGACCCACCGCCCGGCACCGTCCCGCCCGAGTCCCCGGCGGCCCTGGACGTCGCCATGGCCACCACCCTCTTCCACTGGACCCTGCACCCGTGGGCGATCTACGCGGTCGTCGGGCTCGCCATCGCCTACGGCACGTTCCGGCGCGGACGCCGCCAGCTCATCAGCGCGGCGTTCGCGCCGCTGCTCGGCGAGCGGCGCACCGAGGGCCCGCTCGGCCGGACCATCGACGTCCTCGCGATCTTCGCGACCCTGTTCGGCTCCGCGGCCTCGCTCGGCCTGGGCGCCCTGCAGATCGGTGGCGGGCTCATGGCGGGCGGGTTCATGGACAACGTCGGGGAGATCCTGCTCGTCACGATCATCGTCGTGCTGACGATCGCCTTCATCCTCTCCGCGGTCACCGGCGTCGCGAAGGGCATCCAGTGGCTGTCGAACATCAACATGGTGCTGGCCGCCATCCTGGCCGTGTTCGTGTTCGTCTTCGGCCCCACGGTGCTGATCCTCAACCTCATCCCGTCGTCGATCGGCGCCTACTTCGGTGATCTCGCCGAGATGGCGGCCCGGACCGCCGCCACCGGTGGGGACGCCACCGCCGAGTGGCTGGCCGGCTGGACGGTCTTCTACTGGGCATGGTGGATCTCCTGGACGCCGTTCGTCGGCATGTTCATCGCGCGGATCAGCCGCGGGCGCACGATCAGGCAGTTCGTGGTCGGCGTGCTGCTCATCCCGAGCCTGGTCAGCCTGCTGTGGTTCTGCATCTTCGGCGGGGCCGCGATCAACGCCCAGCGCACCGGGACCGACCTCGCGGCGCTGTCCACGGAGGGCCAGCTGTTCGGGCTGCTGGACACGCTGCCCGTCGGCGGGTTCCTCAGCATCGTCGCGATGCTGCTCGTGGCCATCTTCTTCGTCTCCGGCGCCGACGCCGCGTCCATGGTCATGGGGACGCTGTCGCACCGCGGCTCGATCTACCCGTCGCGCGGCGTGGTGATCTTCTGGGGTGCGGTGATGGGCGCGATCGCGGCCATCATGCTCATCGTCGGCGGCGGTGAGGGCACCGCGCTCACCGGCATCCAGAACATCACGATCATCATGGCGGCGCCGTTCGCCGTGGTGATGGTGCTGCTCTGCGTCGCGCTGGCGAAGGACCTGCGCAACGACCCGTTGATCCTGCGCGGGACCCGGGCGGGTGAGGCCGTGGAGGCCTCGATCGAGTTCGGCACCCGCACCTACGGCGACGGCTTCTTCTTCCCCGTGAAGCCGCACCCCACGACCGGGGTCCGCACGCACACCGGTAACGGGAAGACCGCGCAGGTCCCGGCGGAGCCACCGGCCGAGACCCCCACCCAACCGTCCACCGAGCGCAGCCAGGCGTGACGATCCCGCGGCGGCGGTGACCGGCTCGGATTCACCCGGGCGTGTCACTGCCGCCTCGGCGTGTCCAACGGCTAGGAAGGTGGGTGTGCTGCGCATCGCACCGCGCCGGTTCGACCGGCGCTCGCTACCCGGCATCTACCTGGCCGCTGCGATGCTCGGCGTGCTCGGCCATTTCCTGCCGTCCACGACGGCGCCGATCGCACCGCAGGCCACCTCACCCACACCGACCGCGCCCGTCAGCGCCGACGTGCTCACCGAGGTCGCCGGGACCGCCCCGGGCGACCGCGTCGTCGCGTTGACGTTCGACGACGGACCCGATCCGCGCTACACCCCGCGCGTGCTGGACCTGCTCCGCCAGCACGGCGCCGTCGCCACGTTCTGCGTGGTCGGACGGCAGGTCAGCGCGCATCCGGATCTCGTGCACGCCGTCGCCGATGCGGGAATGCGGCTGTGCGACCACACCCGTGCCCACGACGAGGAGCTGCGCACCCGTCCGCCCGCGCAGATCAGCGAGGACATCCTCGGCACCCGCGACGCGATGTGGGCGGTCGCGGACGTGCACGTCCCCTACTTCCGCGCGCCGGCCGGGAACTGGTCGCCCGACGTGGCCCGGATCGCCGCCGACGGCGGAATGCAGCCCCTCGGCTGGACGATCGACCCCCGGGACTGGCGCCGCCCGGGGACCGCCGCGATCGTCACGGAGGTGCAGCAGAAGGTGCGTCCCGGCGCGGTGATCCTGCTGCATGACGGCGGGGGCAACCGCGACCAGACGATGGCCGCGCTGGAGCTGCTGCTGCCGTGGCTGCAGCAGCAGGGCTACCGCTTCGTCTTCCCCTCACCCTGACCTGGCCGGTCGCGGCGCACGAGCACCACGGAGTCGACGAGCTCGCCCGTCTCCCCGTCCGGCCCGGTGGCCTCGCGGCCCGCGGTCTCGGCCCGCAGCACCGTCCAGCCCTCCCCCAGCCGCAGGGCGGCGAGATCGCCGCCGGGGGTCGGGAAGACCGGCGCATGCGGCGTCACCCCTTCCGCGTGCTCGTGCCGCCAGGCCCACGGCGGCGGCTCGGCGTGCGCCACCACCAGCAGCACTCCGCCCGGCGCCACGGCACCGGTGGCCCGGCGCAGCACCTCCTCGCGGCCGAACGGGATCGGGGACTGCAGGAACTGGGCGGAGACCAGGTCGAACTCCCCCGCCGGGAAGGTGACGTCGAGGTCATGGCGCTCGACGTCGACCCGGTCGGCGACGCCCTCCTGCGCGGCGACCGCGGCGACCCGCTCCAGCGCCGCGCCCGAGACGTCCACCGCCGTGACGTGCCAGCCGTGGCGGGCGAGCCAGACGGCGTCCCCGCCCTCGCCGCAGCCCAGATCGAGGGCGCGCCCGGGCGGGAGGTCCGCCACGGTGGTGGCGAGGACGGGGTTGACCCGCCCGCTCCAGACCCGCTCGTTCGCCAGGTAGCGGTCGTCCCAGAAGGCCTGCGCGGTCGTGTCGGTCATGGTTCCGAGCGTGCACCGTCCAGAGTGGCGGGCGCACCTTCTCTTGCCGTTTCGGCAACTCCTGGGCTCCCGACGCCGACCCCGGTGCAGGGTGGCGGCGGCGGACCGCGTCGCAGGCGGTCGTGTGCGCCGGGGTGGGTGCGTGATCTCCCGCATGGGCAGTCCGGGCGTGCCGACGAACGGACCGATCCGGTCCCGGACGAGCTGTGTCGGGCGCCGATCACGCACCACCTACTCGATCACACCGCAGGGCCGCGAGCAGCTTCGAGAACGGAGCCGGACCGCCCGGATCGACACCACCGGCTCACTCGCCCCGTACCGCCCGGCGCAGCCGCGGCACCCGCTCGGCGAGCGCGCGCTCCGCGCCGCGGGTGGTGGGGCGGTAGTAGTCGCGGCCCACCAGCTCGTCGGGCGGGTACTGCTGGGCCAGCACGCCGTCCGGGTCGTCGTGGGGGTAGCGGTAGCCGACGGCGTTGCCCAGCTTGCGCGCTCCCGCGTAGTGACCGTCGCGCAGGTGCGGCGGGACGGCCCCGGCCGCGCCGGCGCGCACGTCGGCCATCGCCTCGTCGATCCCCGCGATCACGGCGTTCGACTTCGGTGCCGTCGCCAGGTGCAGCGTGGCCTGGGCGAGCGCGAGGCGGGCCTCGGGCATACCGATCAGCTGCACCGTCTGGGCCGCGGCCACGGCCACGGGCAGTGCCGTCGGGTCGGCGAGCCCGACGTCCTCCGAGGCGTGCACGACGAGGCGGCGCGCGATGAACCGCGGATCCTCCCCGGCCACGATCATGCGGGCGAGGTAGTGCAGCGCGGCGTCCGGGTCGGAGCCGCGGATCGACTTGATGAACGCCGAGATGACGTCGTAGTGCTGGTCGCCCGCCCGGTCGTAGCGCACGGTCGCCTCGGTGACGGCCCGCTCGACCGCCGCGACGTCGACCACGCGGCCCTCCCCGGCGAGCACGCCGTCCGCGGCGGCCTCCAGCGCGGTGAGGGCGCGCCGGGCGTCGCCGCCGGACAGGCGCACGAGCGCGTCCTCCGCCTCGGGCGCGATCTCCACCGCACCGTCCAGGCCCCGCTGCTCGGCGACGGCGCGGCGCAGCAGCGCGCGCACCTCGTCGTCGTCGAGGGACTCCAGGCGCAGCACCAGCGACCGCGACAACAGCGGCGCGACCACCGAGAACGACGGGTTCTCCGTCGTTGCCGCGACCAGCAGCACGACCCGGTCCTCGACCGCCCCGAGCAGCGCGTCCTGCTGGGTCTTGGAGAAGCGGTGCACCTCGTCGATGAACAGGACGGTCGGCTCGCCGAGGCGGTCCAGGCGGCGCCGGGCCTCCTCGATGACCGCGCGCAGTTCCTTCACCCCGGCCGAGAGCGCCGACAGCGCGACGAACCGCCGCCCGGTGCCCGCGATGAGCCGCGCGAGCGTGGTCTTGCCGGTGCCGGGCGGGCCGTAGAGCAGGACGGAGGCCGGGGCGCCGCCCTCCACGAGCCGTCGAAGCGGCGCACCCGGCTTCAACAGGTGGCGCTGCCCCACGACCTCCTCCAGCGTGCGGGGCCGCATCCGGACGGCGAGCGGGGCGGTCGCGGCCGGGGCCGCCGCGGGGGCCTGCGGTGCCGGCTCGTCCAGCTCGAAGAGGCCGTCGGAGGTCATGGCGCCAGCCTGCCACCCGGGCCGGGCGCAGGATGCCGGGCGGGCGAGCAGCTCGCCGGCATCCGTCGATCGAGCGGATCTGTCCGTTTCGCCTCGGGCGGGCCGGGGCGGGTGCGACGATCACCGTCATGACCCAACCGGACGAGCCGTCTCACCCGCTCGTACCACCCATCCCACCGCTGGAGGTCGGACCGCGATCCGACGGCGGGAGTGCCCTGTGGATCGAACCCGACGCCGCGCAGGGGGTGATCGACGAGCTCCGCCTGGTTGCCAAAGATGTTCACGAACAGGCCGCCAGGTGCGCGCGCGCCTACGTCGCGCCGCACGCCGGCGACGAGGTCAGCCGCAACGCCGCCGCCCAGGCCAACGTGATGGCCGACCGGGCCCGCGACTTCTGCCTCGCGTGGCACCGCCAGCTCCACCAGGCGGCCGATCGGCTGACCGAGCAGCTGCGCGCCTACCGGGCGGTCGAGGACGAGAACCGGCGGCGGCTGGCATGAGCCGGCACACCCGTGCTCTGGCCGTCCTCGTCCTGCTCGTCCTCGCGACCGCGTGCGGCGCCGAGGGGCCTTTCCCATCCGGTGCGCCCCGGGTCGCCGCGCCGAAGGACCTGCGCGACATCCCGGCGTGTGCGTTGCTCACCCCCGCCCAGCTCGACGCGTTCGGCTTCGACCCGAGACAGCTCAGGACCGAGACCCAGGACACCACCGAACGCTGCCTGCTCACCCATCCCCGGTACCTCTACTCCGGCTCGGTGACCTCGGCATACCGCTGGGAGATCGGCGGGCTCGACCGCCTCTATCGCAACCGCGACCTGCCCGGTAGCGACTTCATCCCCGGCACCCTCGACGGCTACCCCACCGTCCAGGAAGACCAGGAGGATTCCAACATCTGCGCCATCACCATCGGGGTGGCCGACGACCAGCTGCTCATCGTCAGTGGAGGCGTCGGGTCCCGTTTCGCCCCCGATCGCACGGCGTGCGAACTCGCCCGCGAGATCGGCTCCGCCGTCCTGGCCAACCTGCCCCCGCTGCGCTGACGGCACCGACTCCCGGGAGCACCCCATGACCCAGCCCTACCAGCAGACCCACCTGCCCGTGGACCAGATGACGCTGGAGCAGGTGCGCGACCCGGTCGTCGTCGACCAGCGGCCCGGCGCATTCGACGATGCCGCGAGCTTCTACCGGGACCTCGCCCGGAGATTCGCCGAGGCCCACGACGCCGTGCAGCGCGTCGTCAGCCGCGCCCAGGCCGCACACGCCGGCATGGCGGCCGACGCCGCGGCCGCGCACCTGCGCGCTCTCGCCGAACCCGGGCGCGCCGCCGCGGCCGAAGCAGAGCGGGCGGCCGAGGCGCTGCTCGGCCAGAACGGCCACGCCGGGCGCGCGCTGCGCGAGATCGCCTCGGCGGACCCCGGGTTCACGTTGTCGGGTGCGCTCGCCGAGGTGGCGAAGGGCGCGGGTGCCTTCGTCGGGGGCCACTGGCTCGAAGGCCGCGTGGACTCCTACATCGCCGCGGACGCCACGGAGTACCAGGCCGCCCAGACCCACGCCCGTACGGAGATGCGGCTCTACCAGGACAACACGAATGCCAACCTCGGCAGCGGCTTCGCCGCCTTCGCGCCACCGCCCGAACCGGAGACAGGCGCACCCGGCGCAGTGGGAGGAACCTCGGGTGCTCCCACTGCGCCGGGTACCGGCCCGGTCGGAGCGTCCGGCCTACCGACGCCCGCCGCCGTCGTACCGGCGGAGGCCGCCCGGACCGCACCCGGGCCGCCCGGCGGTGTCCCGCCCGCCCCACCCGGACCCGCCATCCCGCCGGGAGCCGTTGCGCCGGGCACTTCTGCCGGCGCGGCACCATCGCTCGGCACACTCCCAGCACCCGGCGCACCGAAGGGAGCGGACCTCCTCCCGCGGCCCTCGACCGTCAGCCCCACGACCATCACGCGAAGCGGGGCGGGGCAGGGCGCGGCAGGGCGCGATCGGCGTCCCGACGCGCCCCACCCCGGTGGTCTGCCCGGCTCGGCGGCGCCGCACCGGTCCCCCGGTTCAGCGCCCCGCTCGGCAGGCCCGTCCGGCCGTCCGGACGGCGCCCCGTTCGGACGCGGCAGCGTGCCGACC